>NZ_CP088245.1:3066071-3671785 GCF_021117275.1 Metabacillus sp. B2-18
CGGCCTACTTTAACTTTTTGCGTCCGCATGCCGCCTTAGAAGGAAAAGTGCCCGTAGTGAATCCAGAACTCAAGGGGCTTCCAACAATGCCAGCACGTTGGACAAAGCTCATTGGATTAGCACAACAATGGATAGTAGAACAAAGACAAGCCTAACTTTTTGTTTAGCTGAGCCCTTAAGCTAATTCAGCAATCGGCGGAGCGAACTCTTGACAAACCGAACTTGCCAATGGTTTAAAATGGAAACAACCAAGGGCTTATTTGGTATGCCTTCTTTTGTTCCCTTCGCCCTTGTTAAACAATCCACAAACCATTGGCGTGTTTGTCAAGAGAGATTGCGGCGCATCTCCATCCAGTAAATAGGAGAGAAGCTAACCCTTTAGGTAGTTTTCATAAATCTTTTGACACTACCAAAAACTTATTAAAGATCTTTAATAAGTAATGTAGCATATTATTATATTGCAAACAATCCTTCAATTTCATTTCATTATAAGTACAAAAAATTCCTTTGTTCAACTTATATTATAGTGAGTATTTTTGATATTAAAAACTAGGGGGACAATATGAATATTTACGAAGCCGTAGAGGAACTCACTAAAGCGGGAGTCTCTGAGAGTATAAGAACGCTAACAATAAGAAAGTGGATTAAAGAAGGAATAATCACTTCTTCCGAAAATAACGGCTACAGTATTGATAAACAAACAACGAAGTTATTACAAAACAGCCTGCGAGATGAAAAAAATGAAATTATCAAGAAACTTCAAACAAAAATTAAGCTACAAGATGAATATATTGAAGGGATAAAAGCCATTCATAAAGATGCTACCAGTTCCTTTATAACACAACGAGAAAATTTAAACCGAGAAATATCACTACTTAAAAAGGAAAATAATGACTTACAAAAGGAAGTTACTCAATTATTAAAAGAAAATATTAGATTAAGAGATGACTTAATCAAATACAAAGAAAATTCAATGAATAAAAATAAAAATAGCGACCATGATCAACAAGAACAACCCACATCTTATGATCTATCTTATCACCTAAGAGAATATCAGCATAAATTAGGTCTAGCAAAAATAGCAGGTAAAAAAGAAATTGTTGCTAGTTACAAAGAATTATTAAAACTAACACACCCTGATCATGGTGGAGATCCTAAATGTTTTCATTACATAAAGGCTGATTTTGATACTTTTAAAAGAAACCTTAAAAATAACATTAAAAGGTAGTATGAATTAAAATTAAAAAAAGCATCATTTCGTTCTTCAACGAAATGATGCTTTTTTCTCATATACAACAAACTCATAATCATAAGGATTTTTTTCATCTTTCATTCCTTTATCACATTTCACCATATCCCACTCTTCTTCATTTGTTCTAGGAAAATATGTATCTCCCTCAAACTCATGATAAATATGTGTAATATAAAGGCGGTCACTGCAAGGTAAGATTTGCTGAAATATCTCCGCTCCTCCTATGACAAAGATTTCTTCATCAGATTGCTCAGATAGTTCCACTATATCTTCTAAAGAATTCAGGACTAAACATCCTTCTTGGGAATAATTTCGATCTCTAGTAACAATAATATTTTCTCGACCTGGTAGTGGTCTACCAATAGATTCAAACGTTTTTCTTCCCATTACAATTTTATGATTCATCGTCGATTTTTTAAAATAAGCCAGATCTTGTGGGAGGTGCCATGGAAGTTGATTATCTTTTCCAATAAGGCGATTAGTATCCATTGCTACTAGTAAAGAAATCAAACACTAACAGCTCCTTTAATATGTGGATGAGGATTGTAGTTTTCGAAACTGAAGTCCTCAAAAGAGAAATCAAAAATAGATTTAACATCTTTGTTCACCACTAAAGTTGGTAAAGGCCTAGGATCTCGTTGTAATTGTTCTTTTACTTGTTCAACATGATTTGAGTAGATGTGAACATCTCCAAAAGTGTGAACAAACTCTCCTACCTCTAAGTTAGTTGCTTGTGCCATCATATGAACAAGTAAAGCATATGATGCAATATTAAATGGCACACCCAAGAAAACGTCAGCAGAACGTTGATATAACTGACATGAAAGCTTCCCATCTGCTACATAAAATTGAAAGAAGCAATGACAAGGTGGTAGTGCCATAGAATCAACATCTGCAACATTCCAGGCTGAAACAATTAATCTTCTGGAATCTGGATTGTTTTTAATTTGCTGGACAACATTCGTAATTTGATCAATAGTAGAACCATCTCTTGCAGGCCATGCTCTCCACTGATGTCCGTATACTGGACCCAGCTCTCCATCTTCATCTGCCCATTCGTTCCAAATTTTCACACCATTATCTTGAAGATACTTTATATTTGTATCACCTTTAAGAAACCATAAAAGTTCATGAATAATTGATTTAGTGTGTAATTTTTTTGTCGTAATTAACGGAAATCCTTCTTTAAGGTTGAACCTCATTTGATAACCAAATGTACTTATTGTCCCCGTACCTGTTCGGTCTTCTTTTATCACTCCATTTGCAAGTACATGTTGACATAATTCCAAATATTGTTTCATTTAGACATTTCCCCTTACTTTTAATCCTTCATGTATTTTACCATACTTTAATATTGAGAATTCACATAAATATTTTTGCGTATCTCTGCTGCTTGTGTTTCTAGTGAACGAATAAATGTAAAAGTTAACGGAGCTTTTTCTTGTAGAGTTAATTTTGTTTGATTATTGTAATAATACATGGCAAATGTTTCAGCAAAATATTCTTCAGGGAATTGGATAAAATATGATTGTAGCGGAAAAAGAGAGTCAACTTCTTGTTTCCAGATATTTAAAAAGAGTGGATTTTTTCGAACGTACTGGAAAACATAACGATCAACAGCATGAGCAAATTCATGAAGCTCTAGTGACACAGAGCCATGTCCTTTTCCAAATTCGCTATGCCCGATTTTTGCATAAACGACTCTATTATCACTCATCCCCGGAACTAACTCCCAATTCGGATCATTTGTTTCATATCCACGTGGTTTCAAGTCTTTTAATCTATCTAAACCATTTTGACTAGTTAAAGAACCAGTGAATAGTTTAATTTGAATACTTTCCTCTGCTGCTAATAATAAAATGTTTTCATCTACTTTTTGTATATTTTCTATCATCTTCATTGCATCATTTTCTGAAAAGCCTTTGGGAGGTAAATAAACCAGTTCACTAACTATTGGTTTAGATAAGGATAATCCATTTGTTTCAAACTTATATGAAGATAGCTGAACACCTTCAGGAAAGGCTTTTGCTAGATGATAAAATGGAATACAAATAAGAGAGAGTAAAAGAATAAATAATGTCTTTTTCATGATGTATATCCCCTCTTTACTAATGACAAATTTGTAGAAAACTTAAGAGGTTTGCAGGTTAAATTACTTTTCTACTATACTATCATAAATAGACATTTTTAACTAGAAGTGTGGAATCGAATAGATTATTGGTTTTTGTATCAAAATGATTAAAGCAAAAGGGGCTGACCCAAAAGTCTAGATTTTAGACCTTTGGGTTAGCCTTTTTTTAAAAGTGTTTTTAATAAAGTTAAATATAAAAACTGGTTCGTTACATTGCGCTCCAGACACTTGCTTTCCGCGGGGAGGAAGCTGAGCCTCCTCGCCTTCGCCTGCGGGGTCTCAGCCTTTCCTCTACCTCCCGCAGGAGTCAAGTGTCTTCCGCTCCATTCCACTATCCATTTTAAATAATATTTATCTGCATCAATCTACGAAAACAGCTTTTTAAAAGACAAAATTAAAACAAAAAAATCGTCCAATTTTGTATAATGAAGTTACCACACCACCTTATACAAGAAAGGAACGATTTTTTTATGAAATATGATCATATCTCTTTCGTTAATTATAACATGAATCAGTTAGTTCTTCCATTAGACCTTGAAATTCTCATACCTCAAAATCATTTATCTATCATTGTTCACGATATAAATGCTAATTTAATAATGTACAAAGATGATCATATAAGAATGTACAGTTCTGCAATATGCATGCATAATTACTTTGAGGTGGAGAGAATGCATGTACAGCTAGATTTACAGACAGAAATAGAAATTAAAAGCCTAGAAGATTTACCACAGTTAAAATTTCTTATGGAGAGCTTAAATATGAAAATAAATAAAAGTAAGGTTGGGCGTGAAATGGGTGTAGATAGGAGGACAGTGGATCGGTATTTAAAGGGCATGGGATCAAATAAAACTCGTAATAGAAAGTCTAGAATAGATGAGTTATATGATGTGATCTCTGAATTACTCTCAAAAGAATCAATACAAACTTTTTACTACAAGAGGGTTCTCTGGGAGTACCTAAAGGACAACCACGGTTTGGATTGTTCCCAGTCTTCTTTCCGAAGATACATATCGAACAAACCTGAGTTCCAAGCATACTTTACCGATGGCCAGAAGACTCAAGCCAATCAATCAGTTATTCGGTTTGAAACCCCTCCAGGGGAACAAGCACAATTCGACTGGAAGGAGAACATAAAATACGTAACGTCTGAGGGAGAAATTTTAAAGGTCAATGTAGGAGTCTTTCTGTTAGGAAATTCGAGATACAAGTCTTATGGTTTGACCCTGTCAAAGTCACAAAGTGTATTGATGTCATTTTTGATGGAGAGCTTTGAAGCAATCGGAGGGGTTCCAAAGACCATATTAACAGACAATATGAAAACAGTAATGGATGAACATAGAACAGAATATTCAGGAGGAGTGGTTAATGAACGTTTTGAACAATTTGCCAATGATAGTGGATTTGAAATTAAACCCTGTATTGCAGGAAGACCAAGGACAAAAGGGAAAGTAGAGAGTATTATGAAGCTTTTAGATGAAATTCATGCGTATCAGGGGAAGTTCACTTTTGAAGGTCTTCATCAATTTGTACAAATGCTTTGTGAACGCCATAATCAAAGTTTTAATCAAGGTAATAGGAAAATTCCGATACTTGCCTTAAAACAAGAAAAGAGTCACTTACTCCCCTTACCAAGGAAAGAAATAAGAGACTCTTATAAAATCAAACACAGGCTCGTAAAAGTAAACCCTGCAAGTATGATTACATACAAATCAAACCAGTATTCAGTACCAGCTGAATACAAAGGGAAAACCGTAGGTTTACAAGTCTATGACGACCACATACATGTTTATTATAACATGGATTTGATCGCACAACATCGAGTCAGTAAAAAGGTATTAAATTACAAGGAAGAACATTATCTAGACGTGTTGTCACGGGGGATGCCAGATTATCCTGATATTGACGAGCTAGCTAAAAATAATCTACTGACTATGGATGAGGTGTATAAAATTGAATAGTAGTTATCAACAATTAGTAAGTAATTTGGAATATTTAAACTTAAAACAGATGATAAATCATCTTCACGATACCATTGATTTTAGTACCAAGAATGAATTATCTTTCGTTGATACATTGATGAAGTTAACGAACTATGAAATTGATGTGCGTGAGAAGACAATGATTAATTCGATGGTTAAGGTGGGGGCTTTTCCCCACCGCAAAGAGATAAATGAGTTTAATTTTAATTTTCAACCAGCAATAAATAAACAACAGATTCTTGATTTTATTTCTCTGCGGTTTATCGAAGATAAACAAAATATTATCTTCATGGGAACGAGTGGTGTCGGTAAAACCCACTTAGCTACTTCCATAGGAATCGCTGCAGCTAAAAAACGAACAAGTACCTATTTTATTAAATGTAATGAACTTATCTTGAACTTAAAAAAGGCAAAGCTAGAAAACCGATTAGAATCTCGATTAAAGCACTATGGGAAGTATAAATTATTAATTATTGATGAAATTGGTTACCTTCCAATTGACAAAGAAGATGCCAAACTATTTTTTCAGCTGATTGATTTAAGATACGAAAAGAAAAGTACAATTTTAACAACAAATATAGGCTTTAAAGAATGGGATGCGGTGTTCCAGGATACTAAATTAGCAAATGCAATATTAGATCGTGTTTTACACCACGCAACAGTCGTAAATATTGTTGGTCCTTCTTACAGAATTAAAGATCACTTAGCAAAAGAAGATGATGATTAATTTTGTACATTCTTAAACGATCAAAGTTGTACATCGTTAGCTTGACATTTACATTCACGAAGCTGTAGAAAAGCTAGACGATACTTTGTTGGTTCAACCCTACAAAGGTGGTGGACGCCCATCCTATCACCCAAAAATGTTACTTAAAGTCATCATATATGCTTATACACAAAAAGTTTATTCAGGAAGACAAATGGAAAAGTTACTAACCGAAAATATCTACTTTATGTGGTTAAGCGGTAGTCAAACTCCTGATTTTCGTACGATCAATCGGTTTCGATCAGAGCGAATGAAAGACATTATCTATCAAGTCTTCTTCTCAATTGTAGAGTTACTACGTGAAAAAGGATTAGTCAAGCTGGAGCACTATTTTGTAGATGGGACTAAGATTGAAGCAAA
Source organism: Metabacillus sp. B2-18 (assembly GCF_021117275.1). Taxonomy (NCBI): domain Bacteria; kingdom Bacillati; phylum Bacillota; class Bacilli; order Caryophanales; family Bacillaceae; genus Metabacillus; species Metabacillus sp. B2-18. The sequence continues at coordinate 3,072,563 of NZ_CP088245.1, forward strand.
TGCAAATCAGTATACTTTTGTTTGGCGGAAAGCGACAGAGAAATATGAAAAAAGTTTAGATGATAAATATCGTCAACTCGCTTTACAAATTGAGCACATCCTTGAAAATGAGGAAAAGACGGCCCCTTCCATGGGGCTAGAAGAAAAGCTGAAAGAAACTCCTATTACTTCAGAACAGATTGAAGAAAGTATTAAAAAGTTAGAAAAGCATTTAGAGACAGAACCTAAAAATAAAGAGGCAAAAAAAGCTGTTCGATTATTAAAGAAAGACTATCTTCCTCGAAAAATGAAATATGAAGAACAAAATCAACTTTTCAATGGAAGAAACAGTTTCTCGAAAACAGATAATGATGCAACCTTTATGAGAATGAAGGAAGATCATATGCGAAATGGGCAGTTAAAACCAGGATATAATGTACAAACAGGAACAGAAGGTCAATTTATTACAGGTTTCTCTCTACATCAAAGAGCAGGTGATCCAGGCTGCTTGATCCCTCATCTTCAACACCTGGAGGAGCACGGAGTGAAACCAGAAAAAATAGTTGCCGATTCTGGTTATGGTAGTGAGGAAAACTATGACTTTTTAGAAAGAGAAGGACGAACAGCGTACATAAAATATAATACATTTGATCAAGAACAAAAAAGAAACTGGAAAAAGAAAATCGAACGTGTAGAAAATATGGAGTACGATGAGGAACTAGATGAGTTTATATGTGCAAACAAGCAAAGCCTTGTTTTCCAGTATGAAACCTCAAAAACTTCTGAAAATGAATATGTTTCAATTAAAAGAAAATATTCATGTTTTGAATGTGCCGGCTGCCCTTTCCAAAAAACTTGTGCCAAAGGAAAAGAACAAAAAACAATTACAATATCTCTAGAAAATCAAAGACAACGAAAAGAGATTCGTGAACGTCTTCAGAGTGAAGAAGGAAGAAAATTATATAGTCAACGAAAATGTGATGTGGAAAGTGTATTTGGACAAATAAAACATAATCAGCAGTTCAGACGCTTTTCGATGCGTGGCCTCCAAAAAAATACAATTGAATGGGGGCTTCTTTGCGTTGCGCATAACTGTAAAAAAATGCAGAAAGCAATAAAAAGAAATAAAGTAAAAGAGGAAATTGGATGCCAATAAGGGGAGGAATACCCCTTTTTCATTAAAAAATCCTACTTATTTGGTTTCTATGCAAAAAATAAAGAAAGGGTGCTCAAAAGGTCGTTATTTAACAACCTTTTGAGTCACCCTCTTTCAACATTTTTCAAATAATAAAGTCGTTAATGGTAACTCATCCAATTTGGAGGAGTGTTTTTATCCCAATAAATACTGCCTAAATCTTTATGTGATTGAAATGAATCATGATAAGAGTGATAGTGAAAGTTGAACCAATAGCCTTCTAAAGGACGATTTTCTCTTCTTACGTGAAAACGCAAAACATCCTCACCTGTTTGTGTGTTATAGATGTGAAAAATCTTTTCCCCGGTTCCACCGGATGGCTTAGAAATTTCAACATGTTCAAAAAGTTCGTCATCTTCGACATTAACATAATATGTAATGACTTCCTCCATTTTAGGCAGGATCACTTTTTTAAACTCATCTTGGATTACATCGCCAATTTTATCTCCAAACTTAGAAAAAGATTTTTGCTCTGCTTCAAAAAGAAGAGAATCAATAATTTCATCTTTTGATAAAGATACTTGCTGTTCAACATCTATGTTATCAGATAGTAATGCATGTTCATTTTCATTCGAGAATGTAGGCTTGGTCACCGAATCTTCTGCTGGCTTCTCTTGAACTGCCGCTAAAGACGCCGGTGGTGTTACAAGTCCAAAGGTTGCGATAGAGAATAAAATAAAGAGTGATTTTCTCAACCATTTGTTCATGACAGTTCTTCCCCCAACATTATGATTATAGCAATATTTTATCATAGTCTTAGAGGTTATTATATATCAATTTTATTACAAAATTTAAAAACAATTTGTTCAATAAAATGTAACACTTTTATTGTTGAACGAAAACGTTTAAAATAGAATTATCTATCACATATTATGTACAAAAAGTATAGGAGGGTTTAGAAATGGGTTATGATACTTTATTCGTTGTACTTTCTTTTGTTACACTAGCTTATTTTATTTACGTTGAAATTACGGACTAATACATAAACAAAGCAAAGGGTGCCATAAACGTGAGCACCCTTATAAGTTGTCAAAGCAAATACTTATGTTCTCTTTGTCTTTTTTCGAGCGGAATCCACTTGCTTACCACCTGTTTCATTCATAGTGGTACCTTGTCCCTCAACATTAGGAGAGCTAAGGCCGGCTCTAGATGGATCAACTTTTCTTTTTGGCATAAAGATAACACCTCCATGATATTATCTTTTGCTATTTGTTCAGATCTATGACTCCATAATGGAATTTCGCTGTTTTACGGACATTTACTTGAAATTGAAATTCGGCAAAACGTGAACTTCGCCAATGGTCTTTTAACACGAGTCTTTTTGAAGCAACTCGTTTTGCTTCAGTAATAGTCTCTTTAGTTAACGTAGAATAATTTGCAATTCTTTTTAAAGGCTGTAATCCAACGGACCCTTCTTTCGTTTCCTCAAACATTGGATCAAAATAAATCACATCAAAACTGTTATCAGGGCATTCTTTCAAAAAAGAAAGATGCTCTGTATTTTTCACATGAATTCTTTTCATTGCATCATCCAATTGAGGTAAACCAGTTTTCCACTGTAAAAGACCTTTTTGTACAAGAAAAGCTAAAGGCTTACTGCCTTCTATTCCATTAACTATTCCTTTATGACCAACAACATAGCTAGCAATTATACTGTCAGAAGCCAGTCCAAGTGTACAATCTAAAAATGAATTCCCTTTTTCAAGTTTACATGCTAAACAAAAAGGGTCATCTTCCCCCTTTATTATCCTTTTTATTCGAAACATAGCTGAATTAGGATGAAAAAACAAAGGTTCTGTAGAATCAGAAAAATGAAGTTCCATCCTATTTTTCCCAACAACAAGAATGTCATCATCATATTCTCTTTTTAAATGATCAACAGCTCTTTTATTTCTCCTCAAAAAAATTGAATCGAACTCATTTGCAATTTCTATAGCAGACTTTATTAAATTTTCATCAGGCCTTCCTGAAGTGGTGATTATCATACCTACTTATACTCCTATATGCCAAATTCACTGTTTTATCTTGTAAAAAAAGGATGCTATAAGCACCCTTTTTTTAACAATATTTTTCAAATGAAGATTCTAAATTTCCCATTATCTCTTCAATTGAGTTTCCTTCAATTTCGTGACGAGGTATAAAGTGAACAACTTCACCGTTTTTAAGAAGTGCCATTGATGGTGACGAAGGTTCCTGTCCTTTAAAATACTCACGCATTTTACTAGTCGCTTCTTTATCCTGTCCAGCAAAAACTGTAACAATTCGATCTGGTTTTTTTTCTGCATTCAAAACAGATTGTGTTGCGGCAGGCCTTGCTAAGCCGGCTGCACACCCGCAGACAGAGTTAACTACTACTAAAACTGTGCCTTCTTCTTCATTCATGAATTGTTCCACTTCTTCTGCTGTTGTTAATTCTTCAAATCCTGCATTTGTTAATTCTGCTCTCATTGGTTTTACCATTTGTCTCATATATTCTTCATATGCCATTGACATAATAAAATCCCTCCAAAATGTACATTAATGTAAGTAAAGAATACTATAGGGTCCTCATTCTTGCAAATAAATAGAAACAACCTAACAACTAAAAACATTAGGTTGTTTCTTTATTCACTTACTCTTTTATACCTAGTCGTTAATTTGTATGAGAAGTATGAGCTGCTAAAGCTTTAAAATCATTTTTCACTTATCATTTCCCTCATATAAATCAGTTACTGCGCCTTTTGAAGCACTTGAAACAAGACGGGCATATTTTGAAAGAACACCTCGTTCTAAAAGCTTAGGTGCTGCCCAATTTTTCTTACGTTGCTCAAATTGTTCTTCTGTTAACGCAACAGACAGTTCACGTTTTTCACTATCAACTGTAACCATGTCTCCATTTTCTACAAAAGCGATTGGACCACCAACTTGTGCTTCTGGAGAAATATGACCAACTACTAATCCATGAGATCCTCCTGAGAAACGTCCATCCGTTAATAATGCAACACTTTCGCCTAAACCTTTTCCTACAAGAATCCCTGAAATGGATAGCATTTCAGGCATACCCGGTCCACCTTTTGGGCCTTCATAACGTATGATTAAAACATCACCTGCTTTAATTTCTCCTGAAATAACTGCATCTGATGCTTCTTCTTCTGTGTCAAACACCTTTGCTGGTCCAGTTAACTTCGACACCTTTAAACCAGATACTTTAACAACTGCTCCTTCTGGTGCAAGGTTACCACGTAAAATGACTAAAGGACCATCTTTACGTTTTGCTTCAGATACAGGATATATTACTTTTTGTCCTTCTTTTAATTCTTTGCAATCAGCTAGGTTTTCAGCAACTGTTTTGCCTGTTACCGTTAAACAATCTCCGTGTAAGAAGCCTTCCTTAAGAAGATATTTCATAACAGCTGGAACTCCCCCAACTTGGTGCAAATCATTCATAACATATTTTCCACTTGGCTTTAAGTCTGCTAAATGAGGAACACGTCTTTGAATTCGATCAAAGTCATCAATTGATAAATCCACTTTAGCAGCATGTGCAATTGCAAGTATATGAAGAACAGCATTTGTTGAACCACCAAGTGCGTACACAACTGTTATTGTATTTTCAAATGCTTCTATTGTCATGATATCTCTTGGTCTAATTCCTTTCTCAATTAACTTATACACAGCATCACCTGCATCAAAGCAATCTTGAAATTTTTCATCTGATTCTGCAGGGTTAGAGGAGCTGCCAGGTAAACTCATTCCCATTGCTTCGATTGCAGAAGCCATTGTGTTTGCTGTATACATTCCTCCGCAAGATCCCGCACCAGGACATGCATGACACTCGATTTCACTTAATTCATCTTTATTAATCTTTCCTGCATTGTATTGACCAACACCTTCAAAAACAGAAACAATATCAATATCTTTTCCATTCAAATTACCTGGTTTAATGGAGCCACCATAAACGAATACTGACGGCAAATTCATACGTGCAAGAGCAATTAAGCACCCCGGCATATTTTTGTCACAGCCTCCAATAGCAACAACTGCATCTAAGCTTTCTCCACCTACAACTGTTTCAATTGAATCAGCAATCACTTCACGGCTTGGAAGAGAATATCTCATACCAGCTGTTCCCATTGAGATTCCATCAGATACGGTAATTGTATTAAAGATCATCCCTTTACCGCCTGCTTCATTTGCTCCATTCTTTGATTGAATAGCAAGCTTGTCAATATGTATATTACAAGGTGTGACTTCACTCCAAGTACTTGCAACCCCAACCAAAGGTTTTTTAAAATCTTCATCACTAAAACCTACTGCACGCAGCATTGCACGGTTTGGTGCTCTTAACGCCCCTTCAAATACCTTACTTTCATTTCTCAAATCTTTGGTCATCATAATACCTCCATACTTTTTATTTTGTAATAATATTCAGTAAATTCCCTGCAAATAAAAACAGTCAATCGTAATTGACTGTTTAGTTTTGAGTTCTACCCATTTCTACTCTCTGTCATTTGTTTCCAAACAGAGCCTTTTGCTTCTTCTCCGCCTTCAATTCGTCCAATTGCCATTTTCACTTGCATACTTACTTCAAATTCCGAATCATCTTCGGCTTCTTTTAATGCTTGAAGGGCTGACTCATCTCCTACTTCATATAGAAACATGGCTGCACGCCATCTTACTAGTTTGTTTTTATCTTTTAGTGCATCGATCATTTCGTTCATTGCGGCAGGATCACCAATATCTGATAAACAGTCACCTGCTGTTCTTCTTACTGTAACTGATTTATCTTTTAGTGCTTTGTATAATAAAGGTAATACAGTTGATTTTTCAATCATACCTAAATAGACAGTTGCAAGCCTTCTAATCGATGGTTTTTCATCATCAAGTGCTTTTTCAAGTACTGGCAGGTCTTCTTCGGTTGGGTCCATTTGGTCTAAATGTGCGAAACGATTTGTCCAATCTTCCTCATCAAGCATATCAAGGGTGACTTTGTATGATTTACGAGCTTGAACTTTTGTTTTTTCTTTTTCAGTTGCTGCTTTAATGAGCCTTTTTAGACGGTCTTCCGAATAAGCAGCACTGATTTCATCCACAACTTCTTTTCCGATATCAGCAAGTTCACCATATCGAACTCCATGTTCTTTCCATTGCCTATCAAGAACAACATTGTCATCGGCTTGTTGTGCAGTCATAACCGCTTCTTTAAAACGATCTGGTAAGCCAAATCGTTCCTCAAGAACTCCATCAGTAAGTTTTACTTGCATTGGAATTCCATTAAACTTTTGAATAAAAACCTTTACTTCTCCAAATGCTTCTTCATTTGTTGCATGATTTGCTTGTTCAGCTACTTCCTCACCAAATGCTTGACGAACTTGTGCCAAAAGATCTTTCCAATCATATTTTGCATTCCTTTCAACAGCAAGGAAGTCAGCAACATGATAAACACCTTTAATTCCTTCAATGGATAAAATATCTTTAATGATAGCAGGCGCCTCACTAGCTTGATCTTTTTTGTAATTATTGCTTTTTCCAGTAGGAAGCTCTTCTGATAAAAGAACCTTCATCGTATTTGGACTAGGAGTAGGTTCAATTGACTTTATTTTCATAATGGCACTCCTTTATTTTTTTCGTAATGATATTGTAACATAGCCACTATTTTTCATGCTATTCATAGGGTTTGCCTTCTACACCTACATTGACGTTTAACAGTTGAAAAACACACAAATTCTTTGAAAAAGCCGAGCATACTACCTGTGTTATATTTTTTTCGGACCATTCCACTCTGTTAGAAACTGCTCCAAAAAACCTTCGAGATATTGATGTCGCTCTTCAGCTAAAAGCTTTCCGGTTTTAGTGTTCATTAACTCTTTCAATTTTAATAATTTATCATAAAAATGCTGTATTGCATTAGACAAGTCCAAACCTTCTGGGTCATAAATCACATTTCCTCTAGAACCAGCAAAAGCAAACGTCCTGGCTATTCCAATCGCTCCAATCGCATCTAAACGATCACCGTCTTGAACAATTTTCGCCTCAAGTGAAAGCTGACCAGCTGAAATATGCTTTCTAAAGCTTATATTCTCAATGATAGAGAGAATTTCATCCATTTCATTATTATCAACTTCCAATTCAATTAATAGGTTTTTTACATCAGCCACTTCTAGTTTTATCTCATTTGACAGCTTATCATCTATTAGGTCATGTAAAAGTGCAGCTGTTTCAACAATGAACATATTTACTTCCTCTTCATGTTTCCCGATAAGTAAGGCATTTTTTCTAACTCGATCAATATGCCACCAGTCGTGACCGCTACCCTCTTGCTTTAATCTTTTTTTCACAAAATCTTCTATCGTTTGTACGATAATTTTCTTTGTTTTCTCCACTTCACAATTACACTCCTCATTCTTAAGAAACGATTTTTGAAACGATAACAATCTTTTTTTTATAGCTACCAATTAAAATTCCAAATACAAAAACACTGACTAGCTCATTTACATATACTACTTTATCAATTTTTAAAGGAGTATGTTCATGAAAAACGCGAGAAACCAACAGCAACCAATGATCGGCCAAGCTTGGACTGGTAAGCATGTTATTCTTCTACATTGCAATGAACGAAATCAATTTAAGCAACTATATAGTAGCTATCATGCCCCAATCGAGCCACCTCGTCAAAATTGTGCTGAGACGTTGTCACAACTTTTTAGTATTGGATATAAAGTGAAACAAGTTACCACCCTTACCGGAGGACAACTACAGTATTTGCTTGTTCTTTAGCCATTGAAAAAGAAGTCTAACGTTTAGACTTCTTTTAGTAACTTTTCAATATGAGGTTTTATTTCTTTTGGGTTTGTATTCGGTGAAAATCGCTCTATTGGTTGACCATTAGAATTCACAAGAAATTTTGTAAAATTCCATTTTATCGATTTTGTTCCAAGCAATCCTGGAGTTTCAGATGCCAAATACTTAAATAATGGATGAGCATTTTCACCGTTAACATCAATTTTTGCAAACATTGGAAAACGAACACCATAGTTGATTTCACAAAAACTTTCAATTTCTTCATTATTACCGGGTTCCTGCCCCATGAATTGATTGCAAGGAAAACCAAGAATAGTAAGACCTTGTTTATGATATTCATCATAAAGAGCTTGTAATTCTAAATATTGAGGCGTAAAACCACATTTACTTGCTGTATTTACAATAAGAAGGACCTGATTCTGATATTCTTCCAACGTTTTTATTTCACCTTTGATTGTTTCTACTTTATATTGGTATAAACTCATTATTTGAAACCTCCTTTTATTTGAAAATCTATTAGCTCTTGTATCCCAGCCCTAATAATGAAATTGAATGGTCCAAAATATTTATTAAATCATCAATGGAATCTTCACCAAATAAAGTTTGAAACTCCACAATATATTTGTGATGATACTTGACGCTAAGGTCAGTTATCTCTTTTGTTAAAAATAACTTCACAACATGTTGTTTTCCCCAACGTCTTTTTAATTTTTTTAGTAATAATTCATCATATTCATTTGTACCGTTGTTCTCACAAAATGTCACAGTCACATAACAGCCGGGCTTTTCATTTGTTTCTAACAGCTCTCCAGATAATTCCCGGTGAGGTATTTCAATTTCAATAAGGATTGACCGTTTGCTTTTTCTAACATCTTCAATTGTAATTAAATATTTTCTAACCATTGAGGCTAAGTCAACAATATCACTTCGACCAATAACATTTATTTTCCCTTCAAGGTCCAAGTCATATATATATCCTTCTATTACTACTTTCAAGTTATCAAAGACAGTTGGATCAAACATATATACCTCCTAGAACAAGCCAGTTGCCTTTCCATCTACTGAAACATCCATATTTAGAGCTGCAGGTTCAAATGGTAAACCTGGCATTGTCATGATATCACCGGTTAAAGCAACGATAAAGCCGGCACCTAAAGAGCCCTTTAATTCACGTATTGTGATCGTAAAGCTTTCAGGTCTACCTAACACAGAGGCATCATCTGTTAAAGAATATTGTGTTTTAGCCATACAAATAGGCAAATTGCTCCATCCTAAGAACTCAAATTCTTGAATTTGTTTCTTTGCTTTATTCGTGAACTGAACTCCTGTTGCTCCATAAACTTTACTTGCAATATTGAAAATTTTCTGTTCAATCGAATCTTCATCTTTATATAGAAATTGAAAAGAATTTTCTCCCTCTTCAATAATCTTGAGTACCTTTTCAGCTAGTTCTACTCCTCCATTGCCGCCATGTTCCCATACTTCACATATAACAGCAGGATGACCTTCCTGATCACTCCAATTTAATAGTTCTGTTATTTCAGCTTCTGTATCAGAAACAAATTTATTAATTGCTACAACGTATGGTAATCCAAAGCTTTTTATTGTTTCAATATGTTTTTTTAAGTTTGCTATTCCTTTTATTAGAGCATCCGTATTTTCTTGCTGTAATTGATCTCTCCTCAATCCACCATGCATTTTAAGAGCTCTTATTGTTGCCACGATGACAACAGCAGAAGGATTAAGCATTCCAATTCGAGATTTTATATTAAGGAATTTTTCCGCCCCTAAATCAGCACCGAATCCAGCTTCAGTTACCACATAATCTCCAAGCTTTGTCGCCATTTTGGTCGCAAGCAAACTATTACAACCATGTGCAATGTTCGCGAATGGTCCACCATGAATTAGAGCCGGTGTATGTTCTATTGTTTGAACAAGATTTGGCTTTATTGCTTCTTTTAATAGAAGAGTTAAAGCTCCTTCAACACCCAAGTCGGCCACTGTAACCGGTTCTTTTGAATATGTATATCCGATTACTATCCTTGAAAGTCTCTCTCTAAGATTATCTAAACTGCTAGCTAAACATAAAACAGCCATAATTTCAGAAGCTACCGTAATATCGAAATGATCTTCTCTTGGAATGCCATTTGTAGGTCCACCTAAGCCGATGGTAATATTTCGAAGAGCTCGATCATTTAAATCTAATGCTCGTCTCCATACAATTCTTCTAGGGTCGATATTTAAATCATTTCCGTGGTGAAGATGATTATCGATAAATGAAGCTAATGCATTATTTGCTGTCGTAATTGCATGTATGTCACCTGTAAAATGCAGGTTTATTTCATCCATAGGAAGAACTTGAGAATAGCCGCCACCTGTAGCTCCACCTTTTAATCCCATTGTTGGTCCAAGCGAAGGTTCCCTCATTGCAATAATCGCTTTTTTATTTAGTTTATTAAGTGCTTGACCCAAACCTACTGTTACTGTTGATTTTCCTTCTCCAGCTGGAGTTGGGTTAGTTGATGTAACTAAAATAAGCTTACCTGGTTCTTTCTCCTTTAATCTTTCTAAAACATCAAGAGAAATTTTAGCCTTATATTTTCCAAATAGCTCTAACTCTTCTTCCTTTAAATCTAAATGATTATCGGCTATTTGCTGAATTGGTAAAAGTGGTGTTTGAAGGGCAATTTCGATATCTGATTTAAATTTTTGATGACTATTCACTGTTTTTTCCTCACTTTGTTGTTAAAATGATCTTTAGAATATATTACCATACATCCTTATCCATCAATCAATATGTCAAATTATTGATGTAGAAAAACTATTATTTGAAATATATAAATTGAATTATTTTTCTAAACTTTCTATAATAAAGAATCAGTCATTTATCATATTTATCAATTATTATTATGACAAAAATATAAAGCTTATTTCGGAGGTGTTTTCTTTGCCAATCAATATTCCAAATCACTTACCAGCGAAAGAAATCCTTGAACAGGAAAATATCTTTATTATGGATGAAAATAGAGCATACTCTCAGGATATACGTCCTTTAAATATTATCATTCTAAATATCATGCCTGAAAAAGAAAAAACAGAAACACAGTTGTTACGACTATTGGGTAACTCACCATTACAGTTAAACATTACTTTTTTACGTCCTGAAACACATAAATCAAAAACAACTGCAATAGAGCACTTAAAGGAATTTTATACAACTTTTAGACATATCCAGCATAAAAAGTTTGATGGGATGATTATTACTGGTGCACCAATTGAGCATTTGGAGTTCAATGAAGTCTCATATTGGCCTGAACTTCAAACAATTATGGACTGGACTAGAACAAATGTTACCTCAACTTTACATATTTGTTGGGGTGCCCAAGCAGGACTTTACCATCACTATGGCGTAAATAAATATCAATTGGATAAAAAATGCTTTGGAATTTTTGAGCATGAAATTGTAGATCCAACAGTAAAATTGGTAAGAGGTTTTGATGACCTTTACTTTGTTCCACACTCTAGACATACAGATGTATTAAAAGAGGAAATTGAACGAGTTGAAGAGCTTCAAATTCTTTCTTATTCCGATAAAGCAGGAGTTTGTTTAGTGATGTCACAGGATGGTAAACAAATCTTTTTAACAGGGCATCCTGAATATGAATTAACTTCATTAAAAGATGAATATGAACGTGATCTTTCAAAGGGCCTGGAAATCGAGATGCCAGAAAATTATTTTAAAAATAACGATCCTAAAAATAGACCAATACAGTGTTGGAGGTCACATGCGAACCTACTGTTTGTGAATTGGCTGAACTATTACGTATACCAAGAAACACCGTATATTTGGGATTGAAAGTCTCGCAAACTATTTATTTAACCACAAATTCATTTAAAAATTCAATATTTTTTACAACCACTTTACATCTTAAGAAATACTTAATAATTGCTTTATAAAAAAGTAATAATTATATGGTAATCTTTAAGACAAATTGAGTTCATATTTTACATATAGTTTGATATGAACTTTTTTTCTTGTACTGATCCGTTTCTTTACTAGATTGAGGTGAAAATGTTGAAAAGAAATTCGAAGGTGTTAATTTTGACAGCTAAATATGGCAATGGTCATGTTCAAGTTGCAAAGACATTAGAAGATAAGTGTAAGCAGATGGGTTTTAGCAAGGTAATCGTGTGTAATCTTTACTCGGAATCTTTTCCCGTTTTTTCAGAAATTACCCAATACTTATATTTAAAAAGTTTCTCAATCGGAAAACAATTTTATCGCCTTTTTTACTACGGAGTTGATAAAATTTATAACAAAAGAATGATGAACCTGTATTTTAAAATGGGGCACAAACGTTTGCATCAAATCGTGACAAGTGAACAACCCGACATGATTATTAATACCTTCCCTATGATTGTTGTTCCTGAATATCGTCGTAAGACTGGTACGGTGATTCCCACGTTTAATGTCCTAACTGACTTTTGTTTACACAGAATTTGGGTTCATGAAAATATTGATAAATATTATGTTGCTACAAATCATGTCAAAGAGAAACTTTTACAACTTGGCATCCATCCAAGCACAATAAAAGTTACAGGAATACCTATCCGTAAACAATTCGAAGAAAAAATGGATTTAAACGAAATCTATGAAAAATACAAGTTAGATCCTGATAAGAAAACATTACTTATAGTTGCAGGTGCACATGGAGTTTTAAAAAATGTTAAGGAATTATGCCAGTCGTTTATTAACCAAAGTGAACATATTCAAACCATCGTTGTTTGTGGAAATAATACTTTACTAAAAGAAACGCTGGATCCTCTCGCTACTCAGTATCCTGAGCAATTTAAAGTATTAAGTTATGTTGAGCGAATTGATGAGTTATACCGTGTTGCTTCATGCATGATAACAAAGCCAGGAGGTATTACTCTAACAGAAGCAACTGCAATTGGGTTACCTGTTGTCCTTTTTAAACCTGTTCCTGGTCAAGAAAAAGAAAATGCCCACTTTTTTGAAGATAATTCTTCAGCAATTATTATTAATCAAATTGAGGATATTTTTGATGAAGTAAATCAATTATTGGCAGATGATCAAAAGTTACAAAAAATGAGAGACAATATTAAAAAGCTACATGTACCTAATTCTTCAGATCTTATTATTGAGGATATGATAAAAGAAGCTTCTTACATTAGAGATAAAAAAGTAATGGCGGGCTCCGTAAACTATTAGTATCTAAAACGGATGAGAGGTTTACCTTACTATCTGGAGGCTGAAATGGATACAAGTACTCACATAATAATGGGATTTGGCTTAGCTGGTTTAGCTTATATTGATCCTGCTGTTGCGGGTAGTCCTGAATTAGCACAAGCTATTATGATTGGTACGGTCATAGGATCAAATGCACCAGATTTTGATTACGGAATTAAACTTTTAAAAGGTAATGGTATGTATATTGAGCATCATAGAGGTGCCTCTCATTCCATCCCTGCCCTTTTTCTTTGGACAGTACTTATTTCATGTATTACGTTTCTCTTTTTTAAGGACGTTTCATTCTATCCTTTACTTTATTGGACTTTTTTAGCAGTTATCTTACATGTTGGATTTGATATTTTAAATGCTTATGGTACCCAAGCTGCAAGACCATTAACAAAAAATTGGTTGTCATTAAACTTTGTCCCGTTATTTGATCCATTTATCATCTTGGTTCACCTCATTTGTTTTTCATTTTGGACTATTGGATTTCATTCTGGATTTGTATTTTTATGGGGATATATCGTGATTATTGGTTATCTTGTTGTTCGTTTTTACATATCACTAAAAAACAAAAAACAAGTTATTCAATCGATGGATATGAAAGGAATTTGTACAATTGTTCCAACTATATGGCTTCGCAAATGGCATGTTGTGTTCGAAACAGATCAAATTTATTATGTTGGTATTCTTGATAAAAATGGTCTTCACCTTATCCATACTTTCGAAAAACATAATCAACTTTGCCCTTATATTATTGCTTCCCTGGACGATCATAATGTAAAACATTTTCTAGCAAATTCAGGGCATGTTCATGCTATGTATGTTCCTCATCCAAAAGGATATGAAGTCCGTTGGATTGATTTAAGATTTCGTCATAATCATCATTACCCATATATGGCAGTGGTTAAACTTGATAAGAATCTTCAAATTATCTCTTCATATACAGGGTGGATTTATCAGTCAAAGAAACTTCAACAAAAGCTTGTACCCTCAAAAACCAATGCTGTACAAATGTAGCGGTATTTCTCTAAAAATGTCCGATTTTTTGACCGGACATTTTTTCTTTCATTTAAAGTGATCTTATGTTTAAGGAATATATTTTCACATTCAACAAAAAATAACTTCTGTATGATAAATCATTACTCATACATAAATTAGGAAATGTTTTCTTAAAAAGAGGAGGATTATGATGACAAAAAAATATAATAAAGGTAGTAAAAATCAAAACTCGCCACAAAACGGAATGAATCAAATGGAGTTTGCTGAAGAACATATTGCCGGAGACAATAGCAAAGGAAACAAACGAAATAAAGATCAAAGAGACAAAACAAGAATGGAATAAAGAAATTATCACATGCAAAAGGCGGGTTATCCCCGCCTTTTAACCCTTTATTACTCTCCTAGGCCTTCTGTAGTAATAGCGCGTTCAACAGCTTCTAGTGCTGCTTGTTCATCGCTTCCACTTGCTGTAATTGTCACTTTTGTTCCTTTAGAAATACCAAGTGACATTACGCCCATAATTGATTTTAGGTTAACTGTACGACCATTAGCCTCTAAGTTAACATCAGCTGTAAATGAATTTACTGCATTCACTAAAGCTGTTGCTGGTCTAGCGTGTAGACCTGCTTCACTTGTGATTGTAAACGATTTTTCTACCACTTTTAAATCTCCCCTTCACATTAGCACTTTGGAAAGATGATTATGTATTCATCTTTACTCGCCAAAATCTTTACATGTATCATCATTATTATAAACTTTTTTTAAAAAAAGTGAACTAAATTTTCCATTAACTATTGTCTCTTTTAGCCTACTTTATATACATGATCTACTGGTATTTCATGATGTATATGTAAGGTAATAGTATCTGTGTTCATTCGTTCTACAACGATAAAATTTTCTTCATGATCTTGTATTAAAATGATGGAAGATTTTCTCAAATACAGTAATTTATCTCCTACGTTAATAATAGCTTGATAAGCCCTATTAAACTCTAAATCATCTATTTTTTTTGAGGATGTAATAATGATGCTATTTCCATTTAAATCAAACTTACGCATTAAGATCCACTCCACCCTTTTTAATCATTATATGCTTGTTTTATGTAAGTATTATCTATTCCATAAATGTAAGTTTCTGAAAGATTTGTTAAAACATTTTTCTTGACCTTGACGGTTATCTTTAGATTGGTGTATAGTTAAATTATCATTAAGCTGAGTATATATTGTAATAATACATCTCAGAAATCTATCATCCTTGTTAAAAATCTACATATCATATTCATTAATGATAAAATTTTTTTTAGCACCACCCGTGCTACAGTATTAGGAGGATTAAGTACTATGCAAAACGGTAAAGTAAAATGGTTTAACAATGAAAAAGGGTTTGGATTCATCGAAGTTGAAGGCGGAGACGATGTATTCGTACACTTCACTGCAATCCAAGGTGATGGTTACAAATCATTAGAAGAAGGTCAAGAAGTTTCCTTTGAAATCGTTGAAGGTAACCGCGGACCACAAGCTGCTAACGTTACAAAGTTATAATCACAAGATTTCACACATGTGATTTAACCATAAACAACTAGATATAAAAGAGGCTGGATTTTTCAGCCTCTTTTTTGCGTTTATTATTATGTAACCAATCGTTGGAAAATATGACTTGACCTTCAGTTTTTATTTGCTCTCCTTTTATTTTGTCATGCCGGACTTCTGACTGATCAATAAATATTCAATTGCTTTAACATTTTGCTTAATACTTTTTTCAATTCTACTAACCTCATTTGAATTGAATATATTTGCGTTGTTCGCTATAAAGACCAATTTGTCAAGATCTTTATAAATTTCAGAAAATGCTTCTTTAATAGATGAATCTAACGGCTCAGTTGCCATAGTGAATCTCTCCTCCACCAATAAAATTTTGACAGATATCTAGTCAAAATGATTTATATTAATCCTATATTTTTACAATATTTAATCCTATTTTCATTTTAACATGACACCTTCATTTGTCATAGAAAATAATTTTGTTTTTTTTAACGAATATTTCATGTTAATAATTCAAAAACTAATGATTGGAGGTGTTTTTTATGGATCAAATAAATCATACTGGATTAATTAGTGGAATGAATGATTTAGGACAACTTGAAGCATCTGTAAAAGCAGCACAAAAAATGGTTGGAGCTGCAACGATGCAATTAGATCCGGAAGCTCTACAAAATGCAGAAAATGCAATAAGAGATGCGAAGGATATTATGAGTCGCACCAATGAGACAGGTGTTGATTCAGATTTTGTGAATAAACAGCAACAACTGTTACAACAGTGTGAGCATCAATTATCAGAAGCTAGAAAATAAATGATTAACTACAAAAAAATCCGCTAAATAGCGGATTTTTTTGTTATCAAAAGGTGTTTTATTTACTATAGGTTATGATTTGCTTCTTGCTTTTGTTTGTAACTGTAACATGTTACAACAACTTCTTGCCAACTTCTTTTATTTTCTCACCAACAGTACATTTATTAATACAAAAAGAATGGGCAAAGCTTTTTCCATACTCTTCTCTAAAATGCTTTTTTAATAAGCAATTCACACAATAAGTATCAATGATTTCACTAAGTTCTTGGAGTGTTTGCTTTTTACTCATGTTCTTCAACGTCCTCATTTATGATCATTTTACTACTAATTTCGATTCCTTCCATCGCTTGAGTTGCTAGCTTATCTGCTTCTGTATTTTCTTTTCTCGATACTGGCTCATAGGATGCTGTTATTTTCAGTTTTTTTAATTTGCTTTCTATGCGATCTAGCCAATTATTAAATTCTTCTTCATAACAAGGCCATTCACCTGATAGTTGGTTTAATACTACTTGCGAGTCACCTTTGAACAATACTTTTTGTTTCGTTATTCCGTTTTCCTCTAGAACATCCACCAAATAATGAAAGGCAGCATATTCTGCTTCATTGTTTGATTCCATTTCTTCTGCTTTTTCATTCATTCGAATTCGATATCGATTTCCACTTTGCGTGTAATAAACCACTGCACCGAATCCAGCTAATTTTGTGCTTTTATGAAATCCACCATCAAAAAAGGCAACAACATCATGTGGTTCATCTTTAACAATTTCTTTTAATTTTTTAAGTTCCTTAAGAGTCCATGACTGGCCATCCTCTGAGAAAAATGAAAGGTTCTTTACTCTTCCTGTTTGAAGAAAGTCCTCAGCCAAAACAATGGATTCGTTTAAAGAATGATATTCTGTTGTTATCATTGTTTCTAATTTTCTTTTTGTTTGATAAGTCCATTCTATGCGATAATTCAATAGATTCACTCCTGAAATTTCTGTTAATTTTAAGGGGAAATCTTGATGTTTCTATATCACTAATATCATCAAAACCGTTTCGAATAATTCTTCCTATAACTAATGTAGTCAATATGCTATAATCATATTCGATTTATTCTACTCGTGTTTGTTTTTATCAATTCCTTTATGATAATGCTATTTATTTTACCATCGTTTTAGTATTTAATGAAATATTTTAATTTTGGAGGTGTTTGTTTGATTGAAGTATATGTAGATGGAGCCAGTGCAGGTGATCCAGGTTTATCTGGTGCAGGAATCTTTATAAAAGGACATGGTACGGCCGAACAATACTCTTTACCTTTAGGATCTATGACAAATCATGAAGCAGAATATCATGCATTGATTAAAGGAATGGAGATTTGTTTGAATCAAGGATATAAAGTCGCTTCTTTTAGAACTGATTCACAACTTGTGGATCGAGCATTTGAAAAACAATTTGTTAAGAATAACAATTTTGCTCCTCTTTTAGAAAAGGTAATGAAGCTTTCTAATCAATTTGATTTGTTCTTCTTAAAATGGATTCCTAGTAAAGAAAATAAAGTCGCCGACCAGTTAGCCAGAAGTGCTATTTTGAAACAATCTTAGTTTATACTGAAAGAAAGAAGTGAAATAAATGAAAAGAACGTTAGTAGCAGATGCAAGTCTGTTATTTGTAGCATTTATTTGGGGAGCAACCTTTGTGATTGTTCAAAATGCAATTGAATTTATACCACCTAATTTGTTTAATGGAATTCGCTTTTTAATTGCGGCAGCCCTACTATCATTATTTCTTTTTAAAATCCCTAAAGGTTGGTTATCTAAAGAATTGCTTAAATCAGGAGTATTTTTAGGAATATTTTTATTTATTGGATATAGTTTTCAAACTGTTGGTCTGATGTATACAACATCCTCAAAAGCCGGATTTATTACAGGTCTAAGCGTTATGGTAGTTCCTTTATTATCTGTATTTATCTTAAAGGAAAAACCAAACTTTGTTGTATTTATCGCTGCTGGTGTAGGAACAATAGGCTTGTACTTTCTTACTGTTGCAGGATTATCCCAAATGAATATAGGTGATGGTCTTGTATTGATTTGTGCTATTGGGTTTGCCCTTCATATTGTTTATACAGGAAAATTTTCAAACAAACATAAAGCACTACCCTTAACTATCATTCAGCTCTTAACTGTCTCTCTATTAAGCTTTATAAGCGCTGGTTTATTCGAGAGATCATCAATTGTATCAACCGCTTTATTAAATATGGACGTTTTGATTGCGTTAGCTGTTACATCGATACTGGCAACTGCTCTAGCCTTTTTACTCCAAACTAAGTTTCAACAAATTACCACAGCCGCAAGAGTAGCGCTGATTTTTGCTATGGAACCAGTATTCGCTGCTTTAACAGCCTTTCTTTTAATTAACGAACGTTTAACTACAAATGGTTTAATTGGCTGCTTCCTTATTTTTTTAGCCATGATTGTTTCAGAATTGCCTAATATGAAAATACTTAAAACATCGATTAATCAAGAAACTAGTCTTTAAGCCCTAAGCTTAAAGACTTTTTACATTAAATTTAATGTTTGTATATGATGAAAAGCCTGTTTACGATTCAGTATGTCTTCTGCCTTAAATTGTTCTAATAATGAAATATAAAAAGAACCATCAAATTCTTTTTGTATTTTTAGTGTAAGCTCAATGGCAATAATGACAATTTCATCTGATGTATCTGTATACTGCTGTCCAAACTCAATGAAACCATAAGCTTCCTCACCTAGGATAAATCCTTTACTAGCTAAAAAGGTAACATAATCTCTAACTGTACGAGCCATCCTGTATTATTCATCCTTATCGAAATATGTAGTACTTTGATCATATCAAAAAAACGTCGACAAATTCCATCTTTTTTCGTCATAAATTTCTTTGTGGATTTTTGGTCATAATACAAATGGAGGTGACCGAACATGAGCAGTGAAAAAAAAGGTAATAATCGCGGAAGAAAAGCGCCAAGTGTTAACCCACAAGGTCATGCTAAAGATGTTGAATTTTCAACCGAGCCAAAAAGTAAACTTGAAAATGCAGCTAAGAAAAAAAATACGAAATAAAAAAGAGGGTGACTCAAAAGGTTGTTAAATAACGACCTTTTGAGCACCCTTTCTTTATTTTTTGCATAGAAACCAAATAAGTAGGATTTTTTAATGAAAAAGGGGTATTCCTCCCCCTTATTGGCATCCAATTTCCTCTTTTACTTTATTTCTTTTTATTGCTTTCTGCATTTTTTTACAGTTATGCGCAACGCAAAGAAGCCCCCATTCAATTGTATTTTTTTGGAGGCCACGCATCGAAAAGCGTCTGAACTGCTGATTATGTTTTATTTGTCCAAATACACTTTCCACATCACATTTTCGTTGACTATATAATTTTCTTCCTTCTTCACTCTGAAGACGTTCACGAATCTCTTTTCGTTGTCTTTGATTTTCTAGAGATATTGTAATTGTTTTTTGTTCTTTTCCTTTGGCACAAGTTTTTTGGAAAGGGCAGCCGGCACATTCAAAACATGAATATTTTCTTTTAATTGAAACATATTCATTTTCAGAAGTTTTTGAGGTTTCATACTGGAAAACAAGGCTTTGCTTGTTTGCACATATAAACTCATCTAGTTCCTCATCGTACTCCATATTTTCTACACGTTCGATTTTCTTTTTCCAGTTTCTTTTTTGTTCTTGATCAAATGTATTATATTTTATGTACGCTGTTCGTCCTTCTCTTTCTAAAAAGTCATAGTTTTCCTCACTACCATAACCAGAATCGGCAACTATTTTTTCTGGTTTCACTCCGTGCTCCTCCAGGTGTTGAAGATGAGGGATCAAGCAGCCTGGATCACCTGCTCTTTGATGTAGAGAGAAACCTGTAATAAATTGACCTTCTGTTCCTGTTTGTACATTATATCCTGGTTTTAACTGCCCATTTCGCATATGATCTTCCTTCATTCTCATAAAGGTTGCATCATTATCTGTTTTCGAGAAACTGTTTCTTCCATTGAAAAGTTGATTTTGTTCTTCATATTTCATTTTTCGAGGAAGATAGTCTTTCTTTAATAATCGAACAGCTTTTTTTGCCTCTTTATTTTTAGGTTCTGTCTCTAAATGCTTTTCTAACTTTTTAATACTTTCTTCAATCTGTTCTGAAGTAATAGGAGTTTCTTTCAGCTTTTCTTCTAGCCCCATGGAAGGGGCCGTCTTTTCCTCATTTTCAAGGATGTGCTCAATTTGTAAAGCGAGTTGACGATATTTATCATCTAAACTTTTTTCATATTTCTCTGTCGCTTTCCGCCAAACAAAAGTATACTGATTTGCATTTGCTTCAATCTTAGTCCCATCTACAAAATAGTGCTCCAGCTTGACTAATCCTTTTTCACGTAGTAACTCTACAATTGAGAAGAAGACTTGATAGATAATGTCTTTCATTCGCTCTGATCGAAACCGATTGATCGTACGAAAATCAGGAGTTTGACTACCGCTTAACCACATAAAGTAGATATTTTCGGTTAGTAACTTTTCCATTTGTCTTCCTGAATAAACTTTTTGTGTATAAGCATATATGATGACTTTAAGTAACATTTTTGGGTGATAGGATGGGCGTCCACCACCTTTGTAGGGTTGAACCAACAAAGTATCGTCTAGCTTTTCTACAGCTTCGTGAACAATGATAGATAAATGATTTTGAGGGATGAGAATTTCAAGGTCTAATGGAAGAACTAACTGATTCATGTTATAATTAACGAAAGAGATATGATCATATTTCATAAAAAAATCGTTCCTTTCTTGTATAAGGTGGTGTGGTAACTTCATTATACAAAATTGGACGATTTTTTTGTTTTAATTTTGTCTTTTAAAAAGCTGTTTTCGTAGATTGATGCAGATAAATATTATTTTAAATGGATAGTGGAATGGAGCGGAAGACACTTGACTCCTGCGGGAGGTAGAGGAAAGGCTGAGACCCCGCAGGCGAAGGCGAGGAGGCTCAGCTTCCTCCCCGCGGAAAGCAAGTGTCTGGAGCGCAATGTAACGAACCAGTTTTTATATTTAACTTTATTAAAAACACTTTTAAAAAAAGGCTAACCCAAAGGTCTAAAATCTAGACTTTTGGGTCAGCCCCTAAAATTTTAATATTATATAGCCTCTTTCACGTCAGTTACATTCTTTAGTAACTTTTGAATTCCTTTTAGTTCTAAATCCTTAATAATAGAAAATGCCTTTTCTTCGTCAATTTGAAAAATAGCATCTTCAAGTAAACATTCAAGAGGTGCTTGACAATTAATTTCGGCCAATTTTCTTGATAAAAGTAACATATCCAAATCATTTTCTATTTTTGTTTTTTGACCTTTGGTTAACTCTGAAACATTTTGCAACAGCACATCAATTGATCGATATTGAGTAATTAATTTAAATGCTGTTTTTTCCCCTATTCCTTTTACACCAGGATAATTATCACTTGGATCGCCCATTAACGCTTTAACATCAATTAACATACGAGGTTCGATTTGAAACTCTTCTATATATGAATCTTTTGTATAATGTTTGTAATTACCGATTCCTTTTTGAAGAATCAATACATCAACAGTATCATTTAAAAGCTGGAGGATATCTTTGTCACCAGTTATAATTGATACTTTCATATCAGCTTCATATGTTTTTGCAAGCGTTCCAATGCAATCATCAGCTTCATAACCTTCTATTCCCACGTTTGGAATATTTAATGCCGCTACAACTTCTTTTGCAAGGTCAAATTGTGGCTGGAGCTCTACTGGTGCCTCAGGTCTATTTGCTTTATAATCTGAAAAAATGTCATTTCTATAGGTTTTACTCCCCATATCAAGCAGCAGATAACATGTGTTGGTTTTGTATATTCTATAACAGAAATCAAATGCTTTAATAATCCTGAAATTGCATTTGTTGGTGTTCCTTTACTATTTATCATAAATTGCCCATATACAGATGTCGCAAAAAAAGAACGAAATAAAAGCGCCATGCCATCGACAATTAATAAATGTTGTTTGTTGTTTTTCATTGAAATCTCCTTTCAAACATAAAAAATAGATCGCTAGTTCCATTTGATTCATAGGTAAGTATAACATATATCTTTGAAGTAGGAGTTGGTACTTAGAGTTAATTTTGAGTGAGGTCATTGTAGGAGAAATTCACACCACAAAGAAGCCAGCATGAAACTAAAAGTTCCAAGCTGGCTTCTAGGCTAATCTTCTTTATTATCTCTGCTAAGTTTTAATGCTTCATGTTGAGCATATGATTCAAACTCAGTGTTAAAATCATTTTTCTTCTTTTTATTATTGTTGCGTTGTGCATTCGCATTTCCTAGTTTTGTTCGTCCCATTTCATTCACACCTTTCACTTTAATCAATCGAGATTAGTTTTCCACTTGAAAGGCATTTCAATCGGGTTTGTTCAAAATGGTGGTTGGAAATGCTAGGAAGAACCTTTATTTACCATATTTCTTCGCAACAAATTCTTCAACCATTTTCTTAGTCACAAGCTTCCGTGTTGGGACGATTCCCTTTGAAGCAAGCTCATTCATTTCTTTTGTTACAGTATTAATTTGCTCTACCTCAAAAGGCTTTGCATTCACACATAAGAAGATCGCTTCCTCAATAAGAGCTTCCCTTTTTTCTTCAAGCTTTAAATATGCTTGAATATGGTGATGTTGATTTTTACTATGTTGTGATATTGCTTCATGTACATTACTCAATGTTCTCACCTCGTTTTTCCATTAACCTCTTAACATGCTCCTTAGGGGTCCAGCAATTAAACGAATAAGTTGGCTTTGTCTCATATTTTAAACGAGTGCAGGTATAAAGCATAGAGTTGTTTTTTCGTAATGCCTCAAAATGAATACATGTAGCACAAACTTGATACGTTTTATAATCCATGCTCCTTCCCCCTACATGTTTTTGTTCATATCCATAGATTGTATCATAATTTTCCCAAGAAGAATTATATTTAAGCTAAAAGTCCAATAACTTGACTAAGATTGGATTGCTTTTGCTTTAAATAGCCTGTATCTTCAAATTGAATGTCAAGGAGAGCCTCAAAGCTTTCTTCTGTTTGAACCGTAATTTGCTGAATTAAACTTGATTGCATCTTCATTACTGTATTTTGATAATAGTCCGAAAATTGATGATTATAATTATCTAATACCATTGTGACAGGCTCATTAAATCTTTCTGTTAAATCCTCACCCATTATTTTCTTTTCATTTTTCTCAAAAAATGATTTTGTATTTTTAAATAATTTTAAGGAAGGCTTTAGCTTCGCTATCATATCACTAGAAAACTCAACTGATATATCAGGTGTTGAAATTTCTTCGAACTCAACACTAGCCAACGTAATGGATTGAGATTGTTTCTTAATGAGCTGAGATATTCTTATATATTCATCATCAAAAGTCTTCTTTATTACATTTTCAATTCGTAACGAAGTTGCTTGTAATTCTTGGACTAACTCAAACTCAACTGTTCTAACTAAATCGTTTAAGCAAATTTGTAAAGCGTGCTGTGTATCACTCGTTTGATGAAAAACACTTGGATGAAAGCTTTCTTTAAAAAATTCATTAAAACGGAAGAATAATCTTTGCTTTAAATAAAAGATTAGCTCCTCAATTTCCTGTGTGACAGTTTTTATTAGATGCTGATTTGTTACTTTTGTTAATTCTTCTTTTACTTTTTGCTTTTCATTCAGTAGACTTTTTCGTATTTGTTCTTTTTCAATTCCGCTCTTTTCAGCAGCATCGATTAACGATTCTATTCGTTCCTTCGAACGTCTTAAATCTTCCCTAATTGAAATGATTGTAGTGTTTGTAAGCTCTTCTTTAATAAAAGTATCAAATTGCTGTTTAAAAGTGGAATAGTCTTTTTCATTACTAAGGTTCTCAGAAAGAATATTTAAACTTGAAACTCCATAAAGACGAACATTTCGTATTTCATGCTTTAAGAATTGATCTTGAATATACGCTTTAACTAATTCAACTTCTTCTTCATCTTTCGCTAAATCAACTGCATTTATAATGAAGAACATTTTGTCTAATGTAAAAGAATCCTTTACCCTGCCTAGTTGCCTTAAAAATTCACGATCTCCTTTTGAAAAAGGATGGTTATAATATGTCACATAAAGAATGGCGTCTGCCTTTTTAATATACTGAAAGGCAACATCTGTATGACGTTTATGCAGAGAATCAGCACCAGGAGTATCAACTAATGTAATACCTGCTCTTGTGATTGGACAATCAAAGTAAACAATTACCTCCTCAACCAAACACGCTTTATTTTCATTCGCAACAAAATCTTTAAAGGTTTCTTTTGAAGAAGTAATTAGCAAACCTGATGTTGTTAAATTTTGATAATCAGGAAGAGCCGTTTTATATTTAGTTAACTGATCTTTTTCATGTTGATCTTTTCCTTGAAGATTTAGCACACTGTTTACAAATACATCAAATGTAGAAGTGTTCTTCTCACTTAAGGAAGGAATACTTTCTATTACTTCCTTTTGTAATGCTTCTTTAGACTTTAGTTTTACTTCCACTAAACCATGTTGCTTTTCATTTGTAACTGGTGCAATTTTATTTATTGTTGCAGTAGTTGGATTAGGAGAGGAAGGTAAAAGCCTCTCGCCAATTAATGCATTTGCAAAAGAAGATTTACCTGCACTAAAAGCCCCAAACAACGCAACTGTGAATGATCTGTTTTTATAGCTCTTAATTTTTCCTTCTAAGGAGTCAGTAAATTGCTTGAAGCCTCGAATATTTTCGAGTGCTTTTAACATATTCTCTGCCTGTTGAATAAATTCATCTCGATTCCCTAAAGACTGCTCTGCCTTTTGGACTTCTAAAACTGTCTCACTATCCTGAACTATACCATCAACAACTTCCTCAAGCTCAAGAGTTCTTACACTTTTCTTATAAAATTGGTTTTCTTCCAACCATTTTTGATCATCTAATGATTCAACAAGTTTTCCATGTCTAATCTTCAAGATATTTTCTTCATAGTTTGCCAGATTCTCAAATCTACATACTAAATCTTCAACTTTAGCCATCTCTGCTTTACAGTTAGTTAAATCCTTATAGACTGTGTCTAACTCACTTTGTCGACTATCTCTTACATAATCAATAATTTTCTGAAACAAGCTCATGACTTGTTGTTTACTATGTTTTTTTATTAATTCACTAACATCAGATGAATAAGTTAATACGTATTGGTTATTGTAAGAAGCCCCTGCTTTCATTGCATCCGTTATTATTTGCTCTGTTACTTTAACTGCAAATGATTGTACTTGTTGAATGACCTCTGGATCATGGATTTCATAAGTTTTTAGATAGTCTTTTAGTAATGACTGAAAATGCCAAGATATTTGAGTTTCGATGTTTTGTTTTAAACTTTCATACAACTCATTCTTTCTTCGTTCACGTTCTTGATCTGTTTTGGATTTTGAGAATAAAAACCCTACCTTAAATGCAGGGTCAACCGACTCTATATAGGCCGCTGCTTTCTCTCTTGTTTCATAAGGTATTAAATTTGCACTTTTTAAAATAGCTGACACTTTATCATTTGTTTCAACAGTTAAATTTTCAATTATTTTTTCTTCTTCATTTACTTTTTTCTCGATCAATTGTTTTTGCTCTTGTAGTGTGTTTAAACGATCACGAACTTCCTTTTCATCTACATCGGTTAAATTTAATTGCTCTTCATACTTCTCTATATGTTCTTTTATGACTTGTGTAACAGAATCATGAACATTTTGATCTATATAGCGCTTTTTATCCTCAACAATAACCTTAATAAGATCTTTTACTTGATCCAGTTGATTCGCTGGATGTTGGTCATCTTTTAATGTTGTAAAAAAGACATCTTGCGGATGTAATCCAACTTCAGCAAATGATTCTTCAATATGCTTTTTAAAATGGTTAAATTCAATTTCCTTTTCAACATGCTTATCAATTTGGTTTACAATAAGGAAAATCAATTTATTTCGATCTTTCATTTCTTTTATGAATGAAAGATTTTCCTCAGATTGAACATGGTTATAGTCTGTAACATAAAAAATGGTGTCGGCAATATGAAGCATGGACTCAGTTGATAACTTATGTGCTGCATCTGTAGAATCGATTCCAGGCGAATCCATAATCACAACATCTTCTTCAAGGTTTTGGTAAGGCTTTTTTATGGATATTCTTTCAATTTCGTCACCTTGCTTACAATATTCTTTCACTTGCTCAATTGAATAATCTCCCGCTAATTCAATACTTTCTTTTGCAGACGAATAAAGAGTGACTTGCTCTTGACCTTTTTCTAATAGTACTAAGTTAGCACTTGTTGGAATAGGGCTTGTTGGGAGTATTTGTTCATCTAAAAGCTTATTAATCATAGATGACTTACCAGCGGAAAAATGGCCAGCAAAGGCCACATATAGTTTCTGATGATAAAGCTTGTTAGCAAGCTCAACTAACTTATGAGCATTTTCAGTATCATGCTTTTTTATTTCATTATGAAGATTTATAACGATTTGCATTAAGTCTTTCGATTTTACAGCCGTTGTCATGATAATCCCCTTTGTCTCTATACATTTAATACCTTATATTTTACAGAATTTTATTATATTTTTCTATGCAAACTCATTTGTGTTTCTATACAAATTAATATCTTGGCTTTTCTAGATACATTAACAAAAAAATAAAGCCCACATTTCTGTGAGCTTTAAGCTTTTTGAGCATCTATATTCTTTAGTATGTAACCAATCAATACACTATAAGTAACAACGGTACAACCGACAAATAACATAGTCATATTCGCAGCAGACCTCCATATTTTGAGAATGATTTTCAATATAGATTCATTCTATCATCAATGATAATCATTTTCAATATCTCTCCCGAAATTTTTCGAAAAATCTGCTGATTATCTTTTATTAGGTAAAAACCTTGATTTTACTGTAAATACTTCTTGATAATTTGTATATGTTTGAAGCGCTTTTTCTTCAGCAGGTATTCTAATTGTCATCATGACTATATTTAGCATGGTAAATACTAATGATGTGACATATGCATCGAACAACAGAGGGATAATTAGGATTTCTACCGCAACTACAACATAATTTGGGTGTTTGATAAATTGATATGGTCCTTTTGAAACGACAATATCATTTGGAACGATAATGATCTTTGTATTCCAATAATGTCCGAGAGAAATTACAGACCAGTATCTCATTAATTGTGTTATAAGTAATATAGGTACTAACACAAACCAAAGCTCAGTTAAATCTTTATGAAATATAATTACCTCTAATAAAAGCGAGATAAGAAACAGGACGTGTAGGGATACAATAAATGGGTAATGTTTATTACCATGTTCCTCTCCTCCCCTATTTATCATCCACTTTTCATTCTTTTTCGCAATAAATAGCTCAGTAAGTCGCTGAACAATCAATAATGAAAATAAAAGATAAAACAACATTTATTTACCCTCCCACTTAACGAGTAGCATTTCAGAACTAAATCCTGGACCAAGTGCTCCAATTAAGCCATGTTCACCCGGTTTACCAACTTCACGTTTTAAATATTCTTCTAAAACATACATAACCGTTACTGATGACATATTTCCGTGTTTGATCAAGATTTCTTTTGAAATATGCAAATGATGTTCATTAAAACCTAGACCATCCATATACGCATCCAGCACCTTTTTACCACCAGGATGTGCAATAAAATGATTAATATCTTTTACTTCAAGGTCGTATTCCTTTAAGAAATCTATTACTTGCGGTTTCAACCATTTTTTAATAATAGAGGGAATGTCACGAGAAAAAACAACATATAAACCATTATTTTTAATATTCCATCCCATTACGTCTTCAGAATCTTTCATAAATGTCGATCTTGTCCCCAACAATTTTGGCAGTGAAGCCAATTTTGATCGTTTCTTCCAGTTCACATGACTTCCTGCGATACATGTACAGGCAACACCATCTGCAAACAATGACGTTCCAATCAAGTTGCTTTTCGTCTTATCGTCATGCTGAAAAGTAAGGCTACAAAGCTCAACAGAGATAACAAGAACCATTGCTTCAGGAAACGCCAGACAATATTCATATGCTCTGGACAATCCTGCTGCACCCCCAGCACACCCTAATCCCCAGATAGGGATTCGCTTAGTCGTTTCTTTAAAGGGTAAGCAATTCATAATTTTAGCATCAATACTAGGTGTGGAAATTCCTGTTGTACTAATAAAGAAAATCGCATCTATTTCTTTATAGTGAATGTCCTGCTGTAACAAGGTATGATTAGTTAAGCAATTTTTTACTGCCTCAACACCATATGTTACGGCTCTATCAATGTACAGTTCATTCTTTTCTTCAAATGTATGTGTTTGCTTATACCATTCAAGCGGTTCTGCAAATTGTCTTCTTTCTATTTCACCGTTTTTAAATACGGGTAGAAGTCGTTCTAGATCTTTAAAAGAGTCATGAAATATTTCTTTAGCAAACTCCACAGTTGTTTCCTGACTCATTTCATATTGTGGAATTGCCTTTCCAACAGATAACGCATAGACCATATTGGTTTTCACCTCATTTTCAATAAGGTTACTATCACCAACTTTGTCTAAAATTATCCATTTATATAAGTTTTTATGTAAAGTTACACAATTGCAAATTACCTTAACATATAAAAAAAGCCTTTCCCAATCAAAAGGGGAAAAGCTAACGTTTTAAAGGAGTTGTTGTTGTGCATCTTTATTATATATCATTTTTAGCTGTCACTCATTGAGAATTGTTGGAAATTACTTAAAGAAATATGCCATAAAAATCTCGTCATCATATTTTCCGTTAATTTTGACTTGATCCTTTTGTATACCTTCTTGTACAAATCCAAATCTTTCGTAAAGTTTATGAGCAAATCCATTTGACGCAAAAACAGTCAAACATAGTTTATGTAATTTATGGGTCTTACACCATTCAATCGTATATTTTAAAAGTTCTGTACCAATTCCCTTTCCTTGCGCTGCCTCAACTAACCATGTACGAAAGAGTCCAGTGTGTCTTTTCATTTCCAACTCTCCCCTAATAACTCGTGCAATACCTACTATTTGATGATTTATTTCTACTGAGACATACATATTATCTTGGTGAGCCATATGCTCTATAAATTTGATTTCATCCTGTATAGATCTAGCAGCTTCCTTTTGGATATAGGAACCAGAATTAATAATCTGTTCCACTGCACTAACGATTAATTCAGCATCTCTCTTTTCTACAGGTCGAAGGATAACTGTCTCGCCTGTTTTTGAGGTAAACTCTTTTATAACTGCTTTCTTATCCACGATAATGCCACCTTTGCTTTTCTCCTCTATAGAAAGGCTGACAATTTGTCAGCCTCTTCACTTTGGACCAATAAGTCAAACCATTTAAGCTACCCTGATTGCCTTTCCAAATGGTACTTTTGGAACAAATTCATCAGGTACCAACCAAAAAACTTCATTGTTTACCTGAAGTTCATCATAGAAATATCCAGTTACATCCGTTATATAAAAGAGGGTGTCTATTTCTTCTTTTTCAGCCCACTCAAGCACTTCTGTATACGAGGACTTTCCATGAGTATAATAAGTAATTTTATCTTCCTTAATAGGAGTAATGCTTCTTATCTTAAAGTCAGCTTGCACTAGTAATGCATTAGGGGTTACTTCTCCAAATAACTTAACAATATTTTGTATTAACAGTGTGTTCGTTTGATTTGTAGAAGTATCAATCGCTAGAGCTATTTTCTTTCCGTCTCGTTCCTTTAATTTAGAAAGTAATTGCTTTTGCCATTTCATTTCATATCTCCCCCTCACATTTTTTGTGAAGCCAAATCTATTTTTGCTCAAAAATCAGTTTACTATCCATTCTTAACAACTCATTTACTGATATTGGTCACCATTACCATTCCATTCTGCATATTGCCCAGTACCATTGCAACCTGGACAATCAAAAACCGCATCATACGTAGGTGTATAAACACTTGTTAAGGATGATGTAAAACCTCTTCCCCTGCAATCAGGGCACCTTCCTAAAGATTCCATATCAGCGCGAACTTTCTCGATTCTCGCCTGCTTCCATTCTGATAATCCACGAAGAAAATTCAATGGGTTCACCTCTTTTTCCTTAATATTCCTTACTATTCATCAAGAGGTGACATTTTAAACCTTTTCCCAAGAATTATTTTAAAGAGACCTGTTTAGAGTTCAATTTTAGGAATATTTAAACATGCAACATAAAGTAGGATCCGATAGTGTAAAATATGAGAAAAATGTTCTATAAAAATATCTACATATATGATTGAATTCTTATTAACAATTGTCGATTTTTTTTGTAAAATAAAAGAGTTTATTAATTTAATTTCTGGGGATAGAAGAGGGGATTATCGTGGCTGAATTAGCATTTAAAGAATATATGTTTAAAAAAGGAAGTAAAACTACGATTTATATGTACCAAAACAGTATTGAAATAATTCATGGTGGGTTTTTAGGGAAATTTAACAAAATAAAGTTAGTACAATATAAAAACATTGTTAATGTTTCAGTGAAAGAACCTGGATTTGCTTCAAATGGTTACATGTTCCTTGATTGTGGTAAAAATGATCATAAAAGTGAAAGACTTGAAAACACAATTGAGTTTTCCAAGCAAGAAAGAGAAATGGCAATAGAATTGAAGGAACTAATTGAAGAAAAGATTGTTGAAGTGAAAAATCAGAGAGTCGATTCTGCTGTTGATAATTTTGAAAAATTAAAGAAAATTAAAGAATTGTATGATTTAGACATTTTGTCAGAAGATGAATATCATGACCAGAAAGAACGTCTTTTAGAAAAGAACTAATTTATATGTAAAAGAGTGTCGGACCTCTCCTGCAATTCATTTGTTGGAGGGGTTGACACTTTCTTTTATTTTTTAAGTTATCTATTATTTTCCCATACTGTGTATTTTCCTGTGCCTTTACACGTATAACACTCTACATTACTCCCTATATAGTGCATTGGCACAATAACAACTCCATATCCACGACAATCAGGACATTTCCCAAGGTCCTTCATTTTTTCAATGTGATTTTTCCTTCTTTTTTCCATCCACCTAAACATCATGAATTTTTTTACCAATTGTATTCACCCATCCTTGATGTTTCCGTTTTTATAGAGTATTCAAGTTCTACGGACAAGGTGAATAAAAAAAGGTATTTCCTAATTAAGTTTTTAACACATTTATAAAAAAAGTTTAATGCATTCCTTTATGGCTTCTTCTTCATCCTCTCCAGCTGCTACAATTCGAATATTTGTTCCTGTTTGAATGGTTGCTAATAATCCTAATAAACTCTTAGCATCTGTTTTAAAGTTTGGTCCTACAATCATAATATCTGACTCAAATTTGTTTGCAATATTTGCCACTTCAATAAATGAGTTAACTGTAAAAAGACGTGTTATTGTTAGATCTTTAACTCGCATGTTTGTCTCCCTATTGTTAATTTATAAAAGATTATTTTTTCGTTTCTATATTCATGACAGGTTTTTTCATAAAAAGGCCTCCCTCTAAACGAACGGGAGACCTGCATGAGCTGCTTTATGATATTATCTTGCTACATATGATGCTAATGCTTTTTGTACATCATAAATGCTTTTATCTTTTTTGAATTGTTTCGAAACTGGATTTGCTGTACTAGAAATCCAAATTTTTAATTCTGCATCTAAATCAAAGCTACCAGCCGTTTCTACGCTAAAATGGGTGATGCTTTTGTATGGAATTGAATGATATTCCACTTTCTTCCCTGTTACTCCTTGCTTGTCAATAAGAATTAATCGCGTATTTGTAAAAACAATTAAATCTCGAATTAATTTATAAGCTTTTTCAATTTTTTCGTTATCAGTAACAATTACTTCTAATTCTTTTTCAACTGAACTGATATCAACTTCTGAGACATTACCCATTAGTCCGTCTAAAATACCCAAAATCATCCCTCCAGTATATTTCGTTATTGTAATAACTATTCTTTATTCCTTTATTACTTTCCTGCATAATTGATTATTTAACGTCTATACAATTACATCAGTCTGCTAAACCAGACCTGTTATTAACAAAAAACACTCCAATACCGGAAGTGTTAATCCATTAAGCCTTCATCAATGTATACTTCCATTCCCTCTTCTTCTAAGCATTCACCAAAATATTTTACAGCTTTTTTAAATTTATAGTTGAGAATATTTAGATCTTGATCTTCTACATCATACACAGCAATTACAGCACCGCTCACGTATAGGTTTATATAATCTTCTCTACCAGTTAAATGTGCCTTTATACTAAATTCCTGACCTTTTATAACTTGTTTATTTGTTTTTAACGCCTTAGATAATAATTCTTTTATTTCTTCCATTATAAGTCCTCCTGTAAGTTACTCTTTATTGGTTGTAACATATTTATTTGGTTAAGTACAATTTGGCAAATAAACCAGGTTCTGTAGAAGTTTTATTTTTCCTTATTTGCTTTTCTAAAAATTATCTGTTATGCTATAGAAGAATTATTTTTGTTCGGTCTGTAAGGAAAGAATAAGTGTTTAAACTTTTCGCCTTTGATATCTAATTGAGCAAGGATAGTAATAAATTGTGGTATTTCCACACAGGAGGCAACAATTATGCAACAAGGTACAGTAAAATGGTTTAACGCAGAAAAAGGTTTCGGTTTCATCGAAGTTGAAGGTGGAGACGATGTATTCGTACATTTCTCAGCTATCCAAGGCGAAGGATTTAAATCTTTAGACGAAGGTCAAAAAGTGACTTTTGAAGTTGAACAAGGTCAACGTGGACCACAAGCAACTAACGTAAACAAAGCATAATTTCAAATAAAAAAGGACCCGTAATACGGGTCCTTTTTTATTTGATTTTGTTATGGTTTAAACGCAATTAAAAAATCCCCACTCAAAAAAGAATGGGGAACTAAACTTGCTAAAAGGTATTTCAATGGTTAACTTAAGCATAGCACACAATTTGTATAATACCTAATTAAATTAATAAAATAATACAATACTTCTTATATTCATAATATTATTCTCTACCTTTCCTATTCAAAATATCACTTTCTAATGCCTGCTAATTAGTAAATTGGAAAATAATATGATGGAAAGTATCAATTCATTTCGTATTGTGCTATGCTTGATTAAGAAGCGAGGTGTCAAATTTGGCAGCGTATAAAGCAAAGAAAAGTAATCTTAAAGAATTATTAACCAAAAGTAACACTGAGCTTGATGTTCTAGCGAATAAAACAAATATTCCAGTAGAACAGTTAAATGACTATCTAGATAAAAAAGTCATGAATCTTAATAATGCAATGACAATTTCAAAAGAATTAAACTGTACAGTTGAAGATCTTTACGTTTGGAAAGTTTCCGGAGAGTGATTAATATTCGCTCTCTTTTTATTTGTTTAAGATGTTAATCATTAAAAAGGTTGCCTGCATTTCTAAGTTACAATTATGCTGGCAACCTTTTAACAGCTTTTTCTGTTTACTACAACTTTAAGAAGCCTGACTCTGTAACACAGTCTCTTGTTCTCGCTTTTGTTTTTGACTTGATGGAATAATATTAAAAATGATATTCAATAATATGGCTGTTACACTTCCTGCTACAATGCCGCTATTCGTTAAAATTTTTACAGACTCTGGTAAACCTGCAAAGATTTCAGGAACAACTGTAACACCAAGTCCTAAACCAACAGAGCAAGCAACAATCAGTAAATTTTCTTGTGATGCAAAAGAAACTTGTCCTAACATTTTAATTCCATACGCAACGACCATTCCAAACATCGCAACCATTGCTCCACCTAGTACAGATGACGGAATGATTGTAGCTAATGCTGCGATTTTTGGAACAAGACCTAATCCAATTAACATACCAGCAGTAATATAAATTACACGGTTTGTTTTAATCCCTGACATTTGTACAAGCCCGACATTTTGTGAAAATGCCGTATATGGAAAAGCATTGAAAATAGCTCCAAGCATATAAGCAACGCCCTCTGCACGATATCCACGAGCTAAGTCTTTCTCATTAATCTTTTTCTTACAGATATCTGATAATGCAAAATATACTCCTGTTGATTCAACCATGCTGACAATGGCAACGATTGTCATTGTTAAGATCGGAGCTAGTTCAAATGATGGTGTTCCAAAATAAAATGGCTTTCCTATATTAAACCAAGATGCCTCTGAAACAGGTTGAAGATCTACCATTCCCATGAAACCAGCTGCAATAGTACCTGCAATAATTCCTATTAAGATTGAAATTGCTCTAATAAAGCCTGTAAAAAAACGATTTAATAGAATGATTAAGATTAAAACCCCAAAAGCTAAAAGAAGATTTTCAGTAGATCCAAAGTCTGTACTACCCTCTCCTCCTGCCATATTATTCATTGCAACTGGTATTAGTGTAATACCAATAATTGTAACAACTGATCCAGTTACAACTGGAGGAAAAAATCTTACCAGTTTACCAAATATAGAAGATATTAAAATTACGATAAGTCCAGACATGAGTATTGCTCCATAAATAGATGAAACACCATATTCTGTTCCAATTGCAATCATTGGCCCTACTGCTGTAAACGTGCAACCAAGAACAACAGGTAATCCAATTCCAAAAAAGCGATTCTTCCATACTTGTAAGAATGTTGCGATTCCGCACATAAAAATATCAATGGCAACTAAATATGTTAACTGAGCACCCGTTAAACCTATTGCACTTCCAACAATTAACGGTACTACAACAGCTCCTGCATACATTGCTAGAACATGTTGAATTCCTAAAGAAAAATCTTTTAATGAATGCTTCATGATGTAACCTCCTCAAGTTTTTCAACAAAATTTACTTTGCCATCTACTAATGACGCTATTTTTGCTAATGATTCTACTCGATATCCCAATTCTTTTAATTCAGCTGCTCCTTTTTGGAATGACTTTTCAATGACAATTCCAAATCCTATTACAGATGCACCTGATTGTTTAACGATGTCAATTAGTCCTTTTGCCGCTTCACCATTTGCTAAAAAATCATCAATAATTAAAACATTGTCAGTTTTATCTAAAAATTGATGTGAAACAGAGATCGTATTTTCTTCTTGTTTTGTAAAAGAATAAACAGTAGATACTAATAGATTATCTGTTAATGTAAGAGACATCTTTTTTCTAGCAAATATCACTTTCACTCCAAGCTCCAACGCTGCCATAACAGCTGGAGGAATTCCCGACGATTCAATAGTAACAATCTTTGTAATTCCTTCGTTTTTAAAGCGTTCAGCAAACTCTAAACCTATTTCTTTCATAAGCTCTGGATCAATTTGATGATTAAGAAATGAATCAACTTTTAATACACCGTCAGAAAGAACAATACCTTCGTTTTCGATTTTTCTTCTAAGCAGCTCCATTTTTTTCCTCCTAACGTCTTTCCATTTCATAGACTCTTTTTCCGTCATAACGATCATAAATTCGCTCTAGCTTCTTACCCTTAGATTATTATCGAGAATAAAATAAAAAAGCGGCATTGCTTCCACTATAAGTGAAGCAATGCCGCTTTCATTACATACTAATACATCAAATGAAATGTGCAACAAGAAACTCCACTCATAGTCGAACAATTTACGGTTATTCGGTAGAAACTTGCGGGCCATATCCCTGCGATT
Source organism: Metabacillus sp. B2-18 (assembly GCF_021117275.1). Classification (NCBI taxonomy): domain Bacteria; kingdom Bacillati; phylum Bacillota; class Bacilli; order Caryophanales; family Bacillaceae; genus Metabacillus; species Metabacillus sp. B2-18. The sequence continues at coordinate 3,108,846 of NZ_CP088245.1, forward strand.
ATATGAGTGCTATGTAATTAATTCAAATTATAACAATATATCATTATTTTGCAAATACTTTTTGATCAAAACACGAACTTTTTTATAGTATTTTTTAAAAATATTCGTAAAATCAACAAAGGAGCGGCATTCTCCGCTCCTCTTTCTATTAAAATACCTTATAAATTGTAGATTCCTTTATATTTCTGTTCAAGATAGTCAATTAAATATTGGGCATTTAATTCTTCACCTGTAACATCCTTTAGGATTTCTAAAGGTTCTTTTGTTCGTCCATACTGATGTATTTGCTTTGTTAACCATCCTTTAATCACATCAAATCGACCTGTTTCAATTAACTCATCATAATTTGGCATTTCTTTCAACATTGCATTTTTAATTTGTGCAGCATACATATACCCTAATGCATAGGATGGGAAATACCCGAAGCTTCCTCCAGCCCAATGTACATCCTGTAAAACACCTTGTGCGTCATTTGGTGGGACGATCCCAAGGTATTCTTCATATTTATCATTCCAAATCTTCGGCAATTCTTCAACGCTTATTTCATCATTAAACAATGCTTTTTCGATTTCATATCGAACCATTACATGTAACGCATACGTTAATTCATCTGCTTCGATACGAATCAAAGATGGTTTTGATTCATTAATCGCTTCATAAAATTCATCAAGACTTATTCCCTCGAATTGTTCAGGTGAAAAATCTTTAAGACTCTGATAGTAACGTTGCCAAAAGTGTTTATTTCTTCCTACAAAATTTTCATAAAATAGAGATTGTGATTCATGTATGCCCATAGAAGTACCACTACATAATAAAGTACCTTCTAATTCTTCTGAAATATTTTGCTCATAAATAGCATGACCACATTCGTGAATTGTACCAAATATAGCTGTACGGAAATCTTTTTCATCATACTTTGTTGTTACACGTACATCATTACGATTAAGGGTAATTTCAAAAGGATGAACAGTTTCATCTAATCTACCAGCTTGAAAATCATAACCAATTTCTTTTAATAAAAATTCACTTAATCTTCTCTGATTTTCTTTTGGAAAATGATTAAGGAGAAAATCTGTCTTAGGCTTATATTCAGTATCTGAAATTGCCTTTACTAAAGGGACGATACGTTCTCTAACTTGTGAAAACACTCGGTCCAATACTTCAACAGTTACCCCTGGTTCATATTCATTTAATAGCGTATTGTACTTATGTCCTTCATAGCCCCAATATTCAATTAGTTTTTTGTTGTAATCAACTAATTTTTGTAAGTAAGGTGCAAACATTTGAAAGTCTGATTGTTCCTTTGCTTGTTCCCAAACAGATTCAGCCTTTGAGCATAGAATAACATATTCTTGATATTCCTTAGGTGGTATTACTTTGTTTTTCTTATATTCCTTTTTTAATAACTCTACTGCCTTCTTTGTGACAAACTGAAGGTTTCCATAAACATCTTCCTGTGACAGTGTTGTGAGATACTCGTTCATTTTATCTGAAACAAGCATTTCAAATGCTTCAGAAGAAAGCATTCCAATTACTTCAGATCGTTGTTCTACACCTTTTTTAGGAGCACCAGTACGCATATCCCAATACATAACACTAATTGCTTCATCATATGCTTTCATTTTTTTTATGTATTCCAAAAACTCTTTTTCTATTTGTATCATTCCCGCCACACTCCCTTTGTTTATGTACTATCTAAGCGTATAAAGCCGTTGAATGTTTGTCAACGAATTTTAAATTAAGGTTATAGTCTAACTTTAAAGATAGGAAGAAGCCATAGCTTCAACCTATTTAAATGTTGGAGGAACAGGTAATACAGATTTTATATGATCCAAAACATCCTGATCTTGATCGTTATAAAAAATTGTAATTGAGCCTTTATCGTCACTAGTTCGAATTAATCTACCAATGCCTTGTCTCAGCCTTAATATCATGTACGGAAGTTCGACTTCTTTATATGGATCTTGTTTATCTGATTTTTTCGCCTCAAAGACAGGATCGTCCGGAGGGTAGGGTAACGACCAGATAATAACATTAGAGAGTGATGGCCCTGGAATGTCTAGACCTTCCCATAAATGAACAGCACATAATACAGAGTGTTCGTTTTGCTGAAACTCTTTCACTAAAGAACTGATTTCCTGATCTCCTTCAAACAATAATGGATACGAAAAGCTATAATCAACCATTCTTTCCTTAAACCATTTTATTTCTTTTTGAGATGTAAAGAGAATAAGACCTCTGCCTTCTGTTTTATTCAATTCCTCTAAAGTTTTTCCCAATTTTTTCTCAAGTTGATTTTCTTTCAACATTTGAATGTTCATTTGCTCATCATAATCAAAAGGCGAATCAACAGAAAGTGATAAATAATCATGTACACCTATGCTGTTTGCTATAAAGTCAAATGATTTATTTTCAGATAATGTAGCTGAAGAAAAAACAATTGGCATTTTTTTAGAGAAGACTTTTTCTTTTAAAACTTCTTCTACTTTTTTAGGCATAATAACTAAAGTATATTCATCACCTTTTACTTCTACCCAGCTAACTGCATTTGAGTTTCTATTATATAGGGATAATGAATATTCCATTTGATCAATAAACTCTTCCACAATTTTCAATTCATATTCTCCAATTGTGTACATCTCACCTTCGAAAACAAGGGCTTCACTAATTTCGGATAACTTTGATTGTAATTGTTTAGAAGTTTTTTGCAGCTTTGCTTTTTGCTCAATCCGTAATCGGTTAGAGCCTTCAACAACACTTGTACATTGTTGTAAATCATCAAAAAACATATCATTTACAGCAAGTGCATCTTCTACTAAATATGCTAATTCTTCACGAATTTCATTTTGTAATAATCTCTCGAGAAAGATTTGTAATGTACTTTGCTTTACTCGATATGTTAATGCTTTTTGTGCAGCATACTCTAGTAAGTGACCTTCATCAAACACAACACTACTATAATCCGGGAGTAAAGGAATTTGACCTTCTCTTTTCCGGGAATCATACGTCCAAATATGTTCCATAAAATAATCATGTGAACATACAATAAGGTCAGTTGCTTTTCGATAATAATCACGAGACAATGTTAATCCACAACGATGTCTTTGCGAACAAGTAGAACAATCTTGAAAAGGATCCCAACCAACATTTTCCCATTCCTCATCTGAAAAATGACCAAATTCTTTTCGATCTCCGTAGGCCGAGAACTGTTGCATCCCCGCTTTTTCATGAACGAAATCCGGCAGTGATTGATATAAATCTAGATACTTCTCTTCTCCAGTTCGTTGAATAACATTGTCTAATTTATTTAAGCATAAATATTGACTATGAGTTTTACTTAGCCTTACGTCCATATTCAATTCTAGATGCTTAGATAACTTCGCAATGTCACCTTCCTGTTTAACAAGCTGTTCAATTAACGTTTCATCTGCACATGCTATAATCGCCGGTTTACCTGTATATCTAGCATAAGATAAGGCATAAAGCAGGTAGACAATCGTTTTTCCAGTCCCAACACCAGCTTCAGCAAACATGACCTTCTTCTCTTGAAATGCTTTTTCAAGCTGAAAAGCCATGAAAATTTGTTCATCTCTTAACTCAAACCCTTGATCTGGAAGAATATCATAAAAAACATCTCCTATCCAATTATTCAAGGCTTGGTAAAAGCTCTCATCCTTTGATATGGTAAAAGGCAAACGTGATGTTACCATAAACGCTACCTCCACATTCAGTTTCAAATTTATCGCAAATAATAATTATCATATTATATAGTTAAAAAGTCAATTCATATGACTGTAATAGTATGTAAAAAAGAGATAAAAAAGAGGCAGCCACTACGGCTACACAATGTTCCACTTATTATAACTCGTTGTCAAAAAGCGATTCTATTATTAATTTAGGATCAATCGATGTAGCAACCGAAAGAGCTCTCATCATATCCTCTTTCGCTTGCCCTAACTGCAAAATCACGTCTGAATAATCACTTACTTGGTTCTCTAACGATTTTTCAGTTGAGAAAAGCGCCTTTGAAATTAACTCAAATTCTTGTTGGTCATACATTTCTTTTCCACCTCTCAAAATAACGAAATCTAAAATTCAAGGGAACTTTATTAGATTTCACAATACTGAAAGGATTTATTCGTTTTCAAGTTTACCACAAATTTGTAAACCTTAAAAAAGTAAAAAACGAAGAGCCTATTACTCTTCGTTTTCTACCTTTTTAAAGCCCTGTTGAAGTAATTCATTTGTTAATTCATCATGATTTACAATATAATATGTACTACCTTCATCATTAGTAATAATAATTTCTGTCGGACTTGCGTCAACACGAGCTGCCTCTATGTCAAAATACTTCTGACCAAGTTTATCTGAAATTGATGACATTTTGTCCACCTCCTTATTATCCCATTATATCAGGATCATCTATTTTTGAGTTATATCATTTTTCACATTTTTTCTAACCTTTTCGTGGTGGACGAACATTTGACCAATATTGATAAAAGTCTGTTTTAATGAAGCCATTAAAAAGCTTACGTTTTTTTGTTGCAGGTTTACCATAAAGCTGTTCAAAACCTTCATGAGAAGTAAGCATATATATGCTCCAAGTATCTAAAGATGCGAAAGCTTGTCCCATTTCTTTATACATTTGTTCCACTTCTCTTTTTTCTCCAAGTCGTTCTCCATAAGGAGGATTTCCAACGATAACCCCAAACTCTTTTGTTGTTGTAAAATCTTTGACCTGCATTTGCTTAAATGAAATGATATCTGCAAACCCAGCTTCTTCAGCATTCCCCTGTGCAATGTTTACCATTCTATGGTCAATATCACTAGCTTGAATATCTAATGGCTGATCATAGTTAGCTTTATCCTCTACTTCTTGTCTTGCAAGATTCCATTTGTCTTTTCCGATCCAACCCCAAGCTTCAGAAACAAATTCCCTGTTAAATCCTGGTGCAATATTTTGTCCAATAAGAGCTGCTTCAATTGGTATTGTACCTGAACCACAAAACGGATCTACAAACGGACGGTCTGGTGTCCATCGTGTTAATAGGACAAGAGCAGCAGCAAGAGTTTCCTTTAACGGAGCTCCCCCTTGGTCAATGCGAAAGCCTCGTTTATGAAGTCCTGTACCACTAGCATCTATCGTGATGGTTGCAACATCTTTTAGCAGCGCAACTTCTACACGATAAAAAGGACCATCTTCACTAAGCCAACCTTCCTTTTTATAATGTGATTTTAACTTTTCAACAATCGCTTTTTTCACAATTCCTTGGCAATCTGGTACACTTGCTAATGTTGATTTAACTGATTTTCCGATAACAGGAAACTCAGCATTTTCCGGGAGAAAATCTCCCCAATTTAATGCTTTAGTTTTTTCAAAAAGCTCATCAAATGTTTTTGCCTTAAACTCTCCAACCTTAATTTTAATTCGGTCAGCGGTTCTGAGCCATAAGTTGGAACGACAAATCGCTAATTCATCTGCCTCAAACGTTACCTTACCGTTCTCAATTGAACATTCATACCCTAAATCTTTCACTTCTTTACCTACAATCGCTTCAAGACCCATTGCAGATGTTGCAATAAGAGTTAATTTACTCATCTTTTGACACCCTACCTTATATCTATCTATTTATTCGTTTATCACAATCTCTACTATGTATATCCTGAACCATTTCATCCAATTATATCCAACAAACTTATGTAAATAAAAAGGGACTGATATCATCAGTCCCTGTTGTTTACTGTTGTTATACTGATTTCCAATAACGTTCGATAAGCCATGTTTTGTTCCATCGTACTTCAAACGGCATGAGCCTCGTACTCAGGTGGTAATCATCTATCTACAAAAGCAAATTGCTTTTGTCCTTCTCTTCGTTCAATTCCTCCAAGAAGGTGCCCCTACCATAATTTGGGTTTCTCGCTCGTGGGGTTTACCTCGTTCCACTCTTACGATTTCTCGCAAGACTCCGTCACTGTGGCACTTTCAAGGTATTCAAGCCATATCCATAAGGACTTAGGCTTTTTCCCTGCCGTCAGCCAAGTAAACTTAACTGCCCTAGCTTATGAATTCGCTAGGCACGAACACTACGGGCATCTCAGCACCGTGCGAGCATGGACTTTCCTCTACAATCCTAAAGACTGCAGCGATTACCTGAACGTTATTAACGAAACAGTAAACTCAGTATACCTAATATTTGAAGATAATACAAGTGGAAATAACTAGGAGATTTAATCGTATAGTTTACTTCCAAACACGTGCTTTTCAAGGTTAGATAAACGTTTTAAAATATCGAAGTTTGTTGTATTTGTTTGTACTGGTGTTTGCTTCTTATATGTATCATCAAGCTGCTTTTTAAGACGCAAATTTTCTTGTTGCAGATCTTCATATTCTTGATGAAAGGTTTCATAATCCTTAATAACCAAATCCAAAAATTTATCAACTTCTTCTTGTTTATAACCTCGTACACCTGTTTTAAATTCTTTTTCTAATATTTCTTTCGCTGTCAATTTCATTTTATCCGAAAGCATATCTTCACCTCATTATAACGAAGTAATCAACTTATATTTTTTCAGAAATCCTGTTACTTGTCAATTTCAATTATATTTTCCTTAAAAAAACATATGTATTCTTTTACCAAAAATCTTGTTTTTTGAATTTTCCTCTTCTACTATTGTTTCTAGTTCAGAGAAATCAATCATGTTTATTGTGTAGGGTGTAGTTTGTTGCTTTTTTCGAGCTGTTTCTAATAAATATTTAGGAGAACCTTCTTTTTCTTCATCATAAACTAAAAGTACACCATCACTTTTATGGACAAGAAATTCATTTTTCTGGCGAAATTGAACAGGACTTTCATATTCTCTTTTTGTTATACTATCAACAATATCTGCTTGTGAGAGAATAAACTCATAATATTCTTGATTTGCTTCATTCCACTTTGACTCTTGATTTAAAAAAGGAGTTAAAACAGCTAACTTGAGATCTGAATATTGAAGTTGCAAATCAAACACAACTTCCGCAGCCCACAACTCTACACCCATTTGTCCGCTGATGATCACCCATTCTAGCCCTTCCTCCACAAAGCCTTGTAACGTTTTTTCGATTGCCTTTTTAATATAAGTAACAGCTTGGTCGTCATTTTTAAAAATACCGAGTTCAAATGATTTGTAACCTGATATTGTTAAAACCTTCACTTTTATCACCTAATCATTATTTAAATTAATACCTTTCATTATACTTATATTTCAGGCTGAAATGTATAAAAGATCCTTATCGCCCTATATTTCGTTAATTACAGAAAAGGGAGCTGAATACAGCTCCCTAAAGCTTCAAATTATTACCCAAAGAATGGACCAGGGCCAAATCCTGGACGTGGACGTGGACCAAATCCTGGTGTTGGACAATAAACATTAAAGTGTTGGTGTGATACCTCATTCTCAAAAGATTGAGTTTGAGGGAAATAGTGTTGATGCTTATAGAATTCATGATTTACATTTGTTGTGTGTTGTGGATGAATGTGTGGTACGATTGTTTCAGAATAGCTATTATTTACACAGTGTTTTGTTGGGTGTACAATTGGTGCCATAACTTTTGGTTTGCAATGCATGTAGCATTTCTCCTTTCATCTTTTATCATGTCTTACACTTTTAACCTATGATGAAAGTTACCTACATGTACTAAGGCAAGCACCTAATTTTTATAGAAAAGTATAGAAACTGTCTTTAAAATTCGTAAAAATAACAATTGTTAAGACGATTACAATAAAAAATAAGTATAATACGCTTTTATACAAAGTTGCTCTTCTCCCTTGTTAAGAACTAATTACAACCACTTATTTTACATGGTTCACCATAATCCTACAATTGTTATTTAATAAATCTGTTAAAATTCATACTTTTGTCAAAAAAATGGCGAAATTACTCAGTTTCTGCGCTTGCCCGGGGAATATTTTTGGAAAATTTCCTCTTTAAGCGATTTTGTCTGTTTAAGATGTCATTTTCATCGATAAACGACAGCGTTTCTTTACATTCTTTGAAAAGAATATACATTTCTTCAGTATGTTTTGTTGCTTTTTGCAAGTCTTTTTCTTTATGTTCATAATACTTTGCAAGTTCTTCTAAAGCCCTTATTGCCACTTTCCCTTTTGATCCTTCTACAATTTCATTCCATAAGTTGATTGCCTGTTTCCATTCCTTTTGTTTCTTATAAAGGAGGGCTAATGCATATTTTGCTTCTACATCTTGCTTTGTGGATTTTTCCATAAGACTTTTGTAAGCATCTAATGCTGAAGATTGATCACCTACATAATCTAACCAACGAGCAACTTCATAATGCTCGGAATCTGTAGCCTTATCATTTGTGCTCAATAGTTTATAAGATAAATGGATATATAATGTGATAAGAGAGAGCACATCTATTTCATTATGCTTTAAAACTCCCATAATAATTTCGGGCTTTTGCTGTTTTACAAACTGAAAATAAATCATTGGAGCTAAAAAGCCAGGAATATCATTTTCTCGATAAATCCCAAGAACATCATTTTCGACTTTGGCGAGTCTTACTGACTCGAGCTCCTTTTTCCAAAGCCTTCGTGCAGCATGAAATAGATCAAAGTGACCAAATGCAGGAAGTTTTGGTACTAACTCTCGAATTAAAGTATGGCGGGTTTTCACCTGAGGCCAATCAAAGGCTTTACCATTATAGGTGACAAGTGTTTTACTATTAATCCCCTCCAAAAAGCTTTGATAAAGCGCAACTTCATTACCTGGTTTTGGTAGCAAATATTGTTTCACAACCACCCGATCCTCCAGAACTTGAGCTTGCCCCAACAAAAAAATGGTGTTTCCCGCTCCCCCACCAAGTCCGGTCGTTTCCGTATCAAAGAAAAACAAATCACTTGCCTGGTGATCTTTAGAGGAAAGCGGATGCTTTAAATCACTTTGATTCCACATAGAAACAACATGTTGAAATTCTTTTAACTGATATTTTCCGTGTTGATAATCCAGTGGATAAATAACTTCTCGAATGAAACAAGTTTGTCCATCATAATGGATGATTTGTGTGTTATGTTCATCCCATAATAATTGTTCTGGGTCATGAGATTGCTGTTGAACATTTTCAGACTTTTGCTCCGTTTCATCTCGAACGACATGCTTTTTAAATCGATTTAGTTTATTTTTTAACGACATTTGCCTCATCCTTTAATTTACTTAAAAGAAAATGGGTGTCTTTTTTGATAGATTCAGTTGAGCTTTCAACACCAACACATGAAGGACATCCAGCATAGCATGGACAATTTTCTATTAATTTAATTGCTTCATTCAAAACATCTAATATTGTTTCATAGATTTTCTTTGATAACCCTACCCCACCTGGATATCGATCATATAGAAAGATTGTTGGTTGATTATTATGAACAGCTTTAATTTGAGCGATTACATGCAAGTCACTTGGATCACACATTACTTTTAACGGTGCAACGTGCTGGAGAACATGTGCTGCTGAAACTAGAGCCTCCTCCAGCCTTTTTTCAGATAAATCAGCTACTGTATTCGAATGAAGACTCATCCATGCTGAATTTGTATGAAGCTCTTCTTCTGGTAGATGAATAGGACCTGATCCTATATTTTCATGAGTATCAAATTTGATTTTTTTAAAGATTGTGGCCATAGCTTGAACCGTCACATCTCCATAGCCATAGTCAACATTCTCCATATGTTTAAGCATATCTTCCTCTAGTACTTTTAATTGAACCGCAAGATTGGCATCCGTGAAATAATCCACATCAACTTCTCTTACAAATGCCTTTTTTTCCTCCCAATCAAGTTTTTCCACTTGAAATTGAACACCTTGATGAAGATAAATTGCCTCATCATGCAGTAATGTCATTGCGCTGAATCGATCCATCTCTCCAATGACCTTCACGTTCGCAATATCAGATTGATCGATAATAATCACATTTTCTTGTGAAGCTGATCGAAGACTTATATTGTGAGCCGGAAATGAATCGTTCATCCAGTGATAGGTTTCATTATTATAGTAAAGCACTCTTTCTTCCGCTAAAAACTGCAGGATATCTTCTAACTCTAACCCATCGAACGTATCACCTTCTCTAAATGGAAGCTCAAAAGCTGCACATTTTAAATGATCTACAAGCACAACTAAATTATCAGGGTTTATGATGGCTGTTTCTGGATTTTGTTCAAAAAAGTATCGTGGATTTTTTATAATGTATTGATCCAGTGGACTGGAGCTAGCAACCATGATAATAACTGCTTCACCTTGCCTTCTTCCAGCTCTTCCGGCCTGTTGCCATGCACTTGCAATAGTTCCAGGATATCCTGTCATAATACAAACTTGTAAACTACCTATATCTACTCCTAATTCAAGGGCGTTGGTACTAACAACACCTAAAATTTCGCCATCTCTTAGACCTCTTTCAATTTCCCTCCGCTGTTTTGGTAAGTAACCCCCTCGGTAACCGCGAATTGATTTTTTTGCTAGTTCATTTTTTATCAATTCTTTTAAATAAGTTAAGATAATCTCAACTCGCACACGGCTGCGAGCAAATACGATTGTCTGGATCTTATTTTTAAGAAATTCTCCTGCTAATCTTCTAACCTCTAAGGTTGCACTTCTTCTAATATTAAGTGGTTTATTGACAATAGGAGGGTTATAAAAAATAAAATGCTTTTTACTGGCTGGGGCACCATTCTTTGAGATGAGTTCCATGTTTGTTCCAGTTAGTGTTTCCGCTAATTCTTTTGGATTAGCAATTGTTGCAGATGTACATATAAACTGCGGGTTACTTCCATAAAACTCACAAATTCTCTTAAGTCGTCTAATGACATTGGCTACATGACTACCAAATATTCCTCGATAAATGTGAAGCTCGTCAATGACTATATATTTTAGATTTTCAAACAGTGAAACCCATTTAGTATGATGCGGTAAAATGGCTGAATGAAGCATATCTGGGTTTGTAATGACTATATGACCTGCTTTTCTTACCCTTTGACGGATTGCCGGTGAAGTGTCTCCATCGTATGTATAAGAATTCAATTGAACTCCCATTTCTTCGATCATTTCATTAATCTCAGATTTTTGATCTTGAGCCAGTGCTTTCGTAGGAAAAAGATATAATGCCCGACTATTTTCATCTTTCAATATATTTTGGATAACAGGCAGGTTATAGCACAATGTTTTTCCTGAAGCAGTTGGAGTAACCGCTACAAAGTTATGCCCTCCACTTGCGAGTTTATAGGCTTCACCTTGATGTGTATACAATTGTGAAATCCCTCTATTTTCTAATGCTAATTTTAAGCGGTGGTCTAGGTCAACCGGCATTTCAACAAGTTCCCCTTCTTTAGGAGGAATCGTATGCCAATGAACAATTTGATCTCTAAAATCGTCATTTGTTTTTAACACATTTAAAATAGTTTCTAATGATTTTCTAAATTCCATTTTTATTCACTACCTTCTAAAGTCTGTAGCTTCACTTCTATTTTAGCGAATAAACGTTCGGAATAAAAGTGGTATTGATTTGAAATTATATATTTCTAACTGTTAACTAATTTTTTAATAACTTAAAAAAGGTAAATAATTACATTCTAGAAATAACGTTTCTAATTCCCTTTTCATATAATACTCTGTCATCACATGTGGTAAGGAGGAGTATTGATGAGAAAGAAAAATGAATTAAATAGAAATAATGAAAATGAGCAGCCTCTAGAACAGCTGGATTTTTTCCAAATTGTTGATCATTTTTTTCGATCAGAGCCATTAAGGCAATTTATGAATGAATTTGATTCTATGTTTGAGGGAGCTTTTCCGCATAAGGCTATCCACGTAAACACTTATGAAACAGACAATAAATGTGTTATTGATTTAAAAATTCCTCCTGTCAAAAAGGAACAGATAAAACTTGAGCTTTATGATCAATATTTAACAATTTCTATTACAAATCGTGAGGAAATTAAAGAATATAATGAACATGCTTCAACATTTAGAAATTATACATCGTTAGATAGCCTGTCAAAAACAATTCTCCTACCATATCCTGTTAAAGAACATGAAATAAAAACTACCTATAAAAACGGTTCATTACTTGTTACAATTCCTAAGAAAACAAAGCAAATTTTAATAGAAGATGATACAAAATAATCATGAGTTAAGGTCTTGATGACCTTAACTATTTTTGTGTGATTTACTTCCATACTTTGGATTCTCTTCAGGTGTAGTATCCTTTGCTAAATCTTTTGCTGATGCAGTAACTTCCGCTTTACTTCCTCTTTTATTTTGCTTCACCTTTATCACCTCTCTTTTATAATGACTTTATTTTCAAAAGTTTACCCAAAGAAAAACCAAAAATTTACGAGAAATTATTACGGTTGATTAGAAACAATAAGAGTGGAGGTGTTTATAAATGACGAAAAAAAATCAACAACTACCTGATTTTAAAGAGTTAAATGATCGCATTATCGCCGAAGCATCGTCTTCTCCTTCCATTGTCATTAAAACTAATTTAGATCAAGAGGATGTGTCAATGGACAATCCATATTCAAATAAGAACACAGCTAACTCTGAAGAATTTAAAAACTTTTTTAAGGAATGATGAAAATGGATTTTACTTTAGGATATTTGCGAGAAGCTTTATCGAACTATGACAGAAGTTCAGTATGTCATAGAATTTATCAAAAGTTGGAAAAAGGTTCGTATGAGAGTGAAAAGGACTTCGTATTAACACTTGAAGATGATGAAGTTCAATTCCTAAATAACATCCTTCCTGATGAAATAAAATACGCCTTTGACGAACAAGACTTTATACGCGGAAATCAATTAAATGAGGTTTATGAACAGTTAATATAGAAGATCATTGGAGGCTCTTATGAACAGAAACAGCAATCATTACATCAACATTAAATTCCAAACAGGTGCCATTGACCGTGAAGGCGTAAATGGTTGTCAAGTTGAAGATGTTATCAGTGTTCTTGTTGACAAGCTTAAATCTCATCAAAATGGTGAATTTGCTTGTCCTGAAAACTCGATAGCCATCTCAAATCTTCAAACAGCAAATTATGCATTAAAAGTAAGAAAAGAAAGACTGGAAAATAACCATGGAGAAACTGAAATCAATGAAACCTTTTAGCACAAAAAAATATTCTAATACAGATGTTGAAGAGGTCAAGCGTCTAAATGCACAGTCGGGTTTATCATATAATGAAGTAAAGCAGCTTCTAGCACAGCACTATCAAAAAGAGAACAAATGAATATAAGCAGTAATGACCCAGTTGATCATACAACTGGGTCTTTTTTACATTATTTAAACATTGATGTTACCCCTTTAAAAAGCCCCCCCATTTGGTTGACAGCGCTCATCATTTGTCCGGCTGTATCCATCATTTTGTTAAAGTCTAATTGTCCGTCAGATTTTTTGAATTGCGAAAGTATATTTTGAAAACCTGATGGTTGCTGCTGTTTAAAATGTGGCATTGGTTTGGGATACGGAGTTGGATATGGATTATTCATATATCCACCACCATTCATGCTTCCTCCATAACCACCTCCATAGGGTTGTTGGTGAGATTGTTGAAAGCCTGGTTGATACCCTTGAAAGTAAGGATTTGCTGACTGATTTGAATATGGATTACTGTTATATGGATTTTGGTAACCAGACATTTGCTGTCCATATGGTGGAAACGTTTGAAAATACTCATTATCTCTCCTTTGAGATCTCCTATTGAAATATGGATATTGTTGTTGCATCCATGGAACCTCCTCTCAGTTATTTCATAAGTTATTACATCATATGATTCAAACGCCTATAAGGTGATAATTTCTAATATTATCCATTCATCTTGAAATATTGATCGATACATGAAGAGTTACAATTTTGCTCATATTAGAAATGAGACATTAAAGGAGGTTTTGACTTTGGCTAGAGGAAAACATTTTAATCATAAAGAAAAAGGACATGAGCCGACGATTCCAAAGCATGGTCAAGAAGTGGCTGGAAAAGAAACAGAACGTGTTGGGTATGATATTGAAATCGTTGGAACTGAAACGGAGCGTCCTGTTAGTATAAAAGTTGAGGAGTAAAAGGCTTTTAACTAATAACAAATTCATTATAAACACAAAAGGACGTCCCTATTTGGAGGCGTCCTTTCTATCCATTTGCTCGATCATTCCGTTTAAAATATATTCAACAGAATGATGAAGGTTATGAAAACGCTGCTTATTAACGTCTTTGTAAAATGATTGAAGAACAACTTGTTCAATATTCTCCATTGCTGAGTCAATTTGAGTAAGATGAATATACTTAGGTTTATATTCTGAGACCCACTTGACGGCCAAAGGCTTCCATTCATTTGCTTTATTCATAACCAGTTCAAAATTTGGTTTAACATCGTCATAAAAATATTCTTCTGTTTTTTCAGGTTTTTCGTTTAATTGTTCAAATCGCTTTTTGCATTCCTCTAAATGCTGAAGAAGTTGTTGAGAGGATATTAATAGTAGTTCCAAAGCTTTCACCTCGAACTTATCATATCAAAACTCTCAGGATAAAGCACATAAGAACTCCTTATAAATTTGTCGCAATGATAGGGAATGGATAATGCTGATATTTATCATTTTTCAAAGGTGTCTCTTGATTGGTAGGGACTTTTGACATTACATTTGATAATTGACAATCAATCTGAACCGCTTGTTTCATCAAATCTTCTTCAATATTTTTAGATAAAATCCGGTTATCCAGCTCTTGTTCCAATTTCATTAGCTCTAGTTCTAACTCCTCTAACTTCTCTTCGATCACACTTTTTTCAATGATATTTTTCAATATTCTCCCTCCTCTTAAAGCTAATATTCGCTCTCATTCTCCCATACCCTTCACACCTGACAAAACTAGTTTTCATTCGGCAAAGAAAATGAAAAAATACAGTTTTCGACAACTTCCTGTGTGTTGAATGGAAATGATGGGTTTCGTGCAAAATAATAGTAGGAGGTGCTAATAATGGCTAAAAAACCGAAAGATAAACAACAAACTGCTCAAGAAAAAGCAAACATTCCTAGTGATAAAAAACTGGATGGACCGAATCGCCCTTCAACTTAAACGATCACAGGAAACCATCATTATCAAAATACTTAAGGTAGCAAGGACAAAAGGTCCTTGCTCTTTTTTCATCCATTTCTCCAATATTCCTGCAAAACCGTAAATAGGTGAAGTTGATCCTGTTTATGCTTAAACCAATCTGTTATCTCATAGTTTTTTGGTATTTTTCTTCTCTTAAACAAATGTTTTGTATTCTGACCATGAAACCAATCCTTTCTAAATCCGTCTAATGTATGAGGGATAATGGGATAAGCGGTTCGTAATAATGGTGTTTCTCGTTTTCTTTTATCAGCAAAGTACTTTTCATAATCATATCTGGAACCTGTATGTGGAACTGTTCTAGCAAAGTTTACAAAGTGTTGATCCATTCCCGAATCAAATAAAAGCCATCCTAAACGTTTTCCTAATTCAATTCGGTTTGTTAGCTTTTCAAAGTTGTAAACAGAAAATCCAAATAACTTTCCTTGTAAAGTTGGGAAAATAACTGTACTAAAATGAAAAAGATCTTGAAATTTATAGGAGGCAGATTTGAAAACTAGTCGTCTGTATGTTTCGTTCATAATAACGGGATGATGAATCACATTTTGTTCATTAATGATTAAAGCAGTCATTAATCGATCTTTTTGACGCTCTTCCCAAAAAAGCCACCATTCTTTTTCCATAAATTTCGAAACCTGAAAATGTGATAAAAGGTGAAAAAGTGGTTTGTTTATTTTCTTTGATAATTGGTAAATAAGTAATTGAGGAAAAGCATCATAAAATATTGTCCAATTTGCTCTTTCATATGTCATAAAGAGCAGACTTCTTTTTTCTTGATTTAACGCTTTCCGAAACCATCTACCCTGTAGGTCTGTCATACTCCAACCTGCATTTCTGGAAACCATGCTAGCTAAAAACGACCACTTTATCTCAGGATGTTTAAAATAAAATTCTTCATATGCTTTGGTTCTGGAAATATTATCAATATTTTTTGTTTTTGTTATTTGTAAAATTTCTGAAACTAATTTTTGTTCATCAAGATCCATATTAATATTATTTGTTTTAGACTTATTAAACATTGGTACACCTCATATTACTAGCGTATCCTAAATAGCACAAAGTACACACATTAACAAAATTGAAACTTTTTAATCATTCCTTTTCAATTTTTTTTGGTATGATAAGAAGTAGTTTTGAAGAGGAGGTAAAATATGATTTTTCGTTATCCTAACGGAAAGCCCTATCAGCCTAAGAATACAACTAAGCAAAAGCAACAGCCTTCTATCGTATATAGCAACAGAGGTATGACTCTTGAAGAAGACTTAAATGAAACGAATAAATACTATTTAGAAAACCAATTAGCTGTCATACATAAAAAACCAACACCTGTTCAGATTGTAAACGTAGATTATCCACGACGAAGTGCAGCTGTTATAAAAGAAGCGTACTTTAAACAAAGCTCAACAACTGACTATAATGGAATTTACAGAGGGAAATATATAGATTTTGAAGCGAAGGAAACAAAGAACAAAACTTCTTTTCCATTACAAAATTTTCATTCACATCAAATTGATCATATGAAAAGTGTATTAAAACAAGATGGAGTTTGTTTTGTCATTTTATCCGCTTTTAATGATTTTTATTACCTTGATGCAAAGCATTTGCTGGTTTTTTGGGAGCGACAGGAAAATGGTGGTCGAAAGTCGATTACTATGGAGGAAATTAAAGATAAAGGTCATATTATTCCTATTGGATATCAAGCAAGGATTGACTATCTTAAGATTATAGATAAACTATATTTTTAAGATACTTTAATTTTAAAATAGTTTATTTTAGCAGGAAGCTTTTTCTAAAAGCTTAAGATGAAAGGTTGGAATTACATGACTGAACAATATAAGAGTCGTGAAGAACGAAGAAAAAAACAGTCTCAAAATAATACTAAGAAAAAAACAAAGAAAAATAAACCAGGGCTATGGAAGAAAATTTTATTAAGTCTTTTGGCAATAGGAATTGTAGGAATGGTTGCTGGAGGAATTACATTTGCAGTTATAGTATCTGATGCTCCACCACTTGATGATAAAAAATTAAAAGATTCATTTTCATCAAAAATATATGATATGAATGGTGAGGAAATTACCGAGTTTGGCCAAGTAAAAAGAACTTACGTCCCATATGATGATATACCTAAAGTACTCGAAAATGCAGTGTTAGCAACTGAGGATGCACGGTTTTATGAACACAGCGGTGTTGATTTTATTCGTATAGGTGGCGCATTTGTTGCAAACGTTCAAGAAGGCTTTGGTGCCGAGGGTGGTAGTACTATCACACAACAAGTAATCAAAAACTCTTTATTAACGAGAGATAAAACAGTTACTCGTAAAGTACAAGAATTATGGCTTGCATTTCAATTAGAACAAAAATATTCAAAACAAGAAATTCTTGAGATGTATCTTAACAAAATTTACTTTCCTGGTAATATATACGGCGTAGCTCAAGCAGCTGAATCATTCTATGGTAAAGAATTAAGTGAATTAGAGCTTCATGAAGCTGCTATGATTGCCGGAATTCCACAGAGTCCAAATAACTATAATCCGAGAACAAATCCGGAAAAAGCTGAAAAGCGACGCAATATTGTTTTAACATTAATGGCAAAACATGGATTTATTACAGAAGCTGAGGCAGAGGAAGCGAAACAGGTTCCTGTCCAATCCACTGTAGTTGAACCTACAGAAAAAGCAAATCCTTATCACGCCTTTGTGGAAGAAGTAATAGAAGAAGTAAAAGAAAAAACAGACCTTGATGCTGGTTCTGCAGGATTGGAAATCTATACAACACTTGATCCAAAAGCACAAGATGCTGTAGAAAATGTCTTAAACGGTGATGTGATGGACTTTCCTGATGAGGAACTTCAAGCAGGTATCACACTTCTAGATACTCAGACAGGAGAAATTCGGGCAATCGGCGGCGGACGCGATCAACCAGTTGGCGGTTATAATTATGCTACAGATACAAGACGTCAGCCTGGTTCTACAATTAAGCCGGTACTTGATTATGGACCAGTTATTGAAGATAAGAAATGGTCTACCCATCATCAAATCGTAGATGAACCATACACATATAGTGACGGAACAAAAATTAATAACTGGGATCGATCCTACAAAGGGCAGATGTCAATTCGACAAGCATTAGCTGATTCAAGAAATATCCCAGCTTTAAAAGCATTACAAGAAGTTGGATTAGATAAAGCGAAGGAATTTGCTCAAGGCCTTGGCATTCCACTTGATGAGATTTATGAGCCTTATGCAATTGGAGGATTCCGAGATGGAGTCTCCCCTCTTCAAATGGCAGGTGCTTTTAGTGCATTCGGGAATAATGGAATTTATATTGAACCACATGCTGTTAAGAAAATTGTTTTAAGTGATGGAACTGAAATCAGCTTAGAACCTGAGCCTGAGGCAGCAATGAGTGATTATACAGCATTTATGGTCACAGATATGATGAAGTCTGTTGTTGAATACGGAACTGGTAAGTCTGTTCAAATATCTGGTGTAAATATTGCTGGAAAAACAGGTACAACTAATTTTAGTGAAGATGACAAAGCAAAATATAATGTGCCTTCTGGTGCAGCAAAGGATGCATGGTTTGTAGGTTATAATCCTAATTACACAGCAGCTGTTTGGACCGGATACAATATATCAGCAGATAGCGAAAAGGTTTATTTAGATTCAAGTGATCAAAAACTAGCAAGAGCAATGTTTAGAGAGGTCTTTTTAGAAGTTGCTAAAGGTGATACTTCTGATTTCGAACAACCTAACAGCGTTGTTCGAGTAGCAGTTGAAAAAGGCTCAATGGACGAAGTTCTTGCAAGTGATTATACTCCTTCTAATCAGATTGCTTATGAATATTATGTAAAAGGCTTCGAACCTAAAAAAGTCTCTAAAAAATATGAAAAGCTCGATAAGCCTTCTGATTTAAACATTAATTATGACCAGGTAACAAATTCAATAAGCATAAACTGGGGTTATAATGAAGATGCATTAGATGATGTATCCTTTGAAGTAAGACAGTCTATTGACGGAGGAGCATATGTAGTTGTTAGTCAATCAGCATCTACTTCATATCAGATAGCAGATGTTTCACCAGGATCTACTTATGCTTTCCAAGTAGTTGCAGTTAGTGGTAATAATCGAAGTGATGCCGCTGCCACTCAACTACAGGTACCAGAACCTGATGTTGACGTACCTGAACTTCCAGGAGATGACGAGGAAGGCCAAAACGAGGATGAACAACAAGAAGATGAAGATTCTGAAGAAGGTAATGGAAATGGGAATGGCAACGGGGGGCAAAACGGTAATGGAAATGGGAATGGTAACGGAAATGGGAATGGGAATGGCAATGGAAATAATAACGATGATGAGAGTGAAGATGACTCTGATCAGGATATAGAAGGCGAACAAACCAATCCTGATGTAGAAACAACTGTACCTCCTACTGAAAACACTGGACAATAATTGTATAGACTATATCGAAAGAACCGATCATTGGGTCGGTTCTTTTCTTATGTAATAAAAAAGGAATTATCCGTTTTCATAGCGAATAATTCCTACAGTTTATTCATTGCAAGAGCCTTGTAAAATGATTTTTCCAGTTCCGCAAAAAGTTGCTCTAACTGAACAAAAGCATGATATTGATATGGGTTATCGATTATAAATTGAAGTCTCTCCTCACAATTTACCGGTTTAAATAGCATAGTATTTATACTCATCGCATTAACTTTAATTGCTTGAACTGATCTTTTGTTCATCCAATGTAAACAAACAATATAAAGTGATAAACATTTTAAAAGTGATTTCTTTTGCAAATCACTTTTATCTCGTTTCATAAATCCTTCCCTAGCCTTTAACATCATTTGTTTCCAAACATTAAACAAAACCGGAACAGATTCTTTCGGATGTTTCCAAGGCAAATTCTCTACTTCTTGTGCTTGTTGTATGGAGAGCATGTCAAAATAAAATGGTTCTTCTAACAAAATTTTTTCATTTACTTCATTGTATAGCTCATAAAAGTGTGTTTGATTTTGAAAAAAAGGTTTACCTCGAAAAACATCAGGTATCTTGTACATTTTATTTTGCATGTGTAGCTTTTCCTTTTTTCATTCTTTTTTGCCCTTCTCTACATAAATGGAGCAGTGGACAAATTTCACATTGTGGAGATTGAGCCTTACAATGGTACCTTCCGAAGAAAATTAATCGATGATGTGTATCTGACCATTCTTCTTTTGGTATTTTTCTCATCAAAGTCTTCTCCACTTCTAATACTGAATCCTTCCATCTGCAAATGCCCAGGCGTTTACTCACCCTTTCTACATGTGTATCAACAGCAATTGCAGGAACACCAAATGCAACTGACATTACAACATTTGCTGTTTTTCTTCCAACTCCAGCTAACTTGGTTAATTCTGTGTGATCATTTGGCACTTCTCCATTATAATGTTCTAACAAGGTTTCACAAAGTTTACGAATGTTCTTAGCTTTATTTCGATATAAACCAATTGACCTGATGTCTGACTGTAATTCCTCTAGTGAGACAGCAAGGTAATCTTCAGGTTTTTTATATTTTTGAAATAAATTTTTTGTTACTTTATTTACTAAAGCATCAGTACATTGAGCAGATAATGCTACCGCTATGACTAATTCAAAAGGATTGTCATGAATTAGTTCACAATGGGCGTCAGGGAACATCTCTGTCATCGTATCTAGACATTCACGTATTTGAACTTTTGTTAACATCTTCTCACCTACTTTTTTACTTGAATTTTTTCATTCAAAAACACTAGAACGTAAGAAAAAGAGCTAAAATTTTAGCTCTCAAGCCAGTTATAAAAGGGAACTTTTCTTTCATAATTTTCTGGATTACTTTGAGTTTTTGACGAAGTGCCCTGATTTTGACGGAACTTTTTAGCATAGTTTCGTGCTTGCTCAATTGTACGAATTCCGTTCTTTTTCCACTCAAACAGAATTCGATCAATATATCTAAAGTTCAATTTTCCTGACATAACTGATTCTCTTAATGCGGCTTTAATAATAACAGGGTCATAATCGTCTTGATCAATCCAGATAGCTAGAGTTTCACACTCAAATGGAGATAGAGGTCGTCCGAATTCATTTTCGAAGATTGTATATAAACTCTCATCCTCTTTTTGATTTTGTTCCTGAGCTTTTTTCTGGCTTTCATTAATTAAATATGTGTATAACTTATCCCATAGTGGTTTAAGCGAATAATATTCAAATAAAATTGTATCTTGTTCACTCTCTTCAATCATTAAGAAGCCTTTTTGTATTAATGTTCTTAAGATAGAAGTACATTCAGATGTTGAAATAGACATATTCTGAGATAGTTCTGTTGGAGTAGGAAATTGGTTCCCGTTCTCCTTATATTTTTTCACTTGTAGAATAAGCATAAATTCAAGTTCATTTAAGCCTAATTTTGCATAATAATTAAAAAGCATAGCCGGAATGCTAACATGTCCTGCTTCTTGGAGAAAAATGAATTGTTCTTTATTCATATTCACACCCCTTACCTTAGTGTAGTATACCATGACAAGTTACTACATTGTATAAAATCAGCTTCGGTTGTTTTTGCCATATAAGGGAATCAACAGCTTTCTTTATTTTATTGTATTTATTCAATAAGAATGAAAAAACCGACTCAGATAGAGTCAGTTTTTTATCTTCTTATGGATAAAGTCTGTTTAATAAGCGAGGGAATGGAATTGTTTCACGAACATGTTCAACTCCACTTAACCATGCTACTGTTCTCTCAAGACCTAGGCCAAATCCAGAATGTGGTACAGAACCATACTTTCTAAGCTGCAGATACCATTCATAAGCTTGTTCGTCTAATTGATGCTCTTCTATGCGTTGTTTAAGTAACTGCTCGTCATGAATACGCTCAGAACCACCAATGATTTCACCATAGCCTTCAGGTGCAATTAAATCTGCACACAGCACAACCTCTTCACGGTTAGGGTCTGGTTGCATATAAAAAGGTTTTAAGCTTGTTGGATAATGTGTGATAAATACAGGTTTATCATAGCTTTCTGCAATTGCTGTTTCATGCGGAGCACCAAAATCGTCTCCCCATTTAATATCTGTAAATCCTTTTTCTTGAAGAAACTTAATTGCATCATCATACGTAATTCTTGGGAAAGGTGCCTTAATTTTTTCTAATTTAGATATATCTCTTCCTAATGTATTAAGTTCAAGAGAACAATTTTCTAGAACACTCTGGGCAATAAATGATACATACGCTTCTTGTACTTGAAGATTATCTTCAAATTCATAAAAAGCCATTTCAGGCTCAATCATCCAAAATTCAATAAGATGGCGGCGTGTTTTTGACTTTTCTGCTCGGAACGTAGGACCAAACGAAAATACCTTTCCTAACGCCATAGCTGCTGCTTCCATATATAATTGACCACTTTGAGATAAATAAGCATCCTCATCAAAGTATTTTGTATGGAATAATTCAGATGTTCCTTCCGGTGCACTTCCTGTTAGAATTGGAGGATCAACTTTAACAAAACCTTCTTTATTAAAAAACTCATATGTTGATCTAATGATTTCGTTTCTAATTTTCATTACTGCATGCTGACGTTTTGAACGAAGCCATAAATGACGATGATCCATTAAAAATTCTGTTCCATGCTCTTTTGGTGTTATAGGATAATCAACAGATTCAGAAATAACGCGAATATTTGTAACTCCTAATTCATAACCAAAGGGAGAACGTTCATCTTCCTTAACGATACCAGATACATAAAGAGAAGTTTCCTGAGTAATAGACTTTGCATTTTGAAATACCTCTTCTGCAACCTCAGCCTTTACTACAACGCCTTGAATAAAGCCTGTACCATCTCTTAATTGAAGAAAAGCAATTTTACCGCTTGAGCGTTTATTTGAAAGCCATGCTCCAATTGTTACTTCTTGTCCAACATATTTTCCAACTTCTGCAATTGTTGTTTTCACGTATAAATTCCCTCCATCAGCTACGATGTCTACTTACTATGTATTTTTCTTCATCATTTAATTATACGTTTTTTATAATATGGTCGCAATGTTTCCAAAATAAGCCGAAACTTTCCGATTATTTCTACACCTTTATTAAGATGAAGTTTTTGTTTTTAATGCCATATGTTTAATAATTTCACCATCATAAAAATTCACATAATCAAATGTATAGCGATCAGATTTGTCTTTGTACTTCACTTCCCAAATGGGTATTTCTTCATCCATACCTAACTGAACACTTATGATTTCTGATGGATCATATTCATTATTAACTATCTTAATGGCTTCATCTAGTGTAATACCTGAAGACCTTTTTTTCACTAACATTTTATCTTCTTTTTCCTTTTTGTACACCCAGACATATACACCCTCATTATTAGCTTTTTCACCTGTTAATACATGATATTGTTTATCACTATTAAACGTCGTAATTTCCGTTATCGTCGAAAGATTCGCTGACTCCATGGCTTTTTTCTTTGACTGCTCATGACCATTCGTGTATTGTTCTCTTGCAGCCTGATATGTTGCTGTAAAGATCCATACAGCTGCAATAAAGATTACTGAGAAGACAGCAATGAATATCCAAGTTTTTCTTCCCATATCGTTTACCCTTTCTTAAGTTCGGTATATAGTAAATACTGCTTTTGATTTATCTTCCTGATCAAGAGCAAGACCAAACATTAAATCATTTCTTTTTAATGTACGATTCAGCAAGTCAACAATTTTATATAAATCATCAGAATGATCTACAGTTACAGTTGATACAATTTCAATTTTACTTTCCAAAGCTTTTTTCCTCCCACTTAAAAACAAATATTGTAACTTATATGTCTGCCTAGTCTGGATACAATAACATTACAACAACATCTACTTGTTGTAACCACGATTTATTATAACAGGTGTCATTAAGTAACGTGAAAATAAATTTCTCCTAGCTCACACCAAATCTTCGTGGCTGATTTAGTATAATCAGCCACCCTTTTTGTTGTTGATCCAATTATCAATAGAATGTGTAAGATGATGCATTGGTTTTGACTCCATGTCTATAGTTGGAATTGATGTTAAAAAATCTTTCCCATATCTTGATGTAATAATACGATTGTCCAATACAAACAGAATACCGCGATCATCTTCATGTCTAACTAAGCGTCCTAAACCCTGTTTAAATCTTAGAATGGCCTCTGGCAGTGAATATTCATAAAAAGCATTCGCACCTTGCTCTTCCATATATTTACTCGTTGCAGCTACAACAGGGTCATCCGGTGAAGCAAATGGAAGTCGAACAATCATAAGAGCCTTTAGATCCTCTCCAGGGAAATCAACTCCTTCCCAGAAGCTGCTTGTCCCTAACAAAATGGCCTTATCGAATTGTTTGAAATTTTTCGTTAGTCTCGATCTACTTCCACTTCCTGTTCCTTGCCCCATTATGGCAAAATCATCTAATGTTACATCTTCTTTTACAATTTGATACGTTTTTCTCAACATTTCATAAGAAGTAAATAAAACGAGCATTTTTCCATTGGAAATTTGAGCTACAGTTCCAATATGTGCTGCAATCGCCTCTGAGTATTCCTTTATAGAAACCTCATTTACAATCGGCATATCAGTTGGAACAAACAATTTCACTTGTTTTTCATAGTCAAACGGTGATTCTAGTACAACCTGCTTCGGGAAAAAATCAGTTAGTCCAATATTATTAATGAAATAGGAGAATGATTTTTTTACCGTTAAAGTGGCAGAAGTAAGCACTGCACTTTGTACGTTAGCAAAGAACTTATCTGCTAAGTAGTCAGATACTTGTACAGGCTGAGCGTAAATATATACCGCATTTTTAGCACCTTTTGATTCAATTTCAATCCATTTAACAACCGAATCATATTCTCCAAAAAATAAAAACTCAATATTTTTCTTATACACATTCATTTTTTCGATTACTTTTCTTACGTTTTCAATTGTTAGCTTCTCTGTAATCGATAATTCTTTTGTTGAGATCCCATTAAATTTTGCAAGTTCTTTATCCAATAACTTCAAAAGATCATGGATCATAAATTGAATTCTATTTGCTAACTCTAGGATCGAGTTCCACGTTCGATTGTTTTCTTTTTCAGTTTGTAATCGGTAAGAGGTACGATTTAATAATGAATCTTTTTTTCTTTTTAAAACATAGGCGTGTAGACCTGAAAAAAATTGTTGTGTTTCTTCTTGTAATTCCATTAGGTTCTGCTCTATTTTTTGTGAAAAAGCAGAGCTTTCAAGATGAAACTTTTGCTGACATTGAATAAATTTCTTTAAAAGACCATTTGTATTCAAAAATCCTAATGAATTCATCATGTAGTTAAGCTCTAAATAGTGTAATTTGATTCCAAGTTGTTCAGTCGCTACATGCTGAAAATGATGTGCTTCATCAATTATAACTTCCTGATAATCAGGCAAGATTTTTTCTTCTCTTTCAATATCAGATAGCAGCATTGCATGATTCGTTATGATAACATTCGCTTCTGATGCTTTTGCCCTTGCTGTTTGATAGAAACATTTCGAAGAGAACGGGTTATTATGGAAGGATGAATTGTCTACATGTAGGTTCTCCCATAATGTTCTTCCACCAGATGGAAGGTTTAACTCGTCCACATCACCAGTTTCTGTTTGTGTTAACCAAATTAATATTTGGGCCTTCGTCAATATAAAGTCATAATTATCATCTAAGTCTTTTAGTGATTGTTCAAACTTTTGCAAACATAAATAATGGCGCTGCCCCTTTAATATCGTTGCTGTAAAAGGAAACGGTAAAACCTTCAGTAAAAAAGGAATTTCTTTTTCAAGTATTTGCGTTTGTAAATGATTTGTATGTGTGCTGACAATTAACGGTCTTTTCTCTTTTATTGAGTGTATTAAAGCAGGTACAAGGTATCCAATTGTTTTTCCACTTCCAGTACCAGCTTCAATGATACTATGTTGATGCGTTGTTAATGCGTCCAATACTTCACTCATCATTTTAAGCTGCCCAGATCGTACACGATAGGTTGGTAATACTTTTGAGATGCTTTCCCGTTCTTTAGTAAAGATATTTAAAATGTTATCATGTTCTAATTCAACCCTTTTTTCTCCCAGCTCCATAGTGTCATTTTGCTGTTTGATCGCAATTGTTCGAACAATTTCTACATTGGGATTTACTTGTTCTTTTAACGTTAGAAGTTTCTTTGATAGAAAATCTTCAAGTATTTCCTCTACATCGCTTATAAAAGAGCCTGCCAGTTTTATTAGCTGCTGTATGGTAATAGTTGGCAAGTCATTTAACTTTTTAAAAATATGTAATAATAATAATGCTGTTGCTTCAGCATCACTATCAGCTCGATGAGGATTAACATGCAGCATATTAAATTCATCACTTAGATCAGATAATTTATAGCTTTTTTCAGTAGGAAAAGCCATTCTCGTTAATTCCACTGTGTCAAGAACTGGCCCTGAAAAATAATAACCATAACTTTTAAACTCTTCTTGTAAAAAAGACAAATCGAAATAGACATTATGGGCGACAAAAAAGGCATCAGATAACATGTTATGTAGTTCTTCGGCAATTTCACCAAATGTAGGAGCACCTTCCACCATATTATTTGAAATTCCTGTTAGTTGTTCAATAAAAGGTGGGATTTCTTGCATAGGATTAACAAAGCTCATATAACGATCAACAATTTTGCCATTCTCAATTGTTACAGCAGCAACTTGAATGATTTTGTCCCCTTTTTTAGGTGAATTACCAGTTGTTTCTATATCGATCACAACATAACGTTGTTCTTTCATAAAAAACACCTCAATTTATTTCAAAAACGTAAAACCGTCTTATTCATACTCTTTGCTGACTATTAGTTTACCCCAATACGTGCGAGTTTTAAATAACTTTACAATATACTAGGCTAATAACATTCATTTTTTTGGGTATTTCAATAAAATAAAAAAGACCTACTCATATAATGACTTCTCTCATGGAAAAAGTTAAAAATATTGAAAGTCATTTTGAGTCAGGTCTTTTTTGTTTTGTTATAGAATTGTTGCAGCTGGTTCTTGACCTAAAATTTCTACAATTTTATTATTTTCATCCATAATAGCAATCTTCGGTTGATGAGTAGATAGTTTCTCTTCTTGTACCATTGTATAAGTAAGAATAATAACTATGTCTCCTTCTTGAACAAGCCTTGCAGCAGCACCATTTAAACAAACAACTCCACTGCCTCTTTTACCTGGAATGATATATGTCTCAAATCGTGCACCGTTGTTATTATTAACGATTTGCACTTTTTCGTTTGCAACCATACCGACAGCATCGATAATGTCTTCGTCTATTGTTATACTACCTACGTAATTTAAATTAGCCTCTGTTACACGAGCACGATGTATTTTAGCATTTAACATTGTACGAAACATTTGGCTCTCCCTCATTTCATATATTTATCTCTCTATTTTCACACTCTAACTGAGCTATTCATTTTAGCAATTAAACTTCAATCGTTATATTATCAATTAGTCTTGCATTTGTAAACTTCACAGCGACAGCAATGATAATATTTCCATGAAGTACCTCAATTTCCTCTAGCTTTGGATAATTAAGGATTTCAATATAATCAATCTTTCCTGATGTATTAGCTGAAATAATGGAAGTAACAAGTTCAATTACTTTTTGTTTACTTCGTTCTCCATTTAAGATCAATTCCTTTGCTTCACATAAGCTTTTATATAAAGCTGTTGCTTCATTTCTTTCACGATCATTTAAGTTAACATTACGTGAGCTTTTTGCTAATCCGTCTTCTTCCCTAATTGTCGGAACAGCTACTAAATCAATTGGAAAGTTAAACTCACTTATCAACCCGTCTATAACCGCTACTTGTTGGGCATCCTTCATGCCAAAATAAGCTCTGTCAGGTTGAACCATGTTAAATAATTTCGTTAAAACTGTTGCAACTCCATCAAAATGTCCTGTTCTTGATCTTCCACATAATACATCTATCCTCTTTTTAACAATGACCGTATAAGCAGTTTCATCAGGATACATCTCTTTTACAGGTGGAGTAAAGATAAGATCAACACCTGCCTGCTCTGCTAGTTCCTGGTCTCTTTCGGCATTTCTTGGGTACGAATCAAAATCTTCATTTGGTCCAAATTGTAGAGGATTAACAAATATGCTTAACACGACAATATCGTTCTCTTTTCTTGCTTCTTCTAAAAGCTTTAAGTGACCTTCGTGTAAATAACCCATTGTTGGTACAAAACCGATTGTTAGATTTTCTTGTTTAAATAAACGTATTTCATTTCTTAATTCCTGGATTGTACTGACAATGTTCATTTCTTTATTCCTCCATATAAGCTGTGTAGCTCTTCCTCCTTCATGTTAAAGGAGTGTTTCTCCTCCGGAAAGCTTCTGCTTTTCACCTCTGCAACATATTGTGAAATTGCAGATATCGTTGTTTCAGCTATAGAGGCATATTGTTTTACAAATTTCGGAACATAACCTGAACCGTACCCTACTAGATCATGATATACTAACACTTGACCGTCCGTTTGACGCCCTGCACCAATACCAATTGTTGGGATTGAAAGTAATCTTGTTATCTCAAGCGCTAACTGCTGTGGAACACATTCTAAAACTAGAGCTATTGCCCCTGCAGCTTGACATTTTTTAGCATCTTCAATTAGCTTTCGAGCTGCCTCTGCATCTTTTCCTTGAACTTTGTATCCCCCTAGGACATTAACTGACTGAGGTGTTAACCCAAGATGAGCAACAACTGGTATTCCACCAAAAGTAAGCGCTTCAATTATAGGAGTAACACCATCTGCACCCTCTACCTTTACAGCATCTGCTCCACCTTCCTGCATAATTCTTGCAGCGTTTTTTAAAGATTCATCCTTTGAAAGGTGATAAGACATAAACGGCATATCTGTTACAACAAATGTATCTTTTGCTCCTCTTTTTACTGCTTTCGTATGATGAATCATATCGTTAACAGTAACAGGTATTGTGGAGTCATACCCTAACACAACCATTCCTAATGAATCTCCAACAAGAATCATATCAACTCCGGCGATTTCAGCTTGTTTTGCACTTGGAAAATCGTAAGCCGTCAGCATTGAGATTGGTTCATTTTTTTCTTTCATTTTCATAAAATCTTGTCTTGTTTTCATAATTTCCCCTCCAGATTTAGCATGTAAATCCATTCTTGTATAAAGACAACATTGGATTACTTATGATAAATGGGTAGTTCGTAATGAGAAAGCATTGGTAGGAGAGAGAATGAAATATCCGATTTTAAATTTATCATGATTGTTATAGGTTTGTTTTACCTCAATCATTAAACATAAAAAATCCTTCATATCGACAAAGATAGAAGGATTGTAGACTATTCGTTCGGTTTCATCCCTCTGTCCTAGTCCTTCTTGGATCAAGGCAGATAATTTTCAAAATTTTATTTGACCTTATTATTACTATTTACATTAATAAAGGTCTTCAACAAACTATTCTTTATCACAAGGTGTAGTTCATAAGATACTACCCAAAAAAAGTATAGCAGAAAATTTTACTAATTACTATCGTTATCTATCATAGCAAATCACACAGGTTAAGCTGTCTATTTCAACTCAATATCAGCTGAATAAATTTCTTTAATACTTCCATCACTAGTCTCAATTAGTAGAACACCGTTATGATCAATACCAATTGCCTTCCCTTCTACTGACCCATTAAGAGTCCTTGCCACCATTTTTTTATTCAAACTAATGGCATAGCCCTCCCATAACAGCTTAATTGGATGAAAGCCCTGCGAAAGGTATAACGAATATAACCCTTCAAATTTCAATAATATCGTTTGAATAAATAGAGCTCTTTCCCAATGCTTTCCTGTTTCAATTCCTATTGATGTGGCAATCTGCTGTAGTTCCTCAGGAAAGTCTTCAACCTTTTGATTCACATTAATACCCGTTCCAATAATTACGGAGTGAACTTGATCTGCCTCCGCCTGCAGTTCAGTTAATATCCCCACAACTTTTTTCCCGTTAATTAATATATCATTAGGCCATTTAATATCCGGCTTAACCGGAGTTAGTTCTTCAATTGCTTGAACGATAGCTACAGCTGTTAAGAGAGTTAATTGCGGAGTAGAATGAATAGGAATGTTTGGTCTAATAATCAAACTCATCCAAATACCTGTACCACTTGGAGAGTACCATTCTCTTGCCATACGGCCTCTTCCATTTGTTTGTTGGTCAGCAACAACAATAGTCCCTTCCGGAGCTCCATTACCTGCCAATGTTTGAGCAATCTTCTGTGTTGATGCAACCGTTTCTTCAAAATGAACATGACGTCCTAATGTTTTTGTCTTTAATCCAATTTGAATTTCATTGCTGCTTATTTTGTTCGGTTTTTTTGTGATGCGGTATCCCAGACGCCTTACAGCTTCTAACTCATATCCATCTTTTCTTAATTCTTCTATATGTTTCCAAACAGCTGTTCTTGAGCAACCAATATATTCACTTATTTTTTGTCCAGATACGAATTCTCCCTCTGCATTTGAAAAAGCTTCTAGTAATTTTGTTCGAAGTTCTGATTGCATTTTAATACCCACTCCTTTATTGCTGACCTTTCATTTTCTAATTTATCTAGTATAATTTCTCTTTCTATTTCTGAAATAAGTTTTGCTACCCAAGGACCAGGTTTCTTTTTCATGATTTTAATTAATTCATGTCCTGTAATATCTAATTGATTCTTATTTTGAATAGGCAGCCTATGGAGTGAGTTTTTAACAGCATTAATATTCTCGTTTAACATATTCGGGTCATCTATAATAGAGCGAATACGTTCAACAGAGAGTGCACAGTCAGATCCAGCTTCATACAATAACAAGCTTGTCCATGATTTCTCTTGTTGAAGTAATATTAGAAATTTTATATTTTTTTCAACTATTTTAATCAGCTTAACCGGAAGTTTCCATTTTCTTAAGTATTTCTCTACTGAGGGAGGTTCGACCTTATATGTAATCATTGTCCATAAGTCTTCTCTTGTTGAAAGAAAGTCTAACTGAAAAGATGCTAAAATTTTTAACTGCTGCTCTTTTTCAGTCATACCAGGCAAATAGTTATTCATCTGACAATCAAGTAGTGTCTGTATGGCAGCTTTATAATGAGCACCTTGAAAAAGCTTTTCAATTTCTACTGTTTTTCTTTCTACTGAAATTGCATCTAACAGATAAACAAGCTCTTTTAAGGCTGCTTTTGTCTCTTGACATAAAGTAAATCCTAATTGACTAACAAAACGAACCGCTCTAAGCATTCGAAGTGCGTCCTCAGAAAATCTTTCTGACGGAGAATCAACGGTCTTTATTACTTTTTCTTTTAAGTGCTTTCTTCCATCAAAATAGTCATAAATAGTGCCCTCAATATCCATCGCCATCGCATTAATGGTAAAATCCCTGCGTCTTAAATCTTCTTTTAATGAAGATATAAATGAAACAGATTTTGGCCTACGAAAATCATCATAGCCTGTTTCAGCTCTATAAGTTGTAACTTCGAATGATTTATTATTATGTAGCACGATAATCGTTCCATGTTCTGCTCCAACATCGACCGTTTTAGAGAAAATTTGTTTAATTTCATCAGGCTTAGCTGAGGTTGCAATGTCAATATCTCCAATTTCTCTTTTTAGCAAGTAATCACGTACAGCTCCACCAACATAAAATGCCTCAAAGTCTGAGTTATGTAAATTTTCTAATATGGGTTTTGCTTCATAAAATGGGGTCTCCACTTTTTACACCTTCATTTAATAGTTCATAGTAAATTGATTCATATTGGGTAACAATCTTATCTGAATGAAATAATTGTGTTGCACTATTTTTTGCGTTTTCTGACATAGACTTATGTAGTTCACTATTTAGCAAAAGATGTATTGCGTGAAAAGCAACCGTATCAATGTCACCTACTTCACAGATATATCCTGTTTCACCTTCTTTAATGACTTCAGGAATTCCTCCAGCATTTGTTCCAATACTAGGAACACCACATGCCATTGCTTCAAGTAAAACCAAACCAAAACTTTCCTTTTCAGAAAGTAATAAAATAAGATCACTAATTGAATATAAGTCTTCCAAGCTATCTTGTTTTCCCAAGAAAAGAACTTTTTCAGATAACCCTAATTCCCTAACCAGCCTACTTACAAAAGACATTTCTGGGCCATCACCAACTAAAAGAAGCTTTGCTGTTACTTTTCTTTGGATTTTCTGGAAAGAATAAATCACATCTTGAACACGCTTCACTTTTCTGAAGTTTGAAACATGAATAATAACCTTCTCTTCCTCTAGGATCCCATACTCTTCCTTTAGATAAGAGGAATCCTTTTTATAGTAAACACGATCATCGATAAAGTTGTATACTGTTTCTATTTCTTTCTTCGGTTGAAGTAGTTCATATGTTTGTTGAACGAGTGCATTAGATACAGCTGTTACTCGGTCTGATGACTCTATTCCAAAACGTATCATATCTGCAAGCGATTGATCATAGCCTAAAACAGTAATATCTGTACCATGAAGTGTTGTAACTATTTTCAAATCTTTGTTAACCATTTGCTTAGCTAAGTAAGCACAAATTGCATGTGGAATTGCATAATGCACATGTAATATATCAAGATCTTCACGGTTTGCAACTTCAGCCATTTTACTTGCCAAGGCCAAGTCGTATGGAGGGTATTTAAATACCGAATATTGATTTACTTCCACCTCGTGAAATGTGATATTGCAATACACTTTATTTAACCGAAATGGTAAGCTTGAGGTGATAAAGTGAATTTCATGACCTCTTTCAGCTAAGAGCTTTCCTAGCTCGGTAGCAACAACACCAGAACCTCCAACAGAAGGGTAACAAGTAATTCCTATTTTCAATTTTTGTTTCATTCGTTATCACCTATTAAATCCTTTGAAAGTAAGATTGGTTTTTTCGTCATAAATCCTTCTGCGTACATTACACCAACCTCTTTTCCATATAATCTTTCTCTACTTTCAACAGCTTCTATATAGCCATTTGTAAGGGGTGTTTCTGTTGAACCTTGAACTTTTTCAAATTGACTGGAATATGCTTTTAAGCTTGCTATTTTTTGTTCAATTGTTTCTGATATGTTAATAACAAAATCAGGATTATGAAATCCATTGATCATATAAAAATACATATTCTTTACGCGATGAGACGACTGTCCTAAAAGATCTTGATAATTTTTAATTCCAGCTGAAAAAACTGCCTCTTCAACAAGCCGAGAGCAATGACCATGATCCGGGTGACGATCATCATAATATGGGGCAAAGACTACCTTTGGCTTATATTTTCTAATAACAGTTACGATCTCTTTAATTGATGAATCAAGCATATATAAACCTCTATCAGGGAGTGATAACTGAATTCTCTCTGATAGTCCTAAAATATTCCCAGCTTTTTTGGCTTCTTCTTGACGAATAGCTACAGTTCCATTGGAAGATAACTCTGCTTTTGTCAAGTCACATATTGCAATTTTTAAACCGTTTTTGGCATACTTGGCAATAGTGCCTCCCATACCTATTTCAACATCATCAGGATGAGCACCAATTGCAAGGATATCTAATCTATTACTCATTTTCTTCTCCCTATTCATATCTAAAGGAATGATTATTTTTCAAATCATTCCGGTTATTTGAATTACTTTTTATCATGAATAACATTACGCCATTGAAAATCCCCACGATCTAAACCTCGAACTAATATTTCAGCTGTCCCCATATTTGTAGCTAGTGGAATGGAATATACATCACAAAGACGAATTAGTGCTGTAATGTCCGGTTCATGAGGTTGTGCAGTTAAAGGATCTCGAAAGAAAATAACCATGTCCATTTCATTTTTTGCAATTAATGCACCAATTTCCTGATCTCCTCCAAGCGGGCCTGACTGAAAGCGGTGAATAGATAAACCTGTAGCCTCCTGAATGCGGAGACCTGTAGTACCTGTTGCAAACAATTCATGGTCTTTAATAATCGGTTGATATGCCATAACAAATTGTACAAGATCTGTTTTCTTTTTATCGTGAGCAATTAGCGCAATTTTCATTTATATTTCCCCTTTTACTCAATAATATTTTCAAGTCCATACACTAGCAAATCGATTTTCATCACGTTTTCAACTGCTAGTTTCACACCAGACATAAATGAAGCACGATTATATGAGTCATGACGAATCTTTAACGTCTGTCCATCTCCTCCAAATAGAACCTCCTGATGGGCAATTAATCCTGGAAGTCGAACGCTATGTAGACGAATTCCATTTAAATTAGCTCCTCGTGCTCCTTCAATAATTTCTTTTTCATCCGGATGTCCTTGTTGCTTTTCTTCACGTACAGCTGAAATCATTTCTGCTGTTTTGATTCCTGTACCAGATGGAGCGTCTAATTTTTGATCATGATGTTGTTCAATAATCTCGACATCTTGAAAATATTTCGCAGCAATCTGTGAAAATTTCATCATTAAAATAGCACCAATTGCAAAATTCGGAGCAATAATTGCACCTATTCCTTTTTCTTCTGTTAATTGTTGCAGTTCATTTAGATCCTTTTCAGAAAAACCAGTTGTACCTACTACTGGTCTAACACCATTCTGTAATGCTTTTTTTGTATGTACTTTCCCAATCTCAGGTGTTGTCAAATCAATGAGTACATCGGGGTTTGTCTCAAAAAAGCATTTATCAATGTCTGTATAGATTGGTACATCAGCAGTGAAACCTTCTAGCTCATTAAGTCTCATACCTTCATATTTATGGTCTATTACACCTACTAGCTGGAAATGTTCAGTTTCTTCAACAAGCTTTACAGCCTCGCTCCCCATTCTTCCACGAGCACCAGCAATAACAATTTTTACTTCTGACATTTTTAAAACTCCTTTATTTTTCTTTTCTCGTCCATCGATCTTTATCTCTAGTATTGAATTTATTCATCACCATTTCATGTGCTTCTTCCAAATCTATGTTTAATGAATTTGCTAAACAAATAAGAACAAATAAAACATCTCCGACTTCTTCTTCAATCTTTTTCTCTTCCTCAGTTGTCTTTTTCGGTTTTTCGCCATATGTATGGTTAATTTCCCTAGCAAGTTCACCTACTTCTTCTGTAATCCGAGCCATCATGGCTAATGGTGAAAAATATCCTTCTTTAAATTGACCGATGTAATCATCAACATCCTTTTGAAGGCCCTTCATTGTTTTATGTTCCATTTAATTCACCTCATCTTTACTATTCAATGTTAGCTAATACAAAATAAATTTACAATTATTTCGTCACGTTTTTATCAAAATTTGCACCTTGACATTCTATCAATTATAATATTAACGCTAAGAATGAATTGTAGGGGTGGAGTATGTTTCAAGATTTAAGATTAAAGAATATTATTTTTATACTAATTGGCTCGGGTATTTTTGGATTTGGTCTTGTTCATTTTAATATTCAAAACAATTTAGCAGAAGGTGGATTTACAGGTATTACACTTTTGCTTTATTTTCTATTCAATTTTGATCCATCAATTTCTAACTTAATTCTAAATATACCATTATTTTTTATAGGCTGGCGTGTATTGGGTAAAACATCCTTCATCTACACGGTTATCGGAACAGTCAGTTTGTCCGTTTTTTTATGGATTTTTCAACGCTTTCAAATTAATATGCCATTAAATGACGATCTAACTCTTGCGGCACTATTTGCTGGAGTTTCCTTAGGTATTGGTTTAGGTACAATATTTCGGTATGGAGGAACAACAGGTGGAGTAGATATCATTGCCAGATTAGCTCATCGTTACATAGGCTGGAGTATGGGGAAGACGATGTTTTTATTTGACCTTTGTGTAATAACTATTTCCTGGATTGCTTATCTTTCCTATAAAGAAGCAATGTACACACTTGTGGCTGTATTTGTAGGTGCACGTGTGATCGATTTTATGCAAGAAGGAGCATATGCTGCAAAAGGAGCTACAATTATCTCAAATTACCCTGACGAAATTTCTTCTAGGATTATGAAGGAAATGGATCGTGGGGTAACAATATTGAAAGGACAAGGTTCTTTCTCAAAGCAAGATCGAAATGTTCTTTATTGTGTTGTAGGCAAAAATGAAATTGTCCGCTTAAAAAATGTTATTACTTCCGTCGATCCTCATGCCTTTGTAGCCGTAAGTGATGTTCATGATGTTTTAGGAGAAGGATTTACATTAGATGAAAATAAAAAGCCGATTTCAAGATAGAGCTAGATTTAATAGACAAGAAGAGCGTAAAAATTTCTACGCTCTTCCTTTTTATTGCTTTTCTTTTTCACGTTTTGGTTGCTTCTCTTTCTCTCCTCGGTACTTTTTCCAGCCAGAATATGATAGAGCTAATAAAATGACACTTCCTGTTGATATCATAACCCAAAGTAATGAGGGATCTGCTTCATCTTCTTTCACTCTATCAAAAATAGCTTTTAACTCTTCCTCCATTACAGTAAGTTGCTTCACTCTACTTGTAACTGGTATTTCATGGAATAACCGATCCTCAACTACCGATATATGGGCATCCATACGCTTAATTCGTTGAAAGTCTAGGTCAACTTGGATGCTTGGATAAATTACCTCATAAAGAGATAAAAACTCGTTAAAATCATGTTGAAATGACTCCTTATCACCTTGTTCAACATCACTTTTCATTTGTGAAAATGTTTCCATGATTGATGTTTCCATCGAACCCCATAATGGCTGATGCTCAGAAACCATTGCATCAACTACTAAACGAAATTTGGTTAATGATCTGACTTTCTCAATTGTACTTACTTTTTCGTTTAACAATAGATCTTGAGCAGTTTCTTGTGTATTAGTTATGGTACGGTAATGGTCTAAAGAAATAACATTTCGATCAATAGGTATTTCTTCGAATTTAACTGTAAAGTAATTAAGTAATTGGGCAGACTCTTCAAAGCGCTCTTGCTTAGCTAGTTGTAGGGCCGTATCGGAAATTTTATTTAAAGACTTCCAATCATATGTTTCGGCTGCAAATGCTGGTTTTATATGAAACAGCAACATACCAATTATAATAGTGAGTAATAATTTCTTCATCCTTGTCCCCCCTAGAACTTCTATTAAAAATCGTATGACAGTGTGGACAAGGATAGACCATATTTTTTCTATTTAACGTAATTTAGAAAATAATTAGATATAACTCAAATATTAGTAACAAAAAAGCCTAGCAAATAAATGCTAAGCATTACAATTGAAGTTTTCTAGAAGATTTTCTGATAACAAAATAATAGCCTAGGAAAATGGAAATTAAACTTAGCCAAAATGTCATATAACCAATTTGATTTATATAATCCATTAACATGCTGTAACGTGGCATCATCCCAAACACATAGTCAATTACATCATTATGTAAGGTCCATATCGCGGCAACAATTAAGTGCCAAGCTTTAAAGCGATAGTATGGAGCATAAAGAATACCTTGAATTGCCATACCAAAGTGAGAAGCAATTAACATATATCCTTCCCATGAAAGTGAGCCATTTACTAACAGAACAAGAAGGTTCATAATAACAGCCCAAATACCATATTTAAATAATGTAACAATAGCCAGGGCTTCAATCAAGGGTAAATTTTTCTTCATTAAAAAAGCTGCCACAACGATTAAAAAGAACATGCTTGCTGTTGGACTATCAGGAACGAATATGTAGAAATGGGCAGGAGTATCAGCTAATTGATACCTATACCAATAGTATCCATAAACTGTCCCAAAAAAATTAATAAGTACCATTATGAAAATAATCGGCTTTTGACCTAATAAATATTGAAACCATTTCATTTTTCACACACCAGACTTATTAGATTTCGATAGCTAGTATAGATCGTTTTTTTAATAATATAACACAATAAAGCTCTCAACAAAAAAAGCTGACATAAGTCAGCTTTTTTTATTTAGACGTAACACCAGAGATAAACTCTGACATAATTTTTAATTCTTCGTCAGTACCTTTAAAGACCCCTGCAGGCATACTACCTTGACCATTTTTCGCAATGTCTGCAATTTTATCTGGTTCTAATCCGTTATCAACAAGAGCCTTACCTGCAGCTCCACCTTCTAGATTATCACCATGACATGAAATACAGCCTTGCTCTTGGTAAATAGCATATCCTTCAGATTCTTTATCAATGTCTGCTTCAGCTTTAATTTTCCCTTGTTCAGCTGCTGCTTCCCAGTCATGTGTAACAACAGATTCCCAAGTAAGGAAAAACGTTGCTGCAATACCAAGAATCATCATACCTACAGCGATAGGACGCTTTGCAGGACGACGCTCAGGACCACGATCTAAAAATGGTGCCAGCATTAATCCACCAAAAGCAAGTCCTGGAATAACAATTGCCCCAATAACTGTGTATGGACCAGATGCAAAAGAGTATTTTAATAATTGGTATAAGAATAAGAAGTACCAGTCTGGTAATGGAATATAACCTGAATCAGTAGGATCTGCAACACGCTCAAGTGGTGATGGATGCGCTACTGTTAAACATAAAAAACCGATTAAGAAAACAGCACCTACTAACCACTCCTTAAGAAGGAAGTTTGGCCAGAATGCCTCTGTTTTCCCAGGATATTCAGAATAATCCTTCGGAATGTTTGGTTTTCTCTCAGCTGAAATACGAGAGTCACCGACAAATTTCATACCTTTTCCGCGATGCATGATTTCCCCTCCTTACTAAGGTGGTTTCCCGTTAACATTACAATAAGATTTTAATCAGTAAATCTTATAGAGGACCAGAAATACCTTGTTTACGTATCATCACAAAGTGTGCTGCCATTAAACCAAATAGAGCAGCCGGTAAGAAAAAGACATGGATTGCAAAGAAACGAGTAAGTGTTTGAGCACCTACAATTTCCGGATGTCCAGAAAGCAATGTCTTAACCGTTGGTCCGATAAGTGGTACTGATTCTGCAATTTGCAGAGTAACTTTTGTTGCAAATAGAGCTTTCATATCCCAAGGTAATAAATAACCTGTTAAACCAAGACCAAGCATAACAAAGAAAATAAGTACGCCTACTACCCAGTTTAATTCACGTGGTTTTTTATAAGCACCTTGGAAAAAGACACGTAGTGTATGTAGGAACATCATAACGATAACAAGACTAGCTCCCCAGTGATGCATACCACGTACAATTTGTCCGAATGCCACTTCGTTTTGTAAGTAGAATACAGATTCCCAAGCATTTTTAATATCCGGAACATAGTACATTGTTAGAAACATACCAGATAAAACTTGGATAACTGTAACAAAGAATGTTAATCCGCCGAAGCAATATACAAAGGCAGAAAAATGGTGTGCAGGGTTTACGTGTTCAGGAACTTCATGGTCAGCAATATCGCGCCACATAGGCGTAATATCTAAACGTTCGTCAACCCAATCATAAATTTTGTTAAGCAATTGATTACGCCTCCCCTCGTGGTTTTGCTTTACCTAAGAATAAATAGCCGTCTTTTACTTCATGTACGTATACATCAAGTGGTGCAAGAGGCGGTGTTCCTGGAACATTTGTGCCGTCTTTTTCATATAGCCCGTAGTGACACGGACAGAAAAATTTGTTCGGATTTGAAGGATCATTGTTCCAACCGACAGTACAGCCTAAATGCTTACAGATTGGTGATAAAGCCGTAATTTTGTCACCTTCTTTAAAAACCCAAGCTGATTTTGTTTCTTCTGATTCGTACCAAGCATCTTTTTGTTTGATTTTAAAGTCAAAGCGTTGAGGTTCTTCCGTTATTTCGTCAACCTTTACAACTTGAACTAGGTCTGTTTCCTCTGCTGGTCGGAGCACAGGGTCAAGTGCGAAGCGAACCATTGGCATAAGCATACCTGCAGCCATGAAACCGCCTACACCAGTAAGCGTGTAGTTTAAGAATTGACGTCTAGAAACTCGATGTTTTTTCTCGCTCATCATTTTCCCCCCTCTATCTTAAGCTCTGTCCGGTACGTACGGACATACGGAAATAACATATAAAACTAGGACATACTCATGATATATCAATCTTCTCATGAGGTCAATAAAATCCTGATTTCTAATCCTGGAAATGAAAAGGTTTTTATGATTTATTCCAAGATTGTAATAAAATGTTCAAAATTTGTTCGATTTGGTCTTGTAAGAGCTTCCTTTTTAACTGATCATCCATGTGTTCCAATGGCATAGAAGGGAGCCAAATAAGTTGTCCATTTTGATCATCCCCTCCTTTATCTTTTAATTTTTCATCGCTAGTTAGGAAAATTACATGTTTAAATTCCTTTTGTAACTCCTCTCCCCACTTCGATAAATCCTCAACAACAGTAGATGAGTTTTTAAGATATGAAAAACTAGGAAAGAGAAACACTCTGCCTTTCAATTGTCTTTCTAATTCAGTACTAACAAGACTAATAAATTCTCCTTTAGATACGGTGTGTTTAAAATCTGAATCTACTGAAACTGATATTAATGGGATAATGGCCGTATCAATGTACTCTTTTGATTGATTATATAAATCTACATCACTTGAATTCCACTTCAATTCATTCAACTCCCTGCAATATTTTTTTACTATGTACATATTATAATGCTTATATAATAAATTGTTAAATACTGAATAAGTTCAATAAAAAAACCCTCTTATAGAGAGGGCGTGTATTTGTATAGCTACTTACTGTTTAATTGATTTAATTGATAAGTTAACCTTTGAAAGCTCTCTTTGTCTTGTCGATCCAATGCCTCATCAATTAATTTTAGAAGTTTTTCTTTTTGAAAGCTTTGGATAGAATGTTCAAGAACTTTCTCCGCAATTTCCCGGTCTTTTTCATTTTCATTTAAATGCTCAGGCATATAAGGATTTGACTCAAGAACTGCTGCATATTGTGGTGATTGGTAAGAAGATCTGAAATTTAGTTGAATAAAAAGCTCTTCCTCTTTATTTAATCGAATATCATGAAACGATTTTTCTGCATCAGTTGTCATGACATTCTCTTTGTAAAAGCGAAATGGCACTTCTTCAACACAGTGAGTTGACATAATAATTCCTCTTGGACAATATTGAGCTTGCTCAACAAAATGTACTTTTTCCATTAGAGTGTCATGACTCATTAAATAATTTAAGATCCACACACATTCTCTTCTCTTTAGTTGATAATGGTTTAAAAACCACCTGATGAAGTCTTTCTTTTCATGGACAGATACAGGGGCCACCATACAATTCCCTCCTCTGCAGTTCAGATTATTCTTACTTTGATAATTCCACAAAATAAAAATAAAATCCTTCTCATTTCCATTAAAACTCATCTTCTAATTGTAGCAAAATCTCACCGTATTCGACATTTGAAGGATCTTGCTTTAATAATTCCTTAAAAATATTCTTCGCTTGTTCTCTTAGACCTTCTTCTAATAAGAAGTATCCATATTCCTGTAAAAAATCTCGTTGTTCCTTGAAAAAATTATATGCAAGTTGATAATGGTTTAATGCCTGTGTATACTCTTCTTTTTGATGATAAGCTCGTGCTAAATTCCATTCAAACTGTGGGTCTTCTTCTCCATATCGTTTACTTTCATTTATAAGGTCAATCACATCATCATATCTTTCGTCTTGAAGAAAGATATGTGACAGTGTAATCGCTGCTTCAATATGTCCAGGGTCGATAGCAAGAGATTCACGTAATAATTGTTCAGCCTCTTCCATTTGACCAGATTTTATAGCTACTTTTCCTCCAAATAAGAAAAGATCTTTATTATACTCATCTACCTTTATTCCTTCTTGTACAGTTTCTAAGCTTTCTTGTAATAATTCTTCATGTTCATAAGCTTTCGCTAAGTATAAATATAATGATGTATAATATGGATCGGCTTCCTTTAGTGCAAGGAATTGTTGAATAGAAGTTTTGTAAAAGCCTCCTTGAAAAGCTGTAAAGCCATATCCAAAAAGAGTATCTGCATCTTCCTGTATGTCTATAGCTTCCTTATAATGCTCCATGGCATCCTCAAATTCACCATTTGCGCTTAAACATTCTGCCAGCCTTTGATGAATATTAACGCCCGAAACTGTAGTATGTTCGTTTACAAGCATTTCGAAGTAAGGAATTGCTTGCTTGTACTTACCCTGATGAAAATAAAGTTCTCCAAGAGCAAAATCAAGAATAGGCTCCTGCGGTAATAACAGCTTAGCTTCTTTTAGCTTTTGTTCACTTACTTCTGCTAGTCCTTGCATTTGATACAAATCTGCCAATAAAAGAAGTGCCTGTGGATAGGACTCATTATCATTCGTGATCGTGTTAAGCAAATCAATGGCTTCTTCCTCATTTTCTAAATCTAATTTTAGTTCAGCTAAAAACAAGGTTACTTGTGTTTCCTCGGGATAAAGGAAATGAAGTTCTTCAACCATTTCATGTGCACGGTCGACAATACCCCATTGATAATATTGATCAGCTAAATGCAGTTTTTCCTCATCATGTAGAGTAGGTGTTATATTTTCTAATAAGTTTAATCCTTCTTCAGTTTGACCCTTATTTACAAGATTAATTGCTTCGGTTAATACTTGGTTAAACATACATTTTCCTTTCTCTTCTAACAATGGTTTATTTATTTCATATATACTCAATCTTTATCATACATCAAAAGGAAACAGTTTGTGGTATAAAACGACCTGAGATTGGGATAAAACATTCTTCCCCGGTGCCAGGCTGGAAGGTGATGTCACCATTAACATTAATGATCTTGCCATGATGTGATGTAAATGCTGGAAAATTCAGTTCATTATTTATCAATGGCTTCCCATCAGTATGATAGTTCATTTCATCTAGTAGATATAAATTATAATTGAGTTGTCCACCTACGCGAATATCGCCTTTCGCAGGATATACTCCTAATCTCATCAAAACATTCTTAGAAAGGGGCACCCCAGGCTCTAAACAGGTATCAATGGATGAAAGGCGATTTTCTTTCATTTGTTTTACCCATTCCTGCAAAAGTTTTTGTTTTTTATAAGATGTTAATTCTTCATCTGCTATATAAGGGATAAGCGTTATTGGATTTGAAAACATAGCATCTCTTATCCAGCCCCATGACTTTGAATCTATCTTATCACCTTTGCCCAGTTCAACAAAAATAATGGATATATTTTGTTGTTTACACTTTCTAATAAGTGATGGGGTAAGAGTTTTTAATGAAAGCTTAACTCCAATATAGTAATCAATTGGCGAGTTAATCATAAGATGCCTTCTTTGCTTTAATTTTGACAACAATCCCTTTTCATAATCAATATCTACCACTGTGAGAAGAGTTGTGCAGCCTTTTGCTAAGTACTGCATAAATGTACGTTTGAATTCTTTAAATGGAAGTAGTGAATGAAGATTAAAATCCAGCATAACATAGCCAGGGGTTAACAAATACGAACTTAAATCCATCCTTACAAACTTTATGTTATCCATAGAATGACGCATAAACTCAATTTTGTCTTGGTTGATTAATAAAGATGTTTTTTCAATTGAATCGTTTTTTAACAACTTTACTTTGTCCATAATATAACACACGATAAGGCGTCCCTCCTTCCATCTCCTTAAGACAAGCTATGATGAAAAATAAGCATTTATTCACATTGTTTCAACTTGATAAAACGCCTTAAAAGAAGAGAAAGAAAGTTTATAAATTAAAAAAGAAAGAGGGGGATTCGAAGACTTGGTCTAAGGAGAACGGGCACCTACAATAAAAAACAATGTTAGTTTTTAATTAACTCAAAAAAAAAAGAGATTGCTTTTGCACCCAAAAGCAATCTCTTTTACTTATTTGCTTAAGCCAGTTAAATGATCAAAAAAGTTAGGATAAGAAACGTCGATTGACTCTGCATTTAATAGTTCAATCGGCTCTTCCGTTATACAAGACGCAATAGCAAGCATCATACCAATTCGATGGTCACCATGACTTGAAACTGTCGCATTTCCCTTTAAGTTTGTTTTGCCAGTAATAATCATTCCGTCGTCAGTAGCTTTTATTGCAGCTCCTATTTTTGTCAACTCACCTACAACTGTATCAATACGATTTGTTTCTTTAACTTTAAGCTCACTTGCATCCTTAATAATCGTTTCTCCCTCAGCTTGAGTTGCTAACAAGGCGATAACAGGAATTTCGTCTATTAGTTTTGGAATTAAATCACCACTTATGGTTGTTCCCTTTAGAGAAGATGTTTTTATAATGATATCTGCCACTGGCTCAAAGGTTTCTTCTTTGCTTGGTATGATCTCCATTGTGGCACCCATCATTTCTAAAACATCAAGGATACCTGTTCTTGTAGGATTAACCCCAACGTTCTTCAAACGAATTTCACTGTTTGGAACGATGGCACCAGCTACAAGGAAGAATGCAGCTGAAGAAATATCACCTGGAACAAAAATATTTGTTGCTTGTAAAGTTTGACCACCACGAACGGTTGCTGATCTTTCATCTTCCTTTACATCAACCCCGAAAGCTCGTAGCATTCTTTCCGTATGATCTCTTGATTTATGTGGCTCAGTTACAGTTGTTTCTTCAC
This sequence comes from Metabacillus sp. B2-18, assembly GCF_021117275.1. Taxonomy (NCBI): domain Bacteria; kingdom Bacillati; phylum Bacillota; class Bacilli; order Caryophanales; family Bacillaceae; genus Metabacillus; species Metabacillus sp. B2-18. The sequence goes on from NZ_CP088245.1 coordinate 3,153,575, forward strand.
CAACTGTGTTTAATCCGGCCAAAAGGATGGCAGATTTAACTTGTGCACTTGCTACTGGGGAGTCATATTGAATACCTTTTAGACTGCCACCTCTAATTGAAATAGGGGTATATTGACCATTTTCTCTTCCATCAATATTTGCTCCCATCATTGTCAGAGGTTTTGTTACTCTCGACATTGGTCTTTTAGCAATTGATTCATCCCCAATAATACAAGAATGAAACGGAGTCCCTGCTAATATCCCCATCATTAGTCTAGTTGTTGTTCCAGAGTTACCAACATCTAATATATCAGATGGTTCTTGTAAACCATCCAACCCCTTTCCTTCAACTGTAACAAGGTCTTTTGATACATCAATTGATACACCCATTTTCTTAAAACAAGAAACCGTACTTAGGCAGTCCGCACCCATTAGAAAGTTTGAAATTTCGGTTTTTCCGTTAGCGATAGCTCCGAACATAACAGCTCGGTGTGAAATAGATTTATCACCAGGTATGTTAATTGAGCCAGTTAAACTAGTAACTTTTGATAATCTTTGAACTTCTGACATAATTCCACCTCTTCGATTATTAGAAAAAACTATGACAAAAACCTTAGTTTTTTAGTCCTGTCATCCATAAAAACTTGTAATTAAAGATCATAAAAATAATTATTTTTTATTTAGATCTACATAATAAATGTTTCATAAGCACAATACTTGTTAATACAGTCAATCGCTAGTTCACGATCTCGTTCTGTCTGAAAGCTTAACCTTAATACCCCATAGATTTCTTCACGTGTTTCAATAATTCGGATATTCGTTAAACTGATCTTTTCTTTTGCCAGATATCCAGTTATCTCAGAAATAACCCCGGGATAATCAGGTACATCAACAAATAAGTCATAAAATGACGGAATAGCTCCCTTTTGCTTCTCTGGCAGACCATCTCGATAATTCTTTGCATATTGAAAATATGAAAATAGATTATCAGCTTCTTCATTTGCAACAAACGCTTTTACACGCTCCATCTCTGAAATCCATTCATCAAATAAGTGTAATAAAGGTTCTTTATTATGGAGAAGAATATCTCGCCACATCGAAGGACTACTTGAGGCAATTCTCGTTATATCTCGAAACCCTCCAGCAGCCAGCCTCTTGACAAGTGGAAATTGCTCTTCATGATTTTTAGCCTGATAAACAAGGCTCGCAGCAACAATATGGGGAAAATGACTAATTACCCCGGTAACTTCATCATGTTCATTTGGCGTCATTTCAATGAAATTAGCTTTCGTTCCTTCAAGAACACTTTTTAATAAATCAACATCATTCTGAGTTACATATTTGGAAGGAGTTAATATGTAAAAAGCATTCTCGAACAAATGTGGTTTAGCTGCTAATATTCCTGATTTATGAGAGCCAGCCATAGGATGACCGCCGATAAACTTAATTTTTCCATTTAAATGCTGATTTGCACATTCAACAATTTTCACTTTCGTACTTCCAACATCAGTTACAATAACATCTTTCTTCAGTTGTTCTGATTTTAATTGTTCTATAATTTGAGTTGTTTGTTGAACAGGGGTTGAGAGAAAAATCATATCTACCGTTGATAGATCCGGGAAAAGCTTGGTGGCAATTTCATCAATGGCCCCAATCCTTTTTGCTAGATTAGCCTGATCTTCATTTATGTCAAAACCTAATATATGTATTGAAGGATCTTTTTGCTTAATTGATAATGCTATTGAGCCCCCAATTAATCCAAGACCTATTATATAAACTTTTTTCACCATAAAATATCACCTTTTTGTCCTATCATAAATTGAGGGTATATATCATTGCCTAAGAAAGAAGGTACTAATAATATGAGAATCAAATCTATCATATAAATTAGTACCCTTAAGATAAAGTTTATTGAACAAATTCCCTTAATGCTTCGATGATTTCTTCGTTTTGTTGACGATCTCCAACAGTTATACGTAGGTGAGTAGGAAACCCAAGAGCATTTCCGGACCTTACGATATATCCTTTTTTCAGTAATGCATTAAAAACTTCGTCAGAATCTCGATTAAAGTCAATTAAAATGAAGTTACCTTCAGAAGGATAATATGGCAGCTTCAGTTCCTCACAGAAAGAGTAAAATTGCTGTAACCCTTCCTTATTTTTCCCCCGACATTCTTCCACAAACTGAGCATCATCTAAAGCTGCAATAGCGGCCACCTGAGCAACTCTGCTTGTATTAAAAGGTTCCCTAGCCGGTTCAATTTTTTGAATTAATTCTGCATTTGCAATGCCATAACCAATTCTTAACGATGCTAAGCCATAAGCTTTTGAGAATGTACGTAGAATCATTAAGTTAGGATAGTCGTTAATGAATTCAACAGTTTCTGGATAATCTTCAGCTAAAACATATTCATAGTAGGCTTCATCTACTACAACAAGCACATGTTTAGGCACTTTATTTAAGAAGTTTACTAAACTGTCTTTAGTAACATATGTACCTGTAGGGTTATTCGGTGTACAAACCCATACAACCGTCGTATTTTCATCTATTTGCAGAAGCATATTCTCTAAATCATGATTACCATCTACTAATGGGACCTCACGGATTTCAGATCCTTCAATTACAGCATTATGCTTATATTGAGGGAATGTTGGTGTGGCCATTACAGTATTAGAATCTGGGCTTAGTAACGCTCTACAAATAATTTGAACAACTTCATCTGATCCATTCCCAAAAATTAATTCTTGTTCTTGAACGCCTACGTGAGAAGCTAGTTTTGTACGAAGTTCAGCACTATATCCATCTGGATAAATCGCGAGCTGACTCAATTCATCTACAATGGCTTGTTTAGCCTTAGGAGAACAACCATATGGGTTTTCATTAGACGCAAGCTTCACAACTTTTGTTAAATTATATTCTTTTTTAACTTCTTCCATTGGTTTTCCTGGCTGATAAGGCTTTAGACTTAATAATTGTTCTTTTACACGCATAAATTACACCTCTTTTAAATAGAGGCTTTGTTAAACTTTACGGAAAATACTAAATTTCTCTTGTATTTATCCATAAGTTTAACTAAGCCATTAATAAGTAAACATTTCTAATGTTTATTATCATAAAGTTTCATTTCATCTAAAGCAATTAAAATTTTGCTTTTCATTAAGAAACAAAGGTACGTGCAAAATTCTTAAATTCTTCTACAGCATCTCTTCGTGAATTCTCATCTAATAAAGAAGGTTGAAGTCGTTCAATTTCTCGAACTAAAGCACTACCAACAACAACTCCATCACACATATGTGCAAGCTGCTCCACCTGTTCCCTTGAAGAAACACCAAACCCTACAGCAACAGGAACTTTACTATGCTTTCTTACTTCCTCTAGAAAGGATGCAATAGAATCATCGAAATTTTTGCGTACTCCTGTTACGCCTAATGATGAAACACAATAAATAAAACCTTCTGCTGCTTCTGCAATCATCTTAATTCTACTAGAAGAAGTTGGAGCTACTAGAGAAATAAATGCAATAGAATACTCCTTACATTTTTCTCGAAGTTCCTCACTTTCTTCAAACGGAATATCAGGAATTAATAAACCGTCTATCGTGTTTTCCCGCAGTAAAGCGAAAAAGGATTCCTGATCTAATTGTAACACAGGATTATAATACGTAAATAGAATTATTGGAATATTCAACCCTTTTTTTCGCATTTCCGGCACAAGTTTGATTGCTTTTACAATATTCATACCATTTTTTAGTGATCGACTTGAGGCCTTCTGAATGACAGGGCCATCTGCAACAGGGTCCGAGTATGGTATCCCTAATTCAATTGCCGATGCTCCAGCTTCTTGTAAGGCAAGGGCTAAATCGATTGTTGCCTCAGAATTTGGATCTCCTGCAGTTATAAATGGAATGAATAATTGATTATTTATAGGTTGCTTAAATAGGGCTGTCATGCTTTTCCAACCTCCTTATAATGAGACATTAATGTGTGGACATCTTTATCTCCCCGACCGGATAAACAAATTAAGATGCTTTCCTCATTACCCATGTTTTTAGCATGTTCGAAAGCTGCTGAAAGGGCATGTGCTGACTCAATTGCTGCTAAAATCCCTTCTTCACGTGCTAAAAATTCTAATGCGTCTAACGCTTCCTGATCTGTCACACTTTCATATTTAACGCGGCCTGTATTAGCTAAGTGTGCATGTTCAGGACCTATTCCAGGATAATCGAGTCCGGCTGAGATGGAATAAGGTTCCGTTATTTGTCCATATTCATCTTGTAGTAGATAAGTTAATGAACCGTGAAGGACACCCCTTGTTCCTTTTGTAATTGTGGCTGCATGCATATCAGTTTCAACACCTTTTCCTGCAGCCTCAACACCTACTAAATCTACGTCTTCAGGTATAAAAGCAGCGAACATTCCAATTGCATTACTTCCACCACCAACACAAGCTATTACTTTAGTTGGTAGACTGCCTTCAATATGATAGAATTGATCCTTTGCTTCATCCCCTATGACCCTTTGAAACTCTCTCACAATATATGGATAAGGATGTGGACCAACCACTGAGCCTATAATGTAAAAATGATCTTCACAATGCTGTACCCAATATCTCATCGCTTCATTTGTAGCATCTTTTAGTGTTTTGTTTCCGCTTGTCACTGGAATTACTTCAGCTCCTAACAGCTGCATCCGAAAAACGTTTAATTCCTGACGGCGTACATCTTCTTCCCCCATAAACACTTTACATTCCATTCCAAATTTAGCCGCAACTGTTGCTGTTGCAACACCATGTTGACCAGCACCCGTTTCAGCAATCACCTTTGTTTTTCCCATTCGCTTTGCCAAAAGAACCTGACCAATGGCGTTATTAATTTTATGAGCTCCCGTATGATTTAAATCCTCACGCTTTAGATATACTTTTGCTCCACCTAATTTTCTTGTTATATTTCCTGCAAAAGTGACCGTTGTTGGTCTGCCAGAGTATTCTTTTAATAAGTATGAATATTCCTCTAAAAAGCTTGGATCTTGCATTGCTTCTTTATGTGCTTGTTCAATTTCAGCTAATGGACTCATTAATGTTTCTGGCACAAAGCGACCTCCGAAATCGCCGTAACGTCCATTTTTATCAGGATATATGTTCATGTTGTAACACCCTTTCCTCTATCAGTCTAATCTTTTCTTTACTTTTTTTTCGGTCAACTTCAATGCCACTAGATAGATCAATAGCCTGTGGATGATAGTTTAAGAGATTAGAAATATTCTCTTCATTAACACCGCCTGCAATAAAACAAATTTTATTATATTTTGCAGCAAATTCAAGGTAAACAGGTACCGCATCCCAGTCAAAACTAACACCGGTACCTCCCCATTGACCCTTCGTTCTTGAATCTACAACAAATCCATCAACTAACTCTACATACTTTTTCATTTCTTCTAAAGTATGGTCATGATGGTGAAGAGCTTTCCAAATAAAACCTGGATATATCTCACGGACTTGATTAATTTGTTCGATTGTCTCATTTCCATGGAATTGAATCACATCAACTGGAACATGTTTTAAAACAGAATGAACTTCTTCTACAGTAGGATTTACGAATACAGCAGCGACTTTCTTCTTTGTATTAACTTCTTTTAACCATTGTCCAACCAAATGTGGATTAACTTTTCTTTTACTTTCTGCAAAAATGAATCCAATGTATTGAGCAATAGAATCTGAGACTACTTGAAGATCTTCAAGACTTTGGACTCCACAAAATTTCAATGCGATCTTAGACATTAAGACTCTCTCCAAATAATTGTTGTACAGCCAACGTTTGATTTTCTTTTCTCATTAACGACTCTCCTACTAGTACAGCTTTAGCTCCGTACTGTTTCACTAAATCTAAATCCTCCTTTGTATAAATTCCACTCTCACTTACCAGTAAAGTTTCTTCTGGAATTGAAGAAGCCATTCCTTCTAATTGTTGAATATTCGTTTCAAATGTTTTTAGGTTTCGGTTATTTACTCCAAGTATTTTTGGAGTAATAACATTTAAAACTTGCTCTAAGTTATGCTGGTCATGCACTTCTACTAAGACATCCAATCCTAATTCATAAGAATATTGATAAAGATCTTTTAACAAAGCGGGTTCAAGAGCTTCGCTTATTAATAATACCGCATCAGCACCTATCCGTTTCGCTTCATCAATTTGGATAGAATCGATAATAAAGTCTTTTCTCAAAACAGGTAAATTTACAGTTTTCTTGATAGCAGTTAAATACTCTCGTTTACCTTGAAAGTAAGGAGAATCTGTCAAAACGGATAAACAATCTGCTCCTCCTTTTTCATATGCAAGAGCAATTTCCACTGGATCAAAGTTTTCCTTAATTAAACCCTTTGATGGCGATGCTTTTTTCACTTCAGCAATTAATGCCATATCCCTGTTAGAGGAAATTAGGGCCTCAAGAAAAGAGTGATTTGGTAAGCCTTCATCTTCCGGCAGAATCAAATTTTTAACTTCTTCTTTTTTTGTTTCAATTATTTTTTCAAGCATAATTTTCCTCCTGCTGATGCTGCAATGATTTTAATTGCTTTAAAGCTGTACCATTTTTAATCGCTTCTTTGGCATATAACACGCCCATATCTAATGATTGAACATGATTTGCAACATAAAGGGCTGCACCTGCATTTAAAGCCACAATATTCTCTGCACTTTCTGGTGCTTCACCTCTAAATATTTTTTCGATAAGCTCTGCACTATCATCTGAATTTTGGACCTGTATCTCATCCATAACACCTTCTACAAGTCCAACATCAGTTGGATGAAGAACGTATCTGGATATATGTCCATTTTTAAGCTCTACGACATCAGTTGCTGTTGTTATAGATATTTCGTCCAAGCCGTCACGTCCTGTAACGAGTAAAACATGCTCTGCGCCTAACCGTTTTAACGCTTCTGCCATTTTTTCTGCATAATTCGTAGAAAAAACACCAATTATTTGACGTTTTGCATTTGCTGGATTTGATAATGGACCAAGTAGATTAAAAACAGTCCGAAACCCAATTTCTTTACGAGGATTCACTGCATGCTTCATTGAAGAATGAAACATAGGTGCAAATAAAAAGCTCATGTTTTTTTCGTCTAAGCTTTTTATCGCTTCCTCCTTTGATGTTTGAATATTAACGCCTAGTTTCTCAAGAACATCTGCACTTCCACTTTTAGAAGAAACAGCACGATTTCCGTGTTTTGCTACCTTCACCTTTAATGAGGATGCAACGATTGCTGCTGCAGTTGAGATATTAAAGGTTGAGGAGCCGTCTCCACCAGTACCACAGGTGTCTACAATATCAAAATCATAGTTAATAGAAGACATGTGTTTTTTCATTGATTTTGTAAAGCCAACCAATTCATCAACCGTTTCGCCTCTTAGACGCATAATGGACACTAAACTTGCGATTTGACTAGGTGTTGCTTGACCAGACATGATCGAATTCATTACTTCCTCAGCCTGCTCCTCAGTCAAAGTATGACCCTCAATACACGTTGCTAGAAGTTCTTTCATCACGTTTCTCCTCCTCAGAAAAGACTTTTTCAGCCAATTGGATTGCTTTTAACATAGCGCTCGCTTTATTACATGTTTCCTTCCATTCAAGTTCAGGTACACTGTCCACAACGATACCTGCCCCAGCTTGAACATATGCTACATTATTTTTGACTGTAATCGTTCGAATCGTAATACAAGAATCTACATTTCCATCAAAACCTACGTAGGCAACACAACCTGCATAACTTCCTCTCGCTGTCGGTTCTAATTCTTGAATAATTTGCATGGCTCGTATTTTCGGGGCTCCTGAAACAGTACCAGCAGGAAACGAAGATAATAATGCATCCATTGGGTGTACTTCTTCTTTTAGTTGAGCCGTAACCTTAGAAATTAGGTGCATCACGTGTGAAAAACGACCAACTTCCATTAACGTAGGAGTATTAACCGTTCCGTAATCAGCAACTCTACCTAAATCATTTCGTGCCAAATCAACCAACATATAATGCTCTGCTCTTTCCTTTTCATCGTTCTTTAATTCTTCTTCGAAAAATAAGTCTTCTTCAACAGTTTTTCCTCTTCTTCTTGTCCCGGCAATTGGATGAATTTCAAGATGTTTATTTTGAATATAAATAAGTCTTTCAGGAGAACTGCCGACAAGCTCTGTGTCATTAATTCGAATATAAAATAAATATGGTGAAGGATTTACGATACGTAAAATTCGGTAAAGTGAAAAACCGTCTGTTGAAATTGGAATTTCAAACCTTTGTGATAGTACTCCTTGAAAAATATCTCCTGCACGAATGTATTCTTTTACCTTCTCAACATCTTCTAAAAACTTGCCTTTTTCATAGTTTGATTGAATTTCATCAAAATTGACATCAAACGAGTCCGAAACTGCTAGTGGTAAATGCTCTGATTGAGGTTTTTGTTTTAGCATGCTTTCAAATTTGTTCAGCTTTGCTTCAGCTAGTTGATACGTAGCCTTTAACCTTGACTCATCTTCGGTACCATTTACTCTTTCGTAGTGAATAAAATAAAGCTGTTTTTCTTGATGATCAAATGCAATAACTGTTTCACAAACAAAAAACATACAATTTTGCTGATTTAAATCATTCGTCTCATGCTTTTTAACTTTTTCAATGATAGAAACTGTATCATATCCAATATATCCTACAGCTCCCCCAACAAAAGGTATCTCTAAATCTGGCAACTTAATGGCTAAATGATCCTGAAGTTGTTTAAAGGTTGTTGTAATGGAATTTGATTTTGATATCGTTTTTCTTTGTTCGTTCAGGATAGAAAACTCTCCGTGGTTTTCTTCTATAAATAAAAATGGATTTAAACCAATAAAAGAATATCTGGACCAGCTAGATTCTGAGTCCTTACTTTCCAGTAAATAAACAGCCTCTTCTTTAAAAAGTTGAAATAATTGAATAGGCGTGAACGTATCCACGATATATTTTTTTACGATGGGGATGGTGCGATAATGCTTGCTATCTTCACAAAAAGTGGAAAAAGAAGAAAAATTCATAGTAACTCACTCCTCCAATATGTTTTGGAGAACGAGTATTTAGGAGGTTATTAAAGGTTGAAGATTATTAAAGCACTTGCCTCTTGACATATATACTTAAACAAGGCTTAGGTGTTGTTAATATTTAACTAACAACATAACCTTTGCAAGCTATATGAATTAAAATAAAAACCCAAAAACACGATGGTTTTTGGGTAGACTTGTGCCTTTACGAAAAAAACCTCAACTAAACTTGACTCATTCTCTGCTACCCTAAACTATTTAACTCTACTCATCTACTTAATCATAATCTTCTACATTATGTTATTATAACTTTCTCTTTACTGTCAAGAATGATATAACACTGTTCCGAATTTTCTAACTACTTTTAAGAGAACCAAATACTGTTAGGACTTTGATAAATCTGGTCTTAACACTGTCGCACCTTCTAAATAAGCATGATAAATTTGTTCTTGCTTTATTGGTGTTTCTACTGTCATCATAATTCTTATGCATTTTTCGAGGCTTCCTGGAACTGGTATTTCTTGCATACACATGACCGGTACATAGACCCAACCTTCAAAATTTCTTAATGCTTTTGCAGGAAATGTTGATATCAAATCATGTGTTACCGTTATAAGGACCTGTGCGACGTTCTCAGGATCTACATTGTTTTTTTGAATCATTTCTTGTAACAGTTTTTCTGTTGCATCAATAACAGTTGGTTCATTATCTTCACCAACTGTTATTGCTCCTCGAATTCCCCTAATCAACGCTCTCCCCCCGTTCCTGCTCTCTCCACTCGTTAAGTAAGCATTGGAGCTCTTCTTTGCTGAAAGTTGCAGAAGTTGTTTCTCCAATACGTTCTAATAAAATCATTTTAATTTGATTAGATTTTGTTTTTTTATCTTTAACCATTTTGGCTATTAATTGCTCGGTTGTATATGAATCAGGGACCTCTACTGGAAAACCAATCGTAGCAAACCATGTTTTCAACTCACGGTATGGTAAGTCAGCTTGTAATAATTTATTACTTAACCAGGTAGCAAATAACATCCCAACTGCTACGCAGTCTCCATGTGAGAGTTTTCCATAGCCAGCCTCTGCCTCAACTGCATGACCTAGAGTATGGCCAAAGTTCAAAATTTCACGTAAACCTAACTCTCTTTCATCTTTTGTTACAACGTCTGCTTTGATTTGAATACCTTCAAGTATCATTCGTTGTAACCTTTCAGTTGTAATGTCTTCTAACTGTTGTATTTCTTTTACCAAAAATTCATAGAAGGATTCACTTTTAATAAGTGAATGTTTAATAACCTCTGCAAATCCAGATCGTAATTCTGTTACAGGAAGACTTTTTAAAAACTTACTATCATATACTACCGCTTTAGGCTGATAAAAAGCCCCAATCATATTTTTTCCTTCAGGATGATTGATTGCCACTTTTCCTCCAACGGCACTATCATGTGCTAGCAATGTTGTAGGTACTTGTATATAAGGAATTCCTCTCATATAGGTTGCTGCAACAAAACCTGTTAAATCACCTACTACTCCTCCACCAAACGCAATAACAACAGATTTACGATCTAATTGCTGCTTTAATGCAAAGGTTTGTACGTCATAAAAAACATCAAAAGACTTAGCCTCTTCCCCGCTATTGATAACATATTTACTGATCGTATAAGTAGGTTTAATCTTGTCTATTAAGAAATCACTATATAAACGATCAACATTTGTATCTGTTACAACAAGTACTTTAGAAGGCTCTAGATTTTTTAGTATCCCTAAGAGTTCATTTATTGCATCTTCACCGACAATAACTGGATAAGTTGAGTCTTGTGTATGGATAACAATTGACTTCATTAGAAATCCCTCGAATATTTTCGCATTTCTTCAACGTTTTCTTTAATAAGATCCATACGATCCAAACCAAACTGTTCAACAATCGCGTTTGCGATCTCCCAAGCAACTACAGCTTCCGCAACAACACTTGCTGCTGGCACAGCACAGCTATCAGAACGTTCAATACTAGCAGTGAAAGGTTCTTTTGTATCAATATCAACACTTTGTAATGGTTTATATAGTGTTGGAATTGGCTTCATAACTCCTCGAACTACAACTGGCATTCCAGTTGTCATTCCGCCTTCAAAACCACCTAATCTATTTGTTCTTCTTGTATATCCTTCTTCCTCATTCCACAGTATCTCATCGTGAACTTGGCTTCCAAACTTCCGAGCAGCTTCAAACCCTATACCAAATTCAACACCTTTAAATGCATTAATGCTCACGATGGCACCTGCAATTTTGCTATCAAGCTTGCGATCATAATGAACATAACTGCCTATTCCAGCAGGTAAGCCCTCAACAACAACTTCAACAATTCCTCCAATAGAATCTCCATTTGCTTTAGCGTTGTCAATTGCTTCCATCATTTTCGTTTCAGCTTCACGGTCATAACATCTAACCGGTGACTCTTCCGTTACTGCTAACAAATCATCAATATCTTGATATTCATTGTTCTCTGCTCTAACTCCACCTATCTCAAGGACGTGACCTACCACTTTAATCCCTAATTCAGCTAGAATTTGTTTAGCTAACGAACCAACAGCCACACGAACTGTTGTTTCACGAGCAGAGGAACGCTCTAAAACATTCCTCATATCTCTATGTCCATATTTCATAGCACCAATTAAATCTGCATGGCCTGGACGAGGACGAGTTATTTGGCGTTTTACCTCTTGCTCTTCTTCTGGAGTTATTGGTTCGGCACCCATAATTTTTGTCCAATGCTTCCAATCTTTATTCTCAACAACAAGGGAGATTGGTGATCCTAGCGCTTTCCCATGTCTTACTCCACCTAAAATTTGAACTTGATCTTTTTCAATTTGCATTCTTCTTCCGCGGCCATACCCTTTTTGTCTTCTTGCTAAATCGATGTTAATAGCTTCCGCAGTTAAATTTAATCCTGATGGAACACCTTCGACTATAGCTGTTAATTGTGGCCCGTGAGATTCACCAGCTGTTAAATATCTCATTTGCTCTCTCTCCCTTCAACGCACTAACGCTTTTAAGTACAAATATATCATAAGTTACTTTAAAAAAATAGCAAGTTTTTACTTCTTTTGATAAAAAAATGTATCTACTGAAGTAAAGTTAAAACGGTCAGCATTAAAAATCTGCTCAGTGCTTCCAACAAAGAAAACCCCTTGAGATTTTAATGCGTTACTAAATTTCATATATAAGCCTTCTTTAGCTTCTTCCGTAAAATAAATTAAAACATTGCGACATACTATTAAGTCAAAATTTGAATCAAAAGAATCTGACAATAAATTTTGCTTTTTAAATTGCACCGTTTTTTTAATATCCTCGTTCACAATATAATTGGTTCCTTCCTGCTTGAAGTGCTTCCGCTTAATATCGTCAGGAACCTCATTTAAGGAACGTTCGGGATAAATTCCAAGCTTAGCTCTTGCAATGACATTTTCGTCAATATCTGTTGCAAGAACCTTTACTTTTGAAAGTGGAATCAATTTAGAAAGAATCATCGCAATTGTATATGGCTCTTCACCTGTGGAGCATGCAGCACTCCAGACTTTCAGATTACTGTTCTTTTCTAATAGTCTGGGAAGAATCTTTTCTTCAAGCACCTGCCATCTTTTATAATTTCGGTAGAATTCTGAAACATTTATTGTCATTCGATCTAAGAACTCAAAGTAAAGCTCGTTTTGCTTACTTATTCCTTCAAAAAACTCTGAGAAGGTTGAAAATCCCCTCTTTTCATAAAGTGAAATCAATCTTCTTTTCATTTGAGCTTCTTTGTAAAGTGAAAGATCAATTCCTGATTTTTTCTTGATGTTTTTAATAAACAGTTCGTAATCTTGATCAACCATGGGCCAACTCTCCTATTACATTTCCTTTTATCCAATAGATGTTTGAAGATCGTTCTAATAAATCAGGGGTTTGTTATATTACCCTGTAATCAACATTATGGGTCTCTATTAAAACTTCTGATTTCAAATACCTTAGAAATAAGAATAATAATTTATAGTATAGCTTAAAATTCAAAGAATTTGCTCAATTTTTATAGAAAAGTGTGGAAACTTGTCAAAATGCGATTTTCTGTCTTAGTGTATATAAAAAGAAGCTGGCATATGCCAGCTTCCATATTATTAATAAATCCAAGTATTTAATGCCTTATCATATTCCACTAGTTCATTGTCTTGGAAAAAAAGTGAGATCTCTCTTTCTGCGCTTTCAGTTGAATCCGAGCCGTGAATGATGTTCTTGCTTACAAACATCGTATAATCTCCTCTTATTGTTCCAGGTTCAGCATCTTTTGGATTTGTTTTTCCCATCATTTTTCTTGATAACTCAATTACATTTTCACCTTGCCAAACCATTGCAAACACTGGTCCGGAAGTTATAAATTGAACTAATTCATCATAAAAGGGTTTTCCTTTATGTTCTCCATAATGCTTCTCAGCAAGTTCAACAGGAATGGTCATTAGTTTTGCACCAACCAATTGAAAGCCCTTTCTTTCGAATCTACCGACAATTTCCCCAATAAGTTGTCGTTGAACCCCATCAGGTTTAACCATTAAAAATGTTTTTTCCATAATAACATCTCCACCCCATAAAAATTTATGTATAGGCTTTCATACCCCAAAAGAATAATATCATGAGAGGTAAAATATTTCAATCATGGGATGGAGAATTTTAGAAAAGATTAAAATTTTCTTTTTCCAATATATTTTGCAATACTTTGTAGAGTCGATCGCGCTCGATTTTTAGGTAATTCGTCTAAAATACGAAATGCCTTATGAAGATATCTTTCACTAACTTGCGCCGATCTCTCTATCACTCCGGAATTTAATATTTTCTCTAGAATTTGCTGTATATCCTCCGGTGTAGTTTTCATTGATATTTTTTCTATATCTCTTTTCATGATTGGGTCTTCAAGTGCAAATAGTACTGGTAGTGTGATATTGCCTTGTAAAAGATCACTTCCTACTGGCTTGCCTAATTCTTCCGCGGTCGAAGTGAAATCTAAAATATCATCGGTAATTTGAAAGGACATCCCAACATAATAGCCGAACCAATAGAGCTTGCGATGTACATCCTCAGAAGCACCTGCCGAAACAGCTCCTAATTGACAACTAACAGCAATTAACAATGCAGTTTTTCTCTTAATACGTCTTAAATAGGTTCTTAGTGTTTGATCAAATTGATACTTGTCTTTTATTTGCTCAATTTCCCCTAAACAAACGTCAACAATGGCTTGAGACAAAATTTTGTGAGCCAATGGATCCTCAATATTTGTCATCACTTCTAATGAACGTGCCAATAAATAATCACCTGTGTACATCGCAATACGATTATCATATCTTGATTTAACAGTTGGTTTGCCCCTTCTTAATTCTGCATCATCTATCACATCATCATGTACGAGAGATGCCATATGTATTGTTTCAAGCGCAACAGCAACATGCTTTACTCGTTGAATGTCATAGTTACCAAACATTGCTGAGAGCAAAACAAAAACAGGACGAATTCGCTTCCCTCCTGCTTGCAGCAACTCCAAATTTGCTTGTCTTAAAAGAGGATACTCTGAAACAGCAGTCTTCTCAAGCTCTTTTTCAATTATTGTTAGATCATTATTTAAAAATGAATACATTGCTTTTAGTTTCATACGTTTTCACCTTAAACCCTGAATTAATGAATTCTCCTTACTTCCACGATATACCATATAAATAGGAATGACCACTATGTTAAAAGAGCAAGCAATATTACTCACATTTCTTAAAACATAAAAGTGGTCATGCCGTATATTTTTTAATTATTTTCTTTTTCCTTGACTCCTAAATGCATAGCAGCAACTCCGCCGGTAAACGCTTTGACTTCAACTTGTTTAAACCCTGCTGCTTCAAACATCTTTGCTAATTCAACCATTCCAGGGAAATCCCGTGCAGATTCTTGTAGCCAAGAATATTCTTTATAGCTTTTAGCAAATATCTTCCCAAACATAGGCATGATATAACGAAAATAAATAGTGAAAAATTGTTTAAAAATCGGTAAGGTAGGTTGGGAAGTTTCTATACATACTGCTCTTCCACCCGGCTTTAAGACACGATTCATTTCCTGTAGCACTTGCATATAATCTGGTACATTTCTTAAACCAAACCCAATAGTCACAAAATCAAAAGAATTATCTTCAAATGGAAGCATCATCGCATTTCCATGAATAAGATTTACATTTTGTAAATCAAGGTCCTTGATCTTTTGTTGACCAATTTTAAGCATGTTTTGACTAAAGTCAAGACCGGTAACACTGCCTTTTGGTCCCACAGCTTCTGAAAGTGCAATGCTCCAATCAGCTGTGCCACAACAAACGTCAAGTGCTTTTTGGCCCGGTTTAACGTTCATCCGTTTCATTGTCTCTTTTCTCCATGCCTTATGGCGCTGAAAGCTTATAACAGAGTTCATTTGATCGTAATTTTGATAGATTTTCTCAAATACTCCATGCACTCTTTCTTCTTTAGACTGATTCATATATTACAAACCTTCTTCCACTGTCTTTTTATCATGTAGTAATGCTTCGTGAAAACGAATTGTATGAAGTCGTTCTATCAACAAAGTTTTTAAAGAAGGAGCCTTTTGAAATCCTTTATCAAGTAGTGATGCAGTTTTCTCGAAGTACATATTACATGCTTCTGTTAAAAAGTGAATAGAAAACGAGGTTTTTTTAACAGAATGATCAAAACCTCCATCTTGTACAAACTGAAATTTCTCATGAGATAGTCTTTTATATGTTAAAAAATGTGTACTGAGCATGTTATAAAAGTCAAGTTTAAAATGATCAGCTACACGTTGAAAAAGACTTGTTTCAACTACTTGAAGACTATTAATAGATGAACTCATTTTTTCTTCATCATGATAATAAAGTCTTATTTTATGTTCATTGATTTCCTTAATAGCTAAGGCTAATGTTCGAACCATCTTAATATCCTTAACTTCTGATAGTAATAAATAATATAGTCCACTAAAATAATCACCTGCAAGAACAGTTAACTGTCTTTGTACAAATTCTCCAGGTTCGATATTAGTCTTTGTCGAAACATCATCATGTGTATCAAGGGCAATCTGAACAAGCATAGCTGTCACTATATAACTTTCTTTTAATTTCTCCGAAAGGTCTATCTCATCAAAAATTGCATAAAAAAGTAGCAATTTATCTTCGTCGATTGTAGGTGAAGGTAAATGTTTTGCTAAATAGGGATGTGAAAGTTTCTCCTCTAGTGCTGTTTTTAATTTTGCTAAATGTACTTCGATGTCCTGCAAATAAATCACCCTTGTCCCCAAAATAACATTCTATCTCTAATTTATTACATGTATTGTTTTCTTAAACTAAACTTTGTACTCGCCTCGTCTAGAAAAGGGGACAATTGCATACTTTTCACTCCACTTTTCTAATTCTGCCTACCAATGTTACTTTATATATTATATATCATTTTTCTAGAAGAAATTTAAGCCTGTACCATTATACCACAATTATAGGCAATTGTTATTTATTGATATGTAATCTTAAACTTCGTTAAACGCAAAGAAAAGCAGGAGAACCTGCTTATTTACGAGAATCACTCTCTATTTCACCAATTCCAGATTGAATTTGTGCTTTACCTCTTATTTTGATTGCCGATGTATGCTCAGTAAATTGCGCAATCATCACTTCACCCTTATCTAGTTTCTCCGAATGATGGAAACGTGTATCAGAACCCCTTGTCAGTCCGATTACATGAACGCCATCTTCAATTGCTTTAATCACAACAAAGTCATTTTTTTGATTCATCCCTGCACCTGCCTATTTACAGAATGTTGTCTTATCTATCATACCATTCCTGTTAAGTAAAACCTATTAATATGTTTTTACTTCCAACCTGTATAGGTACTTATCCTTTTATCAAAGATAGTACCTCTGCTCTTGATGCCTCATCTTTTCGGAATACCCCTCTTACAGCAGACGTAACCGTTTGTGCCCCAGGTTTTTTTATCCCTCTCATTGTCATACACATATGCTCGGCTTCAACAACGACCATTACTCCGTGTGGATCGAGTGATTCATTAATACTATTAGCTATGGTCGATGTAATCCGCTCCTGTAATTGTGGTCGTTTCGCTACTGCCTCTACTGCACGTGCAAGTTTACTCAATCCTGTTACTTTTCCACCTTTAGGTATATATGCTACATGAGCTTTTCCGTAGAAAGGTACGAGGTGGTGTTCACACATTGAATAAAACGGGATATCCTTTACTAATACAAGTTCTTCATGATCTTCCCCAAAAATCGTTTGAAAATGTTCAGATGGATCTTCATTTAACCCGCTAAATACCTCAGCATACATTTTCGCCACTCGCTTTGGTGTATCTATCAAACCCTCGCGATTAGGATCTTCCCCTACCGCTTCAAGAATCAATTTTACAGCGTGTTCAATCTGTTCAAAATTAACTTCACTCATGTTGGGACCTCCTGGACATTCTTTTGTAGAGATTCTAGCATAATCAAAGGATGAAAAGCAAAGTGGATTAACTAAGAGGAATTTGTTTTCTTACAAATGAAAAGCCCCTTAAATAAGGGGCTCTGTGAAGAAAGCTTGTATGTAATAGTAATTACATGACAAATTAAACTTATTTTCCTGCTACTGCATCTTTAAGTGCTTTACCTGGTTTGAAAGCAGGCACCTTGCTTGCAGCAATTTCAATCTCTTCACCAGTTTGTGGGTTACGACCTTTACGAGCCGCACGCTCACGAACTTCAAAGTTACCGAAACCGATAAGTTGTACTTTATCACCGTCTTTTAGTGCATCTAAAATTGTATCGAAAACAGCATCAACTGCTTTAGTTGCGTCTTTTTTAGATAACTCACTAGCTTCTGCTACTGCGTTGATAAGTTCTGTTTTATTCATGCCTTTCACCTCCTCCCAAAGGGATGGAACTCTTATTAGTCTTCATTTCTTCACAGTTTTGATTAATTGTATACATGATATCGTGATATTACTATCAACACGCTTATCTTATACGATTTTTCTACATATTTCAATGATTTTCATCATGAATATTGGTTATTTAGGAAGAATCGACCAATAGAGAAAACAATTTCTTTAAAAAGATTAACACAATCATTCAAGCGAATCAAGCAATTACCGAATAAAAAACCACTTGTATCAAGGATTTACGCTTTTTTTACGAACGTACGTTTTGACACAAGGAGATTTTTGACATTATTTATTTCTAATAAAACAAAAAAAGACCTCTTAGAATAGAGGTCAAATCTTTACAATATGATGGCAATTAATCCGCCAGAGCCTTCATTGATAATTCTTTCTAATGTTTCTTTTAGCTTGTAACGAGCATTTTCAGGCATTAATGATAATTTAGCTTGTATACCTTCTCGTACAATTGAACTTAAACTGCGTCCGAAAATATCCGAATTCCAGATAGAAAGTGGGTTATCTTCAAAGTCTTGCATAAGGTATCGAACAAGTTCTTCTGACTGTTTTTCTGTGCCTATAATTGGCGCAAATTCTGATTCAACATCCACTTTGATCATATGGATGGAAGGTGCAACAGCTTTTAAGCGAACTCCAAATCTAGAACCTTGACGAATAATTTCAGGTTCATCAAGACTCATATCCGCAAGGGCTGGTGCTGCAATACCATAACCAGTTTGCTTCACCATTCGGAGTGCATCAGAAACTTGATCATATTCTGCCTTCGCATAAGCAAAGTCTTGCATTAACTGTAGTAAATGATCCTTACCACGAATTTCAACCCCTACAACTTCTTTAAGGATTTGATCATAAAGATCATCTGGAGCATATAGGTCAATCTCGGCAATTCCTTGCCCCATTTCAATACCAGCCAAGCTTGCTCTATTAATAAAGTCATACTCGCTGAATTGACCTACAACACGGTCTACATCGCGTAACCTCTTAATATCTTTAACTGTATCTTTAACAGCCTCTTGATAGCTTTGTCTTAACCAATGATCCTCTCGTAATACCATAACCCAGCTTGGAAGATTTACATTCACCTCAAGTACAGGGAACTCGTATAGAGATTCTCTAAGTACACTCATGACATCTGTTTCTCTCATGCTTTCAACACTCATTGCGAGGACAGGAATATCATATTTTTCATTTAATTCTTTGCGAAGGGCTTCTGTTTCTGGGTGATGAGGATGAACCGTATTAATAATCATAATAAACGGCTTTCCTACTTCTTTTAACTCTTCAATAACTCTAGCTTCAGCTTCTAAATAGTCATGGCGTGGAATGTCACCGATAGAACCATCTGTCGTAATGACACATCCTAGTGTTGAATGTTCTTGAATTACTTTACGTGTACCAATTTCTGCTGCTTCATGAAAAGGTATTGGCTCTTCATACCACGGAGTGTTGATCATGCGAGGACCATTTTCATCCTCATACCCTTTGGCTCCTGGAACTGTGTAACCTACACAATCTACTAATCTAATATTGACATCAAGCCCCTCATCTACATGAATAGAAACTGCTTGATTCGGGACAAATTTCGGCTCAGTAGTCATAATTGTTTTACCAGCTGCACTTTGTGGTAATTCATCTTGAGCTCTAGCTTTGTCAGATTCATTGTCAATGTTAGGTAGTACGACTAATTCCATGAACTTTTTAATAAAAGTAGATTTACCTGTTCTAACTGCACCAACTACTCCTAAATATATATCGCCACCAGTTCGTTCAGCGATATCCTTGAAAATATCTACTTTTTCCAAGTGATCCCCTCCCGATCATACAATATTGGGATAAAGCTTATCCGTTTTCTTATAGGACACTATATATGTATGACATTGTCCTATTTATTTATGACTTTGTTTCTAAATTTTTTTAGGTATTCTCCAAATTAGTCATTGGTCATAAAAGCGAAAAAAGAAAACCCTTCTTTTAGAGTGTATTCTCCAAAGAAGGGTTCATGACTTATTTTTAAAATTTTTTAAAAAGAATTTATTGGCCATCTGTATCAAAGATCGGTTCCCCAGCATCATTTATTGTATAAGGTAAGGAATAGGCAGGTACAAAAGGTTTCCCGTCTAAAAGAACACCGCGAATATCATCGCCGGGCTTAAAGCTGTGCGTACTATCTTGTAAAGCTTTGGATAAATCGATGCGATAATCCACATAAATTTTTGCCTCTTTATCTATAACTAGAGGTAAATATTCTCCTGAATATGGACTCTCAATCATCGGTGGCTCTTTATACCCTAATTTTTCATAGTTTAATGTATAGATATCATTTGTAATAAGATCTTCAAATGGTGGATATCCGTTCGCTTGACGATAGACATTTAATTTGATCGTCAACTCATGTATCTCCTCAGAAATACGTAAATCAATTAATTTAACAGTAGGATCTTCTTCTACATCCACTAACACATACTGGTAAATCCCACCGCTTTCATAGGCTGTACCAGGTGGCTCAGCCATATATTTAGGTGTTATTGCAGAAAAATCAATAGGATACTTTTGATAAATAGGTGTTGACATATCCTTTGTTTTGATCGGCAGCAACCCACCTGTATCTTGTTGGTATTGATCTACAGACTTCTGCACAGCAGCTATTTGGTCATCATAAGGTACTGTGTTTTTCTGTAATTTCTCTTCCGGGTAAAGACATCCAGATAAAAGGATGCAACCAAAAATCACTAGCAAAATTTTATAGAATTTCATTCTAAATAACATCCTTTTATTAAGTATTATTCCGATACAGGTCCAGTAAAAACAACGAACAAAATAATTAACCCTGCTAGAATCATAAAAAGATAGGCAAAAACTGAAACGATTACTTTAAATATACCTTTTAACTTAAATCGACTTAAATAAATGAGTAAAATTGAGATAAACATAAAAGCCATTGATGCAAATGAAATCCACATCTTCATAAGGGCTACACTCATAAAGACTCCTCCTCATACAAAAAGCTCAGGGAAATATTAAGACTTAAACAATAAAATAAATAATGTCGAACTCCATGGTTGATTATATTATACTTTTAGAGGCTTGTCCAAGGAGGTAAAGTTCATTTAAATACTCTAAGTAAACGTTTAAACAAAAAAGCTGAAGTAAAGAGGGGACGAACTTTACTTCAGCCACAGAACCGACTAAATAGTACCCAAACTATAAGAACAACTCTTATTTGACTACCATGCATTTTATGCGGAAGTATTATGTTTTGTATCATCTAATGCCTAGTTACGCCATTAAACTTTCACTTTAGATAATGTACAGGCTTTTAGGATTAAATTGACAAAAATCATACGATCCACAAACGAAGTAATCATAAACCTTATAGGATATTGTTTCTTTGTTTTTATTTCTTGTTATCATATGCTGATTGATGATTATACGTCACCTAAATTAACGATTCTCCATGATATTTACCAGGTCTTCCATTTCATGAGTTTTAACACGAGCCATTAACGAATCAACCGCTTCTTTTGGAGATTTACCGTTAAATAACACTTCATATAACGCCTCAGTAATTGGCATCTTCACATGGTATTTTTGAGCAAGCTGATAGGCTGCTTTTGTCGTTCTTACCCCTTCAACAACCATCCCCATGTTTTCTAACACTTCGTCCAGGTTATGCCCCTTACCTAAAAGATTACCAGCACGCCAGTTTCTCGAATGAACGCTTGTACACGTTACAATTAAATCTCCAATTCCTGTTAGCCCAGAGAAAGTTAAAGGGTTTCCTCCCATTTTACTACCTAGACGTGCAATTTCGGCCAATCCCCTTGTGATAAGGGCAGCTTTCGCATTATCTCCATAGCCAAGTCCATCTGTAATCCCCGCGGCTAGCGCAATAATATTTTTTAATGCCCCACCAATTTCCACACCGATAATATCTGGATTTGTATAAACACGAAAATTTTGATTAATAAATAGATCTTGTATGTATTCAGCCGCTTTCATATTTTTTGAAGAAGAAGTCACGGTAGTGATATGGCGTTGACTAACTTCCTCTGCATGACTTGGTCCAGATAAGACAACAATATCTCTTAATAGCTGAGATGGCACTTCTTCTTCAATAATTTCTGAAATTCGCAGCAAAGTATCCGGTTCAATTCCTTTACTAACATGAACAAACGTTACGCGTTCTTTTATAACCTTAATTATATCTTTAAGAACTTCACGTATTGCTTTTGTTGGTACGGCTAATATAACAGTCTTTACATCTTTTAAACTTTCTTCAAAATCTGAATAACCAACAATGTTTTCTGGGAGGTCAATACCTGGGAGATACTTTTCATTTCTTCGTGTCGAATTAATTTCGCTTATTAATTCAGGACGATGCCCCCATAACTTTACACGATGTCCATTATCAGAAAGAACGATGGCTAGTGCTGTTCCCCAGCTCCCCGCACCTACTACCGTAATTTGTTCCATGTTATCACACCTTTCAGAACAATTTTAACAAAAAGTAACAGGATTACCTGTTACTTTACCTTTAAAACATTACTAACCCTTGAAGGTAAACAATTAGATTTGGCTATTATTTGCGTTCTCTAGCAAAAATCTTAATAGGTGTACCATCAAATTCAAATGCAGCCCTAATACGGTTTTCTAAAAAGCGTTCGTACGAAAAGTGCATTAATTCCGGATCATTAACGAAAACAACAAAAGTAGGTGGTTTTACAGCTACTTGTGCTGTATAGAATATTTTTAATCGTTTGCCTTTATGAGTTGGAGTTGGATTCATTGCAACAGCATCCATTACCACATCATTTAAAACATTTGTCTGAACCCTTCTTGAGTGATTCTCACTAGCTAGAATAATATGAGGCATTAACGTATGAATTCTCTTTTTAGTTAAAGCTGAAAGGAATACAATTGGAGCATAATCTAAGAACTTAAAGTGATCACGTATATTAACTTCAAATTCCTTCATTGTTTTCTCATCTTTTTCTACAGCATCCCATTTATTCACAACAATTACTACTGCTTTTCCAGCTTCATGAGCATATCCGGCAATATGCTTGTCCTGCTCAATAATTCCTTCTTCTCCATTTATTACGACTAAGATAACATCTGAGCGATCAATTGCTTTTAACGCTCGAAGGACACTATACTTTTCAGTTGTTTCATATACTTTTCCTTTTTTTCGCATACCTGCAGTATCAATGATAACAAATTCTTGTCCTTCATATTTATAAACTGTATCAATCGCATCCCGAGTAGTACCTGCGATGTCACTTACGATAACACGGTCTTCTCCTAAGATCGCGTTAACGAGAGAGGATTTCCCAACATTAGGTCTGCCAATAAGGGAAAATTTTATTGTTGTTTCATCGTAATCGTCAGTCCCTGGACTTTTAAAATGTTTTGCAACTTCGTCTAATAAGTCACCCAAACCTAAACCGTGAGAGCCTGAGATCGGAAATGGCTCTCCAAATCCTAACGAATAAAAATCATAAATATTTGCACGCATTTCAGGATTATCTACCTTGTTAACCGCCAATACAACCGGTTTATTGGATCGGTATAAAATTTTAGCTACTTCTTCATCAGCAGCCGTAACCCCTTCACGAACATTCGTTAAAAACACAATAACATCAGCTTCATCGATAGCTATTTCTGCTTGATGACGGATTTGCTCTAAGAAAGGCTCGTCCCCAATATCTATTCCACCCGTATCAATAATATTAAATTGATAAGTCAACCATTCCCCAGAACTATATATTCTGTCCCTAGTAACACCTGGGATATCTTCGACAATAGACACACGCTCTCCTACAATACGATTAAAGATTGTTGACTTACCTACATTCGGTCTTCCAACTATTGCTATAACTGGTTTTGCCATTAGTTACACCATCCTGACTTATATAAACTCAATTTTTTATCATAAGAGTTACAATTATGGTAATGTTCATATCAAACCCGTTTCATAATACACCACTTTCTTGGACAATTCCCAAAAAAAGCAAAAAGAAAGCAACGATTATAAAAGGCTAGTTAGACATCTTGTTACAAACGTATACGAAAAATTTCTACAAACGTTTCGGTCCATTATCTGATACCACCATTCATTTTCTGATAGTGTGATAAAATTGGACTTAAAGTTAAGCTCATATATGTATTCATTAGCCTATATGGCTAAATATAAACTACCACAAAATACTAAAATAAAATCTCTTATAAAAGAAACCCTTCTGCTTTTAAAGAAGGGCTTAACTTTTATATATTATCAGACATTACTTCATTTCACAACTTAGTGTTTAACAACGACAAACATGTCTTCTCCGATACCATGTGCAATTCCATCTAATATTGCTTCTAAATTTTTGGCGTAAAAGTGCATTTCTTCCTGTGTTTTACAAATAAAAATTGCGGTTCCACCAGCTGCTTTTGTTTTATCAGTTGTAATAATAGCCAATATGTATTTTTCAAGTGCACTCAATTTATTCCCCTCCTTGACGGTTCGCCTTCGCTTCAGATGGCATTCTTATTGCATTTTCAAGGGTCGGTGTATCTCCAATCACTTGTATGGCTTTGTCAACATCTCGATCTTGAGGTAAAACAAACACCCCAAGGCGTCCGTCATCTAAATCTCTTTTAGCTAAGGGCACAAGTGCAGGCTCTCCGGAATCACGAACAACTCCTAATGCAGTGGACACATCATGAAGAATGGCTTGTCGTTGCCCCAAGTTAGCAATGGTTGTTTTTGAGTTGGCATTCTTAGGTGTTAATATAAACCCCATTCCATATTTAAGGATAGCCTGTTGCTTGTCAGGAATACCTATGTTCATAATATAAATATTGTCAACATATAGTCCAGCACCTTCAAAATGAGGTTCTACAAATTTTATGTCTACAAGATCTTTTATTCTACTTCCGGACATGAGTTTACGACAAGCAATGAAGCAAATAATTCCAACAATAATAGCGACATAAATATTAAGGACCAAGTAAGCAAAAGTAGTTAAAAGTGAAGTGAATATGACAAGATAATTTCTGCTTTCAAAAGCAATGGCAATTCCTTCTATATATGTATTCCCTCTAGGGACAAGTTCATAGCCATCTAAAACAGTTAATGTATTTCTTTCCATATTCCTTACATCCCTAAATTGAGAAGCAGCTAAAGTAAGAAACGTAATCGCTGTAAAATCTTCTTCCATTATGGAAGGAACAGCAACTGTCCCTAAGCCAGCTGCAATGAAGCCAAGGGCAACATGGATGATTTTCCCATGCAAGTAAGTGGGGTATTGTCTATAATCAGTTTTAAGCATATGAAGTCTGGTTAATACTCCAACAACAACTCCAAAAAGCACTGGTATCGTATATTCACTCATATTATCCCTGCTTCTCCTTTGTTTGTTTTTGAAATCTGTGTAGTGATTGTTCTACTAATAATGTAAACTGTTGCAAAATGGTCCATAAGTAAATCATTGCACAACCAATTACTATCATATCTAAAAAGGCAGCAGTACCAAATGTTAACTGATCATGGAATTTACTCATAATCAACCAATATAAAAACTCCCCTTGAGAGACTGAAATCAAATAAAATGTAAATCGTTGGGAAGGATCCTTGCCCAAGTAAATAGCAAGTAAGCTGACAATCAGACTTACAATTATGCGGTAATCAAATATAAACCAAACAGGATCATAAATGTGAAATAACATGATACCTGCGTATGCAAATGTTAATGTTAAATTGGTCAAATAAAAAGTAACCAGTTTGCGTTTATTTTTCACGGCTAAATAATATCCTAATAACAAAAACATGATTAATGAACAATTGATATAAAAAGTAGATACAACCAGAAAAACCTTACTTATTAATATTGTTACTAATAGGAAAAACGCTAATTTCACTCGACTTTTGTTTTTTCTCATTATGAAAGTGACCACAACCCACCCTAACCACATAAACCAGTAAAAAATGATTCCTTCCATCTCACTCCTCCTACTATTCCCATTATGTCTATTTCCAATTAGCTTTAATCGAAAATTAGTAAAAAATAGTACTTATGATTAACATGAAAAAGACAAAAGTTAAGGTATACCTTATATAGGGAGGTTATGTAAATGGGAAAAGATCGACAAGAAAAGAAATTAAGAAAAAGTCAACGTGTTGAGTCAGATCGTGATCAATCTTTAACTTATCCTGGTGCAACAAGAGTAGAGGGACCAGAAGCCGCAAGAGAAAGAAACAGATAATTAGAAAAGCTTATACTTTTTGATAAGTAAAATAAAAAGCTGGTCAAGTTTTAGACTAACCTAGTTAAATGAGACACTATAAAACACCTTCGAAATGGTACACTTAAACAAAGTGCTAATTCGGAGGTGTTTTTGCGTGGGCAAAAACGTATATTCAAGTGAAACAAAGTGGGCAGTAGTAAAGGACAAGATGAGTGGTCAGTTTACAAATGAAGAAATTATGAAGAAGTATGGAATAAAGAATGTATCTCAAATTAAAACTTGGATGAAATGGTATCGCGAAAATCAAGTACATAGATTTAATCAGCCTATAGGTAAACAGTATA
Organism: Metabacillus sp. B2-18; assembly: GCF_021117275.1. NCBI lineage: Bacteria > Bacillati > Bacillota > Bacilli > Caryophanales > Bacillaceae > Metabacillus > Metabacillus sp. B2-18. The sequence continues at coordinate 3,180,171 of NZ_CP088245.1, forward strand.
CTTATGGAAAAGGGCCGGATACTCAGAGTGACGATGAAAAGAAAGAGAGACAAATTACACATTTAAAACAGGAGAATGAAATCCTAAAAAAGTATTTGGAACTCGAAAAGGAGTTGAAAAAGAAGTAGTTCTTCAGTTGGTTCTGAAGTTGCGCAAAAAATATACGGTTACAGCCATTTTGGCGGCTTTAAACATTCCTAGGGCTACCTACTATCGTTGGGCATCATCACAACCAAGAGAACTATCTACCAAAGAAAAGGCGATTATTTCACTCTGTGAAGCGACTAAATATCGTTATGGGTACAGAAAAATCAAAAAATTATTAAAGCATAAGTATCGAATTGAGTTAAATCGCAACACAGTTCAACAAATAATGCAAAAACATAATCTACAATGTCGAGTGAAGCCTAAACGCAAATGGAAGTCTCAAGGAGAATCAGTTATAGTCGCACCGAACCTCTTACAACGAGACTTTACTGCATCTATGCATAACCAGAAGTGGGTAACGGATATAACTTATATTCAATATGGTTCATCTACATTGTATTTATCAACCATTATAGACCTATACAATAATCAAATTGTGTCTTACAAACTATATACACATCAACAAACTCCTTTAGTTATAGACACTTTAAAAGAAGCTTTAGAAGTAAGGGGTAATCCCAAAGGAGTTATCATACATTCTGATCAAGGCAGTGTATATACTTCATACTCGTTCCAAAACTTTGTGAAAGAAAATAATTTAGTGAGTAGTATGTCAAGAAGAGGAAACTGTTGGGATAATGCAGTAATTGAGTCATTTCACTCAAATTTAAAATCTGAGGAATTTCAATATATAAAGTTTAACTCAATGTCTCTGGAAAAGGTTAGAGAGCATGTAGATCAATATATGAAATATTACAATGAAGAGCGTATCCAAGAAAAATTAGGCTACCACACACCAATAGAGTTTGGTAATATGGCAGCCTAAGAGGGTGTTTTATACCTGTCTCAAATGACTATGTCAGTCTATTTGACCAGCTTTTTACCTTCTACTATAGGATGATGTTTCGATACCCCTTTCATTTAGCCAATGATGTGTATTTCCACTTATGACAAGGGGAGCCTCCTGAAGCCCTTTAATTGTTTTCACTCCAAGGGCTGTCATGATATAGGTTAAATCTGTATGTATCTGTTTTATTTCTTGAACTAACTCATCATATCCTTTTTCAATAAATATTTTCAGAAAATAACCGGCTACTCCAACAGCAGAAGCACCCAAGCCTATTGCTTTAGCCACATCAAGAGAGTGTCGAATACCTCCAGACCCGATGATAGACATATCATGCTGTCCATGTTTCACCTCAGCAATTGAAGCTGCAGTAGAAATACCCCAAGAATTAAAATAACTTAAAACTTGTTCACGACGCATATTTTCAATCTTAGAAAAGTTTGTCCCGCCAAAACCGCCTACATCTATTGCAGATACGCCAATCTCTGCTAAGTGTGTTGCTACTTCACGATTCATCCCAAAGCCAACTTCTTTCACAATAACAGGTACTTTTACGTTCTTAACAATGTTCTCAATTCTTTTAATAGCATTTGTAAAATCTCGATCACCTTCTGGCATAACTAGTTCCTGAACAACATTTATATGAATTTGCAAAGCGTTTGCTTCAATCATATCAATAGCTGTTTTAGCTTGATCAACTGTAGCCTCACTACCCAAATTAGCTAGTATGATTCCTTTTGAATTAACTTTCCTCATAATCTCATAGGAAGGTCTTTCACTACTGTCCTTGATTGCAGACATTTGTGAACCAACTGCTACAGCGATTTTTGTTTCTGCAGCAGCTTTTGCCAGTGCTTCGTTAATGATAACCGTGTCCTCACCGCCACCACCTGTCATTGCATTTATAAAAAGAGGCGAACTCAAGGAAAGTTCGCCAACATTAGATGATAAATTTATATCATCAACAGACAGGTTTGGTAAGCTTTGGTGAACAAAGGTAACATCATCAAATCCATTGGAACGTTGCTGTCCAGTAGATAATGCATGCTGAATATGTTCTATTTTCCTTTGCGCTCTTTTACTCACCATATCACCGTTTTATTTTAATTTTTTTAATTGATCTCCAATCATTTCACCTAATTGAAAACCCGAAGAAGATTCTTCTTGTGCTGCTTGATAATTTGTCAAATCTTCATTTGATGCTTTTGTCGTTTCTTCTAATTCACGAATACTTAGAGAAATACGTTTATCAGATTCATTTATATCTAGTACTTTTACTTTCACTTCTTGATTTTCTTCAAGAACTTCTTGTGGAGTACCAATATGTTTGTTTGAAATTTGTGAAATATGAACAAGTCCTTCTACACCAGGTTGAATTTCAACAAATGCACCAAACGATACTAAACGTTTAACTACACCATCTAGAACATCACCAGGTTTTACATTATTAGTAACGTTAGCCCAAGGTCCAGGCAGAGTTTCTTTAATTGATAATGATATTCTTTCATTATCACGATCTATTCCAAGAACTTTAACGGTTACTTTTTGTCCTTCTTCCACTACATCAGATGGTTTGTCAATATGACTATGTGATAATTGTGAGATGTGAACCAACCCATCAATTCCACCAATATCAACAAATGCACCAAAATCCGTTAGGCGTTGAACTGTTCCTTCGATTGTGGAACCAACATTTATAGAATCAAGTATTTCTGATTTCTTTTCATTTTGCTCTTTTTCAATTACTGCACGATGCGAGAGAATAACACGATTTTTTTCACGATCTAATTCTACAACAATTAAAGAAAGAGTTTTCCCCATATAATCAGAGAAGTCCTCAACAAAATGAGCTTCGACTAAAGATGCAGGAATAAAGCCTCTGACACCTAAATCAACAACAAGTCCGCCTTTTACAACATCTTTAACTTCTGCATTAAAAACTTCTTTAGATTCATATTTTTGTTCTAATGCATCCCATGCTTTTTCAGCATCAACGGCTCTTTTTGAAAGCACCAACGCTTCTTCTTCCACCTTTAAAACTTTTAATTCTAGTTCATCATTTTCATTTATTACATCAGAAGCCTTTTCCACATGAAGACTAGAAAGTTCGCTGATTGGAATGATACCGGAATGCTTACAATTTTCTATTTCGACAATCACCTGTTTTTCTTCAACCTTTGTTACGATTCCTTTTACAACATCACCAACTTCAGGTGTTTCCACTTGAACACTGTTTAGTTCTTCTACCATCTCAATTACCTCCTTGTCAAAACCTGTGCGACTTTTGATAAAATATATGTATGCTTTCATTTTATTAAAGAATCATAAATTCCCCCAAAAATAAAATGAAAAATACGTCCTACTTAAACTTCTAATAAATGCTACTTTTTGTCAAGTAAGAAGTATTAAGATTTACATTATTTTTGGATAAGTTTACCTATTTCTTCCATAATAATAGATGTCATTTCTTCTGTACTAATTTTTTTCTCACGATATTCTTCCATATTTATTGGCTTTCCGTATACAACTCTTAGCGTTGAAAAAGATTTATATGGTCCTATTATAGCACAAGGAACAACTGCAGCTGTAGAACGAAGCGCAAAGAAACCGGCACCAGGCATACCCTTACCGAGTTTTCCATCTTTGCTTCTTGTACCTTCTGGGAATAATCCTAATACATTTCCTTCTTTAAGAACTTTTAATCCAGCTCTTAACGCTTCACGGTCGCCTCCACCACGCTTAACAGGAAATGTACCAAAATTGTTCAGTAATTGTTTCAAAACCGGCACTTGAAAAAGTTCGTCTTTTGCCATGAACAATACTTTTCTTGGAGCTGTAACCCCAACAACCGGTGGATCTAAATTACTAATATGATTGGTACACAATAAGACCCCGCCCTCTTTGGGGAAATGCTCAAGTCCTTCTACTTTAATACGAAACGTTGGTTTTAAAATACCAGCAACAACTGACCGGGCAAATGGATATAATGACACGTTATCAAAGCCTTTCTTCTAAATAATCTTCTATTTTTCTAACAACATCTTGGATAGACAAAGCTGTGGTGTCAATTTCAATCGCATCTTCTGCCTTCTTCAGAGGAGCAACCTCTCTTTCGGAATCAAGCTTGTCACGATTTGCAATTTCTTGCTTTAGTTGTTCATAGTTAGATGAAAATCCTTTTTTTACATTTTCCTCATGGCGTCTTTTTGCTCTCTCTTCAACAGATGCTCTTAAAAATATTTTTAATTCAGCATTAGGTAACACATGTGTACCTATATCTCGTCCGTCCATAACAACTCCGCCTTCAATTGCTAATTGACGTTGGCGTTTTAGCATTTCTTCTCTTACTAATGAATGCATAGCAACAAAGGAAACATTATTTGTTACTTCATTTGTTCGAATCACATCTGATACATTCTCACCATTTATCATGACAAGTTGTCCGTCTTTTGAAGGATGTAATTCTATTTTCATTTTAGATAGTATATCTGCTACAGCTTTTTCGTCTTTTAAATCGATCCCCTCTTGTAGCGCTTTAAATGTTAAAGCCCTGTACATGGCACCAGTATCTATGTATATATATGAGTAATCTTCTGCAATTATTTTAGCAACTGTACTTTTTCCAGCAGCCGCTGGTCCATCAATGGCCACCGATAATTTTTTTTGCTCCATTATTTCCTCCAAATAGGTTTTTAGTCTAGTAGTCTTTTACGCCTTTGCTGGTGTAAAGAACTTATTTGGTATGAGAACTTAAAGAATTGAATCTGTAAATATAGGGTAGGTAGTTTTTACATATGGTTTTTGCTTAGACTAATTGAAAAACAAATAAATGAAGCAGGCTTGAAGACACCTGCATCATGTTATTGACTAAACGTTTCTAGCCATTCAGTAATGGTTATTTTGTTTACACCTTCATACTGGACAACTCGTGATAAGTATGGTTGAACCGTGGTATTTTGTATAAGTACCTGTACACATACTAGGGCAATGAATTGAATAACAATTAGTTTAATTAAAATTCGCTCAAATCGTTTCAATCCGCTCAACTCCGGTATTTTTTTACTAGTATGCTTAAAAATACCAAAAATTATTCGACTGTTAACCCTTTTCTACGAATGAGTATTTGTTGATTAAAGCAAAAGCGAATTAAAACCTGCCTGGTATCTTCATCGATATTTTGAAACTCAATAGGTGCCTTAACAAACAAATCATGATCTGCAGGAATAAACCGAATGATCTTACCTTTTACTTTAATGTATTCAATTCCTTCATTTTGAAATGGTAGGGAGAACCAAATAACAATTTCCTGTTTTTCTTTTAATTTGATAGATTTCGGAAGAAGTAATGCTGTTCCTCCTGCACTAATGTCAGCTGTAACTGCAGTAAAAGCTTGAAACTCATTTTGCAAAGAATAAATGGCTACATCTAGATTTGCATCAATACGTACAAATTGTCTTCTTTGAATTTTGATTAATTGGTCATCACCAGGATACGTAAGTGAGATCATTGGAATATTTTCTTTTATTCGTCCTGTAACCTCTGTTTGAAAACGAAAAACACTTTCATTCGAAACAAACGAAGCAACAAGTTGTGTCCCTAACATTAAGAAGGCTGAACGGCCTGTCTCTTGGTTTATAGGGTAATCAATATATAGTTTATTGCCCTTTTTTTCTACTAGTTTACATTTTAGTCTCTCTAATTTTGCGCCCTTCGTTTCTAACGAAATAACATCCCCAATTTTTATCACAATATCACTCTTTCTTATTGCTCTCTTTCTTATTAAAGCATGGACATATCCGTTGTGCAAGAGTGCAAATATTTATTCAACATTCTTATAGTGGAGATCAAATTAACTTATAAACATCCTACATGTATTTTGATATTCGTCCAAAACAAAAAATACTCGTTTTAACATAAAAAAGGATACCCAAGTCATAGTAAAAAAAGGGTATCCTTGCTCGTTTACATATTAAACATCTTGGAAGATTGGCTCTGGATTTTTTAATATCTCTACCTTTTCTTCCGTTCCATCTTCTGCATTAATAAAAATCCTGTAAGTATCGTTTTCGATCGTTCCTAAAAATTCGTAGCAAAGTACTTCCTCTTTAAACTCATTTAAAATAAGAGCCAATCGGTCTTCTTGTACTTCTAAGCTAGGATTTAACATTTTAGCTGCTTCTTCTTTAGAAATCTTTGGTTTAGAAATATCACGTTTTTTATGAGCAGCTAAATAATCTCTTGCTGAGAAGCCAATCACTTGACCATCGTCCAACGCTACTTTCATGCGAAGAGCATCGGGATATATTCTGACCCCATTCTCAATAGAAACAAATGAAAATACACCAACATTATCATATTGAGCACTTTCGAAAAGATCTAAATCTTTAAACCCGTGTTCATTTAAAAACTTCCTAGCATTTTCTGTTGCTTGGTTCAAGCTAATTTTCTTTTCCGCAACCTCTCTATTCTGCACTAAGAATATTGGGTATCCACCCTTTTTCGTAATGTCCATGTTTATGTCTACTTTTTGCTGTTTATCATCCATGGAAACACTGAAAAATCCATAATCTGCACCGTCACCATTTTCGGTTACTTTTATGTCAGTTACTTTATTCTCTACAAACTTCTTTGCTATTTTCTCAGCTTCTTTTGCATTTATTTCTTTTCCTTCTAAATTATCAAAACCTAAGTTTTTCTTCATGGAAGTAAGTGATGCACCAAATTGAGATTCAGAGTAACTTTTGACGTTTTCTTCGACTGTTTTTAACCCATCGACAATTGTATTATCCATTTGCTTTTGTCCTGAGGCTAAAGCAAGCTCAACATCCATCCATCTTAAGTTATTCTCTAAAACAAGACTTTGAACTTTACGTAACTCTTTTTGAACATCAGCAGCTTCTGAATACATTGATTTTAGTGTTTTATATTCTTTTTCGGTAAGCGGATCTTTTTCTAAATCACGAACAGCTGCTTTGTAGCTAAAATCGCTAATTCCAGCTAAAAACTCCTCTGTCTTATTGAAAGGTAATAAAGCTAAAGGTAACTGACCTACGTCTGATTGTGCTTCAGAAGTAATTCTCCAAACGTCTGCTAAAGCTGGAGATAACGATTCCCTTGAGTTCATAGCTAGAGTTGCACCGATTCTATCATGTAGCTGATCAACACGATAGGTTAAATCATGAAATGCGCGTTGATAACTATTTTCTGCTTGAATCAATACTGCACTTTTTTCTTGATGTTCTTTGTACCCCCAGTAAGAAGTACCAATCACAGCGATTGATAAAATTCCAATCAAAATTCCACGTATCATTGATCATCACCCCTTCTATTCACAGAAAATATGCTTCCCGATACGTTTAATCTGTGGTCTTCCCCAAATCCAAGAACTGGTTGCTGTATCTGGGTTAAAGTAATACACTGCATTTCCGGTCGGGTCAAATCCATTAATTGCATCTAAAACAGCTTTTTTTGCTGATTCATTTGGAGTTAACCAAATTTGCCCATCTGCTACTGCAGTAAAGGCTCGTGGTTCAAATATAACCCCTGAAACAGTATTTGGGAAAGTTGCACTATTAACTCGGTTTAAAATGACAGCCGCAACAGCAACTTGTCCGATATATGGCTCACCACGTGCTTCTCCATAAACAGCATTTGCCATTAGCTTAATATCATTTTGTGAAAATCCGTTCGGCATGTTTACTGCAGTTGAATCCTTTTGATCTTGCTTCTTTTGCTGCTGTTGTTGCTGTTGATTCTGTTGCACTTGATTCTGTTGTTGTTGTTCTTGTTGCTGCTGATTCTGTTGCTGTTGATTCTGTTGTTGTTGTTCTTTTTGCTGTTGATTCTGCTGTTGTTGTTCTTGTTGCTGCTGATTCTGTTGCTGTTGTTCTTGTTGCTGCTGATTCTGTTGCTGTTGTTTTTGTTGCTGCTGATTCTGTTGCTGTTGTTTTTGTTCCTGCTGATTCTGTTGCTGTTGTTTTTGTTCCTGCTGATTCTGTTGCTGTTGTTTTTGTTGCTGCTGATTCTGTTGCTGTTGTTTTTGTTCCTGCTGATTCTGTTGCTGTTGTTTTTGTTGCTGCTGATTCTGTTGCTGTTGTTTTTGTTGCTGTTGTTTTTGTTGCTGTTGTTGCTGTTGTTGCTGTTGATTCTGTTGTTGCTGCTGGTTATTTGCTTGAGCTTTATATTGCTTTTCTTGCTGAATTCGTCTTTGCTCCGCAATCTTCCTCGCTTTTTGAATTTGCTGCTCTGAAGGTGCAGATTGAATATCTAACGGGACTCCGCCATAATGTGTGAATCTTCTTCCTTGGTTAATTTGTTTGTAAACCCAATCACTATAAAATTTAGTTGATCTTTGTAACATATCCTTTGTTTTTTGTCCAACTAAGCCATCAACTTCCTCTAGACCAAACATATCTTGGAAATTCTTAACTGCCCAATACGTACTCCATCCGTAGACTCCATCAATCGGGCCATGATAATATCCGTTATATTGAAGCCTTGCCTGCAATTCAATTACATCACTTCCCGTTGCACCTCTTTGAATGGTTTGATCTGAAAAAGCATGTGCTACAGAAACGCCTTGTGAAAGAAATTGAAATGTGATAGATGTAAAAGCCATTACCACAACTATCAGCATTATGCGCATGTTTTTCATGTTGCTGCCTCCTCAAGTAGATGTAGTTGCTTAAACGTATTTTTTGTAGTCTTTGGTATTTTATTCATACTAAATAAAGACTTATCCAAAAGAAACAATTGATGGCAGCAAATCCTTTCAAAGATGATTTCTTAAAAACTCTTTAGAATCACAATGTTATCAAAATAAAAAAACTGCCATTAAGGCAGTTTTGAATCAAATATCTTAATTCTTGCTTTTTTGGCTTTGTGTAGAGCGAACCACCAAAGAAACAGCATAAATGGAACCATAATATATTTCCAGTTAAAGTAATTTAATAAAATTGAATCATAAACAGTGTGTAATAAGATAGGGATTGAACAAGATAGAACTATCCACTTTGTTCGATTTTTGATAATTGAAAATTTCCCTTTCCCTAAATAATACCCCATAATAACTCCAAATAGAGCATGACTTGATACCGGTAAAATAGCGCGGCCTAATGCGTATTCGACTCCATTTGCAAATAAATAAATAATATTCTCTAAAGTCGCAAATCCAAGAGAAACAGCAACACCATAGACAATACCATCGTAATGTTCATTAAATTGAACATGTTGATAGATCGTAAAAAATAAGACGAACCATTTGAAAAACTCTTCTAAAAATCCTACAGCAATAAAAGTATATAAAAATTCAGAAGTAAAAACTTTTTCAACTTCTAAAACATATTGAATAAACATTATCGGAAAAACAAGCAGAGCCCCAAAGATAAATGAACGCAACACTAAATAGACCGGCTCTGATTCATACTGATCTCTTAAGTAAAAATAACTTAATAGTGCCAGACCCGGGGCAATGCCCGCAGATATAATTTCAATCATTTACAGGCCTCTTCTCCAAAATATCTTTTTATCTATTTAAAAGATTTTTTTATTCATGTAAGATTAACTTTATTAATCGTATCATGTTATCGTAGAATTGAAAATGACAGAATAAAGCAGAATTTTATAGATTGAAGGAGTTTTCGTCATGTCGAGAAAAAACATACTACTTATTCACACTGGTGGAACCATTTCAATGAAGGAAGACGAAGAAACAGGAGAGGTTAAACCTGGAGAAAAAAACCCTCTAGTTGAACATATTAAAGAGGTACCTGATATTAACCTCATCTCAACAGAACTGTTTCACTTACCTTCCCCACATATTACACCATTAAATATGTTACAAATTAAAAATTATATAGAAGAAATGAAAAAAATAAAAAATATTGATGGGGTTGTTATTACACATGGAACAGATACGTTAGAGGAAACTGCCTATTTCCTTGATGTAACGTTATCTTTATCAATTCCAATCGTTCTTACAGGTGCGATGAGATCAAGTAATGAGCTAGGATCAGATGGGCTTTATAATCTTTTATCAGCCCTAAAAGTAGCTGCATCAGATTATGCCAAAAACATGGGAGTTTTGGTGGTAATGAATGATGAAATTCATACTGCAAAAAACGTAACAAAAACACATACAAGTAATGTGGCAACTTTCCAAAGTCCGCAATATGGACCAATCGGAATGGTAAACAAAGGGGGCGTTTTCTTCCATCACACCCCTATTGTTACTAATCCACTACATGTTGAATCTCTAGATAAAAATGTTTTCTTAATCAAAGTGTTTGCTGGAATGGACGACAGTCTGCTAAATGGGATAGAACAGTTACAACCTGATGGATTAGTGATAGAAGCTTTAGGACAAGGCAACGTGCCACCTATGATGGTGCCAGGGATCAAGAACTTACTAAATAAGAAAATACCGATTATTCTTGTATCTCGCTGTTTTAATGGCATTGCTCAAGATGTGTATGGATATGAAGGTGGAGGACGACAGTTAAAAGAATTAGGTGTTATTTTTAGCAATGGACTAAATGGACAAAAAGCAAGAATCAAGCTAATGATTGCACTAGAAACAACAAAAGATCAACAAACTCTTGAAACGATTTTTGCAACGTAAACACTATAAAAAAACAGGGAGCACGTATCTGTCTCCCTGTTATTGTTTATTGCGGAGTGCTTCATATATTAACTGACCGTGAAATCGTCCATTCTCAATGAATATTTCGTTTGCATTATTTCCAGCTGCAATAACACCTGCAATAAAAATCCCTTCAATATTTGTCTCCATTGTGTCTGGGTTGTGAGTCGGTCGACCACTTTCAGCATTGATTGTTACGCCCATATTTTTGAGAAATTTATGATCTGGATGATAGCCCGTCATAGCAAAAACAAAATCATTCTTTATCTGCTTCTCTTCATCATTCACAATATATTTAACGGATGTTTCTCCAATCTCAAGAACATGTGCTTGAAACTCCATTTTTATTATTTCATTTCTAACAAGTGATTCAAATTCAGGTAAAATCCATGGTTTTACACTTTTAGAGTACTCAGCTCCCCTGTATAAAACAGTTACCCTTGCTCCTGCTTTAACCAATTCTAACGCAGCATCAACACTTGAGTTCTTACCACCTATAACGACGACATCTTTATCAAAGTATGGATGTGCTTCCTTAAAATAATGAAAAACTTTTGGTAAATCTTCACCAGGTATATTCATTAAATTTGGATGATCATAATACCCTGTTGCGATCACAATCTGTCTTGCTTCATACGTTTGTTTATTTGTTATAACTATAAATTTTTGATTTTCATTTTTTTCGATCTTTTCAACTTTTTCAAAAGCATGAATTCTCAGTTGTTTTCTTTTTACAACTTCACGATAATAAGCCAGAGCTTGGTTACGAACCGGCTTACGATTTTCAGTAATAAAAGGTATATTTCCAATTTCTAATTTTTCACTAGAACTGAAAAATGTTTGATGTGTAGGATAGTGATAGATTGCATTTACGATATTTCCTTTTTCTATAACAAGTGGTTTAGTACCAAGTTCTTCTAATTCAATGGCGGCAGACAATCCACATGGACCTCCACCTACAATAATTATTTCTTCCCTTTTCAATGAATTTCTCTCCCAACTTTAAGGGTTATTGTTTAAACATAAATTTCGATACTTACCAAGAAAAATAAAAAAGAGAATGACCAAGTCAGCCCTCCTACTCGAGTTAATTACTCTATTGTGAAGAGTAAAGAGTATGAGCGGCTAGACATATAAGTCACCCTCTTATATCATGTAAGATTTTTCTTAAATCCAGCCTCTAAACCTAGATGCTTCAGCCATCTTTCGTACACCAACCATATATGCTGCCAAACGCATGTCAACTCGTCTATTCTGACTCGTTTCATATATGTTGTTAAATGACTTAACCATTACTTGTTCAAGCTTCTCTTCGACTTCTTCTTCTGTCCAGTAATAACCTTGATTATTTTGGACCCATTCAAAATAAGAAACCGTTACTCCACCAGCACTTGCCAACACATCTGGTACTAGTAAAATACCTCGATCTGAAAGAATTTTTGTTGCTTCAAGTGTAGTTGGGCCATTCGCAGCTTCTACTACAATGCTAGCACGAATGTTCCCGGCATTTTCCTCAGTAATTTGATTTTCAATGGCAGCAGGAACAAGAATATCACAATCTAGTTCAAGTAATTCTTTGTTTGTAATTGTATCATTAAATAATTTCGTAACAGTTCCAAAACTATCACGTCGATCAAGTAAATAATCAATATCTAGACCATTCGGATCGTGAAGACCACCATAAGCATCAGAAATACCTACAATTTTAGCTCCTGCATCATGCATAAATTTTGATAAATAACTTCCTGCATTACCAAATCCCTGTACAACAACACGAGCCCCTTCAAGTTCAATTCCCTTTTTCTTAGCTGCTTCACGAATACAAATAGTTACACCTTTTGCTGTAGCCGATTCACGACCATGTGAACCACCTAATACCAAGGGCTTACCTGTTATAAAACCAGGATTATTAAATTCATCAATTCGACTGTATTCATCCATCATCCATGCCATGATTTGTGAATTAGTAAATACATCAGGCGCTGGAATGTCCTTTGTTGGTCCAACAATTTGACTTATTGCTCGGACATATCCTCGGCTTAGTCGCTCCAACTCTCTAAATGACATATCCCTAGGGTCACAAACAATTCCACCTTTTCCTCCACCATATGGAAGGTCTACTATTCCACATTTTAAGCTCATCCAAATGGATAATGCCTTAACCTCTTTTTCAGTTACATTTGGATGGAAGCGAATTCCTCCTTTTGTAGGGCCAACGGCATCGTTATGTTGAGCACGGTATCCAGTAAATATTTTAACGGAACCATCATCCATTCGAACAGGAATTTTCACCGTCATTAATCTTATTGGTTCTTTTAATAATTCATATACTTCCTCGGGGTACCCAAGTTTATCAAGGGCATTATGTATCACCGTTTGTGTTGATTTCAACACGTCCAATTTATCATTTTGTGCATCGGTGTTTTTCTCGGCTACCATTAAAGTTAACCTCCTAGATCTAATCAGTAAATGAAAGAATGTCCACCTTTCATGACATAGTATACACTCTCAAGCCTCTTATGCAAAGAAGAAAAACGATATTCTTTATAAATTCACAACAACTAATGTAACGTTTACTTCACTTGTTATTTTTAATTCATCCTAATTAAATTAAAGACGTTCTTATCGTTTGTTATTTGAATTATTTCATACAACAAATAAGAAAAAGAGGTGACTTTAGCTAGCAGCCTTTCACAATGACTGTCAGCATAAACTCACCTATATCTTCATAACTTATTATAAAAAGTTATGAATCTCTATTTATTTAACCAAAAGTGGTTGTAAATTTGCTCAATGGCATTATTTTGCATAATTTTTTTTCCATACTCTTTTAATCTATGGACCGTCAAAGTTGATGGACTTCCATACTCTGCTAAGATAGCTACTAAATCATCAATATTCATAGGCTGATCGTCACTTAATAACAAGTAATATCTTTCTTGAAAATAAACGACCATTCCATCTAAGATGTCTTGGTGGTATAAATAATGTGATAACTGAATAATAGCTTCAAATGACTCAAATTCATAAATAACATCGAAGCTTTCATCCACCTTCACTTGCATCTCAATATAATCGTCTGAAAAGTCATCTTCTAGATCATCAGCATCTTTGGAATTTGTAACTATAATAACCATCCCTTGAGCATGAAGTGAATACACCTCAACAGCGATTGGTCCATGCGCCTCAAAGCCCAGCTCAACACTAGCTTCATTCATCATATCTCTAAATAATTGATGGACTTTTAATGAGTCTTTCCAGAGATCTTCTTTAGTTAAACCTCTGTCTCGTAAGTCATCTGTAGTTAAAAAAATTTTTATTTTATCATAGTTTAGTCGCTCTAGCCGCATCCCATACCCTCCTGCCGTGAGACCGCTCAATATACAATCATTGTATGATTTACATACGAGATGGTTCTAATATTTTTTAACAGTTTACACTCTTCAGCAGATTTAGACAAGAAATAACTACTGATTTTTCATACCCAATTTATCCTTTAACCAAGCTTCCCATTGTTGTTTATTTTCTCCAAGTAAAAAGCATTCGTAAGGTTCAAGTATTTGCGGAGTTACTTTAGAGAACGCTTTTCCTCCTATTCCAATTTGCAAGTTATTATATTTTAAAGAAAGCTCATCTACTAGCTCCAAAGTTTTTTTTACATTTCTGACTAAAGTGCAAGATAAGAACAAAAATTCAGGCTTTACTTCATTTAAAACAATATCAATATCTCCTTCAGCGATACTTGCTCCTAAGTAGATAACTTCAAAACCCTTCCTTCTTAAAAATAATGTAAAGATTAAAAGACCTAATTCATGTGATTCTTCCGGTCCGCATACCCCTATTACTTTAGGTAACAAACCATCTACAGGTAATGTATGCAAAATCATCCCTATACGGGAACGTAAGAATGAAGATGCAAAGTGTTCATGTGCTGAAGTTATCTTTCCATTTTCCCATTTGTCTCCAATTTTCACTAACAAAGTACCTAATATCTCGATTACTACTTTATCAACTGAATATATACTGAATGCCTTATTTAGAAGATCATGTGCTTTGCTTTCATCAAATCTTAGGAGAGCATAAAGTAATTCATCCATTAAATCTTCTGAGTAATCAACCTGTTCTCCATCTGTTTTCAACTCAACTTGTTCGTCGTTAATCGATGCTTGGTTCGTTTCTAATAAATTAACCGCTTGACTTATCGTAAAGCCCTTATCAACTTTTGCAATAAGCCACTTTAAGATTTTTATATGCTCATCTGTATATAATCGGTGACCTGAGTCATTCCTTATAGGTGCAATCATATTGTATCTTCGTTCCCAAGCTCGTAATGTTCCTGCTTGAATTCCAAGCATTTTTGAAACTGCCTTTATATTATATTTGCCTTCATAATTCGACATGGTAAATCCCCCAATATGTACTTATATAGAAATTATATAAGATAGATCAATTTGTGTAAACTTTGTATAACAAATGAATAAACCATGCTTAATCACAGCATGGTTTAGTAAAGGTAAAGATAATCGAATCTCATATTCTCTAAAATTTATGGATTTTCACATCTGTATTATTCTAATTCGATGTTAAAACTATATAATTTGCCTCAGCCGGTGCTCCTAATCGTAAAGGTAAAGAAGTTGTACCATACCCATTGCTTACTAATAAATATGAGTTTTCAAGGTTGTGTAATTTTCCTTTTTCATGTAAACCTAGTCCGAAAAACCTTATTTGTCCTCCATGAGTATGCCCACTTAAAATGATAGAAATACCATCTTTTGGACCGATTTTTTTGTAAATGTCAGGGTTGTGGCTTACTAAAATTTTAAAATCAGAGGGTGATGTATGTTCTAAGGCATGATGTAATTTGTCTCTTCTTTTACTAGTATCCTCTACCCCTACTAAGACAATCTTCTCTCCATTTGCCGAGGTGAAAGATGTTGAAGTATTGTTAAGGAATACAATATTATTTTTAAAAAGCAGATTTTCCAGCTCATTTTTTCCTACTTCATAATCATTATTACCAAACACAAAAAAAGTAGGACCCAATTTTCTTAGCAATTTAATATTTCCCTCAACTCTAGAAAACGGAACTCCTGATTCTGTCAAGTCTCCGCCTATAATGACAAGATCAACTTTATCTGGTATTTTTTCCAATAAACGTGAAGAAATTGTTCTTTTATGAATATCTGAAATAAAAAAAATTGAAAGTGATCCAACACTTTTAGGAAAATCATTAAATACTATATGATGCTTTGTTAAATGATTTTTTCGAGCCTCTATATACATGAAAAGTAACAACACAAAAGAACATAATAAAAATAAACTGACTATGATTAATAACAGTTCAATCACCTCTACATAAAAGAAACTCTTTTCTTATAAGAAAAACTTATACTTGTGATAGTATAACAAAAAAACCCTTCCTTTCCAAAATAGAAAGAAGGGCCATTTACTTGCTTTCATGAAACAAGTTTATATCAAATTCTGATTTCATCATTTTATAAACTTCGTGTCTGCTTTGCCATTGAGTTGGTTGCGGCCATAGTTCAGAACTTTTCCTAATAACTTCACATCTTAAATTTTGATATTCGGTTTCTGCTTTATCTTCCTTTTTCTTAAAATATTGCGCTGTTGCATAACCACCGACAATGAGTAAGATCAAAAAGATATGCATTTCGCCGTCAAATAATAAGTGAAAGAAAGCATCAGCCTGGCCGCCAGTTGGTTTAATAATAAACACATAAAGGTACGCTATAAAACCCATTAACAAAATGAAAGTGATAAACTGTGCTCGAAAACACTTGACTTTATACTTTTCAAATTTTCTTTTTTTCTCAACTAAACTGTCAAGCATTTGTTTTGTTGGCTCGTCAGTATGATTCTTTAACTGCTGAATTTTTATTTCAATCGTGGTCACGCCCTCTCATCCACAATACATTTCGATTAATACATTGTATGAGGTCGTCCACAACGTTATGAAAGCAAATATGCTACTTAATAGGGATTTTTAATACCTGTCCTTCATAAATTTCATTCCCCGTTATTCCATTATAGGTACGGATAATTTCCATCCCAGCTTTACTGTTGTAATATTCAATTGCAATAGTAAATAATGTTTCACCAGATGTTACTTTATGTGTTTTGATTTCCTTATACTCTTCAACACCAGTTTCTTCGCTGTTCGTTTGTAAAGTATCCTCAGTTATTTGATCTTCTTGGCCAACTTTTGCTTCATTCTCACTGCTAGAAGTATTAGTTGATACCACTTCTTCACTCTCTAGATCTGAAGAATCTTGTTCTTCAACAGTTGAGTCGCTACTATTTACTTCCTCTGATTCATTAGTAGACTCCTGCCCATTTGAAATAAACACTGTATCTACCCCAACAACTTGATCACCTTGAGTTATTTGAGCATTTTTCCCATTAAAATATACGTTCATAGATAGAATGAAAATAGGTAGTAGAATAAAAAACAAAGCTAAAAGTCTAATAACAGGATATTTCATTTTCACCTTAGCTTTTGTCGACTTCTGCCCTTTATGAACTTCACTCCGGGGCGGATAATCTCCATGCTCTTGTTTATATTCATCAATCATTTTCGTCCGTAAGCCCTCTGCTTGATCTGACTGTCTTTTTTGGTCGTTCATCTATTCTTTCCCCCTCTTACAAATTGCCATCTAATTTGAATAGCAAAGACTAGATCAATTAAGTAATGAGCCAATATGGTTGTAAAAAGGTTAGCTGTTAATTCATAAACATATCCTAATAAAATACTTATAGAAATAACCATTAAAAATAATAGCCATTTCGAGAGGTATCGAAAATGTAGCACCGCAAAAATAATACTAGCGGCCCATAAACCCACATGCGTTTGGATGACTCCTCTAAATAATATTTCTTCTGATATCGCTATAACTGCAGTAAGAAAAAAGATATGTGGTATAGATCTTTTCTCAAAGATCTTCTCATTAATACCACCATCATCAACTAAATCTTTAGGTGCCAATTTAAACACACTAAAATCTACAATGATTACCAATAAAGCTGTTCCGACTCCAAATAAAATAAAATCATAGTTTCTAATATGGAAAAGCCCAAAAAATTCTTGTACATTATCAAAGAGAAAAAAACCTAAAATAACGGAAACACCAATAAGGAGAAATTGTGTGAAATATAAATTTTGTACGATTTGCTTGTCTGTTAATTGATTAATTAATTCATTTTGTTTCTTAAACAAATTTTATTCACTCACCTTGCAAAAGATCAGCCTTAATTCTTCTTCCCAACTTCTATCTTTCTCTTTTATTTCAAGGATAGCCTCCCGTTTATATAACTCATAATCTATTCCACATACGTCACAGCAATTTGTTTGTTTATTATCATATGTTTCATTGAAGTATGAAAGTAAATTTTTTCTTCTACATGTTTCTCCGGCCAGCCACTTGGACATATCTGTTAGTTTTCCATGCTTTAGAGCTACCCTTTTCTCTATTTCCTGCCAAATTATAGCTATTAAGTTTTCAGGTGGAACAGAAAGTGTTCGATGCTTATAAAAAGCATTCTCAACATAACGCGATTGAGTTTCAGTTAAACCAAAAAGCTGCTGAATTTGTTCAATAGTTACTTTTTCATTTTGGAACATATAATGAATTGTTTGATTTAAGGCATCATAACTTGGAAATTCCGACTCAACGAGTGACTTCGGTATTTCATAGTCTGCATCTGTAACTAATGTAATGGCAACACTGTTTTTACCATCGCGGCCTGCCCTACCTATTTCCTGCATATAAGATTCTAATTGTGAGGGAAAATGAAAATGAAGGACAAATCTTATATTTTGTTTATTAATCCCCATCCCGAACGCATTCGTACAACAAACAATCTGTAATTGATCATATAGAAACTGCTGTTGAATTAGAATCCTCTGCTCTTGCTCCATTCCCCCATGATAGTAGGCAACATCTGTTAATCCTGAATCAATTAGTAGCTGTGCTACCTTTTCTGTCCATAATCTACTAGAGCAATAAATAATTCCCGGCCCCTTTAAAGTGCGGACCAAATGGTGTACACGATCAATTTTTTCTTCTAATGAATAGCATCTTTCCACTGAGATTCCAATGTTAGGTCGATTTATAGAAAAAATAAATGTTTTAAAATCTGCATCAAATCGAAGAATATGATAGATATCCTCTAAAACCTCTTTTGTCGCTGTAGCCGTTAACGCTAAACAAGGAGGATTTAAAAGTTCTTCTTTTATTTCACCAAGCTTGGAATAATCTGGTCTAAAATCATGTCCCCATTGAGAAATACAATGTGCTTCATCAACTACAAACAGAGATATTCCAGCATGTCTTAAAGCATTTAATACATAGTCATATTGAAGAATTTCTGGAGAAACATAAATATAGCGATATTTTCTTAATTCTTGTAGAACTTGCCTTCTTTTTAGGAGTGAAATTGTACTATTAAGGGCAACAACTCTTTTTTCTCCTCTTTTCTTGATTTGCTCCACCTGATCTTCCATTAAAGAAAGCAAAGGAGAGACGATCAATATTGGCCCTTTTAGAAAATAACCTGGAAGTTGATAACACAACGACTTCCCGCCACCTGTCGGGAGCATAGCAACTACATCATTGCCTTGAAGAACTGCATCGATAATTTCTCTCTGGCCTTCGCGAAAGTGTTGTAATTGAAAGTGGGACTGTAACACATGTTCTAGACTTTGGATGTTTCTCCCCTCCCAATGAGCGCATAAGTAAGTCTAATTTGAAAGTAACTGTATTCGTTATTTAAAAATTCTCTCACTTTTTTTAACTGATGTGTTTTTAGCTTTGTAATAGCTCCCATTATTTTGTTGTAATCTTCCTCATTCAAAAATGGTGTTGGGATATACTGTTGATCATGTAATGTAATCTCAACAATATGGTCTTCAATTGTACTTTGCTTAAGTCTTCTAACTGTAGCAATTTCAGCAGGATCCAATCCTTGCAGCAAATAAGACCTGGTTATTTTCGTTGAAGAGGTAAACCCTTCAATATGCCATTTATCTTGTATTATTTCGTTTAATAACAAATATTTATCTTTGTTAGTTTGAAGAGACTGAATGATGGAATGAACAACATTCCAAAATAATAAGTATGTGTAAATGGAATCCTCATCATGCTTATATGCTATCTGTTCAAAAGTTAATCCAATTTTTTGACTCGATGTTAATCTTTGAACAAAAATAGTGGCATCCTTGCTTAATTGTGTATTTAATATATCCTTAAGTTCTTTATACAAGCAATTCGTTAGCTCATTATTGGAACGATCTTGCTGTTTCAGGAATATTTTGACCCACTGTAAGTCTTCTTGATTTTTGGTTACAGGTAAGTAGTCTTTTTTTTCATAAGTATAATTTGATAATACTTGAACGAGAAGAGAAAGCCTCCTCCAAAAGACTCTTCCAATATCTCCATAATTCCAACCATTTAATTGCTCAGGAATTGGTTTATTCCCGATACTTTCTTTTAAAAATTCTTTTCCTTCAATTGTTAATTTACACTTATTATCAGGAAGCTGCTCAATCAATCCCTGTTTTAGAAGAGCATTCCATGTTTCATCGCTTTGTATTCTTGATAACTTCGGAAATAAGCTAAAAAGGAAAGTAACATTAAAAAGTTTGCCATCTTGAATTGTTTGTGAAGATTTTTTCCCATTAAGTAAATGATAAATAGCGGAGACAGTTCTTTCTCCATTAAATTGCTCTAAGCAATAGAGCATGACAGTATGGAAATAATCTAGCTTCATTATACCACCCTACAATGTTTGACAATATTCGATTTCCTTTTTTATTTTAACAAATTTATGGACTTTCGTTTAGAAATTAATCAATTTATTCTCATGATAAGTAAGAAACTTAGCGATGAGAACGATTATCAAAAGAGTTTTTTATTGAAATGTCAAAAAAACCGTTTTACAATACAAGATAGGCGTAACAGAGAAAATGAAGTTTTTCGATTTAAGAATCACTCATTTTATCAGTTCTACCATATAATATGGTATGATTTTTATCAGGAGGTTTGTTTAATGGCAAAATATACAATAGTTGACAAGGATACATGCATTGCATGTGGAGCTTGTGGAGCGGCTGCACCAGACATTTATGATTACGATGATGAAGGTATCGCATTTGTTACCTTAGATGATAACCAAGGGGTTGTTGAAGTACCTGAAGCCCTTGAAGAAGATATGATGGATGCTTTCGAAGGTTGCCCAACAGATTCAATCAAAATTGCTGATGAAAAATTTGATGGCGATGCTTTAAAATTTGAATAATAATGAAGAACCCCTCTTAGGTAAAGAGGGGTTTTTTATCTTTATATTGATCTTGTATTGAATTGCAATTGGTTGGTTAACCATAATTTTAGCCTTGAAGTAATAAGAAGTAATATCAAGGTCATAAGTATCCCCTTTATTAAATTAAACGGCATAATTGATGCAACAACAAGTTGTTTAGTTGCCTCAGCAGTCATAGCCGGTGAATTTAAAAACAGTGTATAAGCAGGCATAATTACATAATAATTTAAGACGCTCATAACAATTGTCATAAGTAACGTCCCAATAACTAGTCCTATCAAAAGACCCTTTATTGATTTATAACGTCTAAACATGTACGAGGAGGGTAATATAAATAAAGCCCCCGCTATAAAATTAGCTACCTGACCAACAGGTACACCTGTAGCACTCCCTTGAATTAGGTAATGTAAGACGTTTTTTATCGCTTCAACCATTAAGCCAGCTGCTGGTCCAAAAACGATTGCTGCAATTAATGCAGGAGCATCACTAAAATCGATTTGCAAAAAGACCGGAAATCCTGGAAATGGAAAATCAAGCATCATAAGCACATATGCTATACTGCTTAACATCCCGACTGTCACATGCTTTCTTACCTTACTTTGATTCATTTTACTTCTCTCCCTTTTCTGATCGCACCCGAAAAAGAAGAAGCTCTTAGACTTCGATTTTTGATAAGTTTCTTCCAAAAAAACTCATCAAAAAACCCTGACAATAATGATTCTTTTAAAATCATTATCAATCAGGGCGTTTTTTTGAAAAGTCTAAATAAACGTTTAAAAACTAATTCTTTAAACGTTTGAACCTCCATCTTCTCACATCCAGACTATACTGTCGGCTCTGGAGTCGCACCAGATCCTGCCACTATTACGGCTCGCGGACTTAGAAATACATATTTCATCACCGCCGGTCGGGAATTGCACCCTGCCCCGAAGATTGATCATATTATTTTTTTATACGTATTTATTATATAAGGAAATGAAATATATGTATAGAAGAATGATTTATACAATTTTCTTAATATATCCTTCCCTCATTATCATTTATTTCTAAGTTATAAAATGTTGCACAATTCCCCCCAAGTACTCTTTCTTTTATTTCAGAAGGAAATCTTTCAAGATAACGTATAACAATATTCATTGTTGTCTGATAATCACTGCTAACGGTACAAACAGGCCAATCAGAACCAATCATTACTCTTTTTGAACCAAATGATTCAAAAATATGGTCAAGATAAGGGTAAAAGTCTGTCTCTTTCCAGTTCAACCAATCTGCCTCCGTTACCATACCTGATAATTTACAGTACACATTGCCATAAGAAGCAAGAGTTGTAACATCTTCAGCCCAACCTTTTATGACCTGATTTTTTATATCTGGTTTTGCAAGATGATCCAGGACAAATTTTTGATTAGGAAATTTTTCTACTAATTGGATGGCATTAGGAATATGCTTGGGGAAAATTAATAAATCATAGGTTAAGCCGTAAATTGAAAGTAATTCTATGCCTTTTTGAAAGTGCTTTCTTAGTATAAATTTGTCATCAAGTTCATCATGTAAAACATGGCGAACTCCTTTAAAATATGGATTTTTTGCATACATTTCTAATTGATGTTGTAGAGAAGTGGAACATAGATCCACCCACCCTACTACCCCCTTAACTATATCGCTCTTTTCTGCAAGATCTAAAAGAAACTCATTTTCCTCTAAACACTGCCTAGCTTGAACAGCGATACATCCATCAAAATTTAATTTCTTTATAGCTGGTTCTAAATCTTTTGGAAAAAATGACCTTCTTAACTGGCACATTTCATTTGAAATCCAACTATATTCCAACTCATTATATTCCCAGAAATGCTGGTGTGAATCGATACGCATTTTAAACCTCCATATTTTTTTACTCTATCTTATGATTGTTTTACTTGACTCTAATCAGCCTAATACTCCCTTTTTCAAAATCATATTTGCATACAAAGCCTTTTCTCCAGTTGCTACAATAGCGTAAGCAGTTTTTGCTCGTTCATAAAAAGCAAATCGTTCCATCATTTCTATATTTACTGGTTCACCGTTCTTTTCATTTATTATCTTTTTATATTCTTCCCAAATTGTTGGCTTAACCGAATCTCCTGGCGTAACAGCCATAAGAGCTACTGGTTTGTCAACATAGCTATCTAATGGATATAATTGTAAAATCGCAGTTAATAACTCGGGAATACCATGACCATCACATCTTATTAATTTTTTACTATGGCTCGCCGAAGGGAAATTCCCGTCGGCAATGACTATTTCATCACTATGTCCCATCTCCATTAACACTTTTAATAGCTCTGGTGATAAAATACTTGGAATACCTTTTAACATGATTAAATACCTCCATGATCTGTATTTTTATATCTTAATATTTTACAAAAAGCTATAATTCTACCAATGCTTTAATTACTCTAGATTCTGGTAGTAACCAACTTTCAAATAAATCTACCATTTTATCAAATGTGCAACGATGGCTTATAAATTCATCTGCATTTATCTCGCCTGATTTTAAGACATCTAATACATATTCAAAATCTTCTCTAGTTGCGTTTCGACTCCCCATAAGAGTTAATTCTTTCTTATGAAAATCAGGGTCAGAAAATGTTATGTCACCCTTTACCAACCCAACATATACTAATCTTCCACCATGGGCCACATAGTTAAAAGATTTTGTCATTGAATACAAATTCCCAGTTGCATCGTATACGACTGTTGGGTATTCACCATCTGTTAATTCGAAAAGCCTTTCAAGCGGATTATTGAGTCCATTAACCGTATGATCTACTTTTGCCCATCTTTTACAAAACCCTAGTCTTTCTTCATTAATGTCCATCGCTATTACATTGGCACCTTTCTGTTTGGCAAATTTCATAACTCCTAAACCGATTGGTCCAGCACCAATTACTAAAGCATTTTCACCTTTTACAATCGATGACCGATTTACTGCATGAGCACCTATACTTAGTGGCTCAATAAGTGCAGCTAAATCTAATGAAATATCATTTACTTTAACTAAATGATCAGTAGGAATCGAAACACTTTCACACATGCCCCCGTCTATATGAACACCAAAAACTTTCATATTTGTACAACAGTTTGTTTTTGAATTTTTACAAGCTATACAATTCCCACATTCGAGATACGGAATTACTGTAACTTGATCTCCCTTGACCAAACCTTCTTGGTTTACTCCAATTTCTTCTATAATTCCAGACAATTCATGTCCTAACACTCTTGGATATGTAAAATATGGTTGATTCCCTTTATACGCATGTAAGTCTGTTCCACAGATTCCAATTCTGCGTATTTTTACTAATGCTTCACCGTCTTTAAATTCTGGATTATCTAGGGTAATCATCTTAAGTTCATTTGGTTGTTCACACACAATTCCTTTCAAAGTAGCTTCTCCCCTTTTATTCATTAAATTAATATAAAAACTCCAACTCTACCATGTTTGGTTATGTATTGGAGCAAGTATTTTTAATACTTCTTCCAAAAGTTTTTGATCGATTGGTTCTGATGCCCACCGTATATTTTTAGCAATATTATCTGAACTTGCAGTACTTACTAGTGTTGTTGGAATCACTTTATTAGAAACTGAAAATTGTATTGCTAATTTGGCAATATCTTCTCCGTTTTCTCTACAAAATGTTGCCGCTTTATTACATAATTGTTTGATTTCTTCACTAGCAGGATGCCAAGATGGAACACCTTTATTTGTTAACAACCCCATTGAAAGAGGTGAAGCATTTATTAACCCGACTTTCCTTTCTTCAAGTAAAGGTGTAATATCTAGTAAAGAAGTATCGTTTAATGAGTAGTGACAATATGAGAGAATAACATCTAAATTTGTCTGTTCGAGAGTTTTATTGAAGATATCCAAAGGTAAACCAGAGACCCCAAAATAACGTATTTTCCCCTCTTTTTTTAGTTTCTGTAATGTAGGAATTCCTTCTTCTACTATTTGGTTAAAAGAACCAAACTCAATATCGTGTAATAATAAAACGTCAACATAATCTGTTTTTAACCTTTTTAAGCTTTCTTCCAAACTTTCAGTAATATGGTCACCTGAAAAATCAAATTCACTATCTCCAAACCTTCCTGCTTTTGTAGAAAGGAAAAATTTCTCACGCTGAATACCCTGAATAGCCCTTCCAAGAACAGTTTCCGCTTTTGTTAATCCATAATATGGCGATACATCAATAAGATTAATTCCCATATCTATTGCCGTATGAACTGTACGAATTCCTTCCTCTTCATTTATCTCTCGAAAGACAGAGCCTAAAGAAGATGCACCAAAACTTAAATTTGATACCTTCAAGTCAGTGTTACCGATTTTCCGATAATCCATTTTCATCTCTCCTAAATCTGTATTAGTTTTTCATTAATTTTCCATAGATTTTTTTGGTGAATTTGTTGCGTATTAGGTAGGTTGATTGAAAAATTATCTTTTATGTTTTACAAATATGAGTAGAACTTAGAGGTGATTTTAATAGTAGACTTAGTAAATTGAAGAGAAATATAGTAATTGAGAATTTTAATTATATTAGAAACACAATCAAATAATAGACTGTGTTTCCAATAGTTCAAAACTAATTTAAGACTTGTGCTTTTAATTGTTTAAGTTTTTTCATAATATTATTTTTCCCTCGACCGAAATAATCATATAAATTCAGGTATTCTTTGTACATTTCATCATAGATCTTTACATGATTTGGATTAGGGACAAATGACTCCTCTTTTAAACGCGCCATGCTTGATGCCGCCTCCGTAATTGTTGAATAACCACCTCGTTCAGTACCTGCTACTACGGCACCAAACATCGCTGAGCCTATTGCAGGTGTTAAAGTAGTATCGGAAATTTTTATTTCCATATTTGTTACATCAGCATAAATTTGCATTAACATACGGTTCCTATGTGGTAAACCGCCACATGCAACTAACTCATGAATGTCTACTCCTTGACTCTTCAACGTATCAATAATTAAACGTGTTCCAAATGCAGTTGCTTCAATTAAAGCACGATAAATTTCTTCCGGCTTCGTTAACAATGTTTGACCTACTATTAATCCTGAAAGTTCGGTATCTACTAATGGTGTTCTATTTCCATTATGCCAATCTAATGCTAACAAGCCACTTTGACCCGGTATAAATGTATCCGCTTTCTTTTCTAGTAACTGATGTATACTAATTCCACATTCTTTCGCTTCTTCCATGACAGAAGTTGGAACACTGTTTTCGACAAACCATGCAAATATATCTCCAACAGCAGCTTGCCCTGCTTCATATCCATAAAACCCTGGAATAATCCCATCTTCTACAACACCACTTATACCATCAACAAGTACTTCTTTCTCACTGATTAACATATGACACGTCGAAGTTCCCATAACCATTACCATTCTGCCTGGTGTGGCAACTCCTGCTCCTGGTACACCAGCATGTGCATCAATTGCACCAACTGCGACAGCCGTTCCCTTTTTTAAGCCTACTAAATTAGCAAACTCTTCTGTTAATTCACCTGCTTTTGTACCAAGGGAAACTACATCCCCTCGAAGCTTTGTCTCATAGAGATCAGAAAGATCTGGGTGCAAAGCATTTAAAAATTCTTGTGATACATATCCTTTTTGTTTATGCCAAGTTCCTTTATATCCGGCAGCACAACTATTTCGCACCACATTTCCTGTCATTTGTGCAGTAACCCAATCTGCAGCTTCCAAAAATAGATATGTAGCTTCATAAACGTCTGGAGCTTCATCTAATACCTGCCAAACTTTTGGGATAGCCCATTCTGAAGAGATTTTCCCACCATAACGCTTTAACCACTCTTCACCTCTTTGTTCCGCAAGTTGATTCATTTTTGTTGCTTCATCTTGGGCAGCATGGTGTTTCCAAAGCTTTACCCAAGAATGTGGATTATAGTTCCACTCTTCTTTTGTACAAAGAGGAACTAAATCTTGATCTACTGGAAGGATTGTACATGCAGTAAAGTCAATACCTACTCCAATTACATCTTCAGCTCTTACTCCAGATTGATTAAGAATGTTAGGGATTGATTCTTTTAATACAAGCAGATAATCGTCTGGGTGTTGCAAAGCAAAATCATTTGGTAATTTTTCTAACGAATTAGGAAGCTTCTCATCAATTACCCCATGTGGATAAGGAGTAGTGTGTTTCGCCACTACTACTCCCGACTTGATATCAACAAGAACAGCTCTTCCCGATTCTGTTCCATAATCAACCCCAATTGTATATTTTGACTGTCCCAATTTACATCCCTCACCTTTGGTATAGTTAATTGCTAATAACCACTTCTATCCCCTGATTTTCAATTGATTTTACAAGAGCGTCTTCTATCCCATTGTCCGTAATGATTCTATGGATTTTTTCTAAAGGTGCAGTTTGTATTAGTGCTTTTACATTTAACTTACTACTATCGACCAGTAAATTCACTTGACCGGCAATTGAAAGTAACTTCCTTTTAAACATTGCTTGCTGCTCATGACTTTCACTAATACCCCAATTCACATCAAATCCCTTACACGATAGAAATAATTTTCCGATATGAAGGCCTTCTATTGAATTTTCAGCTGAATGGCCAAAAAACGCGTGATGGTCTGCATTATAGTAACCTCCTGTACAAAGCACAGAGACATCTTGCTTTTGACCTAACTCTTGAACGACAAAGAATCCATTTGTGAGAACAGAAACCTTTTTATCACCAATATTTTTTGCTAACTCAAGACAGGTTGAACTCGAGTCCAATGCGATAATATCCCGATCATTAACATAATTAGCAGCCATTTGACCAATCTTTATTTTTTGCTCAATGTTTTTGACCGTTCGTTCTAAAAACGGCAATTCAATTGAACTTTCACTTAAAGGAACAGCACCTCCGTGAACTCTTTTCAGTTGACCCTCAGCTTCTAACTTTTCTAAATCTCTTCTAATTGTTTCTTCAGTTACTCCAAAAACCTTACTTAATTGAGCAACACGTACTGCTCCAGAATTAGTTAACAGTTTAAGAATTTCTTTTTTTCTATTCATTCCAAGTAAACCTTCCTGTGAGACGACTTTTTTCATTGTACTCACCTCCACCTATTTATTTTTTAAGTCCAATTTAATATCCTGATATTACCAGACTTACACCTTGATAAAAATTCCCCCTGAAAGATCTTTGTTCAGGGGGCAATTGATATCATATTATCGATATAATGGTCCAAAATTAGTACATGCACGATAATCTGAAGCTTCTGCATCCGTTGTACCAAACATACCCCATGCACTTGGTCTAAAAATCTTTTCCTCAGAAACATTATGCATATTAACTGGAATTCTTAACATTGAAGCGATGGTTATTAAATCTGCACCTATATGACCGTAACTCATAGAACAGTGGTTTGCTCCCCAATTGTTCATTACCGAATATACATCCTTAAATACACCTTCTCCAGTTAGGTTAGGTACAAACCAGGTTGTCGGCCATGTTGGATCTGTACGTAAATCAAGCGTATCATGAACACTTTCTGGTAACTCAACAGTATAGCCTTCTGCAATTTGAAGAACCGGCCCAAGCCCCTTAACTAAATTTATTCTTGCAATTGTTACTGGCATCTCTCCTTCTGTTAAGAAATCCGTTGAATATCCACCGCCTCTGAAATATTCAGTAGAGGCAGGTCTCAACAATGTAGCGTCAAGACAGTCTTTAACTTCTTGCTCTGTTATTTCCCAGAATGGTTTCAGAACAGGCTTACCGTCTTTTCTTTGTTTTCCAGTACCATCAAGAGCTGCTGGACCTGAGTTAATTAAATGGATAAACCCATTCTTTGATTTACCCTCTACTTCATGACCTGTAACGCGTTTTACAGCATCAGGACTCCAATAAGTTCTAACATCAGCAAATACCTGTGCAGTATTTGTTAGTAAATAACCTAAAAGCATAGTTACACCGTTTAAACTATCGTTTTCGGTAGCTACAATATACGGAGCTCTAACTCCATTCCAATCAAATGATGAATTTAAGATTGCTTCCATAAAATCTCCATTTGGAAAATGATCAGTCCATTGACGTTGCCCTTGGAATCCTGCAGCAATTGCATTATGCCCCATTGCTTCTTCACCGTAACCGATTTCCTCAAGCTTTGGATTACCAACCATTAGATCCCTGGCAATCAACGTCATTTTCACACTAGTTTCTAAATCTTTTTCCTTTTCTTCATCAGTTCTCTTGTGGGTATCTTTATTATTATCTTCTCCCATTTTACAGTTCTCTTTTACCCAATTTAATGCCAAGTCATATTCTTCTTTATCATAAATCTCTTTATCAAATCTTCTAACAAATTCAGTCATATCAATATATTCATTTCTCATTCCTAAATAGTCTTGGAAAAAGCTTTCGTCAATCATACTACCAGCAATCCCCATTGAAACTGAACCCATAGATAGATAAGATTTGCCTTTCATCATTGCTACTGTTAAACCTGCTTTTGTGAAACGCAATAACTTTTCTTGAACATCTTCAGGAATTTCTGTATCTCCAACATCTTGGACATCTTTACCATATATTCCAAAAGCAGGTATACCTTTTTGATTGTGAGCAGCTAGAACAGCAGCTAAATATACTGCTCCCGGGCGATTCGTACCGTTAAAGCCCCAAACTGCCTTAGGAATAGAAGGATCTGTATCCATTGTTTCTGTGCCATAGCACCAACACGGTGTTACCGTTATAGAAACACCTACTCCTTCTCTAGCAAATTTTTCAGCAGCTTGAGCAGCTTCTGCAACCCCTCCAATACAAGTATCTGCAATAACACATTCAACTTGTTCTCCATTATAATATGATACATTTTCAGTAATTAATTTAGCAACTGATTTAGCTAAGTTCATTGTTACCTCTTCAAGTGATTCTCTTACCCCATTACGTCTTCCATCAATTGTCGGACGAATACCGATTTTAGGTAATTGACCATAGTATCTATTGTTTTTGTTACTCATTTATTTTTCCTCCTTCAATAACTTCAATTTAGATTAATTTTAAAAATCGATTATAAGCCTCGCTTAAGTTAATTTGATTTTGAGGGTAATACGTTTTAGTTGAGAATGATCTTTGGACAATTTCTCTTGCTTCCTGAATATCCTTAATTTCTCCTAAAGCAATCCATTGCGATAAAGCGTTTCCAATTGCACTCGCTTCAACTGGACCAGCATGTACAGTACGATCAGTTGCATTCGCAATAAATTGACATAATAGGTGGTTCTGTATTCCACCCCCACCCATATGTATTTCTTCTAAAGAAGTATTGGTCAAAATTTCAAGTTTTTCTAAAACCCATTGATACTTAAATGCTAAGTTTTCTAAAATACATCTAAGTATTTCACCTTTCGTTTCAGGTGGTGTTTGACCCGAATTTATACAATAATCTTGTATAGCCGTTACCATATTTTTAGGGTTAAAAAAGGTTTGATCATCAGGATTAATAAAATGTTGTAACGGCTTAGCCTCATTCACTAATAAATTTTGTTCTTCATAGCTAATCCCATGACCTTCTCTTTCCCAAACTTTATGACATTGTTGTATTAGCCATAAACCCATATTATTTTTTTGTAGTCGATAATGACCTTCTAATGTCCCCTCATTTGTAAAGCCCCAGGCAAGAGCATCCTCAGATACAACTGGTTGTTCTACTTGAATACCTACTAATACCCATGTTCCACAGCTCATAAAAGCTGTGTTTTTCTTATTGATTGGTAGAGCAGCAAGTGCACAAGCCGTGTCATGACCTGCAATATTAATAACCTGAACAGGATCAATTTGAAGTTCTTTATTAATTTCTTCAAGTGTAGGTCCCAATATTGTACCTGATGGTGTAATATCTCCTAAAATATCTACTGGGATATTTAATTTATCAAGCATTTCAGTGTCCCATTTTTTTTGTTTATAACTATACAACTGGCTCGTAGATGTAATGGTAAATTCATTTTTCTTTACTCCTGAAAAAAAGTAACTTATTAAATTTGGAGTAAATAGGAGACTTATTGCACCTTTTAAAAGGTCAGGTTTTTTCTTTTGTATTGTATAAAGCTGACAAATTGTATTTATTGGAGCAGGCTCTACACCAGTTCTCGAAAACAGTTCACTTTTGGAAATTTCTTCAAGCATTTCTTCCATTCCGTCTTGAAAATGTTCGTCACGATAAGAATATGGATTTCCTATCAATTCTCCAGTGGGAGATAACAACCCAAAATCAACCCCCCATGTATCAACCCCCATACTCATAACATCCTTATGTCCCATTTTGACACTTTTGGTTATTCCATTTTTCATTTCTTGAAAGATTCTTAGAATATCCCAATAATAATGAGTATTTATATGTACTGGGGAGTTAGGAAAACGATGAATTTCTTCCAAGTTTATCTTTTCGCCATTAAAACTTCCCAACATTAATCGCCCATTGGATGCACCTAAATCAAAAGCCCATACTTTGCCCATAAATACACACCCCTCAAACAACGATCGTTACTTGGCATCTTTTAATAGATTGGAACGATATCTTTCTGATGAAAGATTACGCAAATCTTCTACTTCAATATCTGTTAAAATACGTGGTGAACCAACAGTAGAGGCAATCGTAAATACCTTTGCTGATTCTTCGATAATTTGCATAAAGAAGTAAGCCTCTTTCATCGTTTTTCCGACTGTAAGTACTCCATGATTCCTCATTACCACAACATCTGTATCTGGAATAACTTCTCCAACTGCATTGGCTAAAACCTCTGTTGTAGGAATGAGATATTCAAGATAAGAAACATTTCGTATCATTGCTGGTGCATCCGGAAAAAGCATTGGAATATCATTACCAGAGCTTGATACACCTACTGAGTAACTCGGATGAGCGTGTAACACAGCAGTTATATCAGAACGTTTCCGATAACATTCTAAATGCATTAATAACTCAGATGATGGCTTTAAATCTCCTAATACCTCTCCTGTTTTAATATCCACTTTTACCCATTGGGTATCATCAATTTCTTGGAGATCAAATCCACTAGGAGAAATATACATATACTCCCCATCTCTCATACTTAGATTTCCACCAGCACCTACAACTAAGGCTGTTTCCACAATTTTATTTGCATACATTTTTAACTGTTGTTTAACACCTGACATTTCCCATCCTCCTTTGCAAAATAAAAACTATAAAGTAATTAATTCTTTTTTCCGAAGAGATTGATAGACAGCATCTATAACTCTCATATTTGCTAAAGTATTCTCTTCAGTATAAGAAGGACTAATTTGATTTAAAATGCAATCCGAAAAATGCTCAACCTCAGCCAAATACTGATCTGTACTCACAAGATATTCAGTACTTTTATATTCATTTTTTACTATTACACTTCCAATATGTCCATTTAAATCAGGTCTAAAAGCATGAGGTACGCTAATACTACCTTTTGTACCAACTATTTCGTATTCATTCCTTAACGTTCCTTCGAAGCTGCAGTCGATAGTAGCCAAGACATTATTAGGAAACTCCATAATCATTGTGGCTGATGTATCAACACCATTTGAACTTAGCACACCTCGAGCTGTTACATGAGTCGGTTCTTTCTCCAAAATGTACCGAATGGAATTTATACAATAACACCCAACATCATAAATTGAGCCGCCTCCAAGGGATGGATTTAACCGAATGTCATCACTTTTATTTAATAAATTAAAAGAGAAACTTGAACGAATAATTTTTATATCCCCTATTACATTATCATCGACTAATTCCTTAACTTTTTTATGCTGTTCATGAAAGCGATACATAAAAGCTTCCATAAACAAAACATTATTTTTTTTACAAGTAGAAATCATTTCTTCCATTTGACTAGCACTTAATGCTGCTGGTTTTTCACAAAGAATATGCTTTTTTGCTTTAGCCGCTTTAATCGTCCATTCGTAGTGCATATTATTTGGAAGTGGAATATAAACTGCATCAATTTCAGGATCTTCTAACATCTCTTGATAGTTTTCAAAAAATTTCGGTATTTGCAGATACTCTGCTGTTCTTCTTGCTTTACCGCTACTGCTAGCAATAGCATGAACTCCCCCGTTACTAGACCGTTTTATTGCTGGAATAACTGCATCTATTGCAATATTAGCCGTACTTAGAATTCCCCATTTTATCCTCATAATTATCTCCCTATCATCTTATTTAAAGAATAGTAAAACAATAGTTTAGGTCTTTAAATATTTGTGCTGAGTAACATTAAGATTTAAACACTTTGCACATGTAGTTTAATTGTTTTTCATAACAGAAAACATTTGCTAAATCTTTTGTTTTATTTGTTAATGTTGATTATAAACACAAAAACAAACATTTTCAATATAAAAAACAACATTTTTTTGATTGTAAGCTCCTTTATTATTAAGAGTTATGTACTATTATATTATTTGGTTTGAATAAGGGGGCTGCCCCTTAGAGCATCCCCCACTATTATACTTATTCGTATAACACTGCCTGAATTTCTTCATCATCAATATTTTCTTTATCGTACCAGTAGAAGCCCGTGTCGATTGACTCTTCTACTTCTTCTCCCTTAGCTGCTTGAATTGCGGCTTTTACAGTTTCATAACCAATACCGATTGGATTTTGCGTGATAGCTCCCGCCATTGTTCCATCTTTAATT
Organism: Metabacillus sp. B2-18; assembly: GCF_021117275.1. Taxonomy (NCBI): domain Bacteria; kingdom Bacillati; phylum Bacillota; class Bacilli; order Caryophanales; family Bacillaceae; genus Metabacillus; species Metabacillus sp. B2-18. Next base: position 3,213,842 of record NZ_CP088245.1, read on the forward strand.
GCTTCGATTTGTTGTTTTCCAGAGTCGAAACCAATTACAACAACTTCTCCATCTTTGCCTAACTCTTTTACAGCATTAACTACACCAATCGCTGAACCTTCATTTGCCCCATAGAAACCTTTTACATCCGGATGTGCAAGTAAAATTGCTTTTGCAAGGTCAGTTGATTTTAAATGGTCTCCACCACCGTATTGAATATCAACGATTTCAATATTCGGATATTTTTCTTCCATTTGATTTACAAAGCCATCACGACGATCTATTCCTGTAATACTTGTTTGATCATGTACAATTAATGCGACTTTACCTTCTTCACCGATTAGCTCCGCCATTTTATCTGCAGCAAGAGCTGAAGCAGCTTTATTATCAGTTGAGGCTGTTGATACTGGAATTTCACTATCTACACCAGAGTCAAAAGCAACAATTGGAATATTCTTTTCTTGAGCTTGTTGCAATAATGGAATGGAAGCCTGACTATCAAGTGCAGCAAATCCAATTGCACTTGGTTGATTATCAAGTGCAGCTTTTAACATTTCAATCTGTTTATCTACCTGTGCTTCTGTTTCAGGGCCCTCAAATGTAATCTCCGCCCCAAATTCTTCAGCAGCTTGTTCTGCTCCTGTTTTTACCGCTTGCCAGAACTGATGTTGGAACCCCTTTGAGATAACTGGAATATAAAGTTTGTCACTTCCACCTTCTGCAGATTCATTTGTCCCTTCAGATCCACTTGATCCCTCTTGTGTACCTGATGATGAGGAATTACACCCCGCTAATGCTGTTAGTGCTAACAACATTAACATCATAAAAATGGCTAACTTTTTCAAACTGCTTCTCCCCTTTTGTTATCATTTATTTTTATTTAACTCCTAATGGAGATTAAACCAGATTTATAGTTTTATGCTTTCTTTCTTCTTAAGATATCTGCATAAACCGCTAATATAATAACAAATCCTACAACAACAGTTTGCCATTCTTGTGGAACTGATAAAATTCGTAGGCCATTCGTTAGAACACTCATGATTAGCGCTCCAATTACTGTACCTACAATCGTTCCTTTACCACCACTAAGTGAGGTTCCACCAATTACAACTGCTGCAATTGCTTCTAATTCATACCCCATCCCTAACGCAGGCTGTGCAGAATTTAATCGAGAGGCCATTAGTACGCCGGCAATCCCCGTAAATACACCAGCCATTGTATAAATAATGATTTTCCATCGATCAACATTAACACCTGATAATCTAGTAGCTTCTTCATTACTGCCTAGAGCAAAGTTATATCTTCCAATGATTGTTTTACTCAAGATTAAAGATCCAATGATGGCTACAGCAAAAAAGATAATAACACCATTCGGAATTCCGAATCCAGGAATTATATTTCCTAGAGAAATATCAGAGAAACCTGGAGAATCTGTGAAGTAGATCGGCTTTGTTCCAGAGATTACTAGAGCTAGACCTTTAGCAATCATCATCATAGCTAATGTTGCAATAAAAGGTGGTATTTTCATTTTGGAAATAGCTAGACCACAGAGAAATCCACAGAATGCACCTGTAAGAATTCCCCCAATTACCCCAATTAGAGTTGGTACACCCCACATAGTTATAAAGACCCCTGTCATTACAGAACACAATGTCATAACCGTACCAACTGACAAATCAATTCCTCCGGTAATAATAACGAACGTTGCACCTAACGCAAGGATACCAATAACTGCTGTAGAAAGAAGTATTCCCACAATATTTGAAAATTGTAAAAAGTTAGGTGATGCTAAAGAAAAAATAATGACCAAAAGTATTAAACTAGCAAATGCTAATAATTGTTGTAACATTCCAGATTTAATAGGTAGTTTTTTACTCTTTAAAGGTACATTTGTCGTTGTTTCCGCCTTCATTTTTCTCCCCCCATTAACCTTTTAACTTATGCGTTTTGTCGCATAGCTCATAATCGCTTCTTGTGAAGCGTTTTCATAACTTAGTTCACCAGTAATTCTCCCCTCACACATAACAATGACTCTATGGCTCATGCGAAGAATCTCCGGTAATTCAGATGAGATCATAATTATAGATTTCCCTTGTTTCGCTAACTCATTTAGAAGTTTATAAATTTCTCCTTTTGCTCCAACATCGATTCCGCGAGTTGGTTCATCAAAAATCAAAACATCACAATCACGGGTTAACCATTTTGCAATAACCACTTTTTGCTGATTACCACCTGAAAGATTCTTCAAGAGCTGATTAATGCTAGGAGTTTTTACCCCAAGCTTCTCTACCATTTCTTTGGAAACTTCACTAATTTTATCATCATTAGCCCAACCAATAGGATTTAAAAACTCTTTAATAGATGAGATCGCTATATTTGTTTTCACATCCATATCAATCATTAGCCCAAATCTTTTTCTATCTTCTGATAAGTAGCCTATACCATTTTCAACAGCATCATTTGGACTTTTAATCTGAACTTTTTCTCCATTAATAAAGATTTCACCAGAATCGATTCGATCGGCCCCAAAAACGGCACGTGCAACTTCGGTTCTACCTGCTCCCATTAATCCAGCAAAACCAAGTATTTCTCCTTTCTTCAAGTTAAAGTTTATATCTTTTAGAACTTTACCACGGTTTAGATTCTTAACCTCTAATACTACTTCATCAGTAACTTTCTCTATAACTGGTTTTGAAGTACCATAAATCTGACGACCAACCATTAATGAGATAATCTTATCAATAGGAACCTCTTTTGTAATGACCGTATCTATGTATGCGCCATCTCTCATGACGGTAATACGATCTGTTATACGCTTTAACTCATCCATACGATGTGAAATATAAACAATTCCTACACCATTACTACGTAATCGATTAATAATTTCAAATAAGGTTTCAATTTCTGAATCAGTTAAGGCAGCAGTAGGTTCATCCATTATTAGTACTTTCGCATTAAAAGACAGAGCTTTTGCAATTTCAACCATTTGTTGCTTAGCAACTGTTAAATCAGAAATCAATGCACGAGGATTTAAATTTAAATTAAGTTGATCAAAAAGTTCCTGTGTTTTTCTATTAAGCTCGTTTTCATCCAAAAATAATTTAAACTTACTTCTTGGCTCACGACCTATAAAGATATTTTGAGCAACTGTTAGATCGGGCATTAAATTTAATTCTTGATGTATGATACTTATCCCTAAATTTTGTGCCATTTTAGTATCAGTGATTTCCACTTCTTTTCCTTGATAAATAATTCTACCTTCGTCTTTTTGATAAATACCTGTAAGCACTTTCATTAAAGTCGATTTTCCAGCCCCATTTTCACCAAGTAATGAATGCACTTCACCAGAGCGTAATTCAAACTTTACATCAGATAGCGCCTTAACACCTGGAAAGCTTTTAGAAATTCCCTCCATCTCGAGTAAAACATTACTCATATTTTCACCATCCTTTATTTTGTTATATGTAGTACCTATCTGTGTTCTTTTGATAAAACCAACAAAAAAAATTTTATTCTGAGGTTAGTCAGTAACCTTCTATTATTATAAAATATTAAACAAATAATTATGTTGGTTTTTTCTTTGTTTTTCTTTATTTAACTTCGTTAATGTTGATTATAAACAAATAGGTTCCTAAAATCAATCTTTATTTTTTAAAAAATCAAAATAATGAATACGCTTCCAAAACCACCTTTTCACATATTTCTATATATTTATTAGATTTCCTCTATTTTTACCAAAAAAAAAGAAAAATACCCAAGAAAACTGAAATTATAGTTTTTGGTATTCTTCTATCTTTTATGTTTTCTAACATTAAATTATGTGATAATATGAGAAAATCTTTTTTACTATTCTAAATACGCAAATCAATATCTTTTAACTTTACATACAGTTCTTTGAATATTTTTAGTCTTTGTTGATAAATATCACCATGTTTTTCTAATGGCTCATAATGTTCCTTAAATCTTATTAATTTTTTCCCTTCTTCATAGTTACGAAATAAACCAACTCCCACTCCTCCAGCAATAGCTGCACCAAGTGAAGTTGCCTCAGAGCTTTTTTCACTTAAATAAACTGGTCTTTGTAAAACATCACTTAGTACCTGGTTAAAGACCTTATTGTTTGACATTCCACCGATTAAATTATACTTAGTAACTGGATCAGAATAATTTAATATTTCTGCGATTCCGGTAAGGGAAAATGAAATGCCTTCCAAAACTGCCTTCAATAAATCAAACCTATTATGGTTTAAGCCTATTCCAAAAAAGCTGCTCCGGATCATATCATTCCATATTGGTGAACGTTCTCCTAGTAAATAAGGATGATAGATTACACCATTTGCGCCTGGGGGTACTTTAAGCAGTAACTTTTCAAATCTCTCATATTCTGGTTTTGATTCCAAATTCACCCAATCCGTTAAGGTAGAGAATTGTTTTATTGCCCATTCGTATGCTGCGCCAGCTGTTTTCATTGTCCCAAGTACATTATAATGTTTTTCATTTAAATCACAGATAGTAAAGACTCTCTTGTCAGAATCAATGAATGGCTCATTCGTAACTTTTGAAACCCAAGCAGTAGTCCCAATATTGATATAGCTATCTCCTACACTAAAACACCCAGCACCAATTGTCGCACATGCTCCATCTCCTCCTCCTATAACAACAGGGGTTCCTTGACGCAAACCAGTTTCTTCATGTACGTCTTTTTTAATATGACCAATTACTGATGAAGAAGGCAGAATATCCGGCATTTTATTTTGGGAGAGTTTTAACTCTGAAAAAAGCGGGTATTCCCATTCTTTTTTGGTTAAGTTCATCATTCCTGTTAACGAAGCATCCGAATAATCAGTAACACCAAGTGTTCCTGTCATTCGATATGCTAAATAATCTTTTGCTTGTAAAAAATAAGCAGTTTTCTTATAAACCTCAGGTAAATACTTTTTCAACCAGTATATTTTCAGAACAGGGTAGTGAGCATCAATTCGATTTCCAGTTATCTTGTACAAATGGTTTTCATTTAATATTTGAAAAACATCTGGTTCTACAGATTTACTCCTTGAGTCAGCATGAATAATAGAATTATATAATACCTCTCCATCCTTATTAACAGGCAAACATCCGTTCATATGGGCACTAAAAGAAACGACAGCAATGTTTGTTGGTGCTACATTTTGTAAAACTTCTTTTGTCGTTTCTATAACATTATCCCACCATCCATTTGGATCCTGTTCCGCTACTCCACCCTCTCCATATTTCGTAACTGTTAAGCGAGTGCTCGTTGCTATAATCGTACCGTCGTCTTGAAAAACAGTACATTTATGATTTGTAGTTCCAAGGTCATGAGCTAAAATATAAGACTTCATGATATCACCTTTCTTAATTACGATAATAGAGATCTAAGATCGGCAAACAAATCTATTAAGTTTTTATATTATTAACTTATGTTATTCTAAATTGGAAGTTACTAGTGTTTGATAAGTAGTCCAGTCTTCGCTAAATTGTAAACGACCTTTATCTGTCATAGGGTGCTCAATCATTTGCATTAACACTCGGTAAGGCATAGTTACCGCTTTTGCTCCTAGTGATGCAACATCAACAATATCATGACTTCCCCTTAAACTTGCTCCAATTACCTTTGTGGAAATATTTTGAACCTGAAATACATTTACTATCTCTTGAATAAGATTCAAACCGGACAGGCCAATATCATTTATTCTACCAACATAAGGACTAACATAGGCTGCACCTGCATTCGCAGCTAAAATTGCCTGTGAAACTGAATAAACAAGTGTCATATTTGTTTCAATTCCTTGATTCGTTAGAACTCTTGTGGCTTTTAGGGCTTCTACACACATTGGTAACTTAATAACTGGCTTGTCTAATATTTCAATTATTTGAAGTGCTTCCTTTACCATTTCATCAGATGTTTCACTTACAACTTGATACCATACCTTCCCATTAACAATTGAGTTTATCTTTGCCAAGACTTCTTTGTGTGGTAAGTTTTGTTTTGATAAGATTGATGGATTGGTAGTAACTCCATCCAAGATAGATAAAGATTGAGCCTCCTCGATTTCATTAAAATTTGCTGTATCAATATAAATTTCCATTATTATCAATCCTTAATTTTAATATTTTTTATTTCAGAAATTTAAATCTCAAGTTTTACATAGTTTTATTCCTTCCATGTAACTAGGACGTTTTTATTTGGACAATGTTTATCAATAAGTTAAATTAACTGTAAAACTACTAAAGTCTCCCCTGTATCTAGCTATCGTATATTCAAAAGGTTGATTATTCTTTAAATAACCCGTTGTTTTGATTGACATAACAGCTGCACCAATTTCTAGACTTAGACTTTCTGCATCTTTCTCCTCCACATTTATTGCCTCTAAAACTCGTGTTGCCCTATCAATCTGTAGATTATATTTACTACATAATAATTCATAAAGAGATGAATTTGTTAAATCATCATCTTTTAATGAAGTTGCCAGTTCTATTGGAACATATGTTGATACTAGAACAATAGGCCTGTTTTCAATTAATCTGATTCTTTCAATATAAGTAAATCCTTTATAAGAAGTTCCAAAAATACTTTCTAACATTGGTAAAGGGGCTAATTGTTTTTGAGTGACAACCTGAGTTGTAAACGGAAGCCCCATCTGCTTCATATCATTATTAAAGCTTGTTAAAGTTTCCAAAAATTGTTGAAATACTTTCGGTTTGGCAACAAAAGTTCCAAGACCTTTCCTTCGAATTAATGATCCATCATTTACAAGCTCATTAAGTGCTTGTCGAACAGTAGGTCTACTAATTTCAAAAGTTTCGGAAAGCTCCCTCTCTGAAGGAATAGTATGCTCTGGTTGCAAGTATCCATTTTCAATGGAGTTTTTAATAATATCCTTTAGTTGATAATAGAGTGGAAGTGGACTTTCCTTATTTATCTTTCCTTTTAGCATATTGTTTTTCACCTCATCATCGTTGGTAAAGTTTTATGTTAAGATGATAAGTTGTCTTTACCACTAAGTTAATTAAATCATAATTTATTTCTAATTTTCAGTCAATAAAAAATTGATATTCCATAATAAAATTTTATCAAAAACAAACAGCCCCTTTTTGGGCTGTTTGTTTTTTCATTTAATTCAGGTCTAATGAATATCGCTAAATTGCTTTTCCTCAGTATCCAAAGAATGAAAAGCATAGTTATCTTCATTCAAATATAAAGTTAATTTTTGTTCTGGATAAATAAGATCAGTTTCAAGATCATTCCATTCCTGCAGAGACTTTATTGATACATCATACTCACTGGATAGTCCCCAAAGAGTATCACCTTTAGTTACCGTAATTACCTTCTTCTGAACTTCTTGTTTTTTTATCTTGTTTTTCTTAGATTCTTCTTGTATTTGATTATGATCTTTATTTTCCATTTCCTTCTTTTCTTGATTAGCATGTGCAGTATGAGATTCTAATACAAATAATGGATCTAATGCGTGTTCTTTTTCATACGTCCATTCACCTTCATGTAATTCAAAATGTAAATGTGTTCCTGTAGAAATTCCCGTGTTACCAATAATCCCCACTACTTGTCCCTTTTTAACAGTCTCGCCTTCTTCAACATTTCTTTTACTTAAATGAGCATATACTGTTTCATAGCCTTCTGGATGTTCTATAAAAACAACGTTTCCATATGAATCTGAATAATAAGATTTTGTTACTTTTCCAGCTGAAACAGATACAATCTCCTCACCCTCTGGAGCAGCAATATCTATTCCTTTATGTTTTCCATGTCGTGTTCCGAATGTATCTGTTATTGTCCCATTAACAGGTTGTACCCATTGATCTTCCAGCTCTTTTATGTATGATTTTGCTTGCACATAATTCTTTTCTATTACTAACATCCCAATCACCATACTCAATGTTAATAAAACTAAACTCATTCTTCTAACTAGCATTTTTCTCCTCCTGTTTCATTTTTTGGCTTATAGTTTTTATTTAATAGCCATATCTATAGAATTTTCCGAGGAATTCCCTTTTTACATTAACCATATCTATAAAATTTACTCAATGGTCATTGTATAAAGGCCCGTCTTAAAAAAGAACATGTGTAGTATGTAACATTATTTTCCTAACTATACATAAAAAGAGACTCAAAATTTTGAGCCTCTTTCGTTATTTAATCGGATTTGGTGAGTATGGTACCTCAATTGGGTTTGTAATATCCATAACACCAATTCTTTCTTCATTTATCCCATTAAACTTAACTGTTTTATAACCAAACTCTTTCGCGGTTAACAAGAGTGATTCTAACATCATAATACTTTGTTCGTTGTTTTCAATTTTTGTCTTATCATCAAATTCAATATTCAGTTGATTATCATTTTCTCTAATATTAATCATTATATTATTTCCAATAGATGGTGATAAATTGTATTCTGGTAATCCATTCTTCATTAAATCAATTGCTTCAATCATTGTCTTCAATGGATCAGGCGAAGGGACTAGTAGCTTTTTTGTACTCTCATCGTGTTGATATATCAAGTAGGCTTTTTTCCTTAATTGAGGAATATCTATTTCGGTGACCAATCCTGAATTTCCGAATAAAATACCTTCCTTCCCATTTGTTGAAAGATTTGCCTTTTTCACACCAATCCAACGAAATGTTTCTTGAATTGTTTCCTTAAACATCACCTCTCCTGAAGAAGAAGTGATGCCTCCCTCTCCTTTATAATCAATATAAATTTCTGAAGGGTCTTCTTTTGTAGAAAGTTCCGAATTCTTAAGCTCAAAGGAAACTGGTCCTAACTCATCAAAGAAATCCTCGGGTATAAACTCAAGTATTCTCTCTAGTTTTTCTTCGTTGTTATTTCCTTGCAAAGTAACTGGAATAACATTTTGAGCCATTTCATCAGTTAACCCAACTGTTACAGTTCTTTCAGGATCAATAGCATTTGTGACATAAGTGATGTTTTCTTCCTCTAACAATGTTTTCTCTTCCATGTTTTCTGTATCAAGAGCGATGCTTTCATTTTGATCCTCAATTATTGTAGATTCATTTATGTTTTTTTCCTCTACTTCTGATGCTTCCGATGCTTTTTGTGCTTCTGGTGCCTTTGCCATTTCATTTTTTGAGGTTTCCTCTGAAGATGTAGTGGCCATATCCATTGCGCTTTCCTCACTAGAGGAGGTGAAGCCATTAAATAAATATGGAGTCATAATCGCAAAGATCATAAGAGCTGCAACAGTTGCAATTGCAGGAGCAATCCAGGTTTTCGTTCTCTTTTTAACACGTTGTTTATATTGTATCTGTTGATAAATTTGATCAGCAGTTCGTTTATCCTTGACAGAGGGTAACTGCTGTAAAAGCTGCTCAAGCTGGTCTTCATTCAACTCCCGTTTTCTCAATCGAAAGCCCCTCCTTTTCAGACAAATTGTTTATATGTTTTTGCAATTGCTTAATTGCACGGTGTTGTGTTGTTTTTACTTTACTCACAGTCCAACCTAATACCTCTGCTGTTTCCGTAATCGATAACTCTTGAATATATCGTAAAATTACGACACTACGTTGATCAATTGAACAAGAATGTAACGCTCGGTATATCCATTGAACTTGTTCATTTTGAATAGCGACTTCATCAGGTAATGGTTGTTGTTCATCTTCAATCTGTTGTTTATCCCAATCAAATCGCTCTAGTATTCTTTGACGGATTGTTTTTTGTTTGCGAAACCAATCAATAGCCACATGTCTCGCAATAGAAATAAGCCATGTTTTTTCACTGCTTCTACCTTCAAATTTGTCATACGATTTTAATACACGAATATAAACTTCCTGAACAAGATCCTCTGCTTGTTCACGGTTTTTTACCATATAAAACAAAAATTGAAAAAGATCATGATGATATTTTTCATATAATTGTTGAAAGGTATCCTCCATGAATTACCCTCCGTTCATAAATATAGTCGTAAAGAACAATGTAAGGTTTCACCTAAAAGGTACGTAATTTAATTGAAATATTTATGTAATATTTGCCATAACTATCTTCTACTTTACCATGTTTTATAGAACTATTATATAGTTTATAATCGTATTCTCTTAAACTTCTAATTACTATAAGATCTTTATCATTTCACCATTTAGTAGGGGTCTTTACCTTTTATTACATCTATCTTTGACTCCTGGCTGATAAAGGCTCATGTTTTTCAAAAAACAAAAAATCGCATGCTTAACAAGTAGCATACGATTTTTTCCTATCCGTTATATTATATTAATCATTAAGAATCTTTTTTCTCTTTACTAGAAGACTTCGTTTTGAACACAAGAGCACTTCGCTCATATTCAACGTCCTTAACACCTAATCGATGATTGATTACCCTTGCAATGGCAAAAAAATAGTCCGACAATCGATTTAGATATTTTAATACAACTTCGTTTATTTCCATCTCTTTTTGTAATGAAACGGTGCACCTTTCTGCCCGTCTTGTGACAGTTCTTGCGATGTGAACAGCTGCTGCAGCAGGGCTTCCACCTGGAAGAATGAATCGCTCTAATTCAGGGGCTTCCTTTACATAAGCATCAATGCGATTTTCTAAGAACTCAACCATTTCATTGTTTGCTTTATAAGGGTATTTTTCTTTCACAACGGCTAAATCCCCCCCACAATCAAACAGCTCATGCTGGATTTTTTCAAGCTCTTGATATATATCCTGAAAAAGAGGTTCTGTCAGATGTGTCATCGCTTGACCAACAAAGCAATTAGCTTCATCAATTGTCCCATAAGCTTCTACACGTAAATGATCTTTATCAACACGTCCTCCTATTATACTCGTTTTTCCACTATCACCTGTTTTTGTATATAAATTCATTTGTATCACTCTCCACATTTTTTAACTTACTATTATTAAACCATGTGTATGTTTTAAGGTCTAATGAATATATGCTAAAAAACAGACAATCTTGTTTCTTATGAAACAAGATTGTTCGTCAGTATTATTCAGATTCTAGCTTTTTTCGAGGTAAAAAGAAACTAAATGTCGTACCTTCACCTATTTTGCTATGAACAGTTATTTTTCCTTGGTGTGCTTCAACAATGTTTTTAACAATCGCTAATCCAAGGCCTGTACCAGCTCTTCCTCTTGTTCTTGCTTTGTCTGCCTTATAAAAGCGTTCAAAGACAAATGGCAGATCCTCTTCAGGAATTCCACTTCCAGAATCTTGTACATCCATCGCTAAGCCATCTTTTTCTGATGTTACAGTTATCGACACAATTCCATTTTCATTCGTGTGACGAATGGCATTATCTATTAAGTTCGTAAGCACCTGCTCAATTCGATCTGGATCTATTACATAATTGGTTTCATTAAGATGAATATCTGTTTGAAGATGAATCATTTTATCCTTAGCAGGACCTTGAAATTTTCGGCTTATTTTGTCAATAAACTGTGGTATAGATACTTCATCCAAATTCAAGGATATATGTCCTGCTTCCATTCTAGCCAAATCTAATAATTCGTTAACAAGTCTTCCCATTCGTAACGATTCATCATATATAACTTGAGCAATTTCCTTTTTCTCATCTTCCGTACTTGCAATGTCGTCAACGATGGCTTCACTATATCCTTGCAACATGGAAATAGGTGTTCTAAGCTCGTGACTAACGTTAGCAATGAAATCCTTTCGCAGCTTATCAAGTCGACGTTCTTCTGTCATGTCTCGTAGAACTGCAACAGCTCCTCTTACATATGATTGATTATATAAGGGTGTCATTAAAATAACCCAGCTTCTTCCTTGTATCATAATTTCAGTCATTTGTTCTTTTTCAGTATTAACAACTCGTTGAAATAAACCTTTTGCTTCAGGTGGGAGCTCTTCATCATTTTTGACTTGCATTCCCTGCTCGTAATACCAGGCTTGTAAAAATCTTTCAGCAGGTGGGTTTGTTACTAAGATCGTACCATCAATATTTAAAGTGATAACACCATCAGCCATACTGCTTAAAATATTTGTTAAATGCTCTTTTTCCTGATTAAGAGCGTTAATATGAAACTTAAGCTGTTTTCCCATCTGATTAAAGGCTATTCCTAACTCCCCAATTTCATCGTTTGACATAATAGGAACTTTTGATTCAAATTTCCCTCTTGCCAGCTCCTGAGCTACCTCACGCATTTTTCTTAATGGATAGGTGATTCTTGTTGATAAGAAGAAGGCAAAAATAGTTGTTAAGATGATGGCAACTCCAGCGGCTAGGATGATATATTTTGTTGTCTCTTTTGTTGTTTCATGAACAGCTTGTAGAGATTGCGAAATATAGACTGCTCCTTTTTCTGTTTCTGACACCTTATATGGAATACCAACAATTAGTACCTCATCTTCACCGTTAGCAAAAACATCATTTGGAGAATCTAAATTTGTACGTTTACTAATTTTTTCTCCTGCTGTAAGAGGTAATGATAATTCTTGATCATCTTTTATATCTTCAAATTCTAAATGAGGCAGATCTTCGTCTATGATAGGCGAGTTCCAGTAAGAATCTTTATCTTCAATAATTAAAATATGAGTTAATTCATCTGTTAATTCCCACGCAATTGATCTTGCTAAAGATTGATCCTCGTGACTTTCCATTATGGCAGAAACCTTTGTACTTAATTGTTGCAATTCATTTTCGGCTTCATCCACATGATAATTCTCAATGAACTCTAGCATTAAAATCGTTAATACAAATAAAACAAAGGAAACGAGTAAAAGTATCGTTCCCCACAGTTTCCCTACTACACTTCTCCAGAGAATCATGTATGATTTACCTCAAATTTATACCCTACTCCCCACACCGTAACAATCATCTTTGCTGCCTCTGGAGAAACTTTACTCAACTTCTCTCTTAATCGTTTAACATGTGTATCCACTGTTCGTAAGTCACCAAAAAATTCATATTGCCATACTTCCTTCAATAACTTTTCCCGATCATACACTTTATCAGGAGTTTTAGCCAGAAAATACAATAATTCATATTCTTTAGGAGTTAAACTAACTTCATTTCCATCTGCAGTTACTCTATGTGCATCATGATCTATTGATAAATGAGGAAAAACGATTACATTTTTTGCTTTTGTTTCTGTTTTTAAATATGAAGTTTGAGAAGATCTTCTTAGTAATGCTTTTACCCTTAGAACAACTTCTCTCGGGCTGAAAGGTTTTACAATATAATCGTCCACACCCGCTTCAAAGCCTTGTACCCTGTTTGCTTCTTCACCTTTTGCTGTTAACATAATAATCGGTGTTGCCTTTCTTTCACGTAATTGCTTGCATACCTCAACACCATCAATACCAGGCATCATTACATCTAACATAATTAAATCGTATTCATTGTTCAATGCTAATTCAAGTGCTTCATCACCGTTCTCAGCTTCTTCAATTTCATAATTTTCTCTTTCTAAATACATCCGTAAAAGTCGACGAATTCGATCTTCATCATCAACGACTAAAATTCTGGCAAATTGGTTCTCTTCCATAATAAGAACCCTCCTTATAGGTAAGTGTTTCATATTTGGTATCTAATTATTATGTATGTACTAAGAGTATAACAAAAAGCCTTCACTGCAAAGAGTGAAGGCTTTATTAGCAGTGTTTATACTGATTGTATGTTTATAACTGATTATTTTGCTATTATTAAGCCAACTTATAGCAATTATGCATATGAGTGTAAGCCTGCAATAACTAAGTTAACAAAGATCAAGTTAAACATGATGATCGCAAAACCTACAACTGCAAGCCAAGCTGATTTTTCCCCATGCCATCCTTTTGATAATCGAAGATGCAAATAAGCTGCGTAAAATAACCATGTTATAAGAGCCCATACCTCTTTTGGATCCCAACCCCAAAACCTTGTCCAGGCAATCTGAGCCCAAATCATCGCAAAGATAAGTGCACCAAGGGTAAACACTGGAAATCCAATTGCTACAGAGCGATATCCGATTTCATCAACAAGCTCAAGGTTCACATTTTTGGTGAATGGCTTTATCATTTGTCCGATGCGTTTTCGGAATATAAGTCGAACTAATCCATATAGAATTGTACCAACAATAACTGACCATATAACTGTGTTAAGTTTTACTGCAGAAATGATTGCAGGCATCTTAACTAATGGTTCAAACTTTCCATCTGTCACTAGTTCACCCTTATGCGGTCCTACTAATGCCGGTATCGTATAAGTCATAACAGCTTCTTGCTCATTTTTATCAATCCAATTAAAATCTGCTTGATAATCAAGACCTCTAAATGTACTTGTTATAATAATGAATCCTAGTGTTACAACAAGGACGTACATAATAGATTCCAACCAAAAGGTTTTCTTTGATGCTTTTGTTTGATCAACAACTGTCACAAGGTGAATAATTCCTGCCACAGCACTAATAGCTAAAATCGCTTGCCCTAAGGCAGCTGTTGTCACATGAATATATAACCAATGACTTTGTAGTGATGGGATTAGTGGATTTATATCCGTTGGAAACATACTACCGTATGCAATAATTAATACGACAATAGGTAGAGTAAATAAACCTAAAATTGCCACCCTATAAATAAAGAATAAGATAATAAAAGCAAGAACAAGCATCATACCAAAAGCTGTTGTAAATTCAAATAAGTTACTAACAGGTGCATGTCCTGATGCAATCCATCTTGTGATGAAGTAACCTAGTTGTGATAGAAAACCTAAGATGGTTGCTGCAACGGCTGCAATTGTCCACTTACTTATTTTATCCGATTTATTTCTTTTATCACGAATGGAGCCACCGAACAAAAAGATAGCAACTAAATAGATAATAAAAGCAACCTCTAATAATGTACTACTTAATGCTGCCACAATTTCCCCTCCTTTAACATTATTCTTTTTCTTTCTGATCTTTAGGCATATTCAAAGTGGTATCTTCTACTAGACTTTTAAGCTCTTTAGATAGACCATACCAGTTTTTATTTGTATGACCCGCAATTAAAACTTTGTCATCTTCACGCTTAATCCAGATTCGTCGGTGATTCCAATACATCCCTTGAATGACACCGATCATAAAGATCGCTCCACCAACACCTAGTATCCATAGTGTTAGATCTTTTCGAACAGTCAGCGCTGTCAAATCTTTCGTTTCTATACCTTCAAATTTCATTTTAAATTTATTTTCGCCTGAAGGTTCAATTGTTTGCTGAATAGCTACAAAACTTGACTCTCCCTCAGGAGTCTCAGGAGTGAACATTTTAAAAACAAATGCCGGATTATCAGGTATTCTCGTTTTCGTGGCAGGAACGCCCTCTTCATCAAAATAGAAGTCTGGTAAATATGTTGAGATTTCAACTTTATATCCATTTCCTAAATCATATTTTGTTTGAGGATCTAAAAGATCTACCGTGATTTTCCCATAGATTTTTTCTGTTTCTTTATCTATTAAACTGAATGTCATTTTATTTAGTTCATTTAGTTTATAGTCCACTTGATAAAGAGAAAATGATTCAAATTTCAACGGCTCATTTACTCTAATTTCTTCTTCCTTAACTTCTGTTAACTCAGGCGTTGCTCCGTGTACAATTTCCCCTTTTCTTTCATACAAGACAACATCTGATTGGAAATTTTTCACTACGCTACCGTCACCAACACGTGTAATTGCTTCTTCAAAAACTTCACTTTCTTTGTTTTTCTCGTAAACTTCCATAATAAAATCTTTGTTTTCAAGATAATAACGACCTTCGGTACCAGGGATAACCGCTGTTTCCCCTTCTCTAACCCAAAGTACCTCATCAACATACATTCCTGGAACAAAGCGAAGCATAGCACCAAATAAAAAGAGTATTAGCCCACAATGATTCACATAGGGACCCCATCTTGAGAATCGGCCTTTTTCAGCTAAAATATTTCCGTTTTCCACCCGAACACGATAGCGCTTTGAAGTTAGGCGTTTCTTTAGTAATTCTACATCATATTCTCTTGTCGCTGTGGAAGAATACAGCCTTTGGCGTTTCATAAATGAGGAATGTCTTGTAACACCTTGCTTTTTTAACGCTTTGTATAAAGGAACAAAGCGGTCTAAGCTGGCTATTACTAAGGAAATCCCTATTGATGCTACTAAGATCATGTACCACCATGATCCATATAAATTATGAAAACCTAATTCATAATAGATTTGGCCAAGAAAGCCATATTCATCTTTATAAAACTCACTCGCTGTAACAGATCGTGGGATGTACATCTCCTGCGGAAACACAGTTCCCAACGCAGAAGCTAATAAGGTTAAGAAGATTAACCACACACCTACCTTTACAGAGGAAAAGAAGTTCCAAATTTTATCGACAAATGTTTTTTTATATGTTTGAGAGCGTCTTGCAGACCCTTCGTATTTCATATCCAATAGTTTTTTATCTTCTTTTTTCTCTTTTTCTCCTATTGGATTACCACAAGATTCACATAATAGAGTTCCTTCCGGATTTGCATGACCACACTCACATGTTACCTTATTCATGCTGAAAACTCCCCGTTTTAAGGTTTTATCTTTTCCATATAATCTCTAATCATTCTTTCTGTTAAGGTTCCTGAAGTAATATCGACTACAACTCCATCAGGATTAATCAAGAAGGTTGTTGGTAATGGTCCAACTCCATAAGCGTTTAATACTTGACGATCTTTGTCAAGGGGAATTGGGAAAGATAATTCATGTTTGTTAACGAAGCTCTGAACAGCAACGTTTGACTCAGCAATGTTTACTGCTAACACCTCTACTCCCTGATCCTTATAATAATCATATTGGTTGTCCATATATGGCATTTCTCGCTCACATGGCTTGCACCATGTTCCCCAGAAGTTTAAGAACACTCCTTTTCCTTTGTAATCAGAAAGTTGATGCTCTTTTCCTTCTAAATCTACTAATACAAAATCTGGAGCTTTTGAACCGACCTTTACCTTTTCTTTACTAACAAAAAAGTTTGAATATAGCGTATATCCCAATGCACCAATTAATAAAATTAATATGATAGAGCGCATAAGTAAACGTTTTTTCTTCATTTACATACTCCCCTACTATTCCAACATTCTAGGTCATTATATCACTATCCAATTACACGATATGATAAATTTTTTGAAGTTTATGTGAAAATTACTATGCCTGTTTTCCATGTTGTGCAAGAGCTCGAAGCTGTTTTACTTCATGTGGAGTTAGCTCCCTAGAATCACCTGTTGCTAGTCCACTTAAATTTAAAAAGGCAAATTTTTCTCTTTTTAGTTTCATTACCGGATGACCAATCGCTTCAAGCATGCGTCTTACTTGACGATTACGTCCTTCATGGATTTTTAATTCTACAATACATGTTCCCTTCTTTTTATCAACAGATAATACTTTCACATGTGCAGGCGCTGTTTTCCCATCTTCAAGATGAATACCTCGCTCAAGCTGACGAACCTTTTCTCTTGTTGGAATTCCTTTTACTTTTGCAACATAAGATTTCTCTACCTCATATTTTGGATGCATTAATATATTGGCAAATTCACCATCATTTGTTAATAAAAGGACTCCAGATGTATCATAGTCCAGTCTACCGATTGGGTAGATTCTCTGTTTTATGTAAGGGAAAAAGTCTGTAACAACCTTTCTTCCTTTATCATCCTTAACAGCTGAAATAACACCAGTTGGTTTATAAAGAAGTAAATAAACTGGTTCTTCCCGCTCTAGTGGAATACCTTCAACTTCTACTCGGTCTTGATCCGTAACTTTAATTCCAAGTTCCTTCACAACTTTCCCGTTCACTTTTACTTTTCCTTCTAAAATTAATTCCTCAGCCTTACGTCTAGAAGCTATACCAGCATGAGCAATTACTTTTTGTAAGCGTTCCATCTCTTTCACCTCGATAACATATTACTGCTTTCTATGTATTTTCACAAGTTACGACAATTAGGATGCTCGGTTTAAGTTATTCTTTATTCCTAAAAAACCATAGTTAATAATAACAAGCTAAAATAATAGATACATCAGTTTCAAACCTGTTCGACAAAATTTTGCTTTATCATCATACCATAATTTCAATAGCATGTAGTAATGACTCATTTAAATTTCTTTTGCTATCGACTATTAAAACTTATCCTTTCTAATAGTACAAAAGAAAGGAACTTGACGTAAGCCAAGTTCCTAGTAATCCTATGCAAATAATAATGTGACAATCACAATTGCTGCAATTATTCCAACGAGATCTGCAAGTAATCCTACTTTTAATGCATCCCCCATTTTTCTAATTCCCACTGCACCAAAATAGACAGTTAAAACATATAATGTCGTGTCAGTACTTCCTTGCATGGTTGCAGCTAACATTCCGATAAAAGAATCTGGCCCATATGTTGCAATTATATCGGAAGTTAATCCGAGTGCAGCTGTACCGGATATCGGTCTAATAAATGCTAAAGGCACTATTTCTGCGGGTATATTTAACAGCTCTAATGCAGGCTTCATAAAATTCATAAGAAACTCTAAAGCACCCGAAGCTCTAAATACAGAAATTGCGACTAACATCCCTACAAGGTAAGGTATGATCGAAAAGGAAATAGTAATTCCTTCTTTACCGCCTTCTACAAATGATTCGTAAGTAGGCACCTTCTTTAAAGTACCGTAAATAAGAATAAAACCAATAATAACAGGTATAATCCATAATGAAATGACTCCTATAATCCCCAAGTTCGATCACCCTTTTCTGTTTCTCCTGTAATAAAAGAATCGATCTATCATGATTGCCCCGACAGTTGATAGAAATGTTGCAATTAAAGTTGGTCCTACTATACTGGTTGGTGACGATGAGCCATAGGTCATCATAATGGCAATGACTGTAGTTGGAATTAAGGTTAAGCTTGAAGTATTAATGGCTAAAAAGGTAATCATCGAACGACTAGCTTTGTCAGATCCTCCATTTAGTACTTTTAGCTGTTCCATCGCTTTAATCCCAAGCGGTGTTGCCGCATTACCTAGTCCAAAAAGGTTCGCCATCATATTTGAGAGCATATAGCCCATAGCAGGATGATCTGGTGGTACTTCGGGAAACAATCTTGTCACAATCGGCTTAAACAAATTACCTAGTTTTTCTAATAATCCAGCTTCTTCAGCAACCTTCATTAAACCTAGCCAAAATACCAACACACTAATCAATCCAATTGAAATAGTAACTGCCTCTTTTCCACCTTTAAAAATTGCTTCGTTTACTTCATCCATTGTTCCATTAAACATGGCAAAAACGATCCCAATAACTGTTAATAACACCCATATTAAATTAACCATTAGCTAACACCTGTTATTGCAAAAAATAAGTTTTTAAAAAGATCCCAAAATGAGCCTTTAGGCTTTTCGACCTTTCCATTATCAAAATAAATCGGGATGTCAGCTATCTCTCGCTCTTCAACTTTGACAGACAGTTCTCCTACTACATTCGGAACTTTTTCAAGATCTTCCCATTCTTCTTGTGGTTTTTGCAATGAAATATTAATTCGAACGTTTTCTTGCTCTTCTTTTGTAAGCGGGTAAAGTACATCTCGGTTTATAAAGACTTTATTATCATAAAATTCATTTTCTATATCACTAAGTGTACCTTGATGCTTTAGATTTACTAACTCATAGTTATTAAATGCATAGTTATGAAGATTCATATGATCTTTCCAATCATCCGGATCATTTAGTGTTACCACAATCGTATCCATTCCACCCTTTGATGCAGTTGAAACCAACGTTCTTTTTGCTCTAACTGTATAACCCGTTTTACCACCCGTACTATATTTATAAAGGCTAGTTAACAATTTATTTTTGTTATGCCATACTCTGTCCCATTTTTCATTAGGATTAGGAGCTTTATGAGTTTCAGTCCCAGAAATTTCTTGATAAGTATTATTCTTCATTGCATATTGAGTTAGAATGGCCATATCATATGCTGTTGAATAATGATTTTCATGATCATCAAGCCCATGAGGGTTAGCAAATTCAGTATTTGACATCCCAATTTCTTCTGCTTTTTGGTTCATCATGACAACAAACCCCTCTAGACTACCTCCTACATGTTCAGCAATAGCGACTGCTGCATCATTTCCAGATCGCAGCATCAGTCCATAAACTAAATCTTCTAGTTTAATTTTTTCACCCTTCTGTAAATATACCGATGACCCCTCAGCTCGAATGGCTTGTTCACTAACTGTTGCCATTTCATTTAGTTTTCCAGACTCTATGGCAAGAATGGCTGTCATGATTTTTGTAATACTAGCAATACGCATTTTTTTATGTGCCTGCTTTTCATAAAGAATTCTTCCAGATTCCTGCTCTATTAATATGGCAGTTTGAGCACTAACACCAACAGCAGATGTTTGCTTAGGAACGATTCCCATTAACAAAAAAATGATGATAAAACCTGCTGTCACTTTCTTAATATGCGGCATAATACATCCACGTCCCCTTACTCGTTCGTTTTGTACAAGTTTATGCACGTGGACAAAGCTTATGAATGAAAATTTGTAAAAATGAAGGCTTTCACTAATTTATAATAGTGAAAGCCTTTGTTTTTCTTATATCCATAGAAGCTTATTTTATAATTGTGACTGAACCCCAAAATCTATTTCTTCACGAATGGTTATAAAATCCTTTTCCAAGGAATAAATAAATCGAACGAATGAGGGAGGGGCAGTTTTTCTAAAAACGATCATTTCTGAATCAGTATAAGAACAACGACTATTTTCATACCATGTGTCATTTTTGGGATGAAAAAACCTTTCAATACACTGATAATAAATTTTCTCAAATAGCTGCCTTGCATAAGAGGGTGTTATGATCGAATTTCTTATCATTTGACGACAAGCATCAAGTGCCTCCTCACAAAAGACTAACAAACTTCGTGCAGCTCTTAGTAACTCAAGTAAATATGGTTTTTCACACTCAACTTCATCTTCTAAAGACCGTATCGTGACTGAATTCATGTAAGTTGTCATTTTTTCAACTACATTTTCTAAAAAGAATGCCACTTTTTCTGTCTCAGCTTTAATTAATGTGTTGTCCATAGGACACATCCTCTTCCCTTCCAAGCAGGTTTATTTACCTCTTATGTCATCATTAGAATATTATTACTTTCATATAAAAAAAGACTGCTCAATTTAAAATATTTTCCCTCTATCTAGGCAAGATATCTTAAATCAGCAGTCAATATTATTTTAATTCCTCTAATGTTTCATTAAATTTTTCAAAGAATAAATCTGCTTCTTCTTGTTCAAATGCATCATCTGATTTCTCTGGAAGTGGTGGAAGTTCTTTAATTGATTTTAGACCAAAATACTCTAAAAATTCTTTTGTGGTTCCATAAAGAATTGCCCGTCCTGTTCCTTCGGCTCTTCCTACCTCTTTAATTAGAATCTTGGAAACCAGCGTTTGAATAGGTCTTTCTGTTTTCACTCCGCGAACTTCTTCTATTTCTGCTCTTGTGATTGGCTGTCGATACGCCACAATAGCTAATGTTTCCAATGCTGCTTGTGAAAGTGAAGCATTTCCTGGGGATTCAACTAATTTTTTCAAATATGTTGCATGTTCTTTTTTTGTTGTTAGTTGATAATGCCCTGCCACTTCAACAAGCTCTATACCTCTATTTTTTTGTTTATAACTGTCAGAGAGCTCACTTAAGATATCCTTAACTTCTTGTTCTTCGAGCTCCAACACCATCGCTAACTGTTTTAGGGAAAGACCCTCGTCTCCTGAAGCAAATAATAATGCTTCAACGATTGAATTCCACTCAATCACACCTAAGGCCATGAATTACTCACTCCCCATTATATAAATATCTGCAAAATTATTTTCTTGTTCAATTAAAATTAAATGTGATTTCATTAATTCTAAAATAGCCAAAAAGGTAACAACTAAGTGATCTTTACTGTTTGAAGGAAACAAATCACTAAAACGGCGCCTACCTGAATGTGTACGCAAATCAGTGAGAATTTCCTCCATCCGCTTCTCGATCGGAATTTCTTGACGAGCAATTTTTGTTTGTACAGGCTTTTGAATTTTCTTTCTCCGAAGCATCTTTTGAAAAGCCCCTAACATATCATAAATGGTTACATTTAAAGAGTCGATTTGCTGCTGTGAATCTGATACATATTCACTCAAGTCACTTGGAGCCTTTGTGAAAACTTGGGAACGACCTTCTTCAAGAGTTCTTAAATCATCTGCAGCTTCTTTATATTTCCTGTATTCAATTAACCTTCTCATTAATTCATCACGTGGGTCTTCTTCTGGTTCTTCACCAAATTCATCCTCAAATAGCTCTTCTTCTTGTTTCGGAAGAAGCATTCTACTTTTAATAGAAAGAAGCGTTGCAGCCATAACCAGATACTCTGACGCAATATCAAGGTGAAGCTCCTGCATCGTGTGAATATAAAGCATATATTGTTCCGTTATTTCTGAAACAGGTATATCATATATATCAATTTCTAAGCGATTTATTAAGTGAAGTAACAGATCTAAAGGACCTTCAAAAGCATTAATTTTAACATGATATTGCAAATTCTATCCCACCATTCTTACAACTAGCCACCATATAGTATAGAGCAATTTTTCGACATGTCCAATAGTTATTTCATTCGTTTGATCATAAGTTGGCAATGATCAATTAAATAAGCCATTTTCGATTATTTAAATAAAAATACCCTGTTTCTAGTCATTAGCCCATACACATCAGCGTTTTGCTCATATATTACAAGTGTAACAGCTAATCATTAAGGAGGAATAAAACATGGGTGAACATGGTTTTAACTATAGCGGAGGATTCGCGTTAATCGTTGTATTGTTTATTTTATTAATTATCGTTGGTGCTGCTTGGTTATAATAGCAACAAGAAAGCTGCTGACATTCAGCAGCTTTTAATCTGTTTTCGGAAAAATTTATGGTACACTACTTACACAAATTAATTATGGTGGAGGTGAAACAACTATGTATGATGCTGCATACATTGATTATCTCATTTATTTTCACTGTGAAAGAGACTATTTTGAATGTCATGAGGTGTTAGAGGAACACTGGAAACAGGATCCACCGAAAGAAAGAAAAAAACATTGGGTGGGATTCATTCAAATTGCTGTTTGTGCTTATCATCATAGAAGGGGAAATTTTGCAGGGGCTTTGAAAATGATATCGAATGCGATACATATCCTTGAAAATGATTCATTAAATATCAAGAAATTAGGCTTACATAATGAAGAGTTAATTAAAACCCTAAAGAAACGCAAACATGAAATTCTTGATCATAAACCCTATTATAGTTTTAACCTACCTATAAGAGACGATAAATTAATGAGTCTTTGCCTAAAGCGTTGTTCTGAGAAAAACCTTAGTTGGGGTGTGGATAGCGACTTAACTGATGAATTTTTGTTAAATAAACATACAAAACGTAATCGCACAGATGTTATTAATGAAAGATTGCACCAGCTGAAAATCCGTAAAAATAAAAATTGAAATGAAGAAGCCGGAAATCACAATGATTTCCGGCTTCTTTTTAACAATCCTTACACTTTTCGAAAAAAGCTTCAGTTTCGTCATTTGGAACAACTGATTTGTTTTTATAGAGGTCGATGAGTGCATTTACCATCTTTTTGCCGATACCTTGTTGTCGGTGAGAAGGATTAACTGTTATGTGTTGTACTTCCACCGTATCTTCACCTTTAAATATAACACCAATAGCACCTATAATGTCTTCATCTTGCTTCCAGAGAAACAACTGCCATTCATCTACTGTTTCATACTGTTTTATTGTTTGCTGTAATTGCTTTAAGTCTTTTTCTGCAGGCATAAAAGACAGTAAGCCCATTGCAATCTTTTCAAAACTTTTTTTAAAGCGAATTAACATAGATACCCCTCATTAACGAATTAGCTTCCTCTAAGAAAGCAAAAGTATTAAATCGATAAAACCTATACATATTTTCCCAAAAATTAAAAATCACTTCTCAAAACATTATATACAGTTTTTTATCGATTTTAAACACTTTTACCAAAATTAATCAAGGGACTTTAACAAATTACCCATTTCAATTGCCGTAACAGCTGCCTCATAACCTTTATTTCCGGCTTTTGTGCCTGCTCTCTCAATAGCTTGCTCAATCGTCTCTGTTGTTAATACTCCAAAGACCACCGGAACACCTGTAGATAAGGATGCTTGTGAAACACCTTTGGCAGCTTCGTTACAAACATAATCATAATGTGTAGTAGCCCCTCTAATGACCGTTCCCAATGTAATAACAGCATCGTACTTACCGGATTCAGCTAATTTCTTTGCTACTAGAGGAAGTTCAAACGCTCCGGGTACCCATGCAACAGTTATATCGTTTTCCTCTACACCATGCCTTTTTAAACCATCTTCAGCTCCACCTAGAAGCTTTGATGTAATAAATTCATTAAATCTTGCTACAACGATTGCTACCTTTAATCCACTACCAATTAAATGACCTTCAAATGTATTCATATCTAATTCCTCCAATGTAATGTTACATAACCTTCTTTAAAAATGTAGGAAATGCCCTAGTTTTTCATATTTTGTTCGTAAATACTGTTCATTTTCTTCTCTTGATGGCATTTGTATAGGAACTCTGTCTTCAATTGTAAGACCATATCCTTCTAAGCCAGCAATTTTACGAGGATTATTTGTTAAAAGCTTCATTTTTTCGATACCAAGATCTTTTAAAATTTGTGCTCCAATCCCGTAATCTCTTAAATCTGGTGCAAAACCTAATTTTTCATTAGCCGCAACTGTATCATAGCCTTGTTCTTGAAGCTTGTAGGCTCTCATTTTATTAATTAATCCGATTCCTCTACCTTCCTGACGCATATACAAAAGAACCCCTTTTCCCTCTTTTTCAATTTGGGAAAGAGCTGCATGTAATTGTGGGCCACAATCACATCGGTAAGAACCGAATACATCTCCTGTTAAGCATTCAGAGTGAACTCTTACTAGAGTAGCTTCATCAGGGTTAATATCACCTTTTACAAAGGCCACATGTTCCTTCTCATCTAAAGAATTTGAATACCCAATGGCACGAAATGTTCCAAACTCAGTAGGTAATTCAATTTCAACCTCTCGATTAACAAGTTTTTCTCTGCGGTTTCGATATTGAATTAAATCCTTAATCGTGATAATTTTCAAATTAAACTCTTTTGCAATCGTTAATAAATCAGGCACTCGAGCCATTGTACCATCTTCTTTAATAATTTCACATATAACTCCTCCTGGCTTTGCACCGCAAAGACGAGACAAGTCTACGGCAGCCTCAGTATGGCCCGCACGACGTAATACACCACCTTCTTTAGCTACTAACGGAAAGGTATGGCCTGGTCGTTTAAAATCAGATGGCTTTGAATCATCATCTAATAACGCTATAACTGTATCTGCACG
Organism: Metabacillus sp. B2-18; assembly: GCF_021117275.1. NCBI lineage: Bacteria > Bacillati > Bacillota > Bacilli > Caryophanales > Bacillaceae > Metabacillus > Metabacillus sp. B2-18. The sequence continues at coordinate 3,239,229 of NZ_CP088245.1, forward strand.
CTCAAATGCACTAATTCCTGTTGTATTTGTTTTATGATCAACACTAACTGTAAAGGCAGTCCCATGAGGGTCTGTATTATGAGTAACCATAGGAGCAAGGCCTAGTTTTGTTGCTTGCTTTTCAGTAATTGGTACACATACAAGGCCCCGACCATGCTTAATCATAAAATTTATTGCTTCAGGAGTTACCCGATCGGCTAAAGAAACAAAGTCCCCTTCATTTTCTCGATCCTCATCATCTACAACAATAACGACTTTCCCTTCCCTAAGGTCTGTTATCGCTTCTTCGATAGTATGAAACATGATCATACCCCCCTCTATCTAATTATCCCGCTATGCAAATCCATTTTCTTTTAAAAATGATTGGCTTATTGAAGAATTTGTTTGGGCTGTTTGCTGAGTAACGAATTTCTTTATATATTTCCCAATCATATCACATTCAATGTTCACAATATCCCCTACACCTTTAGAACCGAGAATCGTTTCTTGTAAAGTGTGTGGAATAATTGAAATAACGACCTTGTCTTTTTCTAATCCAAAGATTGTTAAACTAATTCCATCAATTGTGATTGATCCCTTATGTATCAATGTATCTGTAAGTTCTTCCGGTAATTGAAGTTCATAATAAACAGCATTAGATACTTGTTGTTTTTTCACAATTTTCGCTATTCCATCAACATGTCCGGAAACAAAATGACCTCCAAAACGTCCATTTGCTGCCATCGCTCTTTCTAAGTTAACTGCTGAACCTTGTTTTAGTTGCGCTAAAGAAGTGCTTCTCACGGTTTCAGGCATAACGTCAACAGAAAAAGCTTGATCTGTATACTCTGTTATTGTTAAACACACACCATTAACAGCAATGCTATCTCCTAATGCTACATCGTGTAAAATGTTCTTTGCTCCTATTGAAAAAACAATCGCATCTTTAGAACTTTTCACACTTAAAACTGTTCCAATTTCTTCAATGATTCCAGTAAACATAAAGTTCAATTCCTCCTTTCTGTATAAATAAAAATCATATATTCCGTTACATTACCTTACTCATTGAGTAAAGAACAAAAAAACCCAAAGTCTATAGACCTCGGGCTTTATTATTTGAAAAATTGATATTTGAATATGTCAAATAAGAGTATTAATATTCCATTTTAAAACAGAATTTAATACACCGCAAAAAGTTCGCGCAATTCTTCTCCCATCCAGACTTTAACTGTCGGCCCTAGATTCTCACTAGATCCACCGTTAACAATTGTTAACGGGTCACGGACTTAGAAGATGCGTTTTTTGCACCTTCATCACCGCCGGTAGGGAATTCCACCCTGCCCCGAAGAATGTAAAACGAAATATGAAGTTATAAATTTATTTTATCCGTATAATGTGAATGTTGCAATCTTTATGTTTGATTTTAATTATGTATATTAAATATTTAAGCTTGTTATTGTAACCTTAAATGCTCCAGAATTAATACTTGCAAGGTTGACTTGCGCTCCAATCAACTTAAATAGTCTTGTTCATATAAACTAAATAAATACAAAAGTAGCCATATAAAAAGACTGTGCTAATTAATACACAGTCTTTTTCAATCTTATTCTTCGTATACTTTTACTTCTTTCATAACATCATTTGGCTTAATTTTGTAAACAGCTTCTAAATTGTCTGTTACTTTACCAAAAACTGTATGAACACCGTTTAAATGTGGTTGTGGCTCGTGAACGATGAAGAATTGGCTGCCACCAGTATCTTTTCCTGCATGTGCCATAGACAATGATCCTGCTTCATGCTTATGAGGATTTCCTTGTGTTTCACATTTAATTGTGTAACCTGGTCCACCAGTACCAGTTCCACTTGGACAACCACCTTGTGCTACGAAACCTGGAATAACACGGTGAAATGTTAATCCGTTATAAAATCCTTCGTTCGCTAATTTTTCAAAATTAGCAACTGTTCCTGGCGCTTCATTTGGATATAATTCTAATCCTAGTACATCGCCATTTTCCATTGTAATTTGTGCTTTTTTCATATGTATGAAACCTCCATTAAGTATAATCCGTCTAATAGACATGAACACCTACCTATTCTACTATAATCAAAGGAGGAACGCCAAATAGATCACTTAAATTCTTATAAAAACTTCACCTTTAACGTATTGACAAATATAAAAAAGATCTATAATAGATGAAGTAGAGTTGTTTTGTCCTAAAATGGTAAGGAGGCATTAACTTTGAAAAAATATGTTTTAAGTTTCGTTGCTTTTCTAATGATTGCTTTTCCATCACTAAGTTACGCAGATGCTGTAGTTGGTGATATGATTATTACTCTTGGAGAGAATTTAACTGAACAACAAAAACAAACAATATTGAATGAAATGAATGCAACTAAAGAGGATCAGGTTATTACTGTTTCAAATGAGGAAGAACACAAATATTTAGGTGATTATATTCCAAAAGCAACTATTGGAACAAAGGCGATCTCTTCTACCAGTATCGTGATTGAAGAAGCAGGTTCAGGTCTTGAGGTAAAAACGAAAAACATTAATTGGGTTACAGACGAAATGTATTTAAATGCATTAATGACAGCAGGAGTAAAAGATGCTTCTATCTATGTAACGGCTCCATTTGAAGTATCCGGTACTGCAGCTTTAACTGGTTTAATCAAGGCTTACGAAATCTCATCCGAAGAAGCTATTCCAGAAGATGTAAAACAAGTTGCCAATGAAGAGCTTGTCACAACTGCTAAGCTTGGAGATGAGGTTGGAGCAGAAAATGCATCGGCTTTAATGGCAAAAATCAAAGATGAAATTGCTAAAAATGGTGTTCCTGAAACAGATGCAGAGCTACGTACTCTCATTGAAAATGCTGCAAACGAACTTGGAATTACTCTATCTGAAGCAGATATTAATAGTTTAATTGAGCTTTTCAATAAAATGAAGGACCTAAATATTGATTGGAATCAAGTAGGTCAGCAACTTGATCAAGCAAAAGATAAAATTTCTAATTTCCTTAACTCTGAGGAAGGTCAAACCTTTTTAAAACAACTAGAGGACTTTTTCGTTGCTCTATGGAATGCGATTATTTCCATTTTTACGAACGACGAACAAACAACTTAATATTAATACATTAAAAAGAGCAGCTAACTCTGGCTGCTCTTTTTTAATCCTTATTTTGTTACTTTAGACTTTAATGGTAAGTCATTTACAATAAGATCCTCAAAGCTTTCTCTTTTAACAACTAGCTGAGATTCACCATTTTCTACAAAAACTACGGCAGGACGAGGAATTCTATTATAATTGTTTGCCATTGAGTATCCATAAGCACCCGTACAAAATACAGCTAAAATATCATCCGGTTTCACCTCTGGTAAAGGTAAATCCCAAATTAACATATCTCCGCTTTCACAGCATTTTCCCGCAATTGACACAGGCTTATCATGTTTTTCTGTCACACGATTTGCTAATACGGCCTCATATTTCGCTTGATATAATGCCGGTCTGATGTTATCACTCATACCACCATCAATAGCCACATATTGTCTAATGTTAGGAACTGTTTTTTGAGATCCAATTGTATATAAAGTTGTACCTGCATCTCCTACAAGTGAACGACCTGGCTCAATCCAAATTTCCGGCATACTAATGCCCATCGCACTTACTTGGGTTTTCACAGCATCTACAATCTTTTCAACATAGAAAGTTGCTGGTAGTGGCTCATCTTCTTCTGTATAACGAATACCAAATCCACCACCTAGATTTACTACTTCAGGGGTAAACGAAAATCTTTCTTTCCATTCTTTGATTTTTTCAAAAACACGTTCTGCTGCCAAAACAAAGCCAGCTGTATCAAAAATTTGGGATCCGATATGACAATGAATACCTAATAAATGAATAGAATTAGATTTTAGTACAGAATCAATCGCTTGCTCCACTTGACCATTTAACAAACCAAAGCCAAACTTTGAATCCTCTTGACCAGTTGTAATATAGTCATGTGTATGCGCCTCTACACCAGGTGTAACTCGTAATAATACAGGTACTTTACTACCTGCTTTATCCTTTGATATTTCTTCAATTAACTCAATTTCATAGAAATTATCAACTACAATACAGCCGACTCCATGGTCCAGTGCCATTTTGAGTTCTGCACGACTTTTATTGTTTCCATGAAGATGAATTCTAGAGGCAGGAAAACCCGATGCAACTGCAGTATATAACTCTCCACCTGACACAACATCTAGCGACAAACCTTCTTCTTCAATTAACTGAAACATTGCAACTGATGAAAAAGCTTTACTCGCATATGCAACTTGAGCCTTTACACCCATTTTTTCAAAAGATTCTTTAAAACTTCTAGCACGTTCTCTAATTAATGCAACATCATACACGTACAAAGGTGTACCATATTCATTAGCTAACTGAATCGTATCTACTCCGCCTATTTCTAAATGTCCCTTATCATTTATCTTACTAGTTCCATGTAAGAACAAATTGTATCCCCTCTTTCTACAGCTAGGCTCTTTTTTATCTTATAGACTATTAATTAGTAAATATATAATAGGCCTTGTTAGGTATTTACAAGGAAAAAAAGACAGTTAACACCAGCTGGTCATTAACTGTCTGTTATAAAATTTCCTGCATGAAATTAAACATACAATATCATAAAAGAGGGGTTCTTTCAATGTCACTTTACCCTATTTCGGCTGTTTTTTTACATTTTGAGGGTGCACAATGCTTGGTCTTAGCTTCGCACCTGGTACAGATGTCCTAATAATGATTTGCCACAAGGCTTTTGCATTAAATGGTAGAAATGGCCATAAGTAAGGTGTGTTTAATGAACGGATACTTGCTAGAAGAAGTACAAACAATGTACATCCAATTACAAACCCCTCTAACTGAAAGGCTGCAACAGCAATTAATAGAACTAACCTCGCTATCTTATTTGCTAAACTAAGCTCATAACTTGGTGTTGCAAAGGATCCAATTGCTGCGACCGCAACATACAGAATAACCTCAGGAACGAATAAGCCTACATCTATCGCAATTTGTCCAATTAACGCGGCTGCTATTAAGCCCATAGCTGTAGAGAGAGATGTTGGTGTGTGTATAGCTGCCATTCTTAGAAACTCTATACCAAAATCAGCAAGGAAAATTTGAACAACAATTGGTATATTTTTTTGTTCATTGGGACCTATAAAAGCAATTTCCTTTGGTAATAAAGAAGGTTCCTGTACAAATAGAAACCATAGTGGCAGTAAGAAGATAGACGCGACAATTCCTAAAAATCGAACCCATCTAAGAAAAGTACCAACAGCTGGTGCTTGACGATACTCCTCTGCATGCTGTACATGATGAAACATTGTAGTAGGAGTAATAATGACACTCGGTGAGGTATCAACAAGAATCAATACATGTCCTTCCAGCAAATGATTTGCGGCAACATCCGCTCTTTCCGTATATCTTACTAAAGGATAAGGATTAAATCCTTGGTGTACCAGAAACTCTTCTACTGTTTTGTCTGCCATGGTAATACCGTCAATTTCAATTGCTTCTAGTTCCTGTTTAATTGTCTTGACTAATTCAGGATTGGCAACGTCCTTTACATATGCAACACAAACATCTGTCTTTGATCGTTCCCCAATCTGCATAATTTCATAGCGAAGTCGCTCATCCCTTATCCTTCTTCGAATTAATCCCGTGTTAACAATGATGTTTTCTACAAATCCATCTCTAGCACCACGGACAATTTTTTCAGTATCAGGCTCCTGTGGCTGTCTTCCGGGATAGCTTCTTACATCTGCGGCAAGAGCATAGTCAATGCCTTCGATAAAAAATAAAATAAGGCCGGATAAAAGTTGATCAACTGCATCATCTAATGATTTAACCTTAGAAACTGATTGGTTTACAATTCGATTTTCTAAGATTTCCTTAAACTTTATGTGATCTACTTCATCATCACTTATTGATGTTATCTTTTTTAATATCTCTGTAATGTATTTTGTATCACATAGACCATTTAAAAAATACATATTCACTTGAAAATCTAATACTTGAAGCTTTCGTATTCCAATATCAAATGACGTATTAAGACCTGCATGTTCAATAAAAAACTTTTCATTCTCAGCAAGGTTTCCAGATATCGGATATTTCTTTTCCTTAGTCTCCGTTGCCACGATATCCGCTCCTTTCTAATATTACTTCCACTGCCTTTAAAGTTATTGGGCACCCGTTTTTCACACTATCCTTCCGTGCCATTTTTCCTATGTCGCCAATCCCAACAATAATAGGAACATTTAACTGATCTAAACAATACACGGTGTCCCCGCTTATTCTTCCAAGTTCAAGATCTTTTAGTCCACTTTTGTCAACACCATACTCTGTTAATTCACCAAATCGGTCAATACTTACGTCAACCCGTGTCCATTCCGTCTGGTGTGTTTTTGATGCAACAGCAATAATACCAAGCACTTCTATATTAGGATGTTCTGCTACATATTTTAAAGCTACCTCTCCAGCTCCTTCTCCTAATAAACCACAGTCATCAAACATGACAAAAACAGGGTCATTATTAGCCTGGAGAATAAGCTGAACAATTTGTGACCCACTTAAGGTCGTTGGATTACCCTGTGTTTGCGAAATTGTTCTTCCACCTATTTCAGATGCTACATATTCAATTGTTCTTGCAGCATACTCATCTCCATCTGTAACAAGGATGACCCTTCGTTTATTTGTCAATGTTTACCCTATCCTTTCGGTTTAAAGATAAGTGCCATAATAAATGCAAATAGAATTGCTGCTGATATACCTGCAGATGTTAACTCAAAAATTCCGATTCCGATTCCAATAAAACCATGTTCTTTTGCTTGTTCCATAGCTCCATGAAGCAGTGAATGCCCAAAGCTTGTAATCGGTACAGTTGCACCTGCCCCGGCAAATTCAATGAACTTGTCATAAACCCCAAATCCATCTAGAATTGCACCTGTTACAACAAATGAACTCATTACATGAGCTGGAGTAAGCTTTACAAAATCTAATAGAAGTTGTCCAATTACACAAATGGCACCACCTACAACAAATGCCCATAAATACTCCATTAGTTGCTCACTCCTTTATCAGCTCTTTCGAATACAACTCCGTGTGCTATGGTTGGAATTGATTCTTTTTGTTGAATCATCGTTGGGCTTAATAATGCACCAGTTGCTACAACAAATACACGATCTAAATTTCCTTGTTTAAGTTCTTCAAAAATGTGACTGTATGTGACTACAGCTGAGCAACCACACCCACTTCCACCAGCAAATACTTTCTGATCAGGTCGATATACCATTAATCCGCAATCATTATGTTTATTATGAACATCATATCCTTCTTCTTTTAGAAGCTCTTTAACAATAGGACTACCTACACCCGATAAATCGCCTGTAAGAAATAAATCATAATCATCAGGTGTACGGTTTAAATCTTTTAAATGCTGAGCAATTGTATCTGCAGCTGCCGGTGCCATTGCTGAGCCCATATCAAAAGGATCTTTAATTCCCAGATCAGCAACCTTCCCTATAGTCGCTGCAGTAATTTTTATATTACTGACTTCTTTACTTATTAAAACAGCCCCTGATCCGGTTACTGTAAAGGTAGCTGTATCTGGTTTTTGTCCTCCATACTCAGTTGGATAACGAAACTGTCTTTCAGCGGTTGCATTATGACTACTTGTTGCAGCAATAACATTACTTGCAAAACCTCCGTCAACTAAAGCAGAACCTAAAGCAACGGTCTCCATTGACGTTGAACATGCTCCGAACATACATAGAAATGGAAGACTTAAATGTCTTGCAACATAATTTGAAGTTACATTTTGATTGAGTAAATCTCCAGCTAAAAATAAATCAACATCATCTGTCGTTTTATTTCCTTTTTTAAGACATTGTTCAATTGCTTGCTCCATTAATCTTCTTTCTGCTAATTCCCAATTATCTTCACCACAGTGAAGTTCCTTATGTTTGATATCGAAACCTTTTCCTAGAGGTCCTTCTGCTTCCATTGGACCAACAGCTGTTCCACTTGAGTGAACAAATAATGGATTTTCAAATTGCCAAGTTTGTTTACCAGTTAGTTTCAAAATATCCACCCCCACCTTAGAAAGATAAACCGTAAAAATAGCGAATGATTCCAACAACGTAAGCTGCTACAACACCAAATACGATAACGCTTCCTGCAAGTTTAAACATATTTGTTGCAACTCCTAGCACAATTCCTTCACTTCTATGCTCAATGGCAGCACTTGTCATGGAATTAGCGAAACCCGTTATAGGAACTGCTGAGCCTGCTCCAGCAAATTGTCCTAGCTTGTCATAAATACCAAATCCCGTCAACAAAGCAGAAATTAAAATCAGTGTCCCAGCTGTGGGGTTTCCAGCATCTTTTTGAGAGAAATCAAATACATTAATATAGAAATTTTGAATACCTTGTCCACATAGACAAATAAACCCACCAACTAAGAATGCTTTTATGCAATTTAGTAGATATGGTGGTTTAGGCTGATAATTTTTAATTTGATTTTTATAATCTTCTTTCATCTTTGCCATCGTCATTACCCTCCTTAATGATTAACAAAATAAACCCAATGAAATAGTGATCCAGCAATTTTCCCAAATACAATTGCCATTAATAAAATGACAATCTTTTCTCCCAAGCCAATTCTTTTTGCTAAAATAGGAAAAACATTCAAAACCTCTGTTAACGCTGCTGCTAACATTCCAATAAATACCCCGCATAAAAGTCCAATTGGAATCAACCATAGCTCAGATTGAAAAAGGGTTGTATCCCTTAAACTAATCCATCCCGTTATAACAGTTCCTAAAATAATTGCCCCTTCATAGACGTGAATGTACTGGTATGTCTTTGTTAACTGTGTTAATCTTGGGATGATTCCAAGCACTGCTAAGAATGCAACATACCCCGAACCTACAACAAGGCCGCCAGATAAACCAATAATGATCAGAATAATATTATTTAGAATCATCATTTTTTCCGTTTATATTCTCTTTATTTTCATTCATGGCAACATACTGATCCAGGTCCAGTTGATAATTAAAGATCTCTACTTCTAAGGGGCTTGGTTCTTCATTAATTCTTTTCTTAAACAAATGATTAAAAAACAAAACCATTCCTAAACCTAAACCAAGTGAATAAGGAATTTGTAAAATTAATGGTTGTGCATTTTCTTTTCCAGTGACAATTTTATAAATCCGCTGATGAACAGCTTGCATGCTTACATCTTCATGAAAGTTCATAATTGCAAGACCTGCTCCAATAAAAAGCAGAAGCCATACTAGACAAAATAAAAGCGGAGAAAGCTTCTTTTTTTGGTACATAATTTCTACTATCGTTTGAGTAGCTCCAATTGCCTGTACGTCTATTTGGCGGTCATATTTATGTATTTCTCTTAAAACATGCATAACATCAATAACCACCATATTTTTATCGCTAAGCTGAATTTTGTGAATAACAATTTTATTTAATTTTTCGGTCAACTCCTTATCGCCGACAACTAGTGCAATTTTATCAATTGTGATGACATCGTTAGGATGTACTTGAATGCGGTGACGAAGTCTAATGTATACCGTCTTTTCCATCAAGAGTCACTTCCTAATGATTGTTTTTAGTTCATTTACATTTAATGATTGTTATATGTAGTATGCATTGCCTTATTTTAATCATGCAGATCTGTCTATAAGTCCAACAATTACCATCTGTGAAAATTCAAATAAAAAAGAGGAAAACATTGTTTAATCAATGTCTTCCTCTTTTTTAAACTTGATTCATTTTATCTTTCATTTGCTGCAATATTTTCTTTTCCAACCTTGATACTTGAACTTGGGAAATCCCTAGTCGATCAGCCACCTCGGATTGGGTTTGATCCTTATAATAACGTAAAAAGACGATAAGCCTTTCTCGTTCATCTAAGTCTCGTATTGCATCCTTTAAAACCAATTTATCAAACCATTTTGTTTCTGTATTATCAGCAATCTGATCTAACAAAGTAATAGGATCTCCGTCATTTTCGTAAACTGTTTCATGTATGGAAGAAGGTGCTCTTACCGCTTCCTGAGCTAGCACAACGTCCTCAGGTGATATATCCAGGTGGTTTGCAATTTCTGCAACTGTCGGTACCTTCCCCAACGTTTTTGACAATTCATCTCTTGCTCGTCGTATTTTATTTCCTAATTCCTTCAATGAACGGCTTACTTTAACCGTTCCATCATCGCGGATAAATCGTTGAATTTCCCCAATAATCATTGGCACAGCATAGGTAGAAAACCTTACATCATATGATAAATCAAATTTATCAACAGATTTTAATAAACCAATACTTCCAATTTGGAACAAGTCATCAGGTTCATATCCACGATTCAAAAATCGTTGAACTACAGACCAAACTAGACGCATGTTTTTTTGAATAATTAAATCACGTGCCTCTTGGTCCCCTTCTTGACTACGACGAATTAATTCCTTCACTTCATGGTCTTTTAACTGTGTATTTGATTGATCGTTCTTGACCTCCACATCCATAGCAAGTCTCCCTTTAATTGCATAAAGCTTTACTTTTCGATAAGTGTTTTGTCAATCTAACAGTAGTTCCTCTTGTAGCTGATGATTCGACTGTAATTTCATCCATAAAGTTTTCCATAATGGTAAAGCCCATTCCTGATCTTTCAAGTTCAGGCTTCGTTGTATAAAGAGGTTGTCTCGCCTCTTCAATATCAGCAATACCTATTCCTTCATCACGGATCGTTAATTGAACAATCCCATCTTCTAACGTAACAGAAATGTAAACAATCCCACTTGGATCATTATCATATCCATGAATGATGGCATTAGTAACAGCCTCTGAGACAACTGTCTTAATCTCGGTTAACTCATCCATTGTTGGATCCAGTTGAGCAATAAAAGACGCAACCGTTACCCTTGCAAATGATTCATTCTGACTAAGCGCTGAAAATTGAAGGTTCATTTCATTTCTCATGATGCCACCCCCAACGTTTGTAACGCTTTATGCTCGTCTTCTTCTAATCGAATAATCTTAAATAAACCAGACATATCAAATAATCGTTTGACTGCAGGTGAAATTGCACAAACAACCATCTCTCCACCTGAAGCCTTAATTTGTTTGTATCTACCAAGAATTACGCCCAAACCTGAGCTATCCATAAATGATAAATTCTCTAAATTTAATACAATATGCTGGATCTGATTTGCTGCAAGAGTTTCCGTCACCTTCGTACGTAATTCTTCTGCCGCATGATGATCAAGCTCACCTGAGAGTCGTATACAAAGTACTGCTTCTTTTACATCAAGTTCAATCGCTAGACTCAAGGTTTTACCCCTCCTTAATTTCTGGATAAGAGTCAATTCTTGATTGAACTTTTAATTTCCTGCTTGATGACAAAACTAGTTATATTTCGTCAACATTAGCTAGACTTTGTAAAATTACCCATTACCCGCTTAAATAATGTCCACCAGCTGGCCTCATCAATATCTTTCTCCGCTACTAGTTCACTTTCAGCTATAACTTTACCGTCTTTCACTAGTTGAAGAGACCCAAGTTCATCACCTTTTTTTACAGGAGCTTTGATGTCTTTTTTCATCACTATTTCCTGTTTAACATCATCTACCTTTTCACCCTTTTTCGTAAGGACTGAAATAGGTTCTGATGTCATTACATTCACTTCTTTATCGCTACCCTTACTAACTTTTGTTTTTGTCAGTAAATGATCTTTCTCAAACAAGGGATGTGTTTGATACTGACTAAATGCATAATCTAACATCTTCGTAACTTGTGCATTTCGATCTTTCGGTGTATCTGCTCCAAATACCACCGCAATGACACGCATATTATCTTTTTTAGCTGTTGCTGTTAAGCAATATTTCGCTTCATTCGTAAATCCAGTTTTTACCCCATCGACTCCCGGATAAAACTTAACAAGTCGATTGGTATTAACAAGCCAAAACTTTTTATCAGTTCCTTCACGTAAATAATCCTCATACTTACCTGTGAAATTTGTAATCTCTTCGTATTTTAATAGTTCCTTTGCCATTAAGGCCATATCATGAGCAGAACTATAATGATCTGCTTCTGGTAAACCTGTTGGATTTTTGAAGTGTGTATTTTTCAGTCCTAGCTCTTCAACTTTTTTGTTCATCATATTAACAAATTCATCTACTGAACCTGCGATTTTCTCAGCCATCGCAACTGATGCATCATTACCAGATCCAATAGCAATTCCTTTTAACATTTGTTCAACAGTCATTTCCTCTCCTGGCTCAAGGAAAATTTGCGAACCCCCCATTGAAGCAGCATATTCACTTGTGCGAACTTTTTCATCCCAGGTGATTTGTTCCTTATCCAGTGACTCCATAATTAGAAGCATGGTCATAATCTTTGTCATACTTGCAGGGGGCAATTTTTCATCACTGTTTTTATCGTAAAGGATTGTTCCTGTATCTCGTTCGATTAAAACAGCTGATTTTGCTTTATCTGCTAATTCAGCAGTCGTAGATTCATTGGCAAGTGCCATCGGTGTTACAGAAAGAAGCATTGTTATAAGTGTCAAACACGAAATTATCCGTTTCATTTCATAAGCCCTCCATTCTTTATACTTTCCATTTTTTCCAGCAGGAGGAAATTTATACTAGGATTGGGAGGTTTTTTTATTTAGGGTATAGAGTGATATGATACTTTCTGTTACATGTAGTACCAGATGTTTTGAAGGTTAATGATGATAGCAGTTTGTAGGAGGTCGTACTTGATGAGAGATTGGCGAAGTTTCTAAATTGCTTGTTTGTTATATAAGTACATATAAGAAGATAATAATCGTTTATTGTTTGAGTATGAGCAGTTTTAGAAGTTTTTTCACAGCTATTACATTTCCATTTCCCGCCTGCTCTTTTCATAGATAAAGTTTCGCACCCTTCACAAAATACCCCTGATAAAATATCATTTACGTTGATATTAAATTCGTTAAGGATATTTAAAACTGGTGGTGTATGTAGGTTTAGGATGAAATCTGATAGCTGACTCAGCTGTTTCTTATTTTGCTTTTTTCTATGATTGTGTATCTCATTTAACCTTTCAATTTCAAATAATATATTTGAACTTTTAATAATAGACGGTGTGTTCCTTCTTTCTTCACCTATTACTTTTATAATCGTATTCGAATTAGTTATCACAACACATGTCTCAATTGCAAAATCATGTAGCTTTTTCGAATTCAACCAATTCTTTAGCTGATATTCTTGATGTTTTACCTGACTGATAGGATCCTGAAACCCTTCTACTTTCCCATTCACCTCTCTAATAAGCTGATTATGCTTTTGGTCAAAAGTAAGTGTACCTGAAATATTTTTAGATTCAATAATAAGCATGATACGGGGAGTTATAATTAGTACATCTATTTGGAAATAGTAAGTTTCACCTTTTAATCTAATATCATGGAAAATATAGTAATCTTCCCCTAAAAAGCTTAAGTAATAATCTAGTGATTTTTCTCCTTTGTATCCAGCCATCCTTTTAGAATACTCATTTTCAATTAAAACTCTTTTTGGATGGTCACTCGGGATTCTCCTTAATAATGCATTTAATGCTAGAATTCTTTCCGTTATTTGTTTTTCTTTAACCATTACCACTTTCAAATCACTCCCTTATCTTTTATAAAGTAATTCAATGACTATAGTTATAATACCTCTAATATTGTTAAAATCGCTTTTTAGCAAGAATATGGTATACATTAATTTTTATAAATTGTACTATTAACTTTCAGTAATGATATTTTCAATGTAGGAAATGTTTTTTTAAATGAAGGTAGATGGTTTTTTATATTTGTGTGTTGTGGTTTTGTTTGTCTAGTCAGTCTATTTTTCATGGTTCGGTCATTTTCCTATTTGGTCAGGTCGTTCTACCGGATCATCATGTCGTTTTTCCCTTGATTCAGGTCATTTTCACATTCGGTCGCGTCGTTTCCTTTTGGTCTGGTCATTTTCACATTCTATCGCGTCGTTTCCTCTCGGTCACGTCATTTTCCTGATTGATCACGTCGTTTTGCTGTTTTATCACGTCGTCTTTCGCTTGAGTCAGGTCATTTTCTCCTTCTATCGCGTCGTTTCCTCTTAGTCAGGTCATTTTCCTAATTGGTCACGTCGCTTTGCCGTTTTATCCCGTCGTCTTTCGCTTGAGTCAGGTCATTTTCTCCTTCTATCGCGTCGTTTCCTCTTGGTCAGGTCATTTTCCTAATTAATCACGTCATTCTGCCGTTTTATCACGTCGTCTTTCACTTGAGTCAGGTCATTTTCACATTCTATCGCGTCGTTTCCTCTTAGTCAGGTCATTTTCCTAATTGGTCACGTCATTCTGCCGTTTTATCACGTCGTTTTTCCCTTGAATCAGGTCATTTTCTCCTTCTGTCGTGGCGTTTCCTCTTGGTCAGTTCATTTTCCTGATTGATCACGTCATTCTGCCTATTGATCCCGTCGTCTTTCCCTTGAGTGGGTCATTTTCATCTTCTATCGCGTCGTTTCCTCTTAGTCAGGTCATTTTCCTGATTGGTCACGTCATTCTGCCGTTTTATCACGTCGTTTTTCCCTTGAATCAGGTCATTTTCACATTCTATCGCGTCGTTTCCTCTTAATCAGGTCATTTTCCTAATTGGTCACGTCATTCTGCCGTTTTATCACGGCGTCTTTCCCTTGAGTCAGGTCATTCTCTCCTTCTATCGCGTCGTTTCCTCTTGGTCAGGTCATTTTCTCCTCCTATCGCGTCTCCCACCAACTAAGTATTACCTTTCTTTATAATCACGCCTAACTTACTACCGACCCAAATACAAAAATACCACAGCAATAAGCTGTGGTATTTATTATCAACATCTATTCAACTGTAGCGTAAATCAATTCTGGTGCTTTTACCTCTTCGTTACTAACAGTGATGCTTTCATAAAGAGTCTTTCTTACATCTTCTACATTTTCTTCATTACTATGAATCGTAACTAGTGACTCTCCTTGTTTCACACTGTCCCCTATTTTTTTATTTAGTACTAGACCAACAGCAAGATCGATTTCTGATTCTTTTGTTGCTCTTCCTGCACCTAATAGCATTGCAGCTGTACCAACTGAGTCAGCAATAATTTCAGAAACATAACCATCAGATTTTGCTTCTAGTTCAAATTGATATGCTGCTTGCGGCAACTTTTCAGGTTGATCTACAACTGATCCATCTCCACCTTGTGCCTCTAAAAATGTTTTTAATGTTGTTAAAGCTTCACCGTTTTCCATGACTTCAACCAACATCTTTCGGGCTTCCTCAAGGGAGTTGGCTTTTTCAGCCAAATAAACCATATAACTTCCTAATGTTAAGCAAAGTTCTTCTAGATCTTTCGGTCCTTTACCACTTAAAGTATCAATCGCCTCTTTGACTTCTAGTGCATTTCCAATTGCATATCCTAGTGGTTGACTCATATCTGAAATAACTGCCATTGTTTTACGGCCAACAAGGTTCCCGATATCAACCATTGCATTGGCTAAGTCTTTAGATTCCTCTAAATCTTTCATAAAAGCACCGGCACCTGTTTTTACATCTAATACAATTGCATCTGCACCTGCTGCAATTTTTTTACTCATGATGGAGCTTGCGATAAGTGGAATGCTATTCACTGTTGCCGTCACATCTCGTAATGCATATAAGCTTTTGTCTGCAGGGGTTAGGTTGCCACTTTGTCCAATTACTGCTATTTTGTTTTGATTTACCAATTCAATAAATTGTTTGTTCTCAATTTCCACATGAAAGCCAGGAACAGATTCAAGCTTGTCAATTGTTCCACCAGTATGACCTAGTCCTCTTCCGGACATTTTTGCCACTGGAACGCCAACCGCTGCCACTAATGGACCCAATACAAGTGTTGTTGTATCACCAACACCACCGGTACTGTGTTTATCAACTTTTATTCCTTGAATTTCACTTAAATCAATGGTGTCACCCGATTGGACCATTGCCATTGTAAGTTCAGCACGTTCATTATCTGTCATTCCTTGAAAATAAATAGCCATTGTAAAAGCACTCATTTGATAATCAGGGATGTCACCTGTTGTATAGCCTTTGATAATGTGTTGAATTTCTTCTTTTGTTAATTCTTTTCCATCACGTTTTTTTTCAATCAAGTCAACCATTCTCATAAGTCTCTCACCTTTTTTTCATTAGAAATTTATTTTTTCTACAATGCTTTTTACAAGGTTTAAAAAGTTTGCTCTTACTTTTTCAGTTGTTTCTATTACTTCATCATGTGATAATGGCTGATCTAAAATACCAGCTGCCATATTTGAAATACAAGAGATCCCTAATACTTTTAATCCAGTATGTCTGGCAACGATTACTTCTGGAACTGTAGACATTCCGACTGCGTCTCCACCAAGTATACGAAGGGCACGAACTTCTGCAGGAGTTTCATACGATGGACCAGTGTTTCCAACGTATACTCCTTCTTGAAGCTTAATATGTAATTCACTAGCAATTCCCCTTGCTAACTCTCTAAGTTGTTTATCATAGCTTTCAGACATGTCAGGGAAACGAGGTCCCATATCAGAATCATTTGGGCCAATTAACGGGTTTGTCCCCATATTATTAATATGATCGCTAATCAACATAAGATCTCCGGCTTGGAAGTTTTCATTCACTCCGCCAGCTGCATTTGTCACAATTAATGTCTGAACTCCTAATTCCTTCATGACTCTTACAGGAGCTGTTACTTTATCCAGACTGTATCCTTCATAGAAATGAAAACGTCCTTGCATAGCAACAACTTTTTTCCCTTTTAAACTTCCAAAAACAAGTTGACCAGCATGTCCTTCAACCGTTGAAACAGGAAAATTAGGGATTTCATTGTATGGTATTTTTACAGGATTCTCTATTTCGTCCGCTAATACACCTAAACCTGATCCCAAGATTAGTCCTATTGTCGGTTGCTCACTATATTTTGATGTTAAGTAATTTGCTGCTTCTTTAATTAATTTACTATTCATTTTATACCCTCCTATTCCAACTCTGAAAGAAAGCTTTTTCCATGAGCTGGCATTTTCACATTAAAATTATCGGCAATTGTTGCTCCTACATCTGCAAATGTTTCTCTTACTGGAAGCTCTTTTCCTTCTTTCATTTTTGGGCTATATATTAATAAAGGAACATATTCCCTTGTATGATCGGTTCCGTGGTGAATAGGATCATTCCCATGGTCTGCAGTTATAATCAATAGATCATTTTCTGTTAATTTTTCTAGTACTTCTGTAAGTCTATTATCGTATTCTTCAAGTGCTTGACCATAACCAGCAGGATCGCGTCTATGACCGAAAAGGGCATCAAAATCAACAAGGTTTAAAAAGCTTAATCCTGTAAAATTCATATTAATTGTATCTTTTAATTTATCCATACCATCCATATTTGACTTTGTTCGAAGAGATTGTGTTATTCCTTCTCCATCATAAATATCAGCGATTTTACCTATAGAAATCACATCATATCCACTATCCTTAAGCTCATTCATAACGGTACGCTCAAAAGGTTTCAGTGCATAATCATGACGGTTAGCCGTTCGTGCAAATTCACCTGGCTTTCCAAGGAATGGACGCGCGATAATTCTACCAACCATATATTTGTCATTCATCGTCATTTGACGTGCCAGCTCACATATATTGTACAATTCCTCTAGCGGAACAACTTCTTCATGTGCAGCAATCTGTAATACAGAATCAGCAGATGTGTAGACAATTAATGAACCCGTTTTCATATGTTCTTCTCCAAGTTCATCTAGAATTTCAGTTCCAGAGGCAGGTTTGTTTCCGATTATCTTACGCCCTGTTTTCTCTTCTAGTTCTTGAATCAAATCATCTGGAAATCCATCCGGAAACACTTGGAATGGTTGGTCTATTTTGAGGCCCATAATTTCCCAATGTCCAGTCATCGTATCTTTACCATTTGAGGCTTCCTGCATTTTTGTATAGTAAGCTAGTGGTTGATGTTGCACTGGAATCCCCTTTATTTCTCGAATATTGCTTAATCCCAGTTTTGCCGTATTAGGCATATTTAGGCCACCCATATGCTCAGCTATATGTCCGAGTGTATCAGCACCAACGTCATTAAATTCTTTTGCATCAGGTGCTTCTCCAATCCCTACCGAATCTAAGACAATTAAAAATACTCGTTTATATGTATAATTTGACATTGATATCCTCCTTTACATTACCTTATTTTACTTTTCCATTTATCATGACATTCCATTCTCAGGAACAACTTGTCAGAAGTCTGACAACCAATCCTTCTCTTCCATTATAATCTTTAACAAACTGGATTGACAACTACTCTACTAATCTAACCTGAGAAAAAACAAAAATAAAAGCACCTCCTTTATGGATGGTGCTTCTTAAGCACGAGGATGAAATTGTTTATAAACATCCTTTAACCTTGTTTTTGTCACATGTGTGTAAATTTGCGTTGTTGAAATATCAGCGTGTCCAAGCATTTCTTGGACAGCTCTTAAATCTGCTCCATTTTCAAGGAGATGTGTTGCGAACGAATGTCGTAAAGTATGAGGAGTTAATTCATTTTGAATATTGGCTTCAAGCGCAATTTTCTTTAAGTTTTTCCAAAAACCTTGCCTAGAAATTCTTTTACCATGGTGATTAATAAATAATGCGTCTGTTGGCTGTTTAGCGCTTATTAATTTTGATCGCCCTTTTTCTATATATTCCATCAGAGCTTCAGTAGCTGTCCGGCCGATCGGTACAATTCGCTCTTTATTTCCCTTTCCGTAGCACCTAATAAAGCCCATTGTCAGATGCACGTCAGCTAGATTTAAGTTTATCATTTCACTTACCCGAATTCCTGTTGCATATAAAAGTTCAAGCATCGCTTTGTCTCGATAGCCAAATGGATTTGTTAATTTTGGGGTATCAAGAAGCTTTTCAACCTCTTTTAATGAAAGAATCTTCGGAAGATTTCTCTCTAACTGAGGAGATTCTATCATTACGGATGGATCTTGGTCTGCTTGCTTTTCTCTAAGCAAAAATTGGTGGAAGTTTCTAATAGACGCAGTGTGTCTGGCAATTGTTTTACTTGACTTTCCTGCTTCCTTTAACTCTTTTAAGAACTCAATAATATGAAGGCGGGTTACTTGATTAAAGGAAGTAATATGTTGTTTCTCTAATAAGTGCTTTTGATAGCTATTTAAGTCTCGTTCATATGAAACAATTGTATTGTTTGATAAACCTCTTTCTACAATTAAGTAGTGGATAAAATCTTTAATTTGATCTTTCAAATATCTCTACTCCCCATTATCAATAAAGAACATTAGCCTATTATACCAGCTTTCTTCTTCATTATTTACCATGTTTGTTACCTTTAAAGCCGCACCTTCTGGTTGATCATAGCGATGCATTTCTTGATACTCTAAGTTCACCCAAATAATAGCATAATAGAATAAAATCGTAAATCCAGTAAACAAGATAAATACCTTTATCATATCCCCAACCGTTTTCATCCAGCGAATCATGGGAACCTCCAATAAATATTTTTCACACGTTCAATTCGTCGCTATTTATTTTGTGTGATTATTAGAAGATATGCCAAAAAGGACAAACTTTATACATACAATTTCACTTTAAATCTGCCGCATATTTTTACCGAGTGTGGCTGAGGATTTTCAGAGGATAACATACCTATAGTTTTTTCGGTAAAAATAAAAAGCCTAACTATAATAAGTTAGACTAGTTGGTTATTCTTGATTTTCTTCTTTTGCCTCATTTTCTTCTTTTTCCTGACATTTTACACAGATGCCATGAAAAGTTAGGCGATGATCTTTTATTTTAAACTTCCAGTCACGCTCAACAATTTCTTCAACATCTTCTAAAAGATCTTCCTCAATTTCTGCAACTGATCCACATTCAATACAAACTAGATGATGATGAAAATGCGCCGCTCCTTCTTTGCGAAGGTCATACCTGGAAACACCGTCTCCAAAATTTATTTTATCAACAACTTTTAATTCCGTTAACAATTCCAAAGTTCGATATACAGTTGCTAGTCCAATTTCGGGCGCTTTTTCTTTTACTAAAAGATATACATCTTCTGCACTTAAATGATCTTCTTCATTCTCGAGCAAGACCCGAACTGTTGCCTCACGTTGTGGTGTAAGTTTATAGCTGGCAGTATGTAACTGCTTTTTAATCCGATCAATGCGGTTTTCCATAACACTTTTCCTCCCTCGCCGCGTTCCCAAAACCATTATATATCATAGGCAAGGAAAGTGTCCAACTAAAATGATTTTAATGTAATAAAAATAATGTTTATTATATAATAATAATTATTATTTACTAACGAATTCTACTACATTTTTCATTAAAAACGGAGAAGCATACGCTTCAAAGCTTGATGCAACGACTGCTAGAATTCCTATAAACAAAAAAACAGATACATATCTCATAAACAAAGAAAACGGTGCTTCCATTGAGTTTGTTTTCTTCATAAATAGCTGTTTGATCATTTTTAATGTAAACGATATGGCTACAGAGCACATGATAATAAAAGCAGGGATTAATAAAATATTTTGTGGCAACACTGTAACAAATGAGAGCAAGAACCCCTTTAATCCTAGCTGATTCACTAAAAATCCTACCGTAAATCCTACAACCATACCTTTAATAAAGAGCATAACTAATATAACTGGCAGGCCGATAATGGAAATTCCCAGTATCCACATTAAGCCTAAATATTTTAGATTGTGAAAAAAGCTTTGCTGAAACATGTCAGCTGAACTCGCCACTTTTCCTTCTGCTACTTGTCCAAAAAATCGATTTAAATAATAATAAAGGTCCTCTTTTTGACTCAAGTTCATACTGTTTACAATAATGGCACCAAAAATAACTCCCATTAAAAATAAAACAAAAACAAACAAATATATTGAAGAATGCTCTTTAAGATGCTGTTTAATCGTTGCACTAATCGGCAGTTGTCTTTGCATGTAAAAATTCCTCCCGTTTTTCACTTACTAGAGTATATGAGAGGAACCTGTTTCTATGACTTAAAAATGGTTTTCTTTTCTAGTTTACTAGTATATACTACTAAAAAATATGACATATAAAGGATGTGTCAAGAATGAACCCTATTTTACTAGATTTCCCTACCGAATTCACAACGAAACGTTTACTACTTCGAGCTCCAAAAGCTGGTGATGGAAAAGCAGTAAATGAGGCAATTATTGCATCTCTTCCTGAATTAAAACAATGGATGCCCTTTGCGCAAAAAGAACCAACGCTTGAAGAAACAGAACAAAATATCCGAGAAGCTGTTGCACAATTTATTTTAAGAGAAGATCTTAGAATTCTCATATTTGACCGACAATCAGGCCAATTTATTGGCAGTACTGGACTTCATCGAATGAATTGGAAGGTTAGAAGCTTTGAAATTGGATACTGGATTGATACTAGATACAGTGGTCAAGGTTATATAACCGAAGCAGTTGAGGGGCTTATTAATTTCGCTACTAGCGAACTAAAGGCTAGAAGAATAGAGATTAGGTGTGACACCAGAAATGAACGTAGCCGAAAAATCCCTAATAAACTTGGATTTACTTTGGAGGGAACTTTTCGTTCAGATGATATGTCAGTTGACGGTAAAAATGTTAGAGATACATTTATTTTTGCAAAAACATTTGAACAAAATATCTGATGAAGGGGGCATCCCCCCTACATTCCTGTTATTTTCCCGTACGTTCCCCCCCCACCTGAATCGACCTTTAATCGACCTTCTCTTGCAGCAACAATATATTCCGCTATTTTTTCCGAAACAACCTTTTGGAACGCTGTCTCGGGTACTTCGTGTAAAATATTCATTTCTGTTCCAAACAAATCCTTCAGCTTTTCTAGTGTTTTAGGTCCAAGCCCTGGAATAAATTGAAGCGGCACTTGATGTATATAAGGTGGACGGGGATTGTTATTTTTGAGTCCGTTAGATAACTCTTTTAATCGTTTAGAAACCCCTTTTGTAAATCTCTCGCTTCCGCAGCTTTCACAAATTATTGCACTATTTTCAGGCTTTTGTCCACACTTTTCACATGTTGTTTCATAGTACTTTCCTAAATATGGATTCAACCCATAATTCGCTAAAATCCTACGACCATTTTCATTTCCCAATGCCTTCTTTAGTTCTAAAAAGTTTGGATCATTTAACAATAACTTTTGATATTCACGACCAATTTTCGGTAATGAATGGGCATCCGAATTTGTTAAAAAAGCAAAACGATGTAACTCAGCTATTTGATCGGCCATTATTGTATCAGAGCTTAACCCTAACTCTACTGCATCAATCTGATCTGGGTTGAAAACTTCCGTTATTGAGTGAGATACGCCACTACCATATAAGCTTTTATGCGGTGTGAAGATATGTGCAGGTATAAATAATCCTTCCAGCTCTTTTACAACTGTTTGTAATGTTTTTCCGGTTTCATATATTCTTTGTGAACTTAATGTGTTATTTGTTACTCTTTTGGAAAGCCAGATTGAGAATTCCTTCATTTTTTGAAGTGTTGGAAAATAAACTAAAACATGAATTGGCCCTTTACAGCTTTCATCATAAATTTCCAGCTCACTTCCAAGAATTAGTGTTGTTTGCTGAAATCGTATGCCACCACCTTCTAACTCTACACAACTCCCATCTTCAAGGAGTTTCTCGAGAGTTAACATGATTTCCGGCACATGACAATCAATAATTCCTACAATATCAATCCCTTTATGTTCACTTGCTTCAATTAAAATGTTTTCCAAGGTAAGTGACCTTGAAGCAGTAATTTTCACTGGCTTCCCTGATTTTGTTTGTCCTATATGAATATGTAAGTCAGCAAAATAACTGTTCATAAATGCTAACATCCTCTAATTTTTAATGGTTATTTACTTGAATTTTGCCTAGCTTGTTTTAATTGCAAATACTGAACAGCATAGGCCGTTTTCGCATCGTAGATTCGTTTATTGGCAATCATTTGTTCAGCTTCCTCTAGTGTTACCTCCATCACCTCAACAAATTCATCTTCATCTAATTCTGCTGCCTCTGAAAGCTTTTCAAGATTTTCCGCAAGAAATAAATGAACAAGTTCATCTGCAAAACCAGGAGATGTATAAAAAGAAATTAGTGGCTCTAAATGAGTACAAGTGTACCCTGTTTCTTCTTCAAGTTCTCTTCGTGCTGTTGTTTCAGGCTCTTCCCCTTTTTCTAGTTTTCCAGCTGGGATTTCCACTAAATTACGTTCTAACGGCTTGCGAAATTGCTCTACCATAACAATTTTGTTTTCCGGAGTAATCGCTATAACTGCTACTGCCCCTGGATGCTTAACAATTTCTCTTGAACTTGTCTTTCCGTTTGGAAGTTCAACTTGTTCTACATATAAATCAATAATTCTTCCTTTAAAAATTTCTTTAGATGATAATGTTTTTTCGTTCAAATTCATCGTTACTTCAGCTCCTGTTCTATAAGCTTTTTTATCCTCATACATTCTATCATATCTTAACTGGAAGGGAATGGATTGCCGGGTGAAAATCTATCGACACGATCAAGGAATCACTCTTGTAGGTAAGGCTTGGGAAATTAGAGCAAAGTTAAAGGAATATGGAAACATTTACTCAACGGTGAATGAATGGGTTCAAAACGAAAAGCACAATAAAAAGAAAAGAAATCGTCGTGGCACCTTTACTAATAACACTTTTAACTAAGGATAAACAGCAGTGTCTTTCAGTTGATTTTCACCAGGCTTTGTACTAATCTCAATGATATGACTTGATATTATACTGGAGTGATTATGTTTGCGAAAAAGACAACTCGGTAAATCTGATTTATTTGTGAGTGAAGTTGGCCTTGGTTGTATGTCACTAGGTACAGATGAAAAACATGCCCTTTCACTTGTTGATAGGGCGATTAACTTGGGAATTAATTATTTAGACACAGCTGATTTATATGATGCAGGGGTAAACGAGGAGCTTGTTGGCAAAGCGATTAAACATCGACGCAACGAAATAATCTTAGCCACAAAAGTCGGAAACAAGTGGAAAGAAGATAAAAGCGGCTGGACATGGGATCCATCTAAGGCATATATAAAAACTGCTGTAAAAGAAAGTTTAAAACGTCTACAGACAGATTATATTGACCTTTATCAGTTACATGGAGGCACAATTGAAGATCATATTGATGAGACGATTGAAGCTTTCGAAGAATTAAAGCAAGAGGGTGTCATCCGATATTATGGTATTTCCTCTATTCGCCCTAATGTGATTAAGGAATATTTGAGCAAATCGAACATTGTTTCAATTATGATGCAATACAGCTTATTGGATCGTCGTCCAGAAGAATATTTTTCTATCATTAAAGAGCATAATGTAAGTGTCATTGCCCGTGGTCCGCTTGCAAAAGGACTTCTTACTAAAAAACCTTTAGGAGAAAAATCAACATCTAAAGGCTACTTAACTTATTCAGAGGCTGAGCTAAAAAATGTATTACCTATGTTAGAACAAGTAGATTCTAACCATACTATAACTGAACTAGCTTTACAATATTGCCTACATCAAGATGTAGTTGGTACTGTTATTCCAGGTGCTAGCAAGTTAGAGCAATTAATTGAAAATGCTGAAGCAGGATCTGCAGAAAGACTATCACAGCAAACCTATGAAGAGCTGCAAACACTAACAAAATTTGATAAATATGAACAGCATCGTTAAAAGTTAAAAGCGGAGTTAACCCCGCTTTTAACTTTTTTATTTGAACTCTTTCCATGATAGAGAGCTTTCGTTAAAAAGCTCTTCAAAACTTTTATTTTTCTCCCTTTGCTTTCTCTCCTCAATCCGTTTACGCTCAAGAGCCGCCTCTTTTTCTTCATGCTCTTTTGTTAAATCCTTTTTTACGGCCTTTAATTGTTCTAAAAGATCATTATTTAAATGATCTGATAAAGATACAGCTTGATCATCCTTTTTCTTTTTGTTTGTTTTCTTCATCTAAGTTGCCTCCTCTTACCCTCAATCTAGTAAAATTATAGCAAATTTATCACAGTTTTAACTACTTGTACCTCTTGTTTTAATTAGCCAATAATTAGAAATAAACAAGTTAAAACCTAAACCAACGAATATGAAATGGGATTAAATAGAGTAACCGTATAAATTGCTGACATATCAGACATTTTAATGAAAGAAAGGAGAGATGTAATATGGCAAAACAACGTGGACAAAAAGGTAAACCAAATTCTGACACAACCAATAATAAGATGGCAGCGGAAGAAATGGAAAAGGCTATTCATCCAACCAAAAGACAAAATTCACCGCAGTAATTACTGAAGACAGGCATAACGCTTGTCTTCTTTTATTTCATGACAAGAATATTTGTGCTGAACTTTTTTTCATGTAAAATAAAAGGTATGTTCATTCTAGGAGGTTTCTCATGAAAAAAATATTCACGACGATCTTTATCATCCTTTCATATGTTTTAATTGTTGGCTTTTTCTTTACGAATAAGATGATGTATATAAAAAAGAAGAAGGATGAAGAAATCATTGACAGAGAAACGAAATATGGTTTTTATAATCATGAAGATGTTGACTCTCTCCATAAAAGAGATTTCTCTATTACTTCCCAATTCGGTTACAAAATTAAGGGGGCTCTTTATGAACCACATCATACTAATCATTACATGATCATTTGTCATGGTGTGACAGTCAATCGACTCAATTCTGTTAAATATATGAATTTGTTTATCCAAAAGGGCTGGAATGTATTAATTTATGATCATCGACGCCATGGTGAAAGTGGAGGTAAAACCACAAGCTATGGTCACTACGAAAAATTTGACCTTAAGACTGTTGTTAACTGGCTAAAAAATGAGGTTGGTGAATCACTTATTTTAGGTATACATGGCGAATCTATGGGAGCAGTTACTACTCTACTTTATGGTGGAATGGTTGAGGATGGAGCTGACTTTTACATAGCCGATTGTCCGTTTTCTGAACTAGAAGCTCAACTTCTTTATCGCCTTAAAGTCGAATTTAATATTCCTGGTTTTTTGGTTATGCCAATTGCTAAACCATTTGTTAAGCTTCGTGACCGGTATTCACTTAAAGATGTTTCCCCGCTTAGCATAATAAATAATATCCATCATCCTGTCCTATTTATTCATAGTAAGGATGATGATTACATACCTGTTGATATGACGAAGCAGCTATATGATAAGAAAAAAGGCTATAGAAAGCTCTATATTGCTGAAAAGGGATCCCACGCAATGTCATATGCTGAAAATCGAGAGAAATATTCAGAAGTAATAGATGAGTTTTTTGAGGATATTGGTGTAGTCTCTAATGTGCAGCTAGGACCTACAAGGTGATACATTATTTATAGGGCTGATCACAACTCAGCATGTAGGTGTGATCAGCCCTATAAATATCACTAATCCTCCTTCAACTTCCCACTCTAATAATTATCCCATACGCTTATCTTTTTCACTTCTTGCAATAGAATAGTTTATCAGGGACTTCTAATATGCTAATATAATAAAAGTATTTAGTTAGAAAAGTATTAGAAGGAGTTTGGTTTATGACAATAATTGAAAATATCATTAATGGCACAAATACATTGTTATGGTCATATGTATTAATCATTATGTTAATTGGCGCAGGAATTTACTTTACTGTCCGAACAAAATTCGTTCAATTTCGAATGATAGGTGAAATGGTTCGCTTATTAGGTGAAGGTGCAACCGCAAATAAAAAGGGTGTTTCATCTTTTCAGGCATTTTGTATTAGTACTGCCTCACGTGTTGGTACTGGTAACCTAGCTGGTGTTGCCATCGCAATTACAACAGGAGGACCAGGAGCTGTTTTTTGGATGTGGCTAATTGCCTTAATTGGCTCTGCATCTGCATTTGTTGAAAGCACACTTGCTCAAATTTATAAAATAAAAGATGGCGACACATTCCGTGGTGGTCCGGCCTATTACATGGAAAAAGCACTAAATGCTCGTTGGATGGGTGTTACCTTCGCTGTATTGATAACGCTAACTTTTGGCTTAGCTTTTAACTCTGTCCAGGCAAACACAATTACAAGTGCTTTTCACTCATCATTCGGTATTAACAAGGTTTTAATAGCTATCATTTTATCTATAATCACAGCGATTATTATCTTTGGTGGAATTAAAAGAATTGCAAAGGTATCTGAAATTATTGTACCAATTATGGCAGGAGCTTATATTCTCGTTGCACTATTTATTATGCTAACAAATATTACAGAAATCCCAAGCGTATTTATGTTAATATTCGAAAGTGCCTTTGGACTTAAAGAGGCTGCAGGTGGTGCTTTAGGTGCGGCAATGATGAATGGAATCAAACGAGGATTGTTTTCAAACGAAGCAGGGATGGGAAGCTCACCTAATGCTGCAGCTACTGCTGATGTCAGCCACCCTGTTAAACAAGGTTTAATTCAAGCACTTGGGGTGTTTGTTGATACGATTATTATTTGTAGTTCAACTGCATTTATCATCTTGTTATCAGGTCTTTATACCTCACAAGAATCTGATGGTATTATCCTAACACAACAAGCACTAGAAACATCTATAGGATCATGGGCCGGAATATTCCTTGCATTTATCGTTCTCATGTTCGCATTCAGCTCTATTGTTGGAAATTACTATTACGGAGAATCCAATATTGAATTTATTAATCAAAAAAAGGTCTATCTTATTATTTATCGTATAGCTGTTGTATTTATGGTTGCTTTTGGATCATTAGCTTCCTTAAACTTCGTGTGGAGTTTAGCCGATATGTTTATGGGTCTAATGGCAATTATTAATTTAATCGCCATTTCGATACTTGGCAAAATTGCATTCTCTGCACTTAACGACTATACAAAACAAAAAGCAAACGGAAAAGATCCAGTCTTTGATAAAACCTCCATTAAAGGTTTAAAAAATGTTGAAGCATGGGAAAAGCCTTTAGAAAAATCGTAAAGCAGTTATAAAAAAACCTTTTTACTATAGTCATTGATTTGACTTGTAAAGAGGTTTTTTAGTGGTAAAACAGTGTTCGACATGGGAACGTTTAAGCCCAGGTTATAAGGGTTGTACAATATAAAAACCAATCTAAAAAGATTGGCCTCTATTATTCTTGCCTAGCTAGCCTAAGACGTCTGAAATATTCTTCATGTTTTCTTCAATCCATTGAAGCGCTTCGTCTATCGTAGGAAATTCCTGTGCCTCAAAAGACATCTCGTCTTGCAGAAGCCAAACGTCCTTCGTGTCTTCATGAGATCCACCAATTGACCAGTGAAGAAGACTATATGGATGGTTTTCATTTAAAAAGGATACCCATGTTTTATTTAAAGCTACATTTTTTATGGAAGTTAATCGATCCTTCATCTATACTCCTCACTTTACAACTAAACTCATACGTGGATTTAATATTTGTGAGGGACTTTTTAACATGAAGCTTTTAGCTGACTCGTTATAAGAAATCGTTAGCTGATCATCTAAAAAGACCATCTTCGTTCTTTCTACTACTAAAGGCACATAATTTGTCTCTATCTTCACATCATCCTGATCTTGTTCTTCAACAAGCCACAATGCTGTTACACCGCTCATAACGCAGCCACAACCTTCAGTATCGTATTTTATCTTTAAAAACCGCTCATTATTTTCAGCTAATTTTGGTGCTAGTTGTTGTATTGCTTCATCTGTAAAAGTCACCTGCATGATAAATCTCCTTTTTAAAATCCATTTTATATAAGCTATATTTTATCACAGGCTATATATTCTTGCATAAATTTACTCCTAGAGGACCTTCGTAAAAAAAGATGAGTACTATAACTACTCATCCTCTTACTTTTGTTTCAAATCTACAATTGTTTGAATCGGCAGCTGCTGACGGTCACCTGTTTTCTCATTTATAATTCGCAAAGTATGCTGAATGGGATCAATATAATGTACATAACCTGTGCACATATGAAGAAAATGATCCTTATAATAGGTAAACACAAGTTCTGTGTGCTCTTCCATTGCCTGACAAATGGTTTCATTTAATTGTTCAAGTTGCTGTTCATCAAGTTCCGGTTTCTCCTGATAGGTATCTTCTTCCGACCAGTCTCGTAAAAGCTTAACATGTTCAGGGAGCATCATAGATGTCCATTTTATATTTCCTCTATCCCGTATTATGTCTCGTCACCACCTTCAAAACAATTTAACTAGTGAAAAGCTTTCGGATAGCCTAATTGAGCTAATGTATGAGCAATCTCTTGATATCCGAGATTATTTGGATGGATATGATCTCTAGATAAAAGATCGTCTTGTCGGTCTTTAAACACCGAGTAAATATCTGCAACTCGAATTGTTTTTCCATTATCAAAGCTGTTTAAATGACGATTAAAAAAACGAACCCATTTATCTGCAAGTGCAATTTCCGGCAATGGATTATAAAGATTAAGCAAATAAATGATAAAAGGAACACCACAATCCTTTTTTAATTCATGAATGGTTTCCATTATTTTCACCATATTGTCATGACACTCTTTTACAGATTGAGCTAGGTCTGTTGTATCACGGGATTCCACAAATTCTTTGCTTGCTTGAATTAAATCGTTTCCTCCAGCTGAGATGGTAATAATGTTGGCATGTTCGATTTTCCGATGCAACTCTGGACTCTCTACAATTTGTAAAACACCGCCTGTTTCTATACCAGATTTTGCGTAAATACCAGCACATACGTGGGTATTTAGCTTTTCCTCAGTTAATCTTACATAACGTCCAACAAATCCAGGTGCTAGAAATGATGCTCCTACTCCAACTGTCAAGGAATCTCCTAAAGCTATATATGTTAAACAGGACTGATTTGTTTCCACATGATATCCTCCTAAAAAAGCAAATAAAGTCCTTATACTTTATTCCTAATCAGAAGGATCGTAGCTTTTCCAAATTGAAATAGGCTTTTACGCTTTATGTCCACCAACAAGCGTGGCACGTTGCTTGGCTGTGCCAGCAGGCGTATAGGACACAGCCCGTAAAATGGCATCAGAACCATATTTATGACGGATCGAGTCCATCACATACCCTAAAGTGCGTTGTTTTGTACGATTTGGTCGAAATAAATCAAGCTGCATTTCACAGTCATCTTCAATATTCGAGAGGGCGATTGAAATTTTCCGTACGGTTTTATTCTCATAAAATTTTTCAAAAAGCTGAAGACATGTTTCATAAATATCCATTGTAATATTTGTTGGTTCCTCAATTGTTTTAGAGCGATAAAACCCGCCACCAAATTCATCACTGCTATACCCAATTCCAAGGCTAATTGTACGACCAACCTTTTGATGCTGACGGGCTCTTCGGGCCACTTCCTCACTTATCTCTAATATCACATGCTTGACTTCTTCCGGGTCAGGGTAATCGCGAAGCAGCATTTGGCTTTTCCCAAAACTAATTTGCCCTTGCATAATCGGCGCCCCAACTTCTGATAAATCAACACCCCATGCATGATAATAGAGCTGATTCCCCATTACCCCAAATTTCTTTTCCAAAAGCTCAAGAGGATAGTTAGCAAGCTGTCCAATATTAAAAATCCCCATTCGATTTAAGGTTTTTTGCACTCTTGACCCAATTCCCCACATGTCACTTAGCGGTTCGATTTTCCATAGTTTTTCCTTTACATCGTCATATGTCCATTCAGCAACACCTGTCTTTTTCGCTTCAGTATCTAAGCATACTTTTGCTAAAAGCATATTTGGTCCAATTCCAATGGCACTTGGGAGGGAAAATTCCCGTTCCATGTCATCACGAATTTTATGAGCAATCGTTAAAGCATCTCCCCAAATATGCTCCACCCCATCTACTTTAATAAAGCTTTCATCAACACTATAAGTGTGGATTGCATCTTTTGGTACATAACGATGAAAAAGCCTTGTCAGCTCTGTTGAAATACGGACATATGTCGCCATCTTCGGATTCACAATTGTAATCCGGGGATCCTTTGGTACTTCAAACAGTCTGGAACCTGTTTTAATTCCAAATTCCTTTTTTAGTCGGGGAGAAGCAGCCAAGACGATACTCCCTTGCCGCTCCGTATCACCTACAACAGCCAAATAACAGGTTAATGGGTCCAACCCAAGCAACACGGCGGCACAACTTGCATAAAAGCTTTTCATATCAATACAAAGAATCTTTTGTTTTGGCAGCTGATCGTAGTTTTCAATCATAGCCGTTTCCTCCAAATAGAATATATGTTCGTATAAAGTATATTCTATATATTAAGCGAATATACGTTCGATTTCAATGGTAGTTTTCACCATGAAACATGATCGACAAATACTTAAAAAGATGTATACTACCTTTAAAGAGGTGAAGTATGGAAGAAAAGATACTTTTAAAAATGCTTCGGAAAAGCTTTTTACAATACGGAAGAAATCTTAATGAAGATCCATTATCAAGTGAGGATTCAGCTTATTTACTCAAAAAGATAGCCGCAGATAAAAACGATGATACAGAATGGTATGAGGTTATAGAGGATGCTGTCTATAGCTATGTAACAAATCAAGAATAAAAGAGCCTTGTGAGTCAAGAAGACATCACAAGGCTACTATTCACAAACAAGAATTTGTCTCGTAAAACTTCCCTTTTTCGCAACACAACGATCAACAATGTTAAAGCCTGCTTTTTCTATTAAATAATCAATTGTTTCAATTGTCACAACAACAACTTTACTAGTAAAGTTACGAGCACTTCGGAGCATTTCAAGCTGCTTATCTGGATCTAGAACTGAGCAGAGATTATAAGGCATATCAATAATAGCTACATCATAACAACCGGTCACATCAAGAATGTCCCTTAAGCTAACTTCCCCTTTTAAACCAAAATAAGCAATATTTTCTCGGGCAATCGGACATACAAGTGGATTATTGTCACTCCCAACAATGTTAATCCCCATTGATAACGCTTCTACTAAAACTGTTCCGGATCCGCAACAAGGATCAATTGCTTTAATATTATCTACCTCAGGGACAGCAATATTAACAACAGCTCTGGCGACTCTAGTACTTAAAGCCGTTGAATAATTTTTAGGTTTATTTTGATGTAAAAACCAAATCGATTCACTTTTGATATATTGGCCAAATACCCAGCTATTTTGATACTTCATAATAGCAAACAATAAATCAGGGTTAACTAAATCCACTTTACCAATTATTTGTTGCCCAATTTCACGTTCGATTTTACGTCTTTCATTAAAACTTACTTTTTTATAACTAGCCAAATCAGCATGTTCAATGAAAAGAACTTTAAACGTGTCATCCTCAATACTCAATCCCTCTATTTGCTGAGCAATGTCGGTAAGAGAATCCGATCTAACCATAACATCTACTCTTTCGTTAATAAACGGACTTCGACTTGGATCAATCTTTACAGTTGTTTCTATTACACTAGAATCAGTATCAAACCCAAAAAGAGAGCGCATCTCCAGCTGGCACAATGAAAGCTCATCTTCATGACAAGTAAATGTATAAATAAATTTAGTTTGTTGTTGAGCCAAGCACGTTCCACCTTTACACAAAAATATTATTTTGAATCAGTTGGTGTTCCCCTGATGAATATACATTTGCCAATGACCTCTATTATATATCCAAATTAGGCAATAAAAAAAGACATAATGCCTTTTAACACTATGTCTAAACCTTATTTCTTAAAAAATGCTTTTCCTGCTAGTTTTTCAAAAAGTCTCGGCATCACCTGATAAAGGGTGCTTCCAGCATTCATCCAAGCTGGTAAATTAATTTCCCGTCTTGGAGTCAGCATAGAAGCCACAATGATACGAGCTACCTTATTAGGGTCGAGCATCCAACGTTCAACATTTTTCACATAGTCTCCCTGTTTATCAGCAATTGTGAAAAAATTTGTTTTAATCGGTCCAGGATTTACAGAGGTAACAAAAATCCCATGCTGTTTAACTTCCATTCGTAAACTGTTTGTAAATCCTAAAACGGCATGTTTACTAGCAGAGTACAAACTTGATTTTGGTGTTGCAATTTTCCCAGCCTGTGAAGCAATATTAATAATATGTCCCTTTCTTCTTTTCATCATAGCTGGCAGCACCATCTTTGTGCTGGCAACTAGACCGAAGACATTGACCTCAAACATACTTTTCATTTCATCTAATGAAGAATGAAGCACCTCATTAAAAATACCAAATCCAGCATTATTAACAAGAATGTCAATTGAACCCACATCACGTTCAATCGTTGAAAAAACAGTTTGAATTGATTGAAGGTCTTGAACATCCAATGAATAATAGTGACATGAAACACCATAATTCTGCTTAATACGCTCAGAAAGCTTTGCTAAAACTTCTTCTCTTCTAGCAAGCAAAACAAGATGAGCACCATTTTTCGCACATTCGATCGCAATTTTTTCACCAATTCCACTAGAAGCACCAGTAATGGCGACGTAGCACCCTTGTATACGAGAATTCAATCTTATCACCTCTATTTCTCTACAACATAAAAAAGAGCAGGAATGTTTGTTTCATCAATTTTAATTTGACCTTTGTCCTCAAGATAGTCAAGCTGTCCAACTGTCTCTGACATAGTCAGCATAAGCTGCTTATAGTATATAGTAGGAAAAAGTGCTTTACACACTTCAAATGCGGTTAAAGGC
Source organism: Metabacillus sp. B2-18 (assembly GCF_021117275.1). Taxonomy (NCBI): domain Bacteria; kingdom Bacillati; phylum Bacillota; class Bacilli; order Caryophanales; family Bacillaceae; genus Metabacillus; species Metabacillus sp. B2-18. The sequence continues at coordinate 3,272,950 of NZ_CP088245.1, forward strand.
TTTTCCTGTAAGAACCCTTTAACTAGCTCTGCCCTTTCAGCTTGTTTTTTCAAACGATAGGCAATAAGTTCATGAGCATTCTCAATATTTCCCCCATGCCCTGGATAAACAACAGATAGCGACAATTCAAGCAATTTAGAAATTGAGTTGTTTAACTGCAGCTGAGGCCTTGGTCTGTTGATAACCCCTTCAATCATTGGTGGTTCTAGTAAAGGGTTTGGGGAGATGTCCTTTAATAATAAATCTCCCCCAACTAGTATACCTGTCTTTTCTTCATATAAAACGATGTGACTTTGAGCATGACCCGGCGTTTCCATAACAATCCATCCAGATAGTCCAGCAATCTCCATTCCTTCTATTAGATTATGATGTAACTCCCGATTACACGAATATTCTAAAGTATCATTCAATTTTTGTATAGAAGGTAAGAAATTTTTATCAAGTCCAAAGGTGAGAAAAAGTTGTTCAAAATACCGAGCTTGAGTTTGCAGGAATCTTTCATCTTTTTTTAACCACGGCTTGTTAAAAGGGTGTCCAAACACAGGAATGTTCTTATCCAAATAATCAAGCATACCAACATGATCAGGATGATGATGTGTTATGATGATTTGTTCAATATCATCTGGAGTGTAACCATATTCTTTTAATTGATGTTGAAAGGAAAGCCACGCTTCTTCTGTTTTAGGCCCAGCATCAACTAGTGTTAAACGCTCTCCCTTAATTAAATAAACATTTACATCCCCTACCGGAAACGGTGTGGGTAAAATAATTTTCAAAATTTGCTTTGCCTGTGTTATCTGGTTCATTCAATCATCCCCATTATTATTTTTATATAAGTTTACTTAATCCAAAAACAGGAAATAATTATAATCAAATTATGTATCTGTATTAGGTTTTCTTTATTCTAAACAAATTATCTATTTCTATTGTACCTTGCAAACACCACCTTGTCATTATATTCAAATAATTCAAATATTTAATGATATAAAGAAAACTTGACAACAGCTTGTCTAACGCTGCATAATGAATAAAAATTTATATCTTTGTATAGTTGTAGTGTCTTTAATATACATAGCGTTGATTAGGAATAGTAGATAAAAAGGCGTAAAAGAGAGTGGAGTCCATGGCTGAAAGGCTTCATTGCCAACCTTTTATTGAACCTGCCCTATGAGCTGTTAGGTAAACCTAACCGTATGTCTGCGATAAAGATTATAAGCTGGGAATGCATAGACATTCCAAAAAAGGTGGTACCGCGGAGTCATTCCGTCCTTATTATAGGGCAGAATGGCTTTTTTATTTATTGAATGCTAGGGCTCGGTTAAACTGGCGGTCATTTCTTCTCACTAGCAGGAATGGAACTTATTAAGATCACACAATAAAAAGGGAGAGAAATCATGGAGAAAATTGGATTTATTGGAGCTGGCTCAATGGCTGAGGCCATGGTTGCAGGACTTATAAAAGGCAATGTATTTCAAGCGGAGCAAATCATTGTGTCCAATCGCTCAAATTCAGATCGACTAGATGAATTATCGGTAAAGTACGGTGTAAAAACAACACATGATAAAAAACAATTAGTAAAAGATGCTTCCATAATCGTACTAGCAATGAAACCTAAAGATGTAAAAGCAGGGTTTGACGGTGTACAAAGTTTAATAAAAGATCATCTAATTGTTTCTGTCTTAGCAGGGATTTCCATTCAAACAATTACAGCTATTCTTGGAAAGAAAGCTTCTATCGTTAGAGCGATGCCAAATACATCCGCAGCTATTGGCAAATCCGCGACCGCTATTGCAGGAAGTGATTCTGTTACAATGAAGCAAATGAGAAGATGTGTGTCTCTTTTTGAAGCAATCGGGATTTGTAAAATTGTTGAAGAGAATCAGTTAGATGCTGTTACTGGGTTGTCTGGAAGTGGTCCTGCCTATATTTATTATTTAGTAGAATCAATGGAAAAGGCTGCTGTTGAAGTAGGTTTAGATCCTTTTGTTGCCAGGGATTTAATTGTTCAAACCTTATTAGGGGCATCTGAAATGATTGCTGTTTCAGAAAAACACCCATCACAGCTAAGGAAGGAAGTAACAAGTCCAAATGGCACGACAGAAGCAGGCATTTCCATTCTTAAGGAAAAACAGGTAGAGGAAGCGTTCATATCATGTATCAAACGGGCAACAGAACGTTCAGAGGAATTAAAAGCAATGTTCTCTGAAGAATTGGTCACTAATAAAAAATAAAACGAACAGGGATTTCATGTAATGTGAAATCCCTGTTTTTGATTATAAAGACAAAACCTTGACTAGAAATCTAATCTCCCTTCACCTCATCAATTTGAGTGAATTATAAATTTTTGCACAAAATAATGAAAACTAAATTTAAGAGGTGATACAGATGTCTAATTTCCTTGAAGGCACCATTGAATTTATCAAAACAAATCTAAATAATACAACTCAACGACCACTACATATCGGTGAAGCAATGACTTTGTGGACTTTCTCCATTTTACTTGATGAAGCAAATGCTTTTTGCTACATAGGAGAAAATACATCAGATGATCAAGATATACAGAAGATGTTAAAAGACAGTATTAAAAACTGTGCTGAACAATCAAACGAAGTTAAAAAGCTTATGATGAAGGAAGGCGTCCCTATCCCAAACGCAACTCCCCCAAAACCAAACTCTGACGCATTGGACGTTCCTTATGGAACAAAGATGACTGATGAAGAAATAGCAAATGGTTTAATTGCAAAAGAGCTTGCAGCAATTAATTTATGTAACGGGGCATTAACACAGGCTATCCGCAATGATGTGGGAGCTATGTTTTTAAAATTTTATAATGAAAAAGTGAATTCTTTATTTATTGTTAAAACAATAATGCTTGAAAGAGGTTGGTTAAAAGTTCCCCCATCTTTTGCAGTAGCCGGACACCCTAATTCGTCTGAAGGAAAAAAGTAATTATCCTATCATAAAAAACCTTTATCTCTTAGAAAAGCTCTATAAGGGTAAAGGTTTTTCATAATCATTCACGCATTTTTTACAAATACAGGAATCTTCAAAAGAAGTAGTAGCCAATAATTTTTGTGGAAATGATGCAGTCATGCACCAACATGTTTTTGGTTGCTGCCCTTTAGAAATTGCACATTGATTATCATTTTGACATAAGGGACACTTCTTCATATTACACCTTCCATAACGGTAACTTTCATACATGTTTCATTTTAACACTAAATCCACTTCTAGAATAATTTACTTTGCATCAAAAGTAAGTTGAAATTAATACTAATTAATGGAGGTGAGGAAGTGTTTAACCGTAATGTTATGAATTTATTACTTAAAAGTACAATACTGTCAACTTTATTTAGTTTTATTGTCATTACACTCACTGTTTATCATCATTTTCAAATAAAGAATTTACTACAGAAGCTTGAGAATAGATCAGCATAGTATTTGCTAACCAGCCACTAACAAGTTAAGTGGCTTTTTTACCTTTAAACTACATACAATGAACAGGCAGAAAACATGCCTATTTTCATTTAGATTGTTATAATCTTCCCGTAAACATAATCTACATAATGGAGGAGAAACAATGAAAACGAAGCTTTTTCAACCTTATCAAATAAAAGATGTTACGATAAAGAACCGTATTGTTATGTCACCTATGTGTATGTATTCTTCAACGGGTCAACAAGGATTTGTAGAAGACTTTCATATGACCCATTATATTAGTCGTGCAGTAGGTCAAGTAGGGTTAATTATGGTTGAAGCAACGGCTGTTACTCCACAAGGACGAATATCTTCTCAAGACCTAGGAATATGGAGTGATGATCATCTTCCTCAACTAAAGAAACTAGTATCAGGTATAAAAAATTACGGCTCTACAACTGCGATACAGCTTGCACATGCCGGTCGTAAAGCAACGGTTGATGGCGAGATATATGCTCCATCAGCTATTCCATTTGATGATCATTCTAAAACACCAACAGCTATGACAAAAGAAGATATTACATCTACCGTTCAAGCCTTTCAAGATGGAGCGAAACGTGCAAAAGAAGCTGGTTTTGACATTATCGAGATTCATGGGGCACATGGATATTTAATCAACGAGTTTCTATCACCTTTATCAAATAAACGTGAAGATGAATATGGTGGAACACCAGAAAATCGCTATCGTTTATTAAGTGAAGTGATTGAGTCTGTAAAAGAAGTTTGGGATGGTCCACTATTCGTCCGTATTTCTGCTACTGATTATCACGAGGAAGGATTAGATGTTTCAGATTACGTTGAATTTGCTAAGAAAATGAAGGAACAAGGTGTTGACTTAATCGATGTAAGCTCAGGAGCAGTTGTCACAGCCAAAATCAACGTGTTTCCAGGCTACCAAGTCCGTTTTGCTGAAAAAATTAAAGAAGAGGCAAAGATAGCAACTGGCGCTGTCGGGCTTATCACGACCGGATTGCAAGCGGAAGAAATTTTACAAAACAATCGAGCTGATCTTATCTTTATCGCGAGAGAGTTGCTAAGAGACCCTTATTTCCCAAGAACAGCAGCAGCTCAGCTTAAAGAAACAATTGATTCTCCAAAACAGTATGACCGGGGCTGGTAAGACAAAAAGGAGAGATGGTTTAAAATCCATCTCTCCTTTTTTTGGTATCAATTATTCTTTGGTATTTCAATTTGCATAAAATCTGTTGCTATTAACGATAAAGGAAAGGTATCTTTAGCCTCCTGAAGTAGTAAATCATGCTGCTCTGTCGTTTGGTAACGAGAGCTGATGTGCGTAAGTATCAGCTTTTTTGCATTAGATTTTTTTGCGATTTTAGCTGCATCAATAGTCGTTGAATGAAAATAATTATATGCAAGCTGCTGATCTTCCTTAGAAAACGTTGCTTCATGAATAAGCACATCGGATTCTTCCGCTAGTTTAATACTTTTTTCAGTGTAGCGCGTGTCACCTAAAATTGTCACAACTCTTCCCTTTTGTTTTGGTCCAACAAATTCGTCTCCATTAATAACTGAGCCATTTGGTAACCGAATGGCTCCCCCATTTTTAATTTTTTGGTAAATCGGTCCCGGGGGTAATCCAAGCTTTTTGAGCTTATCAACATGTAAAGGACCGGGTAAATCTTTTTCAATCACTCGATAACCGTATGAATCAATTCCATGATCTAATTTTTCAGTAATAACTTGAAATAATTCATCCTCAAAGATAATTCCATCTTCAATTTCTACAAATTTTATTTCATAAGTTAAATGTGTATGGCTAACAGAAAGTGAGAGTTTCACAAACTCCTCAATTCCTTTAGGTCCATATATTGTTAAAGGTGTTTCCCCACCTTGAAATGACCTTGAACTGATTAACCCTGGTAAGCCGTAAATATGATCGCCATGCATATGTGTAATAAAGATTTTTTCAATCTTTCTAGGCTTAATAGAAGTATGTAAAATTTGATGCTGCGTCGCTTCACCACAATCAAATAACCATACTGCATTTCTCTCCTCTAATAGCTGGAGGGCTATACTCGTAACATTACGAGCTTTAGCAGGAATTCCGGCTCCTGTACCGAGAAACATAATATTCAATAATGCCTCCTCCTTTACTTTATCAAGCATACATGAAAGAGAATGATTTATGAAACAATTTAAGTCTTTGACTATAATTTTTGTTAGATAAATTGGTACAATTTCGCATTGAATTTTTTCCCTTTATCGGTGTTTTTCACAACTTCATGAATAAAAATTCAATCAACCTCTTGACCAATCCATCAATTATTGTCTAAAATAGACTGAATTATACAAAGATTTCTACAAAATAGATGCATATCAGACGATAATTTTCTGCTAATCGTTTATAATAGTTTATGATGAAAGTCTTTTTAAAGCTATTATGTTTGATTTACTGTAAGATAACCTTTAAAATTAAGTATTCGTATAGGAGTATTTTACAATCAGTGTTCAAAAAATTCGATCTAGTCTTCTTTTTTTGAATGTATATGCTGATGAAATAAATAAATGTATTTAACAAAGTGAGGTACGAACGTGATTACACAAGAACATCCAAAATCAATTATTGTTATTTTCGGAGCAACAGGTGATTTAGCAAAACGAAAATTGTTCCCATCTATTTACCGCCTTGTTCAAAATGAAAAAATCGGTAAAAACTTTGCTGTTGTTGGGGTTGCAAGAAGACCTTGGACAACTGATGAATTTCGTAGTAATGTTTCAGATTCTATTCAAACTTCAATGAAAGAATCCAAAGACCTAGAAGAATTCACATCTCATTTTTATTATCACCCATTTGATGTAACGAATCCTTCATCCTATTTAGAATTGAATGGATTGCTAAACGAGCTTGATGGAAATTATCAAACAGAAGGCAATCGCATTTTCTATTTAGCAATGGCACCGGAGTTCTTTGGAACTATTGCTCAAAACCTAAAAAAGGAAGGGTTAACAGATACGAATGGCTGGAGCAGATTAGTAATTGAAAAGCCATTTGGACACGATCTTCCTTCTGCACGAAAACTGAACCAAGAAATTCGTGAAGCCTTTAATGAAAATCAGATTTATCGTATTGACCATTATTTAGGGAAAGAAATGGTTCAAAACATTGAAGTAATACGCTTTGCTAACGCCCTATTTGAGCCTTTATGGAATAATCGTTACATATCTAATATCCAAGTAACATCTAGTGAGATTTTAGGTGTGGAAGATCGAGGGCGTTATTATGAGAATTCAGGTGCACTCCGTGATATGGTTCAAAACCACATGCTGCAAATGGTTGCTTTATTAGCGATGGAGCCGCCTATTAAACTGACTACTGATGAAATCAGAAGTGAGAAAGTAAAAGTTCTAAGAGCACTAAGAGCTGTAGCCGAAGATGAAGTTAGTCAATATTTTGTTAGAGGTCAATATGGCGCAGGTCAGCTTGAAGATAAACAGCTAGTTGCTTATCGCGATGAAAATAATGTAGATGATGATTCCCAAACAGAAACGTATGTTGCAGGAAAATTATTAATTGATAACTTTAGATGGGCCGGTGTTCCTTTCTACATTAGAACCGGAAAACGTATGGCTGCAAAATCCACAAAAATCGTTGTCCAATTTAAAGATATTCCAATGAACTTATATTACAAAAAAGGTGAAACTGTTCCACCTAACCTGTTAATCATTCACATTCAACCAGAAGAAGGAATTACCCTTCAGTTAAATGCGAAAAAGGATGAAGATGAATCTGGCATCTCAAAACCAGTTAAGCTTGATTTATCAAATAATTTCCTTGATGGAATTAATACACCAGAAGCATATGAAAAATTAATTTACGACTGCATGCGTGGAGACGCCACTAACTTCACTCATTGGGACGAAGTAGCTTTATCATGGAGCTTTGTAGATCCAATTTCAGAAGCATGGACAAAAGGTAAGGCAGCTCTTGCAAGCTATCCTTCTGGATCGATGGGACCTAAAGAAGCAGATGATCTTTTGGAAGAAGATGGAAATCAATGGTGGCCTGTTAACTAAAACAGGATGAGATGATCTGGAATCGATCCCCAATTTTAATTATCTTAGCTATAGTAAAAGCCGATTAAGATAAATCTAATCGGCTTTTCTATTTACAAAACAAATTAGAAATGTAATTTATGTTACTTTCATACAACCTATGATTACAAAAATGTGCGAATGAGCTCGTCTATTTGCCTCATACGAATTAAGACTAGTTTGAATAAAATAGATTGTGTAAGAAGCAAACCTTAAATCTCCTTAATTTGAGCTGCTACTATAAGTAGCAGCTCCTTTTATAGTTAGATTCATTTTTTGGCAAATTTTGATGAGGTCGAAAATAACGATTTGATGTTTTCAGTAAACAGAATCTCCAACTGCTGTTCAGTAATTCCTAATGATCTTAGCTGTGGAACAATATTCTCAAAGATATGTGTAGGGTGCCAATTTGCGATTGAAGGTATAAACGTATCCGGAACAACCAACTCTCTCCCTAACCAAATGTTAACGGAGTCATGAGCTAAGAAGATTCTGTTTTCGTAGCCTTCCTTTAATAACTCAACAAGCACATCCAATCTTTCTTGATCTGTAGGACATCCCGCTAGCCCTTGAAGTCCAATTCGGTCAAAACCAATTCGCACACCCTTTTCTAGAGTTCGCCTATGATACTCCATGTCTGTATTTCCACACATATGTCCTATAACTACACAATCTGGATCAACACCGAGCTCTATTAAAAGATCAGCTTGTTCAGGACCCATAGTCCCTTCCTGAGTATGAGTTAAAATAATTGTTCCTGTTTCTTGATGTGCTCTAGCTGCTGCCCTAAAAAACATTTTTTCGTATTCTGTTATCATATTTTTACTTGATGCAAGTTTAATAAACCCAGGCTTAATTCCAGTATCCTCTACTCCATTTCGAAGCTCTGTTATAAACATTTCATATATTTCCTCTTCTGCAGGACCTAACGCTGCACGAGCTTTAAAATATGGAGTCGCACCTTCTCCTTCATAATAAAAACCTGTTCCACATACAATTTGAAGCCCTGTTTGAATGGATATATCTCTTAGTAAGCGAACATTTCTACCACACTCATTCGGTGTTGGATCAAGAACCGTTTTCACACCATGTTTCATGATCTTTTCTGCTACTTGTATACCAATTGTTAAAGCATGATTATAATCAAATCTACCTAACGTACTATCACCACTATAACCAGGATATCCAAAAACAAAATGCTCATGACTTAATGTTTTCCCTAGAAGCTCTAAGGCTATAGGGCCTGTTACCGTCTCAACGGTTTTTGTCATTTTTCTCCCTCCACCACTAGTTTCTTTCTCTCTTCTTCCTGCAGTTTTCTCCACAGTAACTTTCCACTACTGGTTGTAGGTAGTTTGTCTCTAAATTCTATAATTCTAGGATACTTGTAAGCTGCTAATTGTGTTTTAGACCAATCTATGATTTCTTGTTCAGAAACTTTGCCCTTATCCACATCGTTTAAAACAATAAATGCTTTAACTTGCTCACCCTTTCTTTCATCGGGAACACCAACAACACAAGCTTGTTGGACAGCAGGGTGTCTATAAAGTTTTGATTCTACTTCAGTTGGCCATACTTTAAAACCTGATGCATTAATCATTCTCTTAATACGATCTACGATAAAATAATAGCCCTCATCGTCATATTTTGCGATATCTCCCGTCCTAAAGAACGTCTTACCTTCAATGGATATAAACGCATTATCATTCTCATCTGGTCGATTATAATACCCTTTAAACACCTGAGGCCCCCGGACAACAATCTCTCCTTCTTGGTTTGGCCCTAATTCTTGTAAAGTGAGTGGATCAATGATTTTAGATTGAGTATTTGGAGATGGAATCCCGAGACATTGTAACTTTGGGCGATCTGGTGGGTTAAAATGAGTGTGTGCAATTGTCTCAGAAAGACCATAACCTTCTGCATATCTAATACCAGCGAGATTATATAACTTCTCTCCAACTGCCTCAGGTAAAGGTGCACCGCCTCCACCGATTACCTCCAATGTTTTAAGAGAATCTTTAATAAGATTTGGGTTTGCCAAAAAGTCTATTAACATAGTACTTATATTCGTCCAATGTGTAACGCCGTTTCGCTCGATTAATACCCTCGCAAGGTCTCTGTCCCATCTTGTCATAATGACGATTTCACAACCACCTGACAACGGACCATGACAACTATGAAGCATACCGGTTACATGAAATAACGGTAGTGTTAATAAATGAACAGATTCACATGTTACGCTTTGCCATACACCTACCGTAATAATATTGGCTTGCACCGTTTTATGAGTATGCATGCATCCTTTTGGAGTACCAGTTGTTCCAGACGTATAAGGCATGACAACTAAGTCTTCAGCACTTACATCAACTTCTTTAGGTGAGTATCTAGCAGCAAGTGCCTCGTGCCATGGAGTATATTCTGTTGGTAGTTCCTGACGAAGAGCACAAACCTCTTGTGGAAGATTCAAATCAGTTTCTGGATCGATGTAATCAGAGTATGTCCCTACAACAACATGCTCGATTGTGCTTTTGCCAATTAATGCTTGGACATTTTCAAAAAGCTCTTGTGAAACAATAGCTGTTTTTATTTCACAATCTTTTACATAAAAGGCTAATTCTTCACTTGTATTCATGGGGTTTATTGGAATTACGACTGCTCCTGCTCGAGCAACTGCATAAAATGAAATGATCCATTGAGGAGAGTTTTGCATATAAAGGAGAATACGATCTCCTTTTTTCACATCGTTTGCTTGAAGATATCCAGCTAAACTAAGAACCTCTGAATATAGTTCTCGATACGAAATTCTTTTTCCATAATAATTAAGAGCAGTTTTATTAGGATAACGTCTTGAAGATATTTCTAAGTTTTCTACGAGGGTTGTTTCTGGGAGTGTTAATACTTTCGGTACGCGTTTCGGATAAAATTCAAAATATTTTTCCACTTATACCATCAACTCCTATGTAAGTTTTAAATAAACGAAATTATCTTCTAAAAAGATAACTCGCTACCTGAATATACCATGGCAATTATACCATGTAAAGGCTTACATTGTTAATTTTATAGGATTTATAATAAGTAAAAAAGACAGAGCGGACTCTGTCTTTTTGTTTACACGATTATTTTTCCATCCACTCAGTATGGAAGATACCTTCTTTATCAACACGTTGATAAGTGTGAGCACCAAAGTAGTCACGTTGTGCTTGTAGAAGATTCGCTGGAAGTGTTTCCGTACGATAGCTATCATAATAAGCAAGCGCAGATGAGAAGCATGGTACCGGCACTCCGTTTTCGATTGCTACTGTTAAGATTTGACGAAGTGCACCTTGGTACCCTTCAACGATTTCTTTGAAATAGTCATCAAGTAATAGGTTTGCTAATTGTGGCTCTTTATCATATGCATCTTTAATTTTTTGTAGGAAAGCTGCACGGATAATACATCCACCACGGAAGATCATCGCAATATCACCATATTTTAAATCCCAGTTATATTCTTCAGAAGCTGCTCTCATTTGAGCAAAGCCTTGAGCATAAGAAACAATCTTACTCATATATAATGCTCTTCGAACCGCTTCAATAAGCTCTTCTTTATTACCCTCATATTTTTTAGCAGCAGGACCTGAAAGAATTTTGCTTGCTTTTTGACGTTCTTCTTTCATAGCCGAAATGAAACGAGCAAATACAGATTCAGTAATGATAGGAAGAGGTACACCTAGGTCAAGAGCACTCTTACTTGTCCATTTACCAGTTCCTTTTTGACCTGCAGTATCAAGAATAACGTCAACTAGAGGTTTTCCGGTTTCGTCATCTTTCTTTGTGAAAATATCTGCTGTAATTTCAATAAGGTAACTATCAAGCTCACCTTTGTTCCACTCAGCAAATACTTCATGAAGCTCGTCTGCTGTTAAACCTAATACATTTTTCAGTAAGAAATATGCTTCAGAAATTAACTGCATATCTCCATACTCAATTCCGTTATGGACCATTTTCACATAGTGTCCAGCTCCATCTGGACCAATATAAGTACAGCAAGGATCACCATTTACTTTTGCAGAAATAGCTTCAAGAATTGGTTGAACTAAATCAAACGCTTCTTTTTGGCCACCAGGCATGATAGAAGGTCCTTTTAATGCGCCTTCTTCTCCACCAGAAACACCTGTACCTATGAAATGGATTCCACTTTCAGCTAGTTCTTTGTTACGACGTTGTGTATCTGTATATAATGTGTTACCACCGTCGATTAAGATATCACCTTTATCAAGATGTGGTAGAAGCTGTTCAATTGTTGCATCTGTTGGTACACCAGCTTTAACCATTAAAAGAATTTTACGTGGAGTTTCTAATGATTGAACAAATTCTTCAATGCTGTATGTACCCACCACGTTTTTCCCTTTTGCTTCTGTTAAAAATTCCTCAGTTTTTTCTGCTGAACGGTTGAAAACAGATACTGAAAATCCACGACTTTCAATATTTAAAGCTAAGTTTTTACCCATTACAGCCAAACCAATAACACCAATTTGTTGTTTCGACATTCTCTTACGTCCCTTCTAATCCTTATAGTATGTAAAACTAAACATTATCCAATTACTATAATAACAAAAAAAGTTTAGTTTTCCGCCAATAAATGCTAAATTGACACATTATTCGAATTATTTCATTTAACTTCAACTTTGAAAATACCACATTTTTCAGTTACATTTCAAGTGACTCACCTTATGTAATCGTTTACTATCTCAAAAAATCTTTATTAAAGCTTATTCCTGGTGTTCCAGGCTCCTCTTGTTTTCCTTTTACACCTCGCTTTATAAGCTGACTTCCATATTTTTGATTGATCTGATCAATAACGGAAAGTATCGGCTCGTCTTTTGCATCATTTTCAAAAGAGAACAAATCCAGCTGCTTTACTGCATCTTCCCTTTCAACTAAATCCTGCCCAGTAATACCAAGTAACCGAATCGGCTCTTCATTCCAGTGAGTGAAAAAGAGATCTTTGGCTTCATGGTAAAGGTCATTCTCTTCCCCAATAGGGTTTTTCATTGTTTTACTTCTAGTAATTGTTTTTAAGTTACCGTAACGAATCGTGACAAAAATTTTGTTGGCCAAAACTTCTTTCCTCTTCATTCGAAGAGATACAGAATGAGCTAACTTTCTTAACACTTCATTGATTTGGGTTTCATTCGTCGTATTCTTAGACAGCGTAGTTGAATTACCAATGCTCTTAAAATCATAAATTGAGTTGGGATTAACTTCCCTTAAATCAACTCCGTTCGCTCGTTGGATAAGACGTTCCCCGTTAATACCAAGTAAGCTTTTTACTTCTCCTATATCAGCATGTGCTAAATCATAAATAGTATGAATTCCTATAGTTCTAAGTTTTTCGGCCGTTTTTTCACCAATACCATGCATTTCATATGCAGCTAGAGGCCATAATCTATTCGGTAAATCTCTTTTTCTTAAAATCGTAATTCCAAGTGGCTTTTTCATATTTGATGCCATTTTAGCTAGAAACTTATTTGGAGCAATTCCAATACTACAAGGTAGCAGCAATTCCTCCAACAGCCTATTTTGAATAGAACTTGCCATCTCGAGTGGCTTTGACCCAGGAAATTCACTTAAATCCATATAACCTTCATCAATTGAAACAGGTTCTACTAATTCTGTATATTCCCTTAATAGTTCAAACATTGCACGAGATGCTGTTCGATATCGATCAAAGTTTGGTTTTCTTACAATTAACTCAGGGCAAAGCTTACGAGCTTGCCAAAGAGGCATAGTAGCTTTTACACCTTTTGAACGCGCTTCGTAGCTGCATGTAACTATAATTCCTTTTCGTTCCTCAACATTCCCTGCAATTGCTAAAGGCTTTCCATTAAGAGAGGGATCAAATGCCATTTCTACTGAAGCATAAAAGCTGTTCATATCAACATGTAAAATAATTCTTCTTTGATTTACAGGTTGCTCCGCCATCTTCACACCACACATATTAAAAAATCATTATCATTAGTTTACCATTCTTATGTATGAGCATGCTCATTTGAAGTTTTCTTTTTCTCTTTTCCTTATATTAAAAAATAAAAAAGCCACCAATTATGAACTGAACCCAAAAAGTTAGACATAGAAGCTTAGGCTGCTACTTGGGCATGAATTCGGTACTGTACCGGACTCATGCCTTTTAATTTTGCCTTAATCCGTTTGTGGTTATAGTAATATATATAATTCTCTAATTCTAGTTTGAAATGCTCCATACTCTCAAATTCTTTTAAGTACAGTAATTCAGACTTTAATAAGCCAAAGAAATTCTCCATGACTGCGTTATCTAGGCAATTCCCTTTTCGGGACATACTCTGTATGATTCCTTTTTCTTTTAAGGCGTGTTGATAATGCTTCATGCGATAATGCCAGCCTTGGTCGGAATGCAAAATAGGAGTGTCTCCCTCATTTAGTCGGCTAAAAGCTTTATCCAACATCTCTGATACCAGGCGATAAACAGGACGTTTTTCTATGTTATAAGCGATGATTTCCCCGTTGTATAAATCTAAAATGGGGGATAAATATAACTTCTCTCCATGAAGGTGGAATTCTGTCACATCTGTTACCAACTTCTCATTTGGCTTTGATGCTTTAAAATCACGTTCTAAAATATTAGGAGCTACTTTCCCAATATTTCCGCGGTAAGATTGATATTTTTTCATACGCACGAGACATTTTAATCCCATTTTATTCATCAATCGTCTCACTGTCTTATGATTTATTTTTAATCCCCGATTACGTAATTCCAATGTAATGCGGCGGTATCCATATCGTCCTTGATGTTCATCAAAAATCCCCTGAATCAACTCTTTAGTTTCCTTATACTTATCTGGACGATCCATTTGTTTTACCCAATAGTAATACGTACTACGCGCAATTCCAGCGACCTTTACTAGATCAATTACTTTAAATTCATGCCTTAATTCATATATTATTTGCGCTTTGTTTTCTTCTGTAATTTTTCCTTTTCTTGAATTAAGGCTTGTAACTTTTTTAAATATGCATTTTCCATACGTAAACGCTCATTTTCAGCTCGTAACGCTTCAGACTCTTCGACTGACTTAGGTTTCTTTGTTTCTTTTTTCATGGATGGACGCCCCTTTTGTGTTGGTTTTAGGGCATCTATTCCAAGTGATTCGAAACTTTTTAGCCAATTTTGAATGGTACTATGTGTTGCGATGTTAAAAATTGCAGCCGTTTCCCTTATAGACGTCCCTGTCTCTTTTATATAATTTAGTACGTCTAGTTTAAACTCTGTTGTGTAGGATGTATAGGGTTTTTTAAAGGCACTTTCACCATGATATTCATATTGTTTAATCCAATTTAATAAGACAGTATGATCTACTCCTATGGATTTCGCAATTGTTTTTACCCCCTCGAATCCTTGTTGATAACGTATAATTGCTTCTATTTTTTCCTCTATATTAAATTTAGACATATAAAAACTGCACCTCCAATTGTTAGATGTGTGTCTAACAATTGGGGTGCAGTTCATTATGATTGGTGACTCAACATTCCTTCTTTGACTACAGCAAAGTTTTCTAGACTCGCGAAAAGAAGTGTTGGGTTAATAATCGTTATTAAGCGATCTTCCAAACTAGCCACTGCTTCAAAGTATTTTGTAGCTTGAAAGGCTCCGATGCTAATGGATTTTAACTGATCCTCTTGAATATCTAAGATTTCCTTGGCCTCTTTAACGATTAGAGCTGCAGATATTTCATCTGATTGAATAACAATTAATTTTACATCTTCATCCATTGTCATTTGTTGACGATGGAAGATTTGATGAGTATCTAAAACAGGAATCAACTCTCCTCTAACCTTTACAACACCCTTCATATAATAAGGCATATTCGGGATAACATTGATATCTTCAAGCTTTTCTATAGAAATCACGTGTTCAATTGGCATTCCGTATTCTTCATCCCTTGTTTTAAAAACAACAACTTTCGAAATATCCATCTTATAATCTCCTCCATAAATTCCCTGAGGTTTCTTACTAACTAAGACTATCATACTATGAAAACCAGGCTTTTGGAAGATGATCTTATGTAAAAGGATACAGAAGAAACTAGAAGCATCATAGCGTTCCCTCTAATCTATTACCATTTTCTCCATTCTATCATTTCTTTTTCATCTAAGTCTTTACGGAGTACAGTTTCACACATATTAAAAATCATTTCAATAGCAGGTGTACTATTTGCTAATACTCTTAATGCTAAGCCCGGAACATTAAGTAAGCTTATTCCAAATCTAGCATCTATTGAAGAAGATAAAGCTTCTCTTATTTTCTCTATTACCGTTTCACTTACATGAGGATGAATCATAAACAACGTACCTATATGAGTATATCCTTCAAGTTGCATGAATTGATGAAGATTTTGATTCGGAACTAACAATTGATGGTCAAATACCTGAAGCTTGTCATCAATAAAGATTTTCATTTTTGAAGCCACCTTTTCATATTGAAAAAGCTTTCCATCTTCAGACCACCCAGGTGTGATAATATCTGTAAAATAAAAGATTGAGTTTGAGTCCATATACACATTTGTTTGTTGTGAAAAATTAGCATCCTTATAGGGAATTAACGAATCTTGTTTCACATATAACTCACTATTATTTTTCAAAAAATAATCCATGTATTGGGTTACGCCTAATCGAGGCGACTTATAAATCTTTGTAGAAGCTTGTGTAGTTAAAGCTAGTTTTGCTCCTTCACTTACTACTACCTCTGTTTTATAGGAGTCACCGTCAACATACCCACCACCAACATGAATAAGTGTTAAAAGAGGCAGACCTTCAGGCAGATAGGTCGGACGTGTTATTTTCAACACTCCATCAAAAAAACTATTACTAATCACCGACCTATTTTGTTTTTTCTCTACCTCAAGCTGAAGGTACCCTGTATAAGTCATGCTTCAAGACCAACCAAAAATGCTTCCTTACGAATCCAATCCACCACGTCATTAACACCTGTTCCATCTTTAAGATTTGTGAAAATATAAGGACGGTCTCCTCTTGATGATAGTGTGTCTTTTCTCATAATTTCTAGATCAGCCCCAACATATGGTGCTAAATCTATTTTATTAATAATAAACAAGTCAGATTTGATCATCCCTTGACCACCTTTTCGAGGAATTTTTTCCCCTTGTGCAACATCAATAATATAGATAGAAAAATCTACTAGCTCCGGACTGAACGTTGCCGCAAGATTATCTCCACCACTTTCTACAAAAATAAGGTCAAGATTCGGGTGACGCTCATTTAATTCATCTATTGCCGCAAAATTCATTGAGGCATCTTCTCGAATGGCAGTATGAGGGCATCCACCTGTTTCAACACCAATAATTCGATCTTCTGGTAAAGCACCGTTTCTAATGAGAAACTGGGCATCTTCTTTTGTGTAGATATCATTTGTAATGACCGCAACCTCAAGCTCATCCATTAACGCCCTTGTTAATTTGTCTACTAATAAAGTTTTTCCTGCACCTACAGGTCCTCCGATACCGATTTTAATTGGTTCACTCATCTTATTTCATCCTTTCCTATCTTTGAACTATGACATAAACAAACGTACTGAAAGCTGCTCATGTAACATCTGAGCAATTTCCAAACCCGGTGCCCCTGCACCAAGCTGTTCTTCATCAAGACTCATTATTTGTTTGACAATCTGATTCAAGAACGGTTGTATTTCAACTAAAATTTTTTGTCCATCAGTTTGTCCAATGGGAATTCCTCTTACTGCGTTTTGAACGAGTGTTGTAGTTGTTGCAAAGAGATAAGTAGACAAAGTAGTCTCTACCTCTATATCTAGACCTTGACAAACAAATGCAAAAACGATCGAACTGTGGCCATGAGCTTCCTTTTCTTTTATTTTTATTTGATACGTTTTTAGCTGCTTATTTGGAAACAGCTCATTCATGACTTTGACCATTTGCCGACCAATTCGACGATTTCCTTCTCGCGTTTCTTTAGCCATGGCAAGGGCAAAAAGTTCATGATCTAGTTGCCAAATTGAATCCAATCGATTATCTTGTAAATATTCAAAGGCTAGTCGGCATGCTAAACCATCTGTAAAAACAAATTGAGTTTGAAGAAACTGTTTAAGAGCTACCAAAAATGTTTTTTTATCCACCACTTTACCCTCTTGAATATACGTTTCTAATCCAAAAGAGTGAGAAAATGCTCCAGATGGAAAATTCGAATCACAGATTTGCAGCAATTGGAACAAGTGATTAGTCATGTGAATGTCCGATATGTTTAAAGGCTTGATTCATTTTTCTATTTTCCCTAGCATATGGAACTGCTAATTCCTCTAGCAATCGCTCTACTAAATAGTCATACTGAACAATCATCTCATTACCTTCAAATTGAGCTGGTAAATGTCGATTTCCTAATTGATGGGCAATCTCGCCCATTTGTAGGATGCTAGTTGGTTTAATGACAATAACATCATCTTCAATGACACTTATAACTATTGAATTCTTCTCATCCTGAAATAAAATATCTCCATCCATTAATTCTTTTACATCTTTAAGACGGATTCCAAGTTCATTTCCATGATCTGTTTTCACACGTTGAATCTTCTTAACTAAATCATCACTCCTTAAGTAAACACGCTCAACATGATGTGGAGCTTTTTCTAAATCTTTTACATTTCCTACTACTTTTTCAATAATCATTTTCTCACCTCAAAATAAAAAATATCGTTGAGCTAAAGGTACCTTGTTATCTGGTTCACACGTAATCAGTTGACCATCAACCGTAACTTCATAGGTTTGTGGATCGACCTCAATTACAGGTGTTTCTCCATTTAATTTCATATCACTTTTCTTTAATTGACGAATATTCTTTACAATTCCAATTTTCTTTTGTAATCCTAATTTTTTATTTACTCCCTGCTCATACGCTGCCTTAGATAAAAACGTCATGCTTGTCGAATATTTCGCCTTTCCAAAGCTTGCAAACATTGGCCGATACAAGGCTGGCTGTGGAGTTGGAATTGACGCATTTGGGTCTCCCATTACACTCCACGCAATCATTCCTCCCTTTACTACCAACTCTGGCTTAGCCCCGAAGAAGGCTGGATCCCACAAAACAAAATCAGCTAGCTTCCCTACTTCAATGGATCCCACATAATCTGAGATACCATGGGTTATTGCTGGATTTATCGTGTATTTGGCAACATATCTTTTGGCTCTAGCATTATCGTTTTCTTCTCCAGTGATTAATTCACCACGTTGACGCTTCATCTTATCAGCTGTTTGCCATGTTCTTGAAATAACTTCACCGACTCTTCCCATCGCTTGTGAATCGGAACTGATCATGCTAAACACACCTAAATCATGAAGAATATCTTCTGCTGCAATTGTTTCCTTTCGAATACGAGAATCTGCAAAGGCCAAATCTTCTGGTACAGATGGATCTAAATGATGACACACCATCAGCATATCTAAATGCTCAGCAATCGTATTAACCGTGTATGGTCTCGTTGGATTCGTTGATGAAGGAAGTATATTTGGGTAAGAAGCAGCTTTGATAATATCAGGGGCGTGACCTCCACCTGCACCTTCCGTATGGTATGTATGAATAACACGCCCGTCAATCGCATTTAAGGTATCCTCCACAAAGCCACCTTCGTTTAACGTATCGCTGTGGATCGCAATCTGAATATCGTATTTATCAGCAACATCTAACGCTTTATCAATATTTGATGTTGTTGTACCCCAATCTTCATGGAGCTTTAATCCAATTGCCCCTGCTTCAATCTGCTCTGCTAAAGCTTCTTCATTAGAAGCGTTTCCTTTGCCGAGAAATCCTAAATTAACAGGAAATTCTTCAGCTGACTTGAGCATTTGATGAATATTCCATGCTCCAGGTGTACAAGTTGTAGCATTTGTTCCTGTAGCCGGACCTGTACCTCCTCCTATCATCGTTGTAACACCCGATTCAATAGCGGTGCGAACTTGCTGTGGACAAATAAAATGGATATGTGCATCTATTCCTCCAGCCGTAACAATCATCCCTTCAGCTGCAATTACCTCAGTTGAAGCCCCGATCACAATGTCCACAGAGTCCATAATTAGAGGATTACCCGCTTTTCCAATACATGTAATGATTCCTTCTTTTATACCAATGTCAGCTTTATAAATTCCTGTATAATCAAGAATTAGCGCATTTGTCACAACAAGATCTACAGCGTCTTTTCTTGTTGCCAAAGGATGCTGGCCCATGCCATCCCTAATAACTTTACCTCCACCGAATTTAACTTCATCACCATATGTGGTGTAATCTTTCTCAACTTCAATAAATAGTTCGGTATCTCCAAGCCTCACCTGATCACCAACTGTCGGACCAAACATATCTGCGTACTGATGTCTTGACATTCGAAAACTCATCGTTACACTCCTTTATCCAGTGCATCATTTGTTAAATTGTTAAGACCATATATTCTTCTTTCACCTGAAAATGGGATAAGCTCTATTACTTTTTGATCTCCTGGTTCAAAACGGACCGCTGTACCCGCTGGAATATTTAATCTTCTTCCAAAAGCTTTTTCTCTATCAAACTCAAGTGATCTATTAACCTCGTAAAAATGAAAGTGGGAGCCAATTTGTACAGGCCGATCCCCATTATTAACGACTTCAAGTTGTGTTGGCTGTTTGTTTACATTACAAATAATCGGCTCATTTTTTAACCTTAATTGTCCTGGTACCATTCTTCACCCTCTTTTCGTATCATGAAATCGGCTCATGAACCGTTACTAATTTTGTTCCATCAGGAAATGTTGCCTCTACTTGGATGTCATGAATCATCTCAGGTACTCCCTCCATAACATCTTCTCGGGATAATATGTGTTTTCCATATTGCATGAGTTCTGAAACAGACTTTCCATCTCTTGCACCTTCTAACACCTCGTAGGTTAAGATCGCAATAGCTTCAGGATAGTTCAGCTTTAGGCCTCTATTTTGTCTTCTTCTAGCTAAATCCGCTGCAACAACAATCATGAGCTTTTCCTGCTCACGAGAAGTAAGTTTCATTATCGTTTTCCTCCTAAACCTCTAAATGCTTTGTAATATCTTCAAACATTTACTTCATCAAAAACTTTAAATTCTAAAGCATTAGTGGGAGATAAGAATTAAGCAAGACCAGAGAAACAAACTCTATATTATTAGGGGGAAATATAGTACTTTTCTGGTCTTGCTTACAACTTACCTCCTCTTCTTCAGGTTCCTCTGATACATTTACTCACACTAAACATAAGAATAATAAATCACTAACAGTTACATCATAATTAATTACTATACATGTAAGAAAAGTTAACATGATTTATACTTCTCATTATACATAATTTCCATTGTTATACAATGATTTTTTCAAAAATTCAGTTATATATTTTTATAAAACATTATCTGAACTAAACAAATAAAATAAGATTTTTTTGTAACTTTTCTATTGGAAAAACGACAAATATAAAAAGCGATAAAAGGTAGGTGTAGATATTGAGAGCTATCATTAGTTTATTAATAACCATGTTAATACTATTTGGTTGTGGGAATGGTCATACAAGTGAGAATCAACAAGAAGGAGGTAATAATTCTGAAAGTGATCTGGATATTGTTGCAGGTGATATGGTATCAAGCATAATCGAAATTAGTCCACTTCAATACAAATATATAGTTAAAAATCAAACGCAGGAAACAATTACTTTGGAATTTACCAGCTCACAAAGAGTTGATTATTCTGTATCAACTAAGGAAGGTCAGGAGTTATTCCTTTATTCAAGTACAGCCTCCTTTCTTGCAGCATTAGGAGAAGAGACTATTGCACCTGGAGAAGAATTTCAATATAAAATCAACTTGACTGAGTTAAATCTTCAAAAAGGAGAATATATTTTAACTGCATGGATGACTCCTGAGGAAGGGGCATCTTTTAAAATCACTAAAGAGTTTACACTTGAATAACCAAGGAGATAAGTCAGTAGTAAAACAGACTCATCTCTTTGGTTAAAAAATAGAAATTTTATCTTCCTACAAACATTTGTGTCCAATGATGACCATTTGAATCATATCCAATCCCAATGTGCGTAAAATCTTTACTTAAAATATTCTTTCTATGTCCTTCACTATTCATCCAAGCTTGGACAACTTCTTGTGGCGTTCGTTGACCTTGTGCGATATTTTCACCAGCAGTCTTATATGTTACTCCAAAATCCCTCATCATATCAAATGGCGAACCATATGTTGGGCTAGTATGTGAGAAATAATTATTTTGTCTCATGTCTTCCGACTTCTTTTGAGCTACGCCATTCAGTTGTGTGTCTGCTTTTAAATCAGGTAACCCATTTTTACGTCGTTCTGCATTTGTTAAGTCAATAACCTGCTGAACAGCCTGATTAACACCTTGTGCTGGCTGTTGGTTTTCAGCAGGTGCTTTTGCTTGTTCTTGTTTAGCTGGTGTCTGTTGTTGCGCTGGCGCTTTTGCTTGCTCTTGTTGAGCTGGTGCCTGTTGTTGTGCTGGTTGTTGGTTTGTTGCTTGATTATTTTGTTGAGCATCTGCCTGTTGTTTTGTTTGTGCTTGTTGCTGATTTGCAGCTTGCTGCTGAGCTTGTTGCTGGTTTGCCTGTCCAGTATAACGTTGCGCTAATTGATTAGCTTTTTGCTGCGCTTGTTGCTTTTGTTGTTCAATAAACTGACGAGCTTGTTTTTCAGCATCTTCATTGGAATTCGCTTTAATAAATTTATATTTTGCTTCTTGAACAGCAATAGCCTTTGTATGTGGATATTTATCACTCGAAAGATCTGTTTTCGAACTTGATATTGTCATTCCATTCGGATCCTTATTTCCCATGAAACGATCAGTAACTAGTTCGTAATCATTATCTTTGATGTTATTATCAGGATTTGTTGTTCTAAAACGATTATTATCTACTCTGTCAAGTGTATTTATATCCCTCGTAAAAGGTCCATAACTTGTTCGTCCGTTATAATTTACATTCTCTGCAACATCCATTGTATTTGTTCTGTTATCTGTTTCGAAAGCACCTTCGTTATTGTTACATGCGACTAACCCAACAACTAAAGCACTCGTAGTAATCAATCCAAGCTTTTTCTTTATCAATGCAAACCCCTCCTTAAATATTTGATTAGGTACCTTCTTATTTTCTTTAATTTTTTGAAATCTATTGATGGTAATAATCAAGTTATTTGGAGAGAGATTCACTTTTGGGGAATAAACACCAAAAAGCGCTTGGAATAATCCAAGCGCTACGCATTACTGAGCCACTTCTTGAATAACAGCTAAAACAAGTTCAGCTGTTTTTTCAAGTTCCTCAATTGGCATTTTTTCGTTTGTTGTATGAATTTCTTCATAACCTACTGCTAAGTTGACTGTTGGAATTCCATTACCAGCGATTACGTTTGCATCACTACCACCGCCACTTGTTTGCAGTTCACTGTTACGACCGATTCTTGCTGCAGCACGTTTCGCAACTTCCACAACATGATCTCCGTCACCAAATTTAAACCCTGGATACATAACCTCAATATCAACTTCTGCACTTCCACCCATCTCTTTGGAAACACTTTCGAAAGCTTCTTTCATTTTCTTTACTTGTTCTTCCATCTTTTCCGGCACTAGAGAACGGGCTTCTGCTAGGATATGTACTAAATCACACACGATATTTGTTTGTGTACCCCCTTCAAAACGTCCTATATTGGCAGTTGTTTCATGATCAATTCTTCCTAAAGGCATTTTTGCAATTGCCTTTGCAGCAATTGTAATCGCCGAAACACCTTTTTCAGGAGCTACACCAGCATGTGCTGTTTTCCCATAAATTGTTGCCTTAACTTTAGCTTGTGTTGGAGCTGCTACAATAATTGTCCCAACTTTACCATCACTATCAAGCGCGTAACCAAACTTTGCTGTCATTAAACTCGGATCCAACGCTTTAGCTCCCACTAAACCTGATTCCTCTCCGGCTGTTATGATAAATTCTATTTTTCCATGCTGAATGTTTTGTTCTTTTAAGGTTCTAATCGCTTCAAGCATAGCTGCTAAACCTGCCTTATCATCTGCACCAAGTATAGTAGTTCCATCTGTCACCACATAACCACCTTTGATACTTGGCTTTATCCCCTTACCAGGTACTACAGTATCCATGTGGGAAGTAAAATAAATAGGATCAACATTTTCTTTAGTCGCTTCTAATGTACAAATAAGGTTTCCAGCTCCATGACCTGTTACAGCTGTTGTATCATCTTCAACAACGTATAAACCCAGATCGGAAAACTTCTTTTTTAGTACTTTTGCTATCTCTGCTTCATATTTTGTTTCTGAGTCAACTTGAACCAATTCAAGGAACTCGTCTAATAAACGTTGTTTATTAATCATAAAATTCATTTCCTCCTACGTATTAAAGGGGAATATTCCCATGTTTTTTTGCTGGTCTATTTTCTTTTTTTGTTCTTAGCATTTCCAAAGCCTGCGTAAGTTTAATCCTTGTATCCCTAGGATCAATCACATCATCCACCATGCCTTGGCTTGCGGCAACATATGGATTAGCGAACTTTTTTCGATATTCCTCAATTTTCTCGGCCCTTGTTTGCTCCGGATTAAGACTTTCCTGAATTTCTTTAGCAAAGATGATATTCGCAGCTCCTTGTGGTCCCATAACAGCAATTTCCGCATTTGGCCATGCATATACAAGATCAGCTCCAATTGATTTACTATTGAGTGCTACATAAGCACCTCCGTATGCTTTTCTTAAGATAACTGTTATTTTAGGAACAGTTGCCTCGGAATAAGCAAATAGTATTTTGGCACCATGACGAATAATTCCTCCGTGTTCTTGTTTAATTCCCGGGAAAAATCCAGTCACATCCTCAAATGTAATGAGCGGTATTTGAAAAGAATCACAAAAACGTATAAATCTTGCTGCTTTGTCAGAAGAATCGATATCTAAACCGCCGGCCATATATTTCGGTTGATTGCAAACTAAACCAACAACCTCTCCCTTAATCCTAGCTAATCCAATCACAATGTTTTTTGCAAATTCTTTCTGAACTTCTAAAAATGATTGTTCATCAACAACCTGATTAATTACCGTTCTCACATCATATGGTCTTACGGCATCAAAAGGAATACATTCTGTTAAATCAGGTCTGTAATCATCTGAATCAGGCACAGAGGTGACAGGTGGCTTTTCTTCATTATTTTGCGGTAAATAACTTAATAAGTTCCGTACTTGTAAAAGGACATCTTCTTCAGTAGAGCCTGAAAAATGAGCATTTCCGCTAATTGTATTATGTACTTTTGCACCACCTAAATCCTCTGAACTTATTTTCTCTCCTGTTACGGTTTCAATTACTTTTGGACCTGTAATAAACATTTGGCTTGTTTTTTCGACCATAAAAACAAAATCCGTGATAGCCGGTGAATAAACAGCACCTCCTGCACACGGTCCCAATATGACAGAAATTTGAGGAATAACACCGGAATAAATTGTGTTACGGTAAAAGATTTGGCCATAGCCATCTAATGATACCACACCCTCTTGAATTCTAGCACCGCCAGAGTCATTTAGTCCAACAAAAGGAGTACCATTTTTTGCAGCCAAATCCATAACAGCCGCAACCTTCATCGCATGCATTTCACCTAGAGCTCCACCAAAAACAGTAAAGTCTTGAGAAAACAGGTAAATTGGTTTTCCATTCACTTTACCATAACCTGTTACAACACCATCACCAGGACCATTTTTTTCTGATAAGCCGAAATCGTTACAACGATGTTGGATAAAAGGATTGATTTCAACAAAAGAACCAGGATCAAGTAATATATCTATTCTTTCTCGGGCGGTTAATTTTCCTTTTTCGTGTTGTTTAGCTACTTTCTCATCACCACCACCTAACTCTACCTCTCGTCTTCTTTCATATAATTCGTTAATTTTTTCATAAATATCATGATTCATTATGTTCACCCCTCTTTTTTTCACATAACTCAACCAACACGCGATTTCCTGCCGATGGGTGAATAAACGCAATATTTGAATTAGCTGCACCACTTCGCACATTTTCATCAATAAGTGGAATTCCATTTTCCTTTAATTCCTTTAAACGAGCATTTATATCATTTACCCCTAATGCAATATGGTGAATTCCCTCGCCCTTTTTCAAGAGAAATTTGGCAATTGTACATTCCTCAGACATCGGCTCTAACAATTCGATTTTTGTTTCTCCAGCTTTTAGGAAGGCTACTTTTACTTGTTGTTTCGGAACCTCCTCAACACCTATTAATCTAAGTTGCAAAACGTCTCTATAGAATGTTAATGCATCTTCTATTGAATGTACGGCAATTCCAATATGATCAACTTTGTTTATCAACACTCATCTCTCCCCACCTTATGATGAAAACGCTATCAAGATATAATATTTCTTCTCTTTTCAATAAAGGAATCCCTCTTTTTTTGACGAAATTCTTTCACATTTTAACTGTTGTCCAAATGAAACTTTCACGATAGAATATACGTACAAGGAGTGAAGAAATATGTCACGTAAAACACAAAAAGTTGTCGTTTATTTAATGATCGGCGTTATGCTTATCACAACTTTACTTGCTGGTTTATCAGCTTGGTTTTAATGCAAGAGAGTATTTGATACCTACAGGGTAATGTATCTGTTACTTTTTAAACATTACCTCGTTTCAATAATTGTAAAAGATATTTATGTTTTGATTCGATGATTCATGTTCTATGATCAAAATTGATGTTGAAAAAACAACAAAAGAGTCTGAAAGAAAGGTAAAACCTTATCTTTCAGACTCTTTTGTTATTGCACCGTGTTTTTCTGCTAGGTCCTGAAATGATTCTTCTGTATTAGTAATAAACACTTTTGTGCCTAAAGGAACTTTTTCATAAAAAGATTCAACTTCTTCGTTGCGCATTCTAACACAACCTTGAGTCACATAGTGTCCAATAGACTCTTTGTTATTTGTACCATGAATTCCAAATGTTCGTCCATCCGTATCCTCAGCATCAAAACCAATCCATCTTGTCCCAAGAGGATTTTTTGGATCTCCTCCGGGTATATCTTTTTTTCGAAAATAAGGGTCCACTGCCTTGACTGTTATTGTAAATTTACCTTCAGGTGTAAGTTCTTTCGATTTTCCTGTTGCCACATGATGAATTTCCTTTATTTCATTTTCATTGATAAAGGCCAATTCATTTGATTGTTTATTAATGATAATAAAAGGATCACCGGGTAATGGATTATCTCCTATAGGCCAGAATGGTGAATGAATAATAAATAGAAAAAGTAACAATGCTTTCAAAAAATCACCGTCCTTTTTCTTTTAATATGTTCAGGTTGCTTTTATTCCATGCAATCTTCGGTTAGGCTCCATCCCTTTAAATTGACTTTTTATAACTAAATACTGCTCCATTTCTTTAATAAAATGCAGTAAAGCTGCTCTTGCTTCAAACTCTTCCCTTGTTTTTGGCAAATCCATTTCCTCAAAAGACCTTTTCATTTCTTGTAGTTGGTTAAGAAATTTATTTGCCGTATTTCCTGGATGAATATTTAAACTTAATTCATGTAAAAAGTCGGCAATCATTCTACTTTGTTCAATAGCAATATGTATTGATGTAACAATCGGAATGACTCGCTCGATGATCTCAAATTGTTTTTCTCTCATTTTGAAATAATGATAATACGAATTCTCATGGCGTAAGAAATGATTTTCAACATCTCGAAATGCGATTGTTTTCGCCTCATCTATAAGCTTTGCTGTTTTAGTGATTTCCTTTCCATCCCATTTTTGATCTTTTTCTGTTAAATAGCATTCAATTTCTTGAAAGATAATGACCAAATTTTCTTCAATTTCAATTTGTAAATTTTTTAATTTTTTCTCTACACTAGGCATATATAAATTCATAATAAGAGCCATCCCAATTCCTATTACAACGATTGATAATTCATTTCCGATAATTTCAAGTGTTATTTGTTCTTCACTGAATAGGTGAAAAATAACAACAGTGCTTGTCACGATACCTTCAGTCGCCTTTACAACAACAGTTGTTGGAATAAAAAATAACAAAAGAACTCCTATCACTAACGGATGATATGCAATACCTTCAAAAAAGACAAAAGAAAATATCATTGCTATTAAACAGGCAAGAAAGCGTGCCCAAGAACTTTTTAAAGATTTCTTCTTTGTTACCTGTATACATAGAATTGTAATAATTCCTGCAGAGGTATAATTGTCTAAACCTAAAAATTGTGCGAGCATAATAGCAAGAGTTGTTCCAAGTGCCGTTTTAGCTGTACGATAGCCAATCTTAAACATAGATAATCTCCTTAAAACTCCATTATGAACAATAGTTTACACTATTTACTTTAAAAAAACGAAAAAAGATGATCAATTTAAGATCATCTTTTTATGATATCTATTAGAGCATCTTTTCAAGAAAATCTTGAGCACGCTTAGTTTTAGGAGCGGTAAAGAAATCGCTTGGCGCTGCATCTTCCACTAGCAGGCCTCCGTCTAAGAAAAGAACACGATCTGCAACTTCCTTCGCAAACCCCATTTCATGTGTCACAATTGCCATGGTCATACCCGTTTGAGCCAAATCTTTCATAACTTCTAATACTTCTTTGACCATTTCAGGGTCTAGAGCAGATGTAGGCTCATCAAAAAGCATAACATCTGGATTCATCGCTAGTGCCCTAGCAATGGCAACCCTTTGTTTTTGTCCACCTGATAAACGATTCGGGTATTCATTTGCCTTCTCAAGAAGACCTACTTTGTTTAACAAGGTTTTCGCTTGTTCTTCTGCCTCATTTTTCGAAAGACCTTTAACAGTAATCGGTGCATATGTTAAGTTATCAAGCACCGTCTTATGTGGAAATAAATGAAAATGCTGAAACACCATCCCAACATTTTGCCTCACCTTGGCAATGTCTGTTTTCGGATGTGTTAATTCACTATCATTTATCCATACACTACCTTCTGTCGGTTTTTCAAGTAAATTTAAACAACGTAAAAATGTTGATTTTCCTGACCCGGAAGGACCAATAATGGCAATTACTTCACCAGCTGTAATAGTAGTAGAAATACCCTTTAATACTTCTAGATTACCATATGATTTATGAAGATTTTCAATCTTAATCACTTCGTTTCATTCTCCCTTCTAGTCCTTTACCAAGAAGAGTTAAGAACATAACTAAAATATAATAAATCAATCCGGCAAAAAGTAACGGTGCAAAGTAATTATATGAATCCGCACCTACTTGGTAAGCTCGTCTCATAATATCTTGCACTCCAATAACTGTTACAATTGCCGACTCTTTCGTTAACGTGATAAATTCGTTCATTAATGCTGGTAAAATATTTTTAAATGCTTGAGGTAGAATAATATCCTTCATCATTTTTGAATAAGGAATACCTAAAGCCATTGAAGCCTCTTGCTGACCTTTATCAATCGCGTTAATTCCTGCACGAATTATTTCAGATATATAGGCACCTGAATTTAATGTAAAGGCAGCAACTGCAGCCGGATACGGATCAATCGGAAAACCTAGGATCTGCGGCAAACCAAAATAAATAATAAGCAATTGTAAGACTAGTGGTGTTCCTCTAAAGATTGATGTATATGCATCAGCAATCCACATTAAAGGTTTAATACGGCTTATCTTAAATAATGCAAGAACAATCCCCCAAGCAAAACCAAGCAATAAAGATAAAACAACAATTTTTAATGTGACTAATATTCCTTCTAATATAAAAGGTATAGATGGGACAATAGAAGCAAAAAAATCCAAGTCCATATCCATTCAACTCCTTTCAGTTAACAATGATCTACGAATGAAAAGAGGCTGACTCAAACCAAAGGAATTTCCTTCTGAGTTAGCCTCTTCTAGTAAGGTTTTCACCTTATTCTTTGCCACCGAACCACTTGATAATTAATTCATCAAGTTCACCGTTTTCTTTCATCTCATTTAGTGCCTTATTAAACTCTTCTGTATACTCGCTACCTTTTTGGAAGGCAATCGCTGAACCTGCTTCCTCACTTGAATCAAGTGTAAATCCAGCTAACTGATCATCTTTATCAAAATATCCAGCTGCAACTGTATCTTCAATAACGGCTGCGTCAATACGACCTGATTTTAATTCCTGAATTAGCTCAGAAATTTTATTGCGGTTTTCCACCTTGAGTGAAACTTGCTCCGCCATTTCCGCTGCCTTTTCTTCTTGAATTGAACCTAGTTGTACACCAACTGTTTTTCCATCTAGTTCTTCAACACTTTTTACTTCATTATCCTTTAATGAAACAATCATATGATTAGCTGTATAATAAATGTCTGTAAAATCAACGTTCTCCGCACGTTCAGGTGTAGGTGTCATTCCTGCTAAAACTAAATCAATTTGCTTTGCTTGTAGAGCTGGAATTAAACTATTAAAATCCATATCTTGAACTTCGACTTCATAACCTGTTTTTTCTGCTAAAGCATTAACCAAATCAATATCAAATCCAATAATGTCGCTACCTTTTGCTGTATCAATATATTCAAATGGCGGGTAATCAGCAGACGTTGCCATTTTTAAGACTTTTTTGCTATCTCCTTCAGATCCTGATGTTTCATTACCTTCTTCTGTTGCCGTACCGCAAGCTGCTAATAAACCAATCATTAAAATACTTATAATGAATAATGATAATTTCTTCATGATAGTTTCCTCCTATAATAAGTATCTCCTAGTTTTTATAAATATCATGTAATATTTATTCGATATTTTGTATTTTAACACAGGTTTATATTTATGCAATCATAATTTATAAAAATGTAATTATAAAATTTTTCTGTTAATTAATACTTTTCTGAAAAAATATATAAGTCGTATATTTAAGTTAAAGCAATAATATTTTTCTAACAAAAAAACTACACCTCTCGATGCTGAAATAGCATTGGTCGGTGTAGTTTTTCTCGTTATCTAATTTTATACTTCCTCACAATATTCATCAAAAGCAGATTGAAGTTTGCCAACAACACTCATTGGGTCATGTCCTTCAATTTCATGGCGTTCAACCATTGTTAATAGTTTACCATCTTTTAATAATGCAAACGAAGGTGAAGATGGGGGATAGCCTGTGAACATTTCACGCGCACGTGCTGTCGCTTCTTTATCTTGTCCAGCAAAAACAGTTACTAATTGATCTGGACGCTTGTCATAGTGAATAGCATGAGCAGCAGCAGGTCGTGCAATTCCTCCAGCACATCCACACACACTGTTTACCATAACAAGTGTTGTACCTTGTTTATTAAGAACATCTTCCACTTCTTCAGGTGTTTTTAGCTCAGTATAGCCTGCAGCAACAATCTCTTTACGTGCTTGTTGCACAATATCATTCATAAATAAATTAAAATCCATGTTCAAAGAAAATCTCTCCTTTACTCTCTATAGATGTATTTTACCAATGTTTTGATAAAATGAGCAAATGTATCGCTTAAATTTTCTTTCCCATGAATAAATTCAGTAAATCCAGGGCACTTAAAGCAACACTTTTTTCTCCGCTTATAACTGTACGTTCCGCTTTTATTAGCTGTTCCTTTATGTCAGCGTGATTGTAAAAATAACGATACAACTCCTGCTTAAGTAAGTCATGAAGCCAATTTCGCTGTTGTTCAGCTCTTCTTTCGTAGAACAAATGATTTTTCTTTGTATATTCTTGAAATGAGTGAATAATATTCCAAACTTCATTAATGCCGACTTCTTCTTTTGCCGAGGCTGTTACAGCTTTTGTTACCCAGCCTTCTGTATAGGATTTTAAGAAATGTAGAATTGTATTATATTCATGCTTAGCTTGATTAGCCTTTTCTTTATTATCTCCATCTGCTTTATTTACAACAACTAAATCTGGCAACTCCATAATGCCTTTTTTCATCGTTTGCAGCTCATCACCTGCACCTGTTAAAACAAGGAGAAGAAAGAAATCTACCATATCACGTACGACAAATTCTCCTTGTCCGACACCCATGGTTTCTACTAGAATAATGTTGTATCCTGCTGCCTCACACAAAATCATCGTCTCTCTCGTTTTTCTATTCACTCCTCCAAGATTTCCACCTGAAGGAGAAGGTCGAATATAAGCATTTGGATGCCTGGATAGACGTTCCATACGAGTCTTATCTCCCATTATACTACCTTTAGAAACTTGACTACTTGGATCTACCGCTAAAACAGCCACTCGGTTCCCTTGCTCACAAAGAAAAGTACCAAATGCATCAATAAACGTACTCTTTCCCGCTCCTGGAACTCCAGTAATTCCAATTCTTATTGATTTACTTTTCTTTTGAAGTAAAGCTTCGATAATTTGTTGAGCTTTTTCAAAATGGTGTTTCGCATTACTCTCAACTAAAGTTATAGCCTGTGCTAAGAGAACACGATCTCCATTTTTAATTCCATTTATATAACGCTCAACAGGGATATCTCGATTTTTTTTTAGAAACTTGCTCATTCTTGCAATTCCTCATATCCTAATACATCGAAAACCTTCTTAAGTACTTTTTCCGCTGCAACTGGAATAACTGTACCAGGACCAAAGATCTCTGCTGCTCCTTTTTCTTTTAGTTCCTCATAATCTTGGAATGGAATAACACCGCCAATGATGACCACAATATCCTCTCGACCAAGCTTCTTCAATTCGGATATTAATTGAGGGAGAAGCGTTTTATGTCCTGCCGCTAGAGAGCTCATGCCAACAACATGCACATCATTTTCAACTGCTTGTTTGGCTGTTTCCTCAGGGGTTTGAAAAAGCGGACCAATATCAACATCAAAGCCTAGATCAGCAAAAGCAGTTGCAATTACCTTTGCCCCGCGATCATGACCGTCCTGCCCCATCTTTGCTATTAAGATTCTTGGACGTCTTCCTTCTAGCTCGTAAAATTGATCTGTTCTTTCTCTCACTTTTTTTATTTCTTCATCATTTGAGTATTCTGAGCTATATACCCCACTAATTGACCGGATCATTGCTTGGTGGCGTTTTGATACCTTTTCGATCGCAAACGATATTTCACCTAAAGTGGCTCGCTTTCTTGCTGCTTCTACTGCCAACTCTAATAAATTCCCTTCACCACTAGCAGCAGCTTTAGTTAAAAGATGAAGAGCATGATTGACTTCGTCTTCATTTCGATTTTCTTTAAGTTGTCGAATTCTTTCAATTTGTTTTTTTCTTACTTCTGTATTATTAATTGATAATATATCAATCGGGTCTTCATGATCCAGCCTAAACTTATTAACACCAATAATAACTTCTCTTCCAGAATCTATTTTTGCTTGTCTTCTAGCAGCCGCTTCCTCTATCTTCATTTTTGGTAAACCTGTTTCTATTGCTTTTGTCATTCCACCAAGCTCCTCAATTTCATCAATATGCTTTTTAGCACGTTCAATTAATGAATGAGTAAGAGACTCAACATAATAAGATCCGCCCCACGGATCTATAACATCACAAATACCGGTTTCATTTTGAAGATAAAGTTGTGTGTTACGAGCAATTCTAGCAGAAAAATCTGTTGGTAAAGCTATTGCCTCATCTAATGCATTTGTATGAAGTGATTGTGTATGTCCCATCGCTGCAGCATGAGCTTCTATACAAGTACGTACAACATTATTAAAAGGATCTTGTTCTGTTAAACTCCATCCCGATGTTTGAGAATGTGTTCGCAAGGCCAATGACTTAGGGTTTTGTGGCTTAAAATCCTTAACAATCGATGACCATAAATAACGCGCAGCTCTCATTTTCGCAACTTCCATAAAATAATTCATGCCGATTGCCCAAAAAAAAGATAATCTAGGTGCAAATTGATCAATTGTAAGGCCCGCTTTTAAACCTGTTCTTATATATTCAAGTCCATCTGCTAACGTATACGCTAGCTCAAGATCAGCAGGTGCTCCTGCCTCCTGCATATGATAGCCTGATATACTAATGCTATTGAATTTAGGCATATTTTTTGCCGTATATTCAAAAATATCACCTATAATTTTCATCGACATTTCAGGAGGGTAGATATACGTGTTCCGAACCATATATTCTTTTAAAATATCATTTTGTATTGTTCCTGTTAGCTTTTCCTTTGAAACACCTTGCTCTTCAGCAGTTACAATGTAAAACGCCATAATTGGTAGTACAGCACCGTTCATCGTCATAGATACCGACATCTCATCCAATGGAATCTGATCAAACAGAATTTTCATATCCAAGATGGAATCAATTGCCACACCCGCTTTTCCTACATCTCCTACCACTCTTGGATGATCCGAATCATACCCACGGTGTGTTGCTAAATCAAATGCAACAGATAGTCCCTTTTGCCCCATTTGTAAATTCCTTCGATAAAATGCGTTACTTTCCTCTGCTGTTGAGAAGCCAGCATATTGACGAATTGTCCAAGGACGATTCACATACATCGTTGCATATGGACCACGTACAAATGGCTCAACTCCTGGAAAAGTTCCTAGATGTCTACAATTTTCTAAATCATCTTTACGATAAACATTTTTCACTTCAATTTGTTCATTTGTCATAAAAGGTGAAGAATTAGTGTCTTGTTGAATGTTTGTTTTTGTTTTTACTAATGGCGCATCAGAAATGGATAGTCTTTTCAATTCCCACTAACCCCCAATATGTTCTGAATGCTTTTTAAAAATTCATAAACATTCATATTTGAAGTAATCATTCCATCTAACTGTAATTCATTTACAATCTCTTCTTGTCTATTACCTGTAATAAACAGATGTAGATTTTCGTTATCAGCTTGTAACCCATTAATGAACGTTGAATTAATCACTTCGTAACTTTTGTCGTTTCCACACAGAATAACGCAACGCATTTGCTTGAACTTTGTTGTTTCTCCCATTGAAGCAATCTCTACATCTATTCCACCCGAGAAAAGGATTCCAGAAATGTAATCAAGTCTTGACTTGTAATCTTTTAATTCCCCAAACGTTACAACACCGACTTTTATGTCCTGCCCTTGTCTTTTTGCATGAAGAGCCCTAATTCGAAGCTTTTCAAAATGCTCTACTAATCTAGTAGTTTTTAAAGACTGTACTTGCAAAGAAGTTTCTATAGAGTCACTTTTTAAGCGTGGTGTTGTTTTTTCTTTACAAACAAATTGTAATGCCTCATAGAAAGAGGAGACATAATGTAATGTATGATCTTCATAGTGACAAACTTTTGGTTTAAGACTATCATCTTTTGAAACTTGATCAGCAGGATTAGCAAACGTGTTAGTTCCAATCACTAAGTTTTTGCGATAATCAAGATCACGTACTCTTTGATCAGCAATTTTATTTATGTTTTTTTGTACATTTCCCTCTATTAACTGTTGAATAAATCCACCTTTTTCTTCAATTTCTTTGAGTTCCTCCCATACCCTTTCTGACAATTCATTTGTTAACGCTTCAATATAGTAAGATCCTGCTGCAGGATCGTTTATTTTTGAAAGTAAACTTTCTTCTTGCAAAATAAAGTGAATGTTGCGAGAAATCCTTTCACCAAGCTGAGATTGCTGATCTATCACAGAATCAAAAGGTAGTATGGTTAATTCATCTACACCTCCACTTATAGCCGAAAAGCTTTCTGTCGTCGTACGTAATAAATTTACATGAACATCAAATATTGTTTTATTATATGTTGAGGTGACAGCATGCAGATAAAGTTTAGAAATTGCTGCATTTGCCACTCCTAAAGCATGCAAAAGTGATGTCCATATATGCTGAGCAGCTCGAAACTTTGCTATTTCCATAAAAAAATTTGAGCCTATTCCAAATGAAAACGTCATTCTATTTACGATTTGCTGCAAAGGTACTTGTTGATTTAATAATTCATTTATAATCTCAAGAGCATGTGAAAAAGTGTAAACAAGCTCTTGTTGAGCATTCGCTCCAGCTTCACTGTACACATTTCCTTTAATGACTATGCAGCGAGCATTACAGTCATTTCCACTCATCCATTTGATTGTATCTGCCAGGAAATCTAGCTTAGTTGAAAGTGATAAAGAATCCTCACCGTTTGTTAGTATGTCTTCATATGGATCAAAGCCAATTGTACCTTGTAAGTCTTTTAGTTGATGTAGCTCTTTTCTCAGATGTAAAAAATGTGGAATCACTCCAAGCTGATTTCTAACATCAAAAAAAATTGAATCATTCTTCCAATCAACGTGTTTAAAAGCAGTTTGCAACTCTTCTTTTTTCCTTAAATTTTGAAAATGTCGAAGAAAGAAAGAATTTTGTCCTCTCAATTTTGAATTCTTAATTTTCTCTTGTATTTCTTCTGCATACTCACAATTAACCGCTTGACTTATTTTCCAAGATCTATCAGGTTTTGCTTTTAAACTATTTTGTTTATTCTTCGTATCTTTTAAGTCCGTTTCATCATATAAAGGTTTAATTTTGATTCCCTCGTATGTAGCTTTGTTAAGAATTTCAAGCGTTTTACCCCTTAACGCTTTTTCTACTTCATGTTCCCATAATTCTCGTCTATTTTCTGCTCGTATTTGTCCGTCTCCCATCATGTGCTTCCTAAAAGGAAGCCCACCCCCTTATCGACTAACATGTTTGACTTATCCTATGTTATGCATTCTTAGGTGCCGTGAAGCACACTCCATTTTATCTACACAAAAAAGAATGCGCTTACAATTTTATTTTATTATAATTTTTTTCCAACAGCAATGATGTTCTACAAACCTTTGCTCCTTGTTATTTCAGTATGATTTAAAAAAAGATTTGTTTTTTTAAAAACTTTTTGTGAAATTGGAAAAAAATAAAAAAGAAGCAACCTTAACCATTGCTTCCTTTTTGAACAACTTAATAAATCGATGTAGTTTCTTTTGATGTAGTTTCTAGAATTTCTTTAACCCGCGATAAGAATCGACCGCAAATTAATCCATCAAGCACTCTATGATCTAAAGACATACATAAATTAACCATATCTCTTACAGCTATCATGCCATCAATAATGACAGGTCTCTTAACAATAGATTCAACTTGAACAATTGCTGCTTGTGGATAATTAATTATCCCCATTGATTGTACAGATCCGAAAGAACCAGTGTTATTTACCGTAAATGTTCCACCCTGCATATCAGCTGAGGTTAATTTTCCGCTTCGGACTTTATATGCAAGATCTGTAATCTCTCTTGCAATTCCCTTGATTGTTTTCTCATCTGCATTTTTAATAACCGGAACGTAAAGTGAATCCTCTGTTGCAACAGCTATGGAAATATTAATCTCCTTTTTCTGGATAATTTTATCTCCCGCCCACATTGAATTAATTTGAGGAAATTCTTTTAGTGCTTGAGCTACTGCTTTTACAAAAAAGGCAAAGAAAGTTAAGTTAAAGCCTTCATTTTTCTTAAATTCATCTTTTACAGAATTACGGTATTGAACTAAATTTGTAACATCCACTTCCATCATCATCCATGCATGAGGAGCTTCATGTTTGCTGCGAACCATGTTTGCAGCAATTGCTTTTCTAACTCCTGATACTGGAATTTCAATATCTCCCGGAGCACTCGGTGGTAGAGGCTGAGTTTGTTTGGATAGTGATTCTGAAATATTATTTACAGGGATTTCCTCAACCGGCTTTTTCTCTTCTAGCTGACCAGAAGGAATTGCTCCACTTTCTATTAGCTTTAATAGATCTTTTCTTGTAATTCTTCCACCCGCACCCGTTCCATTTACTAGCTCTAAGTTTATATCATGTTCTTGGGCAATTCTTAGAACTGCAGGTGAATAGCGTTTTTTATTCGATTGATCATTCATGCTAACGTTATGTTCTGAAACAGATTCCTTATTATTCTTAGTGACCTCTTTACTTTCACCTTTATGCTCTATCCCACTGACCTCTATTGTACAAATCACTTCACCAACTGCTAAAGTATCTCCTTCTTCTGCAATTAGCTCACTAATAACACCTGTAAAAGAAGATGGTACTTCTGCATTTACTTTATCTGTCATTACTTCAGCAAGGGGATCATACTTATTCACTGTATCACCAACAGCCACAAGCCACTTGCTAATGGTACCCTCTGTGACGCTTTCACCTAGTTGAGGCATTTTAATTTGTTCAATTGCCACTTATAATCCTCCTCATTAAAAAGGCTTTACTATTAAAATTCAGCAAGCTCACGTATCGCTGCCTCAACTTTATCAGGATTAATCATAAAGTATTTTTCCATCGTTGGGGCATAAGGCATTGACGGAACATCTGGTCCAGCTAATCGTTTAATTGGTGCATCTAAATCAAATAAGCAATTCTCTGCAATAATGGCCGACACTTCACCGATAATACTTCCTTCTTTATTATCCTCTGTCACAAGAAGAACTTTTCCTGTTTTTGAAGCAGCCTCAATGATTGCTTCTTTGTCTAAAGGATAAATTGTTCTTAAATCAAGAACGTGTACGGAAATACCATCATTAGCTAAACGTTCGGCAGCTTGCAAGGCGAAATGAACACATAGACCATAAGTGATAACCGTTACGTCTTCTCCTTCACGCTTTACATCAGCTTTTCCAATTGGTAACACATAATCATCTGCTGGAACTTCACCTTTGATTAAACGATAAGCACGCTTATGTTCAAAAAATAACACTGGATCTTCATCACGAATGGCAGCCTTTAACAAGCCTTTCGCATCATAAGGAGTTGATGGGATGACAATTTTCAACCCTGGCTGGTTAGCAAAAACCGCCTCCACTGATTGCGAGTGATACAATGCACCATGCACTCCTCCACCAAAGGGTGCTCTTATCGTTATAGGACAAGTCCAATCATTGTTAGAGCGATAACGAATTTTTGCTGCTTCTGAAATAATTTGATTTACTGCAGGCATAATAAAATCAGCAAACTGCATCTCAGCGATCGGTCTCATTCCATACATCGCTGCACCAATTCCTACACCAGCAATCGCTGACTCAGCCAGAGGAGTGTCAATGACTCTTTCTTCACCGAATTTTTCGTATAATCCAGCTGTTGCTTTAAAAACTCCACCTTTTAAGCCAACATCTTCTCCTAAAACAAAAACTTTTTCATCGCGCTCCATTTCTTCACGCATCGCCATTGTAATGGCATCTATATAAGAAATAATCGCCATTTTTCTTCCCCCTTACTCTGCGTATACATACTTTAACGCATGTTCTGGATCCGCATATGGAGCCGCTTCAGCGTATTCAGTTGCTTCGTTTACAAGATTCATAATGTTTTCAACGATTTGTTTTTCTTTTTCATCGGTTAAAATATTTAATTCTTTTAAGTATTGAGCAAATTTTAAGATAGGATCGTTTTTCTTCGCTTCAGCCACTTCTTCCTGCTCACGATAGCTACGATCATCATCATCACTAGAGTGTGGTGTTAAGCGATAGGAGATTGTTTCAATTAAGGTAGGACCTTCTCCGCGACGACCGCGGTCTGCAGCTTCTTTTACAGCTCGATATACTTCAAGTGGATCATTTCCATCAACCGTTTCACCAGGCATACCATACCCTATGGCTCGATCTGAAATTTTCTCACATGCAACTTGTTTGTCATAAGGAACTGAAATAGCATATTTGTTATTTTCACACATGAATATAACAGGAAGTTTATGAACAGCAGCAAAATTGGCTCCTTCATGAAAATCTCCCTGATTGGAAGAGCCTTCCCCAAATGTAACGAATGTTACAAGATTTTCCTTTTGCATTCTACCAGCTAGAGCAACCCCTACTGCATGAGGCACTTGTGTTGTAACAGGTGAAGAGCCCGTTACAATCCTGTTTTTCTTTTGACCAAAATGTCCGGGCATTTGTCGACCACCTGAATTTGGATCTTCCGCTTTAGCAAAAGCAGAAAGCATAAGTTCTTTTGCTGTCATACCAAATGCTAGAACAACACCCATATCACGGTAGTAAGGAAGTACATAGTCATTGTTACGATCTAACGCATATGCAGCACCTACTTGAGCTGCTTCCTGTCCTTGGCAAGAAATGACAAATGGTATTTTACCTGAACGGTTTAATAACCACATACGTTCATCAATTTTCCTTGCTAATAACATTGTTTCATACATATTTAATACATCTTCATCCGTAAGGTTTAATGAGAGATGACGGTTTTCTGTCATATCAATTCCTCCTATTTAAAAGGATGAGCACTGGTAGCAACGTAACTGTTATAGATTAAGACTATTTGTTCTACCAGACTCTTTATTTCAGGCAAGATAAATGTAATTTATGAATGGATCGCTTTTCCATAAACCGCAAGAGCGGCTTCACCAATTGCTTCGGATAAAGTTGGATGTGGGTGAATCGTATGTGAAATCTCCCACGGAGTTGCATCCAACACTTTTGCAAGTCCAGCTTCAGAAATCATGTCTGTGACATGAGGTCCAATCATATGAACACCCAATAAGTCATCTGACTCTGAATCAGCAATCAGCTTAACAAATCCATCTGTTTCTCCGTAGACAAGAGCTTTTCCTATCGCTTTAAAAGGAAATTTTCCTACCTTTACTTTAAAGCCTTTCTCTTTTGCCTCGTCCTCTGTATAGCCAACACTAGCAATTTCAGGAGAACTGTAGATACACTTTGAAATGAGGGTTTCATCCATTGGCATAGGCTCTTTTCCTACTATATGTTCAACCGCAATGATTCCCTCATATGAGGCAACATGAGCAAGCTGCAATCCCCCGATCACATCCCCAATTGCATAAATATGAGACTCTTTCGTTTGGTAAAAATCATTGGTATTGATATAACCCTTTTCAAGCTGAATATCTGTATTTTCTACTCCAATTCCTTCGACATTTGGTAATCGTCCAACAGATACTAGCATTTTTTCGGCTGTAAATTCTTTCATTTCCCCGTTATGATCAGCTTTCACGGAAATGCCATTTTTGTCTTTACTTACTGTTGCAGGTAAAACCTTGGCACTAGTGACAAGTGTAATACCTTTGTTTGTCATTAGCTTATTCATTTCTTTCGCTATCTCTTTATCTTCTGTCGGAAGAATTCGATCTGAATATTCCAGTACAGTTACCTCAACACCAAAATCTGAGAGCATGGATGCCCATTCTATTCCAATTACTCCACCACCAACAATGAGGATTGATTTTGGTAGTTCCGTTAATTCAAGTGCTTCATCAGAACTTAATACAATGTTCCCATCAATTTCTAAGCCTTGCAGAGTACGTGGTCTAGACCCAGTTGCGATAATAACATTTTTAGGTATTAGCATTTCATTTTCTTCTCCATTGTTCATTTCAACAGAGATGGTACCGGGCATCGGCGAAAAGATGGAAGGACCTAATATACGGCCAATCCCTTCATAAACATCTATCTTTCCTTTTTTCATTAACTGCTGGACACCAGTATATAATTGATTTACTATTGATTGCTTACGTTCTTGAACTCTTAAAAAGTTCAAATTCACTCCAGATGTTTCAACACCGTATTCTTCTGATTTTTTAGTCGTTGCATATACTTCAGCACTTCTCAATAAAGCTTTGCTAGGGATACAGCCTTTATGAAGACAGGTTCCTCCTAGCTTGCTTTTTTCAACAACCGCTGTTTTAAGACCAAGCTGAGAAGCACGAATAGCTGCTACATAGCCTCCTGTACCTCCCCCGAGAATAACCAAATCATATTCCGTCGCCATTAAAACACCCTCTCTTTATCTAGCTTCAAACATTCGCATATGACTAAAAGATCTTTGAAACCATCTTTTCATTAGGATAATGTTTTGCATCTTCTTCATTTCTCAGTACTCGTAAAGCACCTTCTGCTAAAGCCTGAAGTTCATTTTCACCTGGAAAAACTAAAACATCTGCAATCCAATCAATGTAGGAAGAAATTTCTTTCACAAATTTTTTGCCATATGCAAGTCCGCCTGTTAACACAATCGCATCGACTTTCCCTTTTAATACAGCACTTGCTGAACCTATTTCTTTCGCAATTTGATAGGCCATAGCTGAATAAATCAGGGCAGCTTTTTGATCTCCTGCCTCCACCATTTTTTCAACTTTAATTGCATCATTCGTCCCTAGATATCCAACGAGTCCACCTTGACCTACTAGTTTTTTCATCATTTCTTCACGGAAGTATTCTCCAGAATAACACATACTTACAAGGTCTCCTGCTGGAACTGTCCCTGCACGTTCAGGACTAAAAGGCCCGTCACCATGCAATCCATTGTTTACATCGATTACACGTCCGTTACGATGAACACCAACTGTAATTCCACCACCCATATGGGTAACGATTAAATTCAAATCTTCATATCGTTTATTTAAATCCGATGCCACTCTTCTTGCGACAGCTTTTTGATTTAAGGCATGAAAGATACTTCTTCGTTGAATGGATGGAACACCTGAGATTTTCGCAATCTCTTCCATTTCATCTACAACAACAGGGTCAACAATAAACGCAGGGATATTTAAGGCATCCGCAATTTCAAATGCAATAATACCGCCTAAATTAGACGCATGTTGACCAGCAAATCCTTTCCGCAAGTCCTCAATCATTTGATCATTAACTGTATAGGTGCCGCCTTCAATCGGACGAAGTAAACCTCCACGTCCACAAACGGCACTTAATTTCGAAATGTTCATTCCTTCTTCATCTAGTGTTTCTAAGATCGTTTGTTTTCGAAACTCATACTGATCGATAATATGAGGAAAGGTATTCAGCTTCTCAGAATCATGTCTTAATGTTTTTTCAAAGATCGATCTTTCGTTATCAAAAACACCAATCTTTGTTGAAGTGGATCCCGGATTAATGACAAGGATTCGATATTCTTTTAATTCCAACGTCTAAACCTCCGCTGTTTCTCAGACATCTTTTCCAAAAGATAGGATTATGTACGAGGGAGTTAGAAGCACACTCCTGACTCCCTGGATTTAATTATCTACGACTTAAAATATGATGTCCATTTTGTAGAAATTGACTACGTGAATTTCTCATTCGTTCAATTCTTTCCTCTGCTAAGCGGTCTGCTGCAAGATAAGTAGGGATTCCGTCACGTTTTGCTATTTCAATTACACGTGAAATATTGTTATAAATCGTTTCAACTTTTTTCAGCGCTCTTTCGCTGTTGTATCCATATAGTTCATCAGCCACATTAATTACGCCACCTGCGTTTATAACATAATCCGGTGCATAAACAATACCCATTTCATGAATAATGTCACCATGTTGCGTATCTTTCAGCTGATTATTTGCTGCTCCAGCAATAACCTTAGCTTTTAACTGTGGAATTGTTACATCGTTAATAGTTGCACCCAGTGCACAAGGAGCATAGATATCACAGTCTACTCCGTATATTTCATTTGGCTCTACTGCTCTTGCATTAAAATCTTCAACCGCACGACGTACTGCATCTTTGTTAATATCTGTTACGATTAGTTGTGCACCCTCTTCATGTAAATGCTTGCAAAGATTATACGCAACATTTCCAACTCCTTGAACCGCAACGACCTTACCTTCGAGTGAGTCAGTACCAAACGCCTCTTTTGCTGCTGCTTTCATGCCACGATAAACTCCATAAGCTGTAACAGGTGACGGATTGCCTGATGACCCAAAAGCAGGTGAAATTCCTGTCACATAATCTGTTTCTTCATGAATTAAGTCCATATCAGCAACCGTTGTACCAACATCCTCAGCTGTAATGTATCGACCGTTCAACCCTTGGATGTAACGACCAAATGCTCGAAACATTTCTTCATTTTTATCTTTTCGTGGATCTCCAATGATAACTGTTTTTCCTCCACCAAGATTTAATCCGGCAGCAGCATTTTTATAAGTCATTCCTCGTGCTAAACGAAGAGCATCTTCTATCGCTTCTTCTTCAGAATTA
The DNA here is from genome assembly GCF_021117275.1 of Metabacillus sp. B2-18. Classification (NCBI taxonomy): domain Bacteria; kingdom Bacillati; phylum Bacillota; class Bacilli; order Caryophanales; family Bacillaceae; genus Metabacillus; species Metabacillus sp. B2-18. Next base: position 3,316,388 of record NZ_CP088245.1, read on the forward strand.
TATGTCCACATGCGCGTCCCACCTAAGGCAGGTCCTAACGTTGTGTCATGGATGGCAATAATCGCCTTTAATCCTGATTGTTTATCCTGACAAAATACCAATTGCTCATAATCGTACTGCTCCATATATTTAAAAATTTCCATATTGTGTTTCCTCCTAATGATTACTTTCCGGTTGAACATAAAGCTAACGCCAATGAATAAAGTTTGCTTTCTGAAGAATCAGATCGACTCGTTAAAACAATTGGTGCTTTTGCTCCTGCAATCACTGCCCCAACCTTAGCCTTCGCAAAATAAATTAAAGACTTATAAAGTACATTTCCTACTTCAATAGTCGGGACAAGTAAGATATCAGCCTGACCGGCTACCTCACTTGTAATTCCTTTATGTTCAGCCGCCGATATAGAAATTGCATTATCAAGCGCTAACGGTCCATCAATGATACAATCTTTTATTTGTCCTCTTTTATTCATTATCGTTAGTGAAGCTGCATCTAACGTTGCTTGCATAGAAGGATTTATCCCCTCAATAGCAGCAATTGCTGCTACTTTAGGTAGTTTTATACCAATGGATTGAGCAATTTGGACAGAATTAACAATAATTTGCTCTTTCTGAAGTAAATCAGGAACAATATTCATCGCAGCATCAGTCACAATAATTGAATTGGTAAAACCCGGAACATCAAACAAAGCTACATGAGATAAAATCCTTCCCGTTCTTAACCCATATTCCTTATTTAAGACAGCCTTTAAAAGGATGGAACTTGAGATATTACCTTTCATAAGTACGGTTGCTTCATTTTGGTGAACCGCTCTAACAGCTAGTTCTGCTGCTTGTTCCTTAGTTCTAGCATGAAAAATGTGTACATGTTCTTTTGCTACATTTTTTTGATTCAGTAAATAGTCAATTTCATCTCGATTACCGAATAATAAAAATTGTGCAAGACCTCGATGAGTAGCTTGCACTACAGCTTCTATTACTTCCTCATCCTCTGCTTGAGCAACTGCAACAGTTTGCCCTTTCTTGTTCACTGCTTCATTTAGAAGGCTTTCCAAATTCATTTGCTACTCATTTCCTTCCAAGATGTTTTTCATCAGCCTCTACTATCTTTTAAGCAAGAAGCGTGCCAAAAATATTTATATTTTTTATATTGAACTTGTCCATTATTCATTTATCCGCATTTAACTTTTTTTACATATGTATAATTAGGGAGATAAATTTTTTAATACAAGAAATTTATCCTCCCTTATCATATAACGATTATGCATCATTTTGCAAACTATGAATCATGTTGCATGCTATTATTTGCAAGGTTGTATTTCTCCATCTTATAATACAAACTTCGGAGTGATATTCCTAAAGCCTTTGCTGTTTGGGTTCGATTATATTCATGTTGTTCTAAAGACTTCTTAATCACTTCCGCTTCCACTCTTTCTACAGCTTCCGCAAGTGTTTCACTATTATTATGAACAATTGAGATATTATCTTGTATCTTCGCCTCTTTGGCTGGTTGCTGAAGCAATGGTATATGTTGCCCATCAATCGCTGTCTCATGATGCTCCATAAAAATAATTGCCCTGCCTAGAACATTTTCAAGCTCCCTTACATTTCCCGGCCAATTATACTCCATCAGCTTCTTAATTGCCTGTGACGTGAGACTCTCAATATTCCTTCCATAGTCTTGGTTTAACTTACGAAGTAGTCTCTCACAAAGGGCAGGAATATCTTCTTTACGATCTCTTAATGGTGGAATGGAAATAGGATAACGATTTAATCTATAGTACAGATCTTCACGAAAAAGACCCTCAGCCATTGCTTTTTCGATATTTACATTCGTCGCTGCAATACAACGAACATTAACAGAAGTAGGCTTTGTTCCTCCGACTCTTACAATTTCATTTTCCTGTAAAACACGAAGTAATTTCGCTTGCATATTGGCGGAAAGTTCACCTATTTCATCCAAGAAAATACTTCCATTATTTGCTTCCTCAAAAAACCCTCGTTTTCCACCACGTTTTGCACCAGAAAAAGCCCCTTCTTCATAGCCAAACAATTCACTTTCAAGAAGGTTTTCAGCAATAGCCGCACAATTTACCCGAATGAATTTATTGAATTTTCGATCACTAGCATTATGTATCGCGTGGGCAAAAAGTTCTTTACCTGTACCTGATTCTCCTCTTAACAGAACGGTGGCAGGGGTTTTCGCTCCAAGCTTCGCCTGCTCAATAGCCATTTTCATCTCATCACTAACTCCAATAATATCTTCAAAAGAATATTTAGCTTCAAGTGTCCTAATGATCTGTCTTGCTCTGTTTAATTCAGTTGTGAGTGTTTTAATTTCTGACACGTCATGGATTACGCCAACACTTCCTTTGAGCTTTCCGCTCACGATAACAGGTGCAACATTTACGATAACATCTTTTTTCGCAGGGCCGACCTTCATTCTTACACCTCGAACAGCGCGCCTTGTTTGCAACACCTTCATATGCATACTTTCTCCCTCAGATATGTCAGCTGTAGCAGGCTTACCTATCACTTGTTCTTCTGTTAATCCGGTTAGTTTTGTGTAAGCCCGATTGATTAGAATTCCACGTCCTTCCTCATCAACAACTGAAATTGCCTCTTCAGAAGACTGAATGATTGCCTCAAGCATCATTTGTATATCTTTTAAATTTGTTACTTCTTCTGCTAAGTTCACCACTTCTGTGATATCTTTAAATAACGACAAGGCTCCTAATAAATTTCCTGATTCATCGATTAAAGGAATTCTTGTCGTAATAATTTTTAACCCATTTTCAAGAACCTGCTCTTGATTGGTCTCAACTTCTCGAGTTTTTAAAGTTCTTCCCAGCTTTGTCGACGGAATTACTTCCTTTATTTTTAAACCAATTGCCTTTTTTCGAGGAAATCCGGTGATTTTTTCTGCAGTTTTATTAAAAAGTATGATTCGCTCGTTGATATCAATAACGATCATGCCGTCATTTGTGGAATTAAAGATCGTTTGCTGCTTATAAGTTTCTTCCTTTAATCTGGCAATCAACACCTCTTTTTCTTCGACTAACTCAGAGATAAGTAGTGCAACAGATCCCGGTATAATGGTTGTATCAGGATGTTTCTCCTTTTGAAGCTCGTGCATTAGTTCATTTGATCCCGTTGCATCTATAATAATATTTACATTTTGATTGGTAATCTCTCTCCAATTAGTAGCTGTTTGAATTCCTTGAGCTTTTGCATATTTTAATCCAGGAGCATGCTCATTCTTATCAATAACCAACATTACGTCCATCATCTTTGTTTCAACCATTCTTTTTATTAGTGCCTTACCACCTTTACCAGCACCTATGATCACAACTTGTTGCATACAATCTATCCCCTTTATTTCACATTAAAGTCCATCCGTAACATATGTTGACATATTGCAATTTTTTGCATAGTTCTATTTTATCCTAAAAGAATACCACTTGACAAACCAGGCTTCGAAACAGACAATTATTTTGAGAATACGAAAGGACGAAGAATAATGTCGAGGATAATTGCATTAATCATTATGGTCATCCCAGGTATGTTAGCTGCCTATGGAATTAAGCTTATGAGAGATATGACATTTGGTATCCTACAACCTCCTATTCCTTTCTTGGCTCTACAATTTATCATCGGCTTAATTCTATTTTTAGGTGGACTAGCCTTTGTAGCAGGATTTATTTTTTATCGAGATCGTAAACGAAATAAAGTACAAAAACGGTTCAGTAAAAGAGAATAGGCATGATTTGAAAGGAATAAATAAAAAGAGTGAGCTGGTATAATAGCTCACTCTTCTTTGTTTATGTTTACTGCTTTCTCAGGAAAATCAGTTATAAACGCCGCACATCCATCATTAACTAAGTTTTTCATTACTTCTTCATCATTAACAGTAAATGGTCTTACATCGAGAAAGTTTAATCTTGCCTCATTAAGTATAAAAGAGTTGACTGCATAATAATGTGGATGAAGACCTTTAGCTCCGACTGTTTTTGCATAATCCCAAGGTTTATATAACCCTTCCATATAAAGAATAGCCGTTTCAATTTCAGCATCAATCTGCTTACAAGTAACTAAACTATAATGATTAAAAGAAGAGATGATCACACTCTTCTGCATATTATATTTATGTATTAATTCGATTGTTTTCTGTTCTAAATGTGGATACTGAATGATTCCATTTTTAAATTCAATATCAACTACAAAAGAATCTTGTAGCTGAGAAGCCCAATTTAACACCTCTTCAAGGGTTGGAATAGGTGTTTTTTTACTATATTGTTTGAATGTATAGCATGCATCAAGGTGAGAAAGTTGCTTTAAGGTTAAATCCTTTACGTAACCCGAACCATTTGTTGTTCGATCTACTGTTTCATCATGAATGACGACTAGCTCTCCATCTTTTGTCAATTGAACATCCAGCTCAATTCCGTTTGCCCCCGCTTGATGTGCTCCTTTAAATGAAAGCATCGTATTTTCCGGGTACGTTCCAGCTGCTCCTCTGTGACCAATAATTAATGTCATCTTGTTTACACCTTCATTTCATGTAAAATAATAGTTAACTATAAATAGGAGGGATGATTCTTATGAGACCATTACAAATCTCTGCAGACACTGCACAAAAGTTAGCCGCTTCGCTTAATGTCCCATTGGAACAAGTAATGCATATGCCACAGCATATTTTACTTGCTAAACTAGCAGAACTTAATAAAGAAGAAGAAGATCAGAATTAATTTAATACTCTCTTCTGCTATGCCCTTAAAACTTATCACAGACGATAAGTATTTAAGGGTTTTTTTCTACCCACGCTCATTGTACCATCCTCAACAGTAAAATTTATCAATTTTTTTATTCTACCTTTTTACCCACTTTCCTTTATTCTTTAATTTTTTAGTACCAAGTAATAATAATAGGTGTTATGATAAACTTATAAAATTTGATGAGGTGATATGAATGCGATCAAACGCCAGAATCACTGCTATTGGCACCTATGTCCCCACCAAAATCATGACAAATAATGATTTTGTTCAATTTATTGATACAAACGATGAATGGATTTCAAAACGAACAGGAATTAAGGAAAGACGCCTTGCTGCGGAAAATGAATTCACAAGCGACCTTTGTGTAAAAGCTGTTGAAGATTTAGTTATTCGGTATAACAAAGAAATCAGTGATGTTGACTTTATTATTGTTAGTACACTTTCACCAGATTTTTTAACACCAAGTGTTGCTTCATATGTTCAAGGTAGATTAGGTATTAGACAGGCAGGAGCTCTCGATTTAAATGCCGCATGTGCTGGTTTTACATACGCACTGCATATTGCTAACAGTTTACTATCAAGTGGGCTTCATAAAAAAATACTAGTAATTGGAGGGGAGACCTTATCAAAAATAACAGACTTTACAGATCGAACATCTTGCATTTTATTTGGTGACGGTGCAGGGGCTGTTTTGATGGAAGCCGACAGCGAAGGCCAATTTCTGGCATCAACTGTGAATTCTGAAGGAGAAAAAGGGCTCCATTTGTACGGTACACACCTCTCAACTACGATGTTCGATCAAGATCTTCAAGATAAAAAACAATTAGTACAAAACGGTAGAGAGGTTTATCGATGGGCTGTTACAACGGTCCCAAGCGGTATTAATACCTTGTTAGCTGATTCTAACTTAACTAAAGATGATATTGACTGGTTTATCCCACACAGTGCCAATTTGCGCATGATTGAATCAATATGTGAAAAAAGCGGATTCACAATTGATCAAACTTTATATAGTTTAGTTCATTACGGCAATACTTCTGCTGCCTCCATTCCATTAGCTCTCGATTTAGGCATAAAGGAAGGTAAAGTGAAAACAGGAGACACTTTATTACTTTACGGATTTGGCGGAGGATTATCACATTCCGGCCATATACTGACTTGGGGATAGACCATTTCCCTGCCCCGTTACATAAGATTTTAATCTTTAGTGAATAGTAAAATTAAATATAAACGATGCTAAAGGAGAATCACAACATGAAGCCGCGTATGATTTGCACCGTTTTATTTCTTTTTATAATGGTCTTTTCTCCTACCCATACAATTGGTAATGAATCTGTAAAATACGGAGCTCGAGAAGCTTTAGAAGACTCAAACATATCTCTGGCCGAGGCACTTTCTTATGCTCTTGAAGATAAATATTTAAAGCAAGCAAACTTTGATTATTCTATTGAAAAATACGGTAGTATCCGTCCTTTTGTTCAGATGAAAATCGAAGATCAACACCTGATTAGCACTTTACTACCGTTATTTAAAAAATATAATATTGACCTTCCAAAAGATAGAGCAAGACATTATATAAAAAAGGATACAGAAAGTCTCTATCAAGCGTTTCAAATACAAATAGTACGAGAAAAAAACGCTATAAAAATGTATAAAAAGTTCTTATCAATTCGAGAATTCCCGAAAGACATATTAGATACATTTCAAGAACAACTAATAGTTTCCCAAAAGCACTTAGAGGCCTTAGAACAAAATCTGATAAAATATAAGTGATTTTTTCTGTACACAAACATAAAAAAACTCCTTAGACACTTTGGTTTAAGGAGTTTTATCATTATATTTATTAGCTCGCTTTATGCTCCAAGCGAAGCTTATCAGCTACCATTGCAATAAATTCACTGTTTGTTGGTTTAGCTTTTGTCATGCTAACTGTATAGCCAAATAGAGATGAAATTGACTCTATGTTTCCACGGCTCCATGCCACTTCAATTGCGTGACGAATAGCACGTTCAACACGTGATGCAGTTGTGTTATATTTTTTTGCAATATCAGGATATAACACTTTTGTAATTGATCCTAATAATTCGATATCGTTATAAACCATAGAAATTGCTTCACGTAAGTATAAATAGCCTTTTATATGTGCAGGAACTCCAATTTCATGGATGATACTTGTAATGCTAGCATCTAAATTTTTACCTTTGGACTGTGGCTCAACAGCAGATCTCATTGAAGAATTAGCTCGTTTAATGATTGGTGCAGCATTTCCACTTACTTGACGGATGTGACTTGCTAAACCTTCCATATCAAACGGTTTTAAAATAAAGTAAGCAGCTCCAAGGTCAACCGCTTTCTTCGTTACATCTTCTTGTCCAAATGCTGTAAGCATAATTACATTTGGTTGCGGACGATCCATTTGTCTTAGTTTTTCTAAAACACCAAGACCATCTAAGTGTGGCATAATAATATCCAATACTAAAACATCCGGCTCCTTATCTTTTAACATATTTAAACATTCTTGACCATTATATGCAACACCAAGAACCTCAATATCATCTTGGCTTGATAAATATTCTTCTAATAAACCAACAAGTTCCCGATTATCGTCAACTATACAAACTTTAATTTTACCCACAAATACTTCCTCCTCAGTGTTGATTTGCCATTATATCTTATATCTATACATATGATTACATAAATCAATTCGACAATCCAGTAAAAATACCTTTATTTTTTTGAAAAAACTTTAAAAAATGGAGGATAACAAAGTTTTTCTTCAATTTACTCTATTTTTCGACTTAATACACCATTTGACAAATGAAATCCATGTTCACTTTGTCGAAAAATCTTTTCACCTTTATTTTACATAATTCCACGGACATTGAAAAGGGAAAAGATAAAAAACTGCCAAGAAAAGAGAATTTTCTTGACAGTTTCTTATTAGCTTGCTTTATCTTTTTCTTGATTTCCATAAATATCAATACCTGCTTCATTTAGCATCCATTCAATATGAACACCATATCCAGAGGTTGGATCATTAACAAATACGTGAGTAACGGCACCTATGACTTTTTCATTTTGGATAATCGGACTTCCGCTCATACCTTGAACAATACCACCTGTTTTATCCAATAATTCTTCATCTGTGATTTTAATGACCATTCCTTTAGTTGCTGGGAACTTTTGAGGAACAGAGCTAACGACTTCTACATCAAATTCCTCAACCTTGTCATTATCAACAACTGTTAGGATTTTTGCTGGACCTTCTTTGACTTCGTTAGATAAAGCAATTGGCATCGCCTTATCCATTATACCATTTGTAATATCTTGATTTAGTTCACCAAAGATACCAAAAGGACTATTACGTGTAATATTACCGATAATTTTGCGATCTCCTGAAAACCTAGCTAGTTTTTCACCTGGGTTTCCGTTACTACCCTTTTCAATTGAAGTAACAGTTGATCGAACGATTTGACCATTTTCAACAACAATTGGCTTTTTCGTATCCATATCAGAAATCACGTGACCCAATGCTCCATATTTCTTAGATTTTGGATCGTAAAATGTCATGGTTCCAATACCTGCTGCTGAGTCGCGAATATACAATCCTATTCGATATGAACGATCATTTTCGTCTTTTAGTGGATACAGTTTTGTTTTAACTTCTTGATCTTCTCTCGATAACACTAAATCAAGTGGCTTACCAGTATTACCGGCATCTTGAATAAATGGAGTAACATCGCTCATTTGCTCAATTTTCTTCCCATTTATCTTTGTAATAATGTCGCCTACTTCCACTCCAGCAATTTCACCTGGAGACTTCTTACCTTCTGCAGTATTAATTTGATGGTGTCCAACCACCAATACGCCAAGAGTATTCAGTTTTACACCAATTGACTGACCTCCAGGAATGACCTTGAAATCAGGTAACACTTTTACACCTGTTTTTTTCACCGGAAAGCCAGCAAGATCAAAAACAACTTCACCTTCTCCTGCTTTTTTCCCATGAACATCAAGTGTTTTACCATCCGTATTTTTCTGAACAGTAAACGCTGTCTCTGCATCTTGAGAAGCATTTACAGGTATCGAACGATTCACGCTCACATTTTGTGACTCAAATACCGTCATATTTTTAGGTATTTTAACGTATTCTTGAACTTCTTTCATAAAACCTAAACTCATTAATAAAACAAGGAGAAGTACACCAATTATTTTTCTGATTTTATCTGTCTGCAAAAACCTTCACTCTCCTCGCTCCTAACCCACACCATATCTTCTAATATGGCTACAGTTTTAATGTAGCCTTTTAAGGCCTTATTTATAACTGTAATAGATAGAAATTTAAAGGATTTGTTGTAAGAATTAACATCATTTTGAAAGCGAAAAAAGGCTTATCTTACCATAAATAAAAATCAAAAAAGCTGCCAACTTATATAGTGGCAGCTTTCACTTAACGTTTTGCCGAAGAAGCAAGTAACAGAAGTTCTTTTGCATGTTCCTTTGAAAGCTCTGTTACTTCCACCCCGGCAATCATTCGACCGATTTCTTTCACTTTCTCGTCTTCTACCAATGGCTTAACACTTGTTTTGGTTCGACCCGATTTTGTTTCTTTTGCAATATATAAGTGTGTATCAGCCATCGCAGCGACCTGTGGAAGATGTGTAATACATAGAACTTGAGAACCGTTAGAAACTCGGTAAATTTTTTCAGCAATAGCTTGAGCAACACGCCCACTAACACCTGTATCAACTTCATCAAATATAATTGAAGTAATTCCTTGGTGCTGTGAAAAAATACTCTTCATCGCAAGCATAATCCGTGAAAGTTCCCCACCTGATGCTGTTTTATTTAATGGTTTTAATGGCTCACCAGGGTTAGTCGAAATATAAAATTCAATTTCTTCTGCACCTGTAGAAGTATATCTTATCTCGTTAACATTGCTTCTTTTTTCTTTCATATTAACATCAAAGCTTGTTTTCTCCATATATAGCTCTTTAAGCTCTTGATGAATTTCATTAACTAACAACTTAGCATGCTTCTGCCTAATCATTGAAAGGTTTTTCGCCTCAATGGATAAATCTTCTGTAACTGATAGAAGCTCTTTTTGTAATTTAGTTAAATGGCTATCTTTATTTTGAATCGTATCAATTTCCTCTTCAATCTTAGCTGAATATGTCAAAATCTCTTCAACGGATTGACCATATTTTCTCTTTAAAGTGTTAATTTCATTCAATCTACCCTCAACGTAATTCAGTCGTCCAGGATCAAATTCAAGAGACTCCAATTCATTTCTTAGCTGATACGAGATGTCTTCCAACATATAAAAAGCGTTTGAAACGGTCTCTGAAAGTTCCTTTAATGTAGAATTAATTTGGCCCACATTCTCAAGCTGACTCATGGCAAGCCCTATCCAATCTAACCCCTTTTGTTCTCCATGAAGAGAATTATAGCCATTTTTTAGAGCGTCATATATCTTTTCATAGTTGGATATTTGATTTTTCTCTTCTTGTAATAGCTCGTCCTCTTTTGGCTGTAAATCCGCCTTTTCAATTTCGTCTAATTGAAATTGTAGTAAGTCAAGCCGATGCGCCATTTCCTGTTCATTTTCAGAAAGCTGGGTGATTTTCTTTTTAAGTCCATCATAATGTCGATAAACATCTAAATAAGCTTCTAGTGCATCTTTTACTTCTTGCCCACCATATTGATCTAGTAACGAAAGGTGATTTTCTTCGTTCATAAGCTCTTGATTATCATGCTGCCCGTGGATATCAACCAAAAGCTGACCAACTTCTCTTAAAACAGCAATAGTTACTAACTTTCCATTAATACGGCAAATACTTTTCCCCGTTGAAGACATGTCTCTTCTAAGAATAATCATTCCATCACTAACATCAATTCCGAACTCTTCACATCTTTGATAAACAGGATGGTTTGTACCATCTAATAAAAATAATGCCTCTAATTCTGCTCGTTTTTCTCCATACCGAACAAATTCAGAAGATCCTCTTGCTCCGGCTAATAAATGGATTGCATCAATGATTATTGACTTTCCAGCGCCGGTTTCACCAGTTAATACGGTTAGTCCTCTCTCAAAAGAAATGGTTAAAGATTCGATAATTGCAAAGTTTTTTATTGATAATTCCGCTAACAAACAGAATCACACCTCTTATAATAATAATAATTTCTGTTACTTTATTTCCTAAGGAATTAAAGCATATCTAAGAAACGTTGTGTGATTGTATCCGTGTCATTTGGTGTTCGACAAATGATTAGAATTGTATCATCACCACAAATCGTTCCTAAAACTTCATCCCAATCAAGGTTATCAATTAAAGCCCCGATAGCATTTGCATTTCCTGGTAAAGTTTTCATCACAAGCATATGCCCTGCAGAATCCACCTTAACAAACGCATCCATTAAGGCACGCTTTAGTTTTTGTAATGGATTGAACCTTTGGTCTGCAGGTAAGCTGTATTTATATCGTCCATCAAGCATTGGTACTTTAACTAAATGCAGCTCTTTTATGTCCCGAGAGACGGTTGCCTGGGTTACATTAAAGCCCATACCTTTTAATAAATCAACTAATTCATCTTGTGTTTCAATATCATTATTTGTAATTATTTCACGTATTTTTATATGTCTTTGTCCTTTATTCATATCAAGCACCCCTTTTGCATTGATGCAATTCTTCTTTTTTTGTATGTTTATACTCCTCATCTTATATTAAATCCTTGTAAATGTACAGATTTAATAAAAATGCTTTAGAAAAACTGCATAAATTAATACAAAATTGGATTATGTATTTCTTTGTTGATTATTGGCAATTGCATGAATATACAGACACTTCCTATAAAAACCAAATTGAAAAAAACAGGAAAATAGCTAGGGCTATTAATCCTGTTTATCACTTTGCCTTTTTTCTTTTAGTGTGGCATGTGCTTCTTCTACTACTTGTTTTGCTGATTTTTGAAAAGTATTTGTTCCTTTTTCCTGATTACCTTCCCATCTTATATGAAGAAGGAACTCAATATTTCCATCTCCTCCCGTTATCGGGGAAAATGAAAGGTTGAGAATGTCATACCCTTCCTTTAGGACGAATTCCATCATTTCTTTTAGAACATGCTCATGAACCTCTGGATCACGAACAATACCTTTTTTTCCTACAAATTCTTTTCCAGCCTCAAACTGAGGTTTTACAAGAGCAATAATATCACTTTCTGCACGTAAAATTGTTTTAAGAACAGGAAAAATAAGTCTTAAAGAAATAAATGAAACATCAATGGATGCAAACTCTGGCATTCCTTTTTCAAAATCAGCTGGAGTTACGTAGCGGAAATTTGTTCGCTCCATAACAACAACACGTTCATCTTGTCGAAGTTTCCAAGCTAATTGATTATACCCCACATCAAGTGCATAAGATAACTTTGCACCGTTTTGGAGGGCACAATCTGTAAATCCACCTGTCGATGAGCCGATATCAATCATAATTTTGTCACTAACATTAATATCAAATTCCTTTATTGCTTTTTCCAGTTTTAAGCCACCACGACTTACATAAGGAAGGGTTTGACCTTTTATTGTTAATACAACATCTCTTGATACTTTTTCACCGGGTTTTTCCAATCGTTCTTCATTACCATATATAAGACCTGCCATTATTGCACGCTTTGCTTTTTCTCTTGTATCAAACAAACCATTTTCTACAAGAAGGATATCTACTCTTTCTTTTTTACTCATGAGCGAAGTACCTTTTTTTCTTTTTTAGGAATCATAGTATCTAATTTGTTAACTACATGTTCAGTCGTCATCCCGATTTCCTCAAGAAGCTTAGATACACTTCCATGTTCAATAAATCGATCTGGAATACCGACTCTTGAAATAGCAGTTTGCGTATATTGATGTTCCTGAGCAAATTCAAGTACAGAACTTCCAAAACCACCTTGAAGAACAGCTTCTTCAATTGTCAAAATAGGGATTCCTTCAGCAAAAATTTCATGTAGCATTTCTTCATCTAAAGGTTTTATGAAACGTGCATTTACAACTCGAATTGATTTTCCTTGTTTCTCTAAGATTGCGGCAGCTTCCATTGCCATTTCAATTGTCGTGCCAAAAGTTAAGATAACAGCATCCGTACCTTGCTTTAACACTTCCCAAGTACCTATCGGAATTACTTTAAGCTCTTCGTCCATTGCTACACCTATACCATTTCCTCGAGCATAGCGAAGCGCAATCGGACCATCATTATATTTAAGTGCCGTATTAACTAAATGCTGTCCCTCATTTTCATCTTTAGCCATCATAACGACAATGTTTGGAACATGTCGTAAAAAAGCAATGTCAAATACACCTTGATGTGTTTCACCATCAGCACCAACTAAACCAGCTCGGTCAATTCCGATGAAAACATTTAAGTTTTGACGACAAATATCATGAACGACCTGGTCATAAGCTCTTTGTAAGAAAGTCGAGTATATCGCTAAAAACGGCTTCATATCTTGTGTCGCCAGACCTGCTGCTACTGTAGCGGCATGCTGTTCAGCAATTCCAACATCAAACATACGATCAGGAAATTCCTGAGCAAAAGCTTCTAATTTAGAACCAACAGGCATTGCTGGTGTAATAGCTACAATTCGTTCATCTTCACGTGCAAGTTTTTGAACTGTATCGCTTACTAATTTACTCCAAGCAGGACCTATTACTTTTGGTTTTACAAAGTCACCCGTTTCAATCTTATATGGACCTGTTCCGTGCCAGGTGCCAACTTTATCAGATTCTGCAGGTTGATACCCCTTACCCTTCTTGGTAATGACATGAAGTAAGACAGGCCCTGAAGTCTTTTTAGCATATTGAAGATTTTCAAACAAATCATCATAGTTATGTCCATCAACAGGACCTAAATAAGTAAAGCCTAGTTCTTCAAAAAAGACGCCTGAAACTAGCATATACTTTAAGCTGTCTTTCACTCGTTCAGCTGTAGCCGCAAGCTTCCCACCTACTGCAGGAATCTTCTTCAATAGATATTCCAGCTCATCTTTAACCCAATGGTATTTGCCAGCTGTACGGAGTCTTCCAAGGACATTATGAAGTGCCCCAACATTTGGAGCAATCGACATTTCGTTATCATTTAAAACAACAATCATATCTTTTTGCTCATGTCCAATATGGTTTAATGCTTCTAGGGCCATCCCACCTGTTAAGGCACCGTCTCCAATAATTGGAATAATATGTTCTTTAGATTTTTTAATGTCTCTTGCAATCACCATCCCCATTGCAGCGGAAAGTGATGTAGAACTATGACCGGTTTCCCATACATCATGTTCACTTTCATCACGTTTTGGAAATCCAGAAAGTCCTTTATATTGGCGTAACGTATCAAAATCACCAGCACGACCAGTTAAGATTTTATGAACATAAGATTGATGACCAACATCCCAAATAAATTTATCCTGAGGACTATCAAACACTTTATGAAGGGCAATTGTTAATTCAACAACACCCAAATTAGGTCCAATATGCCCACCTGTTTCAGATAATTTTTCTATAAGAAATTGACGAATTTCTGCACTAAGTTTTTCGAGTTCATTGTTAGATAATGTTTTTAAAAAGCTAGGGTCTTTAATGGATAGAAGATCCAAATGGATCACTCACTTTCAATTCAGTTTGATTCTCTAGTCGATTTCATTACTTCTATTATATTCTTGTCTATCTATTTTAACGTATATATCTAATATTTGAAAACGTTTTTAAGAATTCAATCATTCTCTGTCTTTGAAAATCGTAACGTTTTGCAAGCAAAAAAAACTTACCATAAAAATGCTATAATTACAATGATTTATGTATATAATTGACTTTTATTAAGCTTGAAAACGTTTAATCATTATGCAAAATAAAGATATCTAAAAAAAAACCGTTACCAAACGGAAACGGTTTTTAATCAATGATCTCTTTTGGCAATTAAGTCACACATTTGTTCTAATAATTCAGATGGAACAGACAGGCTTTTTATTAGTTGTTTTGCTTTTGTAATGTGATCCTCAAGCTTTGTTTTTGCTCCTTGCATCGTTAAGAGTGAAGGATATGTTGTTTTTTCATTAACCGTATCAGAGCCTACGGGCTTTCCTAGTTTATCTTGGTTTCCTTCTAGATCTAAAATATCATCTCGGATTTGGAACGCAATTCCAACATGATAGGAAAACTCTCGTAGCTTGTTAATATCTTCTTCTGGAGCTTCAGCTAATATAGCTCCAGCAATAATACTAAAAGCGAGTAGTTTTGCTGTTTTGTTTTCATGAATAGACTGAAGCTCTTCTATGCTTAACTTTTTTGCTTCGCCTTCCATGTCAGCAACTTGTCCACCAACCATTCCTTCTGCACCAGATGCTTTAACAAGTTCAGTTATTAGTCTAAGCTTCTGTTCAGCTGAACAAGTTGGATCGTTTGCAATTAGGGCAAAGCTTTGAGTTAATAATCCATCACCAGCTAGCACAGCTATTGCTTCACCAAATACTTTATGATTTGTTGGTTTTCCTCGTCTTAAATCGTCATCATCCATACAAGGTAAATCATCATGTATTAATGAATAAGTATGAATCATTTCGATTGCACAGGCAGTCGCCAAGCCTAGTTCTTCAGGTTTATTATATGTATGAAGCACAGCTAAAACTAAAATCGGTCGTAAGCGCTTCCCACCTGCTTCTAGCGAATAAATCATTGACTCTTGTAAAGTTTTTGGAGTTTGAAGTTCTTTTATATAAGAAGGGAGTACCTCTTCAATCTTTTGTTTTCTTGTTATTAAAAAATCGTTTAACATATTTGTCACGATTTTTCTTCCTCCTGAAGCTCAAATGGCTTTAGCTCTCCATCTTCACGTAAAATAAAGTCCATTTGTTTTTCAACATGCTGAAGCTTATCATGACATAACTTTGAAAGTTCCATTCCTTTTTGAAAATATTCAATTGCTTTTTCTAAAGGAACATCACCCTCTTCAAGCTTACCAACAATTTCTTCTAACTGTTGCATTGCAGTTTCAAATGAAACTTCTTCATTTTTAGTTTGCTTTTCATCACTCATGTATTGTTCGCTCCTCTATCCCCTGAACTTGACAATCAATCTGACCATCTTTTAATTGTACTTTCAGTTTTTGCCCTGTTTTTATATCATCTACGCTTTTTATGAGCTTGTCATCTTGATAAACAAGACTATATCCACGATCCATAATCTTTAAAGGACTTAATGCATTTAGTTTAGCAAGTGTTCCTTGAAATTGCGACTGTTTATGTGTTATCAATGTACTCATTTCCCTGTTTAGCTTTTTAAGTAAAGCTTCATGCTCTAGATTTGATCTTTTAATTTGATCTTTTGGATGCACTTGAGTCAAACGGTTTTGCAAATACATATAGTTATCCCTTTTGCGTTTTATTGTTCGTTGACCTTCTTTAGATAATCGGTCCATAATTGTGTCTAGTTGCTGTTCTTTTTGTAGATAAAGCTGCTTTGGATAACGAAATGCATAAGAATTTCGGTAATGATTCAGCTTTTCTTTCTGAGAATTTACCTTCTCTTGTAAAGCTCGTTTGACCCTATTTTTCCGGTCTAACACACGATCAATCAAATCACTGGCGTGCGGAACAGCTTGCTCTGCTGCACCTGTCGGGGTTGGGGCTCGTAAATCTGCAACAAAGTCAGCAATTGTAAAGTCTGTTTCATGACCCACAGCAGAGATAATTGGCACATTTGAAGCAAAAATCTCTCTTGCCACAATTTCTTCATTAAAGGCCCAAAGCTCCTCTATAGAACCACCACCTCGTCCAACGATTAAAACGTCCAATGTTCCTAGTTTATTGGCAGTTTTAATGGCTTTTGCAACCGAAGCACCGGCTTGTACACCTTGAACAAGGGCTGGAATGAGGATTACTTTAGCTAGAGGGTAACGCCTGTTTATTGTTGTTAATATATCACGTATGGCCGCTCCAGTTGGTGAAGTTATGACTCCAACTTGATTCGGGTATTTTGGTATGGCTTTTTTATGTATTTCATCAAAAAGTCCTTCTTTTTGAAGCTTCTTCTTTAACTCCTCGTATGCTAGGTATAAGCTACCGATTCCGTCTGGCTGCATTTCCTTTACATAAACTTGATAGCCACCACTTTGTTCATAAACAGAAATTTCCCCACGCATTAATACCTTCATACCATTCTCTGGTCGAAACTTTAATGATTTATTTGCCCCAGCAAACATAACTGCTTGAATTCGTGCTTTTTCATCTTTTAGAGTAAAATACATATGACCACGGCTATGTAAATTAAAGTTTGAGATTTCCCCCTTAATCCAAATGTCTGACAAGTGTGGGTCAACATCAAATTTACGTTTGATATATTTTGTTAAAGCTGTAACAGTTACATATTTTGGTTCATTCATTTGCCTGCCTCCTTCCCTTAACAAAAAAAATTGAAGGAAGGACAGAATATGAAGTTCCATTCTGCCCTTTTTTTGAATTTCTTATTATAAGTTACTTATTTCGTTTCTAGAAATTGCTTGGCAGATTGAACAGTGTTATGCGCAAGCATAGTAATTGTCATTGGACCTACTCCACCTGGAACAGGAGTTAAATAACTTGCAACTTCTTTAGCTTCGTCAAAAACAACGTCCCCTACTAATTTTCCGGTTTCAAGACGATTAACACCAACATCAATGACAACCGCACCTGGTTTAATTTGATCGCCTTTAATAAAATTAGCTCGTCCAACAGCAGCCACCAAAATATCTGCTTCCTTTGTATAGGAAGTTAAATCTTTTGTTTTTGAATGACAATAAGTTACTGTTGCATGTTCATTTAATAATAGTTGTCCAACAGGTTTTCCAACAATATTGCTTCTTCCAACAACAACCACGTTTTTGCCAGCCATTTCTACGCCGACCGATTTTATCATTTCTACAATACCAGCAGGTGTACATGGTAAAAATGTTTCTTGCCCTGTCATCATGCGACCGATATTAATTGGGTGGAAGCCATCAACATCTTTTTGAGGTGAAATTTTCTCTACAACAGCTGTTTCATTAATATGTACCGGAAGCGGAAGCTGAACTAAAATACCATGATATTCATCATTATTATTATAGCTTTCGATCACATCAAGCAGCTCATTTTCCGAAAGACTTTCAGGGAAATGTTCTAATTTAAACCCTACACCGATTTCCTCAGCAGCTTTTTGCTTTCCTCTAATATAAGAGAGTGATGCTGGATTGTCCCCTACTAAAATAACAACAAGTTTCGGTAGCAAGCCTTTTGCTTTAATTTGTTCTACCTCAACAGCCAACTCACTTCTTTTTGTTTTAGATAACTCTTTACCATCAATTATCGTTGCAGCCATTCCTTATTCCTCCTCAATTATCCCTAATTAAATCTCTAAATTTTGTTTAATTTTAGAAAGAACACCATTAACAAACTTGCTAGAATGATCATCCCCAAATGCTTTTGCAAGTTCCACTGCTTCATCAATTGTCACATTAGCAGGTACATCTTGTTCATATTTTAGCTCATAGGCAGCCATACGAAGAATGGTTTTATCAATGTTTGCCAAGCGATCAATTGTCCAATTTACAAGATGAGGACTTATTAGCTCATCAAGCTCTTTTTCATGCTCAATTGTTCCGAAAACAAGTTGATTCATAAATTCATTAGAACGTTCTTCATCTAAAGCATGTTCAATTGCTTCATTGGGATCTGTATTACTTACATTCACTTGAAAAAGCGCTTGAAGGGCCTTTTCTCTTGCTGTTCTTCGTTTCATCCTTTACTTGCTCCTTTAATGTTAAAAAATGTCGAATGTCATAATGTGATCATAACATATCTCACAAACATATTCATTCAGAAATCACCTGTTTTTTAGGAATTCCCGAATGAAAAGGCTTTTTTCTCAAAAAACATTCGTTGTTTCTTCGATATTATCTTTTCTATCTATACGTTTATGTAAAGCATTCAAAATTGTTCTACTATCAATATAACCAGTCCTAGAGAATCTATAATCATATGATACCGAATTCATGCTAGAAAAACTTGGCTTTAACCCTGGTTTTTCTAGCACACTTACCAATAATCCTTACATCCTATCATACAAAAAAAGAAACCAAAGGAAGGTCCTTTGGCTCACAGACATGTATATCTTTATTTAGAATTAGAGCATTACATTTCTTGGTCTACTTCTACTTCATTTGCTTTTGTCTCAAATTGAACACCAACAACATGAATGTTTACTTCATTCACTTCTAATGCGGTCATATTTAACAACGCTTGGCGGATATTGTCTTGAATTTTTTGGGCAACAGTTGGAATGGAAACTCCGAAGATCATGACGCAGTATACTTCGATAATAATTCCTTCCTCAGTTAAATCAACTTTTACACCTTTTCCGTGATTTTTCTTTCCCAGTCTCTCCACAACACCTGCAGCAAAATTACCACGCATTGATGCTACTCCTTCAATTTCCGAAGCCGCAATACCTGCAATGACTTCAATTACCTCAGGAGCAATCTCGACCTTACCTAAACCGTTGTTTTCAGGATTCATCTCTAAAACATTATTAGTATCTTTCAAGAATCAGCACCTCCGAGTAATTTTATGACTCCATAACCTTATGCAATTCTAGGAATTTCGTATTAAAATCTCCACTTATAAACTTTTCATGCTCAAGCAATCTTAAATGGAATGGAATGGTTGTTGAGATTCCCTCAATGACGAATTCGCTTAATGCACGCTTCATTCGAGAAATCGCTTCTTCTCTAGTTGCACCGTAAGTAATAAGCTTCGCAATCATTGAATCATAATACGGTGGAATAGAGTAACCAGGATACACCGCTGAGTCCACTCTAACACCCAACCCACCTGGCGGCAAGTACATCTGAATCTTACCAGGTGACGGCATGAAGTTCTTTTCAGGATTTTCTGCGTTAATACGACATTCTATTGACCACCCATTAAAAGTAACTTCTTCTTGTGTTACAGACAATTTTTCACCAGAAGCAACTTTAATTTGTTCTTTGATTAAGTCAATTCCAGTTACCATTTCTGTTACTGGGTGTTCCACTTGAATACGCGTATTCATTTCCATAAAGTAATACTTCTTATTCACATGGTCAAAAATAAACTCAACTGTTCCTGCTCCAGTATACGCAACAGCTTCTGCAGCTTTTACCGCTGCATCACCCATTTGTGCTCGAATTTCTTCAGTTAACGCAGGAGATGGTGTTTCTTCAATTAGCTTTTGAAGTCTTCTTTGGATAGAGCAATCACGCTCACCTAAGTGAATTGTGTTACCATGGCTATCTGCTAACACCTGGATTTCAACATGGCGGAAATCTTCAATGTATTTTTCAATATATACACCAGGATTCCCAAATGCTGTAGCAGCTTCTTGCTGAGTAATTTCGATGCCTTTTACTAAAGCTTGCTCATCTTGTGCAACACGAATCCCTTTTCCGCCACCACCAGCTGTAGCTTTAATTATAACAGGATATCCCATCTCATTTGCTAGTTTTTTGGCATCATCAATACTTTCAATAATTCCTCTTGAACCTGGTACAATCGGTACTCCAGCTTCACGCATTGTTTCGCGCGCAACATCTTTTGTTCCCATTTTTGAAATTGCTTCTGCGCTTGGTCCGATAAAAATGATGTTTACTTCTTTACAAAGCTCTGCAAAATCAGCATTTTCAGCTAAAAATCCATATCCAGGATGAATTGCGTCACTTTCAGTTAGTTTTGCTACACTAATAATATTCGTAAAGTTTAGGTAGCTGTCCTTTGAAGCGGTTGGTCCGATACAATATGCTTCATCTGCAAGCTGCACATGTAAAGCTTCACGGTCTGCTTCGGAAAATACAGCTACAGTTTCGATCTCAAGTTCTTTGCATGCACGAATAATTCGAACAGCTATTTCTCCTCGATTGGCAATTAGTATTTTCTTAATCATATTTTATGCTCCTTATTCAGGCTTAACTAAGAATAAAGGTTGACCATATTCAACTAGTTGTCCATTTTCAACCAGTATTTCAACGATCTCACCCTTTACTTCAGCTTCGATTTCATTAAAGAGTTTCATCGCTTCTACAATACATACTACAGAATCATTCGTCACCTTTGAACCAACTGATACATAATTTCCTGCTTCTGGTGAAGAAGCTGCATAGAATGTTCCTACCATTGGAGAAGTGATCTTATGTAAGTTTGATGTGTCTGCTTTAGGCTCTTCTGTTTTTGGTGCAGGAGCCTCTTGCACAGGCTGTTGAGTCGGGACAGGTTGTGATTGTGTTGACGCTGCTTCCACAGTTGGAGCTGCTACCACATTTCTTACAACTGTTTCAACTTCGTGTGATTGCTTTTTCATTTTTATTTTGGAACCATCTTGTTCGAATGTAAATTCATTAATAGAAGATTGATCAATTAATTTAATCATTTCTCTTATTTCTTGTATTTTTAGCATGCTTAGGCACCCCTTTAATTCATTGATCATGTAAATACATGATCTGCTAATTTATAATCTAGTACTAAAACTTAGTCCCATAATACCATCTTACAGTACATGTGAGAAGAAATTCAACAATAATTCTACCCATTTCTTTTCGTTTCTACCGGGAATAAGTAGATTTATTTTACTATTGTGCTATATTTTAGCGTTTCCAAAAACGGTACGAGACAAAAAAAGGTCAACCCTATTCTTTAGTGCTAACCTTTCTTGTTACTTTTTAGATTATTTATCTCTTACTGGCTGAAATGTCACGATAACATCTTCCATGTTTTCCATTTCATCTTTTACAAGTAGCATGATTTCATTTGCAGCTGTCTTGCTATGTTCTTCTGCTTTAATCGTAATTTTTACATCATTTCCTTCAGCACGTACTAAAGCATCTTCAAAACCTTTTGATTTGATTAAAGTTTCTAAAAGCATTTCTTTACGAGCTGCATCATTTAAAGCTTCCATTTCGTCATAAGCATCACTTTTTTCTTCCGCTGAGGCGTTATTGCTAGCTACAATAGCCTGCAATTGCTCTTTCATCTCATTACGTTGATCATCTAATTGCATACGTAAATCTGTAAATAACTCATCGCTAGAAACACTAGAGATTACTGTTCCATCTTCTAACTCTTCTGTTTGAATGTCAGCTTCTTCTCCTGCCTCTGCACCTTCGCCTTCAGTTGCTTTACCCTCAGTTTTCTCACCTTCAGTTCCTTCTTCTTCTGCAGGTTGCTCTTCGGTAGCTTCTTCAGCTGTTGCATTTTCACTAACTTCTTGGTCTTCTCCTGTCATCACGATATTACTTGTTCCACCTTCAGGAGATGTTACATAATAAACTGATAATACCACCACTAAACTTAACATTGTTAATAACCAAACTGTTTGTTTTTTCAACATCATCTATTCATCCTCCTTCATTTTTTTCGATGCTACAGCTACACGATGGCTAGGTACTCCCAGCACCCGTGTCACTGACTCTACTATTGTTTTTTTTATGTGAATGTTGTCAGCACCCTCAGCTACAATTAGAACCCCGCGGATTTCCGGCTTTTGTGTTTGAACAATAATTGGAGTCTCTTTTTCACCATCCTGGATGATAACAACTTGTTCATCAATTGATTGATCTTCCACTTCTCGTTTCCCACCTTCACGATCAGTTTCTGTTGTTTTTTGGCTTTGGGAAACGCTGTTTTTTTCAATTATTTTCTTTGCTGTTGAATCGACATTTACAACAACATGTACATTTCCTACACCTGAGACAGTTTCAAGCACTTCTTTTAATTGATTTTCGTATTCAGCCTCATAATCAGAGATGGAGCCAGTCGTATCACCCTTTGCCTGCTTAAACACTTCTGTACTTTCAGATCCTTCGGTACTAGATGTGACCGGTAGTGCATTTTGTACAGAATCCTCACTACTTGTAAAGAGATTACTAAACAGCATGAATGCTACGCCTAGCACAAATACGAGAATAAAATAATGATATTTAGATGGTTTTTTAGAATCTGACTGACCAAGCATTGACTTTAGCTTATCAATGAAGCTTTCTTTATTACTCATTTAATGACTCCTCCCCCCTTTCCAAGTCTATTGAGATTTTTTCTTCTTCAACTTCCCAAATTTCAGCTAATGATGCTGTCATTTTCGCTACTTGAACTTCATCCACTTGCTCTTCTTTTACTAATTCATTTGTCGTATCAATGGAGACAGGTTGAACAACTTCAACCGACCCATCCTCTGCAGCTTCTTTTACTACATTTGGTTTTAAGATGACCTGAATATGTTGCAAGTCTTTTTGAGAATTGATTTCTTCTACTTGTTCGTTTTCGGAAAGGTGGATCGTATCAATCATGACATCATAACTTTGCACCAGCTCCTCTTCTGCCATCGTTTTCATTTGGACAGCCATTTGTTTTAAAATATATGCACGTTGTGAGGCTTGTATTTCTTTTTTCTGAAATTCTATTAAATTTTTTCCGGTTTCACCTTCTGAAGAAGCTTGTAATCGGAAATCATTCAAAACGTCATTCATATCTGCAGAAAATATTTTAAAGATTGGATTAATAATGACAATGATTAACAATAAACTGATAACCATCTTCGCATATTTCTGCATAGATGAATTTGGTAGAAGCAGGTCGATAACAACAGCCAGCAAAATAAATACGATAATATTGGTAATCCATTCTGTTAAAAATGACATCGTAGATTCCTCCTTTACCGCATCATCATTGTCAGATTTCCTGCAGCAATGATGACAGTTAAACTCAAGAAAAACATGAGAGAAACGATTGCTAGTGCTGCAAAGATATAAATAACGCTTTTACTAATAATATCTAAACAGGTGATAACCGGACCTCCGCCAAGCGGCTGAAGGATAGATGCAGCAAATTTATAAATAAATGCTAGAGATAATACTTTAATCGCCGGAAATGCGGCAATAAATAAAAGAATCGCTACCCCGATTACACCTACTGTATTCTTTAATAAAACTGAAGCACTAATCACTGTATCAGTTGCATCAGTAAACATCCGACCTAGTACTGGTATAAAATTTCCAGTAATAAACTTTGCTGTACGAATGGTGATTCCATCTGACACAGCTGCAGATGCACCCTGGACGGATATCACCCCAAGAAAGATTGTTAGAAATGAAGCTAGTAAGCCGATGCTTATATTTCTTAAAAGTCCCGCTAGCTGAGTTACTTTATATTGATCTGTTAACGTACTAACAATACTTAATAAAGCCGATAAAAATAGAAGTGGTAAAACTACATTTTGGATTAATAATCCACTAGTGTTCATTAAAAAAATAATCACTGGGTGGAAAAATGCCGCTGAAATGATTCCCCCTGATGAAGCCATTAAGGCTAATAACAACGGTATAAGAGCTAAAATAAAATTTGTCATTGACTCGATTGCATTAGTTGTATATTCAATCGCAACATGGAAACTGTTCAATGCAATAATTATTAACACCATGTATACCAATGCGTATGCAACTTTACTAACAGTACTCTGGTTAAAAGCATTTTGCAGCAACTGAAGCAGCATACTAAAGATGGTTAATAATATTAATGTACCAAGCAGCTTTCCATTTGCGATTAATTCATGAAACAAAAACTTGAGAAATGCCTTCATCCATTCTTGAAAGGAAAGCTCTTTTTCACCACTTAAAAATTGAAGCAAGCTTCCTTTCTGACTTTCTGGTAAAAATCCCCCGTATTCCGTCATTACCGCATCCCAATATGTTTTAATATCGGTGACATCAAGTTTCTCAACTTGTTCATTTACAAATGTTTCTGCATTCAATTCCATTTCCGGATCTTCCGTTTCCTGAGGTGCTGTCGTGGAGGCTTGTACACTTATTGGGATCGCAAGAAAAATAGAAACAAAGAGTAAGATATAAAGAAATGCTCTCATTCACACACCTCCACTAAAACATGTCAAATAGAGTAATAATTGTAGTGATTCCTAGTTAATTCGTGGATGTTTTCTTATGTTGAGAGGTCAGAGATAGTTTTTAGGGCGCTGTAGCCCTGTATGAGATAAAAATTAAGTTCCAGGTATCATCCCAAGGACTGTTTCAATAATGACAGTTAAAATAGGAATCGCCATTGTTAATATCAGAATTTTCCCACCCAATTCAATCTTAGATGCGATAGCACCTTGTCCAGCATCTTTCGTGATCTGTGCACCAAATTCTGCGATATAAGCAATTCCAATGATTTTCAAAATAGTCTCTACATAAATGAGATTTACATTTGCATTAAATGCAATTCTCTCTACCATCCTAACGATTTCATACACCTGATCTATTAAAAACAGAAAAATAACACAGCCGACAAACACAACAAGCATAAAGGCGAAGGTCGGCTTTTGTTCTTTTACAATAAGGGCGAGAAAGGTTGCAATTAGCCCTAGTCCGACGATTTGTATGATTTCGATAGTTGTCGCCCCCTTACCCTTGGAAAAGAAAGACAGATTTTATCTTCTTGAATAGATCATCTACTATGGAAGCGACCATGAATAAGATATAAATAAAGCCAATGAGTGTAACCCATTGTGCGTATTCTTTTTTTCCCATTTGATCTAAAATTGTGTGAAGAAATGCAACGACGATTCCTATCCCGGCAATTTGAAAGATCGTGTTAATATCTACACCCACCTAAAGACGACTCCCTTCCACTTCTACATCAATAAAATAACTAAAAGTAATCCTGATAATACACCCAAACTTTTCACCATTTTTTCATAGCGATTTTGACGGTCAATGGCATCTGCTTCTTCTCTTTCTAAATGAGAAAGGGCTAATTTTATATGCTTCTGCTGTGAAACACGATCATGCTGTCCTAAGGTTTCCCCAAATTGCTTAAGGACTTCGTACTCTCCTTGCTTAAATGCTGTAAAACGCCAAATTTCTTGAAGACTCTCCTCCCAAGCCCCTTTGACACTTGTATGACCCTTAACCAACTTTTTAGCAAACTGTTCAAAAAACCATGATAACGGCTTAGGCAGCTGCTTTGAGATATTTTGGGACGCAACAATAAGAGAGGTATGACCATACATAATTTCTGCTTCCAGTGATTGTAAAGCAACCTTAAGCTGCCTTAGTTGCCTCGTTCTTTGACTCAAGTGCTTTGCCGCTTCTAAACCCACCCAGGTTGTTGCAATGACAATGAGGATCGCACCTACCCATTTAATCATTTATGCAACACTTCCTTTTTTAGTAAGTGTTGACCATGATTGTTTACTATTTGTTGAACCGTTCCTGGGCCATCCCTTCTAGTCAGCTCTACATAACGATCAAAGACGTTGGCTTCGAATAACGCTTTTAAGCTTGGGCGATTCAACAACTCACTTGCACGATATCCATGTACCGTTACAAATAATTGAACTCCAGCATGAACAGCCTCCATTACAGCTTCTGCATCCTCTAACGTACCAATTTCATCAACAACCAACACGTCAGGACTCATTGACCTGATCATCATCATCATTCCTTCAGCCTTTGGACAAGCATCAAGAACATCCACACGTTCACCTAATTGATGCTGCGGAACACCCTTTACACACCCGGCAATTTCCGATCTTTCATCAACAATTCCTACTTTTTTTGATTCAATTTGTTGATACCCATTACTAATTAAGCGAGCGAAATCTCTTAATAGAGTCGTTTTTCCTGTTTGAGGAGGGCCAATAATTAATGTATTCAACCATTTTTGTTGATAAAGATAGGGAATATATTTCTCAGCGATACCTATCTTTTCTTTTGCAATTCGGATATTAAACGATGTTACATCACGAATGGCTTTAACTCGTCCATTTTCTGTAATGACTCGTCCAGATAAACCGACTCGATGTCCTCCTCGGACGGTTATATAACCCTTTTTTAGTTCATCCTCTAATGTGTAAATGGAGTAATGACTTAGCTCATTTAATAGATTGATTGAATCCTCATAGGTTGTGTTATAAGAAAGAAAGACAGGCTTTCCAGCAATAATCACTTCAACTCTTTTCATAACACGTATTCGGATTTCTTCTATTCGAGACAGACTTGCAGGGTGAAGCTTCACAAGTTCTTTGCTAATCGATTCCGGAAGCATTTCTATCATTTCCTTCATTTCGCTTCCTCCTATTAACCTATTCGTTACTCTAATGTATGCAGGCTTGACCATAATCATTACTTATTTACATAATGTTTTGTAGGAAGTAGACGCGTTCACTTATAAATTCCAAATAAGATAAAAAACACCCCAAGACCGATAAATAATAATTTGGCATAAGATAATTGATCAGCAATGTGAAAGATTCCAATCGTCATTGTTACAATAAAAATGACTGGACCTACAATTGCTAACAAAGAATTGATCGTAACAGCCTTCTTTACATCATTAAAGACAAGCATTAATATCGCAGCTGTAAGTTCAATTGAAGCAGATAAAAACCTCAGTCCAGCCATTGTCATAACAGTAGAATCAATATGAGAGAATATTCGTTTCATGTTGTCCTCCTAAAACACAGTTTGTACAACATATGCTGCAAAGCGAAAAATTAGACAGAAAAAAAGAGATGCATACTCTGCATCTCTTTTCCTTACTATATTAAATTATGCACGTGAAACATAAGAAGCTTCAGTTGTGTTAATGATTAAGCGATCACCTTGGTTGATAAAGAATGGAACTTGAACTGTTAAACCAGTTTCTAGAGTAGCTGGTTTAGTTCCACCAGAAGCAGTGTCTCCTTTAATACCAGGTTCTGTTTCTGTTACTTCTAGTTCAACTGAATTTGGTAATTCCACCCCTAGAGTTTCTGTACCAAACATCACAATTTGAACTTCCATATTTTCTTTAAGAAACTTTAATTCATACTCAATTTGAGATGAGTTTAATTCAATTTGATCATATGTTTCTGTATCCATAAACGCATGTTGGTCACCATTTGCATATAAATATTGCATTCTGCGTGTTTCAATTTGCGCTTTTGCTACTTTTTCACCCGCACGGAATGTTTTTTCTTGAACAGCACCTGTACGTAAGTTACGTAATTTTGAGCGAACAAACGCTGCTCCTTTTCCAGGTTTTACGTGTTGGAAATCCATTACACGCCAAATGCCGTTGTCTACCTCGATTGTTAAACCTGTGCGAAAATCATTTACTGAAATCATTTAAAAAATCCTCCTAGTGATATATAAATAAGGAATGGTAAACGAATATTTACATCATTCTCTATAAGAAAAGCGCTGGAGCTAGACACCAAAACTTATCACAAAATTTTATACTATTATAAAATAATAAGATCTTTCGGTGAATGAGTTAAAGACTCATTTCCTTTTTCCGTGATTACTGTATCATCCTCAATTCTTACTCCACCAAGGCCAGCTACATAGATACCCGGTTCAACCGTGACAACCATCCCTTGCTCAAGAATTGTATCCGATTTAAAGGATAGGGCTGGACCTTCATGAACCTCCATACCAAGACCATGTCCGGTAGAATGCCCAAAGTACTCCCCATATCCTTGCTCTTTTATGTAATCACGTGTTAAGGCATCTGCTTGTTTACCAGTTAAACCTGGCTTAATGCCGCTCATGCCTCGTAATTGAGCCTCTAGAACAATCGAATAGATTTTCTTAAGCTCATCACTTGGTTCACCTACTGCAAACGTTCTAGTAATATCTGAACAGTATCCTTTGTAGTATGCACCAAAGTCAAGTGTTACAAAATCACCTTTTTCAATTTCCTTTTCACTCGCTACACCATGAGGTAAAGCCGAGCGATAACCTGAGGCTACAATGATGTCAAAAGATGATGAAACTGCTCCGTTTTTTCTCATAAAAAATTCAAGCTCATTTGCCACGTCAATTTCTTTTAACCCTGGTTTTATGTAAGTTAAAATGTGCTTATAAGCCGCGTCCGCTATTTCAGCAGCTTCCTTTAATATCTTAATCTCTGCTGGTGACTTAATCAAGCGTAACTTTTCCACAGCACCTGAAACTGGAATAAATTCACTGCTCTTTAATGCTTCTTTGTACGAAGAAAATAATTGATAAGTTAAAGAATCTTGTTCAAAACCAAGTCGTTTTATACCAAGCTTTTCAACTTGATTTGCTACCTCCTCAATAATTGGACCAGTATGCTGAACAATTTCAAAGCCTTCAACTTCCTTTGCTGCTTGTTCTGTATAACGGAAGTCTGTTATAAAAACTGCTTTGTCTCCTGAAATGACTACCACACCAGCCGTACCGGTAAAACCAGTCATATATCTTCTATTATAACTGCTCGTTATTAAAAGACCGTCAATTGATAATTCTTTAAAACGTTGACGAATTTTTTCAAGTTTCATATTTTAGCCTCCAATTCGTTCTTTTAATGCTAATATCGCCAGCTCATATCCTTTAAAGCCGAGTCCAATAATTTGCCCAACTGTAACCGGTGCTGTTACAGATGTATGTCTGAATTCCTCTCTTGCATGAATATTTGAGATATGTACTTCAATGACTGGTATAGAGATGCTCGCAATCGCATCACGTATTGCATAACTATAATGTGTAAAAGCACCAGGGTTTATAACAATACCATGATATTGCTCACTCGCTTCATGAATCGCATCAATTAAATCACCTTCATGATTTGATTGAAAGCATGTAACCACACAATTTACTTTTTCACCAATTGTTAAAAGGTCTTTCTCCAGATCGGTTAATGTTTTTGAACCGTATATTTCAGGTTCTCTTAATCCAAGCCTGTTTAGATTTGGACCATTAATAACTAAAACCTTCATGACTCCCCTACACCTCACAGTTAATCCTTAAGTTAAACTAGTCTGTTAATATCGCAAAGAAGCACACTTCACAATGCAATTAACAAATAAGCTTATACATAATAGTATAAAAAAAGAATGTTCATCACATGAACATTCTATCATATCTAAACATATCTCTACTAATGTTTCCTTCAGCTTTCCGGATTCGCTTGGAATTCATTATAATCAAATGAAATCGAGTAACCAACAAATGCACCATATAAAATATAAAGACATAATGTAGTAACAACAGTTCCACGTGGTAGTTCAAAAACCGTATCCAAATTAGGAAAGATTGGATTTAACACAAAGAAAACCAATGCCCACAAGGCTCCACCAAATGCAACACCAATCCACATGGATTTAAATCGTTTCAGTAAAGCAAAATAAGCTAATGCCACACCGATAGATACAAGACCAAGGATAACGATACTTATTAGTTGCCCTAAAGTGCCATCCTTCCAATCTCCTAATGCGAATGGCTGAAGAATTAAGTTTGGACTAACCTCCGTAAAATTTAAAAAATAAGAAAAATATGCTAGCAAGCTCCAAAATACTCCTCCAACAAAACCTGTAGATATTGTTTTTCCGATCGTTGACATTGGTTCTTCTTTCTTGTTCTGTTCTAATTTAGGATTATCTTCCAGCTTTTGTTCATCATCATTTTGTTTCTTTTTATCCGCCATTTTCCAACACCTCCATTATTACTATGTCCAATTTTTTGATTGTCCATGTTTTTAGAAATACAGTTTTTTGATGAAGAAATTAAAAAACTGTATTAGAGTTATTGGTGCACGAAAAAATCTTTTACAACAAAGATGAGCTAGGTAAGTTTATGTGCACCAAGTCGAGATAATTTTCAAATAAAATGGAAATTCCATGTCTAGCAGGAAAAAGCATGGGTATAATGTAAATAAAGGAATGTTTTCCAAGCAATTGGTTACACTAACGAAGATGACATGGGGGCTAAGTTTTTATTTTGACAAAATATCCAACCATGAACAGAATAAGAAAGTCGCAATCATATTGTTCATTTCTAAACATCGCTCTAGAGGTTTCCTTTTAAATTCTGTATTATAGAGATAATAGCTAAACATTGTATTAGGCGTTGTTTACTTTAATTAAGAATTAGGAATAGATAGGTTGGTGTCATATGTCAAATCAAAACAAGCCTGCATATGGTGGGCAAGCTGTTGTCGAGGGTGTTATGTTTGGTGGTAAGCATCATTATGTAACAGCAATTCGTCGAAACGATAACTCAATTGATTATTTTCATTTACCTAGAAAAAATCAATCTGTTTTATCAAAACTTAAAAAAATCCCCTTTTTAAGAGGTATTATTGCCATTATCGAAGCAAGTGCAAATGGTTCAAAGCATCTAAATTTTGCTACTGAACGTTTTGAAGTAGATCCTGAAAATGATGAAAAAATGTTAGCTGAGAAAAAGAATGACTCAAAGCTTACGATGTGGCTGGGAATTGCAGCTGTTGGGGTACTTTCATTTTTCTTCGGAAAAGTCATTTTTACTCTTCTACCCGTTTTTTTAGCAGAATTTTTCCGCCCCCTTATACCATCAGATTTCGGGCAAATTCTCTTAGAAGGCGCTTTCAAACTTATGTTACTACTAGCATATATATATGCTATATCTTTTACACCTTTAATTAGGAGGGTGTTTCAATACCACGGGGCAGAGCATAAAGTAATTAATACTTATGAAAACAACTTGGAATTAACAGTAGAAAATGTCCAAGGTCAATCCAGGTTGCATTACAGATGTGGTAGTAGCTTTATTTTATTTACTGTGATTGTTGGTGTGTTTGTTTACACTCTTGTTCCGACTGACCCTCTATGGCTGCGAATCGTGAACAGACTAGCCTTGATTCCTGTTGTATTAGGTATTTCCTTCGAGGTGTTACAGCTAACGAATAAGGTTCGTGAAATACCAGTGTTACGCTATTTAGGATACCCAGGACTCTGGTTACAGCTGTTAACAACGAAGGAACCTACAAACGATCAAGTTGAAGTTGCGATTGCAAGCTTTAACGAATTAATTCGGATGGAAAAAGAGACAGAAACATCTACAGAACAAATTGTTTAATCGTAATCTACTTTGATTGGTATCTTTTCTTGGAGGTGGTCAAATGAATCGTCGTGTGAATTGGATTGTCATGATTGTTATCTCTTTAGGGGTTATTGGTTTTATTACAACCTTAGTATCTGATCCTGTATGGCTTTTGAAACAAATCGCCATCTATGCTGCTATTGCTGGTTTAATCTATCTTGTTTATCGATTATTTTCAAGAAGAAGAATGGGCAGAGAACATTCCTCTTATATGAAAGCTGCAAAGCAATCTAAAAGACGTTTTGACGACCGTAGCACTAAGTCTTCTAATGTCAAAAACATTTCACAAGCTAAAAAAGCAAGAAAATCCTCTGCAATCAAAAAGAAAAAACAAACTCCTTCACATTTAACTGTCATTGAAGGAAAAAAAGGCAAAAAGAAAAACAGAGCGTTTTTCTAAAAAGACCACTTCTTTAGAAATTCGTCGGTTCTGTTTCTACCTAGCTCTATAAGGGCTAGTTTTTTTTGTTCATTTAATTCAAATTCTGTTGTTACAATGTCTTCAACAGGGATAAACACAATATCTTTTTCATGTCGTCTTGAAATATGCCGCCCATCATGTGCTTCCTTCATTGTTTCAAACAATGCTCCAAATAAATCAATAGCATTATTAATCTTCTTTTTTGGTCGCTCTTTTTCACTATAACTAAGCTTTATGCCAAGAATAGGCCTTGTTTTATACGGCTTATCTTGGTGATAATATAGCCAAATTGGAAAATTACTAAGAACTCCTCCATCTACAAAAATAGTAGCTCCCTTAGAAGTATTCAACTTAACAGGCTCGAAAAAATAAGGTAAGCTACAGCTCATGCGCACGGCCTTTGCCACTGAAAAGGATTGTGGATTAATACCGTATTGATGGAGATCATCAGGTATGACCATCAACCTTCCATTAGTTAAATCAGAAGCGATAACTCTTAAACTCCCTGGTGCTATATCAGCAAACGTAGAAATACCTCTGTCCCTTAATTTCTGACATAGCCATTCCTCTAATTTATTGCCTCGATATAACCCTAGATTCCAATATAATGAGAGCCATTTTGTAAATGGTAAAGGCAGAAGAAATTTTCGTTCATCTAAAAACATTTTCAAATCTACTTCATCCATTATCTTTAATATTTCATCACTTGTATATCCTGCAATAATAAAAGCAGAAATAATAGAACCTGCACTCGTACCAGCAAGTCTTTTAAACTGATAACCCCTTTTTTCAATTACCTGATAGGCACCAATGAGAGCAAACCCTTTAATACCACCACCTGAGAAAACTCCATCAATTTTCAATCGGCCTCTCCCCTTCCCTCTTATAGTGTAAGAGCGGGCAAATGAAAATAGACCATCAATCATGATTTAGGGGTCATCATTAACTCAATGTACAGAAATCTAGAGACAACCCTTTTAAAATAACTAGCTTCAAAATATGAACACAAAGAAAAAACCCTTTTCAACAAAAGGGATTTTTCTAAATATTATTGTTTCATTTTTGGATCAAGAACATCTCTTAAACCATCACCCATTAAATTAAATCCTAAAACGGTTAACATGATCGCCAATCCAGGAAAGAAAAGCGTCCAAGGCGCTTGTACAAGGTACTGCTTAGAATCTGACAACATTTTTCCCCACTCCGGATTTGGTGCTTGTGCTCCTAATCCAAGGAAACCTAGAGCCGCTGCTTCAATGATAGCAGTTGCTATAGCTAGTGTTGCTTGTACAATGATCGGTGTCATACTATTCGGCAATATATGTCTAAATAGAATTCTATTATCCTTCATACCTACTGCTCTTGCTGCCATAATATACTCTTCTTGTTTAACACTCAAAACCTTTGATCGAACAAGACGACCAAAGTTAGGAATATTTATAATAGCAATTGCAATTAAAGCATTTTGTAAAGATGGTCCAAGGATAGCCACTACAGCTATTGCTAATAAAATACTAGGGAAAGCAAGCATAATATCAAAAATTCTCGAAATAATTGAATCTACCCAGCGTCCATAATAGCCTGCAATAATTCCTAAAAGTGTACCAAAAATTGCAGAACCTAACACAGAAAAGAAACCAACCCATAGTGAAATTCGAGCACCATAGAGAATTCTCGAGAGAATATCACGCCCAAAATCATCTGTTCCAAACCAATGCTCACTTGATGGTGCTAACAGTCGTTTTGACAATTCCTGTTCCTTAAAGCCATAAGGAGCAATAACAGGCGCAAGTATGGCCAGAATGATAAAAAAGATAACAATTCCAAGGCCAACTAGTGCCAATTTGTTTTTACAGAAGGATCTCCACGCCTCTTTCCAAGGTGGTGTTACTTCTTCCTCTACAGCTGTATTTAAAGGATTTGGAGTGTTTTTTGCTAACTCTGCCACGATTTATCCCCCCATTCTTATTATTGATGATATTTTATACGTGGATCAACGACAGCATATAATAAGTCGACGATTAAATTGATTAAGATAAAAATAGCTGCAATAACTAAGATCCCTGATTGTATTACTGGATAGTCACGATAACCGATTGCATCGTATAAATAACGACCAATTCCAGGCCAACCGAAAATCGTTTCTGTTAAAATCGCTCCACCTAATAACAAACCTGTTTGCAAACCGATTACAGTTAAAACTGGAATAATAGCATTTTTTAAAGCATGTTTATAAACAACCCAGAACATTCTTAGACCCTTTGCTCTAGCTGTACGAATATAATCCGATTTCATTACTTCCAACATCGTAGAACGAGTCATTCTTGCAATGATCGCCATCGGTATTGTAGCTAATGCCAAACTCGGAAGGATAATGTGCTGTAGTACCTGAACAAATTGATCTGTCCTGCCTTGTAATAAGGTATCGATCATATAAATATTCGTTATGGCGGTTATCGGGTTCCTAACATCTTCTCTTCCTGTTGAAGGCAACCAACCCAACTCTATCGAAAACGCCCATTGCTCCATTAAACCAAGCCAGAAAATTGGCATTGATACACCAACTAACGCCAAGATCATAGCTAAATAATCAAACCATGAATTTGAGAACCATGCACTAATAATACCTGCATTTACCCCTATAAATATAGCGATTATCATTGCCACAATTGTTAGTTCAATCGTTGCAGCTAAGTACGGCCAAATTTCCTCATTAATTGGACCTCTTGTTCTAAGTGAGGTTCCAAGATCTCCTGTCAAAAGTGCTTTTATATAATCCACATATTGGATATACCATGGTTTATCTAATCCTAGTTCTGTCGTTAATGTAGCAATGGCCTCTTTCGTAGCCTTTTGTCCAAGAATAACCTGCGCTGGATCACCTGGTATAGCACGTATGATTGCAAACACAACTAATGTCATTCCAAACAATACGGGTATAAGTGAAAAAACACGACGGACTGTATAAGAAAACATATTGCTCACCTCTTTTTGTAGAAACTATCAATATTTTGCTTAACAAAAGGGGAGACAAAGCTCCCCTTTCTTTACATGATTATTTAAATTCAACTTTCGTTAATGCCTCAGAACCAGTTGGATGTGGTAAATAATTTACTAAATCACTAGTTCCCGCTAATAACGGTGTTGAGTGAACCAATGGAACCCATGGTGCATCATCATGAATGATTTCTTGAGCTTGTTTGTATAAATCATTTCTTGTATTTTGATCAGTTTCAGTTTGAGCTTTAATTAATACATCATGAAGCTCATCATTGCTGTAATAAGAATAGTTGTTACTTCCAATACTATCTTTGTCTAAAAGCGTGTATAAGAAGTTATCTGGATCTCCATTATCACCAGTCCAACCTAACATGTACGCGTCGAACTCACCTTTAGCAGCTTTATCTAAGTAAGTTGCCCAGTCTACTGATTGAATTTCAGCTGTAACGCCAATCTCAGCAAATGATGCTTGGATAACCTCTGCTACCTTCATTCCTTCAGGCATGTAAGGACGTGCTACTGGCATAGCCCAAAGATCCATTTCAAATCCATCAGCATAGCCTGCTTCAGCTAATAGTTCTTTTGCTTTTTCTAAATCATAAGGATATGCTTCAATCTCATCATTATATCCTTCAACAGAAGGTGGCATTGGGTTTTTTGCAACTTCTGCTTTCCCACCATAAAATGCTTCGATAATGGCTTCTTTGTCAATTGCATGATTTAATGCTTGACGTACAAGTTTATTATCAAATGGAGGACGATTTACTGTAAATCCTAAGTATCCAGTGTTCATTGATGGACGTTCAATTAATTGAAGCTGATCATTACCTGTAATTGTTGCTTCATCTGAATTATTTAATCCATCCATAAGGTCGATCTCACCATTTGTTAAAGCATTTAATCTTGCAGAGTTTTCAGGAATAACACGGAAAATAACTTGCTTTAACTTAGGAAAACCTTCTAACCAGTAATCATCATTCTTTTCAAGTACAATACGATCATTTTGTTTCCACTCTACAAATTTAAATGGACCCGTACCAACTGGATTTTCTCTAAATTTGTCACCAGACTCCTCGATAGCCTTCGGACTAGCAATTCCGAATGGAGACATTGCTAAGTTCTTTAAGAATGGAGCTTGTGGGCGGTTTAGAACAAATTCAACTGTGTAATCATCAACAGCTGTAACAGATTCAATAACATGCCCTTCTTCACCATTAAATCCACCAAACATTGTGTAGTAAGGGAAATCATCTGCATTTCCATTCATCCAACGTTCAAAGTTAAAAACAACTGCTTCTGCATTAAAATCTGTACCGTCATGGAATTTAACACCTTGACGTAGCTTTAATGTGTATGTAAGAGCATCTTCTGAAACTTCCCATGACTCTGCAAGTCCTGGGTGAAGTGTTGTATCTTGCTCTCCATATTCAACTAAGGTTTCAAAAATGTTTTCAGTTACTTTAAATGTTTCACCTTCAGTTGTTGTAATTGGATCAAGAGATGTCGAATCTCCCCCACGTCCAAAAACTAAAGTATCCTTTTTCTCTCCTTCGCTAGAAGACTGTCCTTCGCCACCAGCTTTTTCGTTTGAGTTACCACTACATCCAACTAGAAGCATACTAATCGCTAATAGTGAAATAAGTAGCAGCTTGAGTGATTTGTTTTTCATTCGCTTTCTTACCCCCATTTTTTTTATTTATCATAAATGCTGCATGTTAGTCATTGTATAAATGACATGCAACAAAATGACCATTTATATTTTTATATTCTGGTCGAGTTGTTTTACAAATGTCCATACATTCTGAGCATCTTGTATGAAAGGCGCATCCTGCAGGAGGATTCGATGGACTTGGTATTTCACCAGTAATCGTAATTTTCTCACGATTATTTTCTGGATCTGCGATAGGTACAGCAGATAATAGTGCCTTTGTATAAGGATGCATCGGGTTCGTATAAAGTTCCTCACTATCAGATAACTCTATTAATCTACCTAAATACATAACACCCACTCGGTCACTAATATGACGAACAACACCAAGGTCATGAGCAATAAAGATATAGGTAAGTTGAAACTCATTTTGTATATCTTTCATTAAGTTTAGTACCTGGGCTTGTATGGATACGTCCAATGCTGACACCGGCTCATCGGCGATAATTAATTTAGGCTTTGTCATAAGCGCTTTCGCAATACCAATCCTTTGACGTTGTCCACCACTAAATTGATGTGGATACCTTCTTGCATGGTAGCTGCTCAAGCCAACGATTTCTAACATCTCTTGAACTCGTTTCTTTCTCTCTTCTTTTGAACCAATTCCATGTACAATAAGGGGCTCTTCTAAAATTTTTTCAATAGAATGTCTCGGATTTAAAGAAGCATAAGGATCCTGGAAAACCATTTGTATGTCTCTTCGTGTTTTTCTTAATTCTGTTTTAGACAGGTTCCTAAGATCTTTATCTTCAAAAATGATGCTTCCGTCACTAGCTTCTATTAATCTCATAAGCAATCGGCCTGTTGTAGATTTCCCACAACCACTTTCACCTACGATTCCTAATGTTTCGCCCTTTTTAACGAAGAAAGATAAATCATCAACCGCTTTCACTTCACCTTGCTTTTTGCCAAGTAATCCACCATTTATAGGGAAATACTTTTTTAACCCGTTAACTTGAAGAAGTAACTCTGTCATTTTTCTCTACTTCCTCCTTTCCACTATGCAAAAAGCATCGAACATTATGATCTTCTTTTTCCATTTTATATAGTTGAGGTGTTTCTTCTTGGCATTGACCAAACATTTCCTCACATCTTGCTGCAAAACGACATCCGTTTATAATACTTCCAGGTCGTGGAACATTACCAGGTATACTGTATAACCGATCTTTTTTCCCTCGAATATCAGGGACCGATTTAATTAATCCCTTTGTGTATGGATGTTTAGGATTTTTCAAGATTGTTTTTACGTCACCTTGTTCGACAATTTGACCGGAATACATAACAATTACCCTATCACATACTTCTGCCACTACTCCTAAGTCATGAGTAATAAAAATGATTGATGTATTCATTCTTTCATTTAAATCTTTCATAAGAGATAGAATTTGGGCTTGTATCGTAACATCTAGAGCAGTTGTAGGTTCGTCCGCGATTAAGACTTGCGGATTACAGGCCATCGCCATCGCAATCATTACCCTTTGCCTCATCCCCCCGGAGAGTTGATGTGGATAATCATTAACGATTTCATCTGCTCTTGGTATTCCAACTAACTTAAGCAATTCAACTGCACGCAGTCTTGCCTCTTTTTTCGCTAGATTTGTATGTAACTTTAAAGCTTCAATTAATTGATTGCCTATTGTAAACAATGGGTTTAATGAAGTCATAGGCTCCTGGAAGATCATCGATATCTGATTCCCTCGGATGCCTCGCATTTCTTTTTCACTAAATTTTGTTAAGTCTTTACCTTCAAATAATATTTCACCATGCTCAATCACACCAAGAGGGCTAGGTATTAATCCCATTGTTGACAATGATGTAACACTCTTTCCACTTCCCGACTCTCCAACAATCCCTAAGATTTCGCCTTTATTTAACTCGAAACTTATTCCATCAACTGCTGGGACCAGCTTTTTTTCAGAACGAAAGGATACCTTTAAATCTCTTATTTGAAGTATAGGTTCTTTACTCATTTGATCACCTACCAATTATCTTGTTAAAATTTTAAATTATTAAAATATAATGAAAGTAGTGAATATTATCACATAAAAAATATTCTAATATTGTCGCTTTTTGTCGTATCGAAAGAACTTTCTTTCGACATATTTCGATATCACCACTTTAAACCTTTACTGCTAGCTTGCGTTAAAGAGTTAAACACATTAAGGGATATTGCAGAAAAAGGATCACACCCTCGCGCCACCTTTTTTTTAAAAAAGCTTCTAATTCTTTCTCAGGATAATAATTAAAATAATATCCCACTACATTAATAATGATTTTACCTTTCTTATCATTACAATGTTTCTTTACACAGACAAGGAGTTGGTTACTTTTTATACCAAGTATCTTTTTGGACAAACAAAAAAGCGGTGAATGTAGATTAACTATCATTCACCGCTTTTTCTTACTCTTCATTATTTTTTTGGATATTCCGTAGTGATTGAATTCTCTCTTCTTTTTCTTCAAAATATTGAACAAGATCTCCAATTCGATCGATTGCATTCCAACTTAGATGATGCTCAATACCTTCAACATCATTATATATCTTATCTTGATCAACGCCGATAATAGTTAAAAACTGCTCTAGCAGCTCATGGCGATAAACTAGTCGTTTTCCTGTTTTCTTCCCTTTATTCGTTAACACGAGTCCGCGATATTTCTCATAAATTAAATACTCATCTTTATCTAATTTCTGAACCATTTTTGTGACGGAGGAGGGATGAACAGCCAATGCTTCTGCAATATCAGAAACACGTGCATATCCTTTATCTTCAATAAGTAAATATATTTGTTCGATATAATCTTCCATACTAGGTGTTGGCATGTAGTCCCCTCCAGAATTGCCGATCTTTTTTAACGAAATCATTACAATTTTACATGAGTTTAAAGGTAATGACAAGGAATATTAGGAAAGCACTCCCAATTTCATGAGTGATCCTAGTATAGAACAAATTCTCCATGAGAAAATAACTTGATTGCTCATTTCTATGGCATTTTCAGGTAGTGGATTTAAATGAAATGACATTAAAATCTGTTGCCAGGTTCTTTTATCTTCGATTATGAGGAGTTTATCTTCGATTTTGTCCATTTTATCTACGATTCCTGAGATTTATCTACGATTATTGGGATAGTATCTTCGATTAGATAAAATTCACCATTTTTCGACATGATGAATTTCACTCATCCTCATATAAAAAGGACCTGACATGGTCAGATCCTTTTTAAAAGTTCATATTATAACCCGCACTTCAATTGTGCTCCACAGCTCGTACATGTGTTACAGCCGCCTAAATCTTCAACCGTACCTTCACGACAAACCGGGCAAGTGTTTCCTACTTCATTACCAATTGTAACGTCTGTTGAACGAAGGTCATTTATAGTATCTACAAGTACTACTTTCCCTTTTTCTTTCGGAACAACTTCTTCGTCACTATCATCAAACGTATTTTCTTCTGCTTTTAATGTTAAAACTTGTGTGTCACGGCTACCATCTACATAAACAGTACCGCCTTTTGCTCCACCTTTATATAAACGCTCATACACTTTTTCAACTTGCTCAACTGTGTAACCTTTAGGAGCATTTACAGTTTTACTGATTGAACTATCAATCCAACGTTGGATAACACATTGTACGTCAGCATGTGCTTCCGGTGCTAATTCCATTGCTGATACGAACCATGATGGTAGGTTATTCGCATCTGCTTCTGGATGTTGATCTAAATATTCTTGAACGATATCCGCTTTTACTTCAATGAACTTCCCTAAACGCCCGCTACGGAAGTAAGAGAATGAGAAGTAAGGCTCAAGGCCTGTTGCGACGCCAACCATTGTTCCTGTGGATCCCGTAGGAGCAACAGTTAATAGATGTGAATTACGAATTCCGTATTCTTTTACACCTTCACGAATATCTTCAGGCATTTTGCTCATAAAGCCTGTTTGTGTGAATGCTTCTCTTAAACGATTTGTTTCTACTTCTTGTTCACCAGCTAAGAATGGGAAGCTTCCCTTTTCTTTAGCAAGTTCAATAGATGCACGGTATGCAGTAGTAGCAATCGTTTCAAATACTTTATCTACTAACTGATTACCTTCTTCAGAACCGTACTCTGTTTCACAATAGATTAGTAAGTCATGAAGACCCATTACACCAAGACCGACACGACGCTCACCTAGAGCTTGATGTTTGTTTTCTGGTAAGAAGTATGGAGTTGCATCGATTACGTTATCTTGCATTCTAACGCCAACTTCAACTGTTTTTCTAAGCTTTTCGAAGTCAACTGTTTTTGTTTCTTTATTTGCCATTTCCGCTAGGTTTACAGCTGCTAAGTTACAAACGGAATATGGTGCGAGTGGTTGTTCCAGTTTTTGTTATCCTATCGGCTTTTTATCCGATAGTTCTTACGGTTTTATTCCCGCAAGTTCAGCATATCTTTTCATTACACACTTTTTTCATAAACCTAATCAATTCTTTTCTTCCACGGTCTTCCCCAAAAACAGCTTTTGAGATGACTCTGATGTCCTTCACTCCAAACTTACTTTGGATATCGTGTATTAATTGAGAAATAGTAGTTTTAATTTTATTAAGGGGTGTTCCTAAAACTATATCCTTATTGTCGATTGACCATCTTATAACATAATCCCTTATACCTTTGTGGATAGATTCTCGTTTTTCCATGTATTGAACTGTTGCATTTCGGATAGCGGAGTTTCCTGAGCATGTTCTACTACAATATTTCTTAGGTGAAGTAGATAACACCTCATATTCTTTATTACATTCAATACATTTTCTTTGTACTCTCGCAACTCGAATATATCCTTTTTTCATTCCACTTTTCTTTAATCCTTCTAGCATTTTCTTCTTTGCGAGACTTTCAGAGGCCCACAACTTTCTAGTGTGTTCCCCTATTTTCTTCTTGGCATTTTCACTATGTTTTAAGTTATAGTGAGCGTTAAGCTTACCATGTGCAGTTTTATTAATGGTCGTTTTTTCAGATTTTATCCATTCGTCTATTGTGGATGTTAAAGAAAAAGGTAAAGGTTTATATAATTCTAACAGATGTTTATAGGTAATAAGCTCAAAATCGACGTTATATATTGCCTTAATACAATCTAATGCCTTTCTGGCCTCAATTAATACATTTTCATTTCTGGACTTAATTTCGACTATCTTCTCAAGTTTTCCATTTTGATCGTAGAAAAAGAAATCAGGTTTATAAGTTTTATATCCTATATCATAGGAATGGTCTTCATAACTCCATGGTATTTTGTGAAAATCGAGATATTTTGCATAGGCGTATTCATAAGAACTCCTAAGATAATAGTTCTTATAAAATCCAGCATACCCTCTATTCATGCAAATCACCCCAATACCATTTTTATAATGATATAAATATAAAA
The DNA here is from genome assembly GCF_021117275.1 of Metabacillus sp. B2-18. Taxonomy (NCBI): domain Bacteria; kingdom Bacillati; phylum Bacillota; class Bacilli; order Caryophanales; family Bacillaceae; genus Metabacillus; species Metabacillus sp. B2-18. Next base: position 3,358,617 of record NZ_CP088245.1, read on the forward strand.
CTAAGTGTGTCATGCTGCGGCCTCGTGGACGGATTATATTCTCATTCTGAGGTTCACCGTCTATGCGTTGCCCCTGACTAAATCTTTACATTCAGCCTTCGGTTCGGATTAGCATCTCAGCCTTCCCGCTTTATTCCGCAGTTTTTAACGTGAGGCAAACTAAGCCACTTTACCACACGGATTTGTCGCAACAACTTGTTGACCATATGCTTTAGCATTTGTCATGTCGTTTGCATTATCTATAAAGAAAATACCTGGCTCTGCTGAATAAGTTGCACAAATATTAATTAAGTTCCAAAGCTCTTTTGCTTTAATTTTGCGGTACGTACGAACTTTGTAGCCAAGACCTGCCCATTCACGTACATCCCCAACTTTGTGCCAGTTTTCATTGTATTCGTTCATTTCTTGCTGAGTGTAGCTCTCTACATCTGGGAATCGAAGCTCATATTCGGCATCATTTTCTACAGCGTCCATAAAGTCTTTCGTTAGTGTAATAGAAATATTTGCTCCTGTTAAAAACTCTGAATTATGAACACTGTAAGTGCCGCCAGTACGTAGTTTTAACTCTGCGTCTTTAATAATCTTTTCACTAAATCCACCTGTGCCCGGAATTTGCTTGTAGTTCACAATTCCTTGATACATATCAATTTCTTGTTGTGTTAGTGGTGTGAATTTTAATTTATCTTGAGCGTATTTTTTAATCGCTTCATCGTTTGTGTTTTCAATTAGGTAACGTAAAATTCTTGGGTTTTGCATTTTTGAGATAATGAATTCTATGATGTCTGGATGCCAGTCTGCCAGCATGATCATTTGCGCCTTATAAAAATGTTACGTTGATTCGTTAGATCAACTCTCTAAGTCACCTTAGAGTTCAGACCATATCTTACACTCTATCTGAGTGCCCTCGCACTTCGGGATCACTTAATCCCTACTCTACTCACTTTCGCCATGTATGACGTGTTTTCGATGGTCGTTGAACCTTCTCCATAATAGGAGCTTGGCTGCTGATTGTCTTTATCCACTTACTGTTTTTAAGCATTCACGCTTACCGTTTCCAGTTACGTTGTAGCCAGTAAGTCATGTATGATGCATTTTACATTATCAAAATTATTTAATATGTCATCTTCCCAAAAACGGACTATTTGAAATCCGTTTTTTAAGGCAATCTCATTTTTTTCAATATCTATTTTTATCCTCTGTATTTGCCACTGCATAGGTTCAGGATAAAATTTTGGATTTGCATGCCAGTAGTCACCATCACATTCTATAATTAATTTATGCTCTATTAAAAGAAAATCAAATTGTCTGCCTTTCAAAACAAAAGAGTATTTGTATTTTATATTGAGTCTCTTTAAATACTCCTCCATTAACCTTTCAATTGTTGTTTTTTTAAAGACTTGATTTTCCATTTGTTTCAATATAGATGCACGAATCTTATCTATGGTCTCTTTACTATAAATCCCAGTTTTACCACTATTCCAAGAAGGAGTTTTATTTAACTTTCTAGTTTTTGCTGTTTTATTAATTATAGTCCTAAAATGTTCCTGCTTTTGTTCATTGCTCATTGAATGATGCCAATTAGCAAGCTTTTGTGATTTTAACTTTCGTGCACATATTTGACTACAGGTTTTGGTACCTCTATGTTTAGCCTCAAACTTCTTACCTCATGTTTGGCAAACTAATGGTTTTCCTATAGCACCACATGAAATACTACAAAACTTGTTAGGCTTCCCTCTTCTTAATGTTACAAGCCTTCGACATAACTCATATGCACATTTCAAGTCATTGTCTTGGTAATAGTGTTTTAAAAGGTATTCATTTAATGTAAGACCATGTTTCTTTAGATGTGACGTGAACTTCCTTGTTTGTTATGAGATAGTTGAAAATGACATATTTTACATTTTTGAAATTCAGATGCATCATATGGTTTTATCATTTTTAAATCACCTCTAGTTAATTACCTTTCAATTATGAAGATCTCTAGAAGTAATTAATAACTTAAACCATAAAGAGTTTCCAGCAATTCACGAGGTTTTTTATAGACGAGGCACGCGTTATTGTACTCTACCTCGTCTTGATCCACCTTGCTCAACAAGATGAGTCAACTTAGCAATATCATCTAACCATGAAACAGAACCAGATGATTTACCGTTAACACCTTTTGCAAGTGTATTACGTGGGCGAAGTGTTGAACCATTTGTTCCTACTCCACCACCGCGGCTCATGATTTCCATTACTTGCTTACGATGCTCTGAGATTCCTTCACGTGAATCTTTCACAAATGGCATTACGTAACAGTTAAAGTATGTTACTTCTGTTTCCGCGCCAGCTCCATAAAGAACACGGCCGGCTGGAATAAAGTTTAGGTTCACAAGCTCTTGATAGAACTTTTCAAACCATTCTTGACGTTTTTCCTCCGTTGTTTCAACTGATGCTAATCCCGTTGCATTTCTTTTTGCAATTTGTTCGTAAAAGATTTCAAGTGGTTTTTCAATGACGTCTAACGAGCGTTTCACGATTCCTGTTTCCACTTCCTCAGGCTTGTCTAATGAGTGTTTATACTCCTCTTCGACTAGAACACTTGCCATTTTTGCTTCCCAATCAATCGACTTGATATACCCAAGTCCTCTCGCTGGAAATTTAGGGTCTTCTTTAATTGTTAAGACAACGAAGTCCCCTTCAGATAACGTGATTTTTTCCGTATCTTTAAATGTGTAACGATCTAGCATAACTAGTCTTGAAACACCCTTATGAGTTAACTTCATATCTTTTGTAATAGGATGAACTTGTGGGAATGCACTGATATCTTTATTAAGCTTCTCCACATCTAAGCTCATCTTCTGCTCAGTAACAACTGTCATTGTACCAACTCCTCTATCTTTCTAGTAAATCTCCTGATTAAATTTATCATATTCAAATGCATTATTCAATATATAGTGTCTACTTTCTCACAAACAATACTACATATAGTTTTTAGGTCAACTATTTTTCATTTTGTCAAATTGATAACTTATTAAAAAAGAAAGCAAATGAAAGGTTTATAATGATTTATGAGTAAAAAAGGGGATTTTTGAAGAATTTTGTCACTTGCAAGGTGTTTTGTGTCGGAAAATGTTGCCATATCAGGCTTTTATTAATTTTTGTTTTAAAAAATTACTTTTCGTCAAAGTTCTACAAGTCTGACTTTTTCTAAAATAATCAAAACCACCAGTGTGAATGAACTGAACCCAAAAAGTTAGACATAGAAGCTTAGGCTGCTACTTGGGCATGAATTCGGTACTGTACCGGACTCATGCCTTTTAATTTTGCCTTAATCCGTTTGTGGTTATAGTAATATATATAATTCTCTAATTCTAGTTTGAAATGCTCCATACTCTCAAATTCTTTTAAGTACAGTAATTCAGACTTTAATAAGCCAAAGAAATTCTCCATGACTGCGTTATCTAGGCAATTCCCTTTTCGGGACATACTCTGTATGATTCCTTTTTCTTTTAAGGCGTGTTGATAATGCTTCATGCGATAATGCCAGCCTTGGTCGGAATGCAAAATAGGAGTGTCTCCCTCATTTAGTCGGCTAAAAGCTTTATCCAACATCTCTGATACCAGGCGATAAACAGGACGTTTTTCTATGTTATAAGCGATGATTTCCCCGTTGTATAAATCTAAAATGGGGGATAAATATAACTTCTCTCCATGAAGGTGGAATTCTGTCACATCTGTTACCAACTTCTCATTTGGCTTTGATGCTTTAAAATCACGTTCTAAAATATTAGGAGCTACTTTCCCAATATTTCCGCGGTAAGATTGATATTTTTTCATACGCACGAGACATTTTAATCCCATTTTATTCATCAATCGTCTCACTGTCTTATGATTTATTTTTAATCCCCGATTACGTAATTCCAATGTAATGCGGCGGTATCCATATCGTCCTTGATGTTCATCAAAAATCCCCTGAATCAACTCTTTAGTTTCCTTATACTTATCTGGACGATCCATTTGTTTTACCCAATAGTAATACGTACTACGCGCAATTCCAGCGACCTTTACTAGATCAATTACTTTAAATTCATGCCTTAATTCATATATTATTTGCGCTTTGTTTTCTTCTGTAATTTTTCCTTTTCTTGAATTAAGGCTTGTAACTTTTTTAAATATGCATTTTCCATACGTAAACGCTCATTTTCAGCTCGTAACGCTTCAGACTCTTCGACTGACTTAGGTTTCTTTGTTTCTTTTTTCATGGATGGACGCCCCTTTTGTGTTGGTTTTAGGGCATCTATTCCAAGTGATTCGAAACTTTTTAGCCAATTTTGAATGGTACTATGTGTTGCGATGTTAAAAATTGCAGCCGTTTCCCTTATAGACGTCCCTGTCTCTTTTATATAATTTAGTACGTCTAGTTTAAACTCTGTTGTGTAGGATGTATAGGGTTTTTTAAAGGCACTTTCACCATGATATTCATATTGTTTAATCCAATTTAATAAGACAGTATGATCTACTCCTATGGATTTCGCAATTGTTTTTACCCCCTCGAATCCTTGTTGATAACGTATAATTGCTTCTATTTTTTCCTCTATATTAAATTTAGACATATAAAAACTGCACCTCCAATTGTTAGATGTGTGTCTAACAATTGGGGTGCAGTTCATGAACTGGTGGTTTGCTCTGCGGCTGAAAGCCTCTCTTACCGGCCTTGGCCTTAAAGGCCCACTGAAAGGTTTCCCTTTTGCACCACATTCACTCACCAATTCTAAAGAATTTCTCTATTTCTTTTTATTTTTTTCTCCTGTGAACGGATCAAACTCTTCGAACAATGTTAACTGGTCAGCTCGGTAGTCTTCTACCAGCTGATTTCTAATGTATTCTTGTATTTGCTTTTTATTTCGGCCTACTGTATCAACATAGAAGCCACGGCACCAAAATTTCCGATTTCCATATCGATACTTTAAATTCGCATGCCTATCGAAAATCATGAGACTGCTCTTTCCTTTCAAGTAACCCATGAATTGAGACACGCTTAATTTTGGTGGGATACTTACTAACATATGAATGTGGTCGGGACAAGCATTGGCTTCATGAATGACAACACCCTTTCGTTCACACAAATCCCGGATGATCTGTCCAATACTCTTTTTGTATTTTCCATAAATAATTTGTCTTCTGTACTTTGGTGCAAACACAATGTGGTACTTACAATTCCATGTTGTGTGTGCTAAACTATTCATGTCCTTCAAAGGGCATACCTCCTTCTATGGCGAGATAAAGTGGTCGGGAAACCAATTTTATCCTACCATGTGAAGTGAGGTTTTTTTAATACCACGCTTGAAGCTCTTTAGAACCCCCGGCATAGCCAGGGGTTTTCGAAACCACAATAAAGGACGCAATCTTATAAGATTACGCCACATCATCATTTACCTTTTAAAATTCCACTCATCACTTTCATACTTATTCTTAGCTATTTCATTTACATAAGCTTCTTCTTCACTTGTTAATGTATAAGGCTCAAGCTCTATATCAAGGCCCTTTTCAAAGCCTTCTTTAAATGCCTTTTTCGCCTCATCAATTGTAACTGGTTCATTTCGAAGCTCATTTGTCGCCACTGCTTTATTTTTAAAAGCACGTTGCATTCTCTCTTTCACACGATCGTTAGGATACTTAAATAAGTCAAATAACATATCTTCATCAAGATCTAGTAGTATCGATCCATGCTGAAGAATTACACCCTTTTGACGTGTTTGTGCACTTCCTGCAACTTTACGCCCTTCTACAACAAGCTCATACCATGATGGTGCATCAAAGCAAACAGCCGATCGTGGTGATTTCAAGCCAGCCTTTTCTTCATCTGTACGTGGTATAGCAAAGTATGCATCAAGACCAAGGTTTTTAAAGCCTTCTAGTATTCCTTCAGATATTACCCTGTAAGCCTCTGTTACAGTTTTAGGCATTTCAGGATGCTCCTCTGAAACAATGACACTATATGTAAGTTCTTGGTCGTGTAGCACTCCTCGTCCACCAGTTGGTCTCCTTACAAATCCTAAGCCATATTTTTTTACAGCTTCTAAATCAATTTCTTTTTCTACCTTTTGAAAATATCCAATTGAAAGAGTTGCCGGATTCCAACCATAAAATCGTATTGTTGGAGGAATCTTTCCTTCACTATGCCATTCTAAAAGTGCTTCATCCAAAGCCATATTATATGCTGGTGAACAATTACCAGAATCAATGTATCTCCAAACTTCTTTTATCATGTTGTAACCCTCTTTGTTCATTAATTTTACTTTTTTAGTCTAGCAGAACTTTTTAAAGAAGAAAATAATAATGCATGTAACCTGATGACATTTCAGACAAGCTCTTATATAATAATAGAAGTCTTATAAGAGTTCTTATGAGCTTACAAACAAAGATCACACTAAATTAAAGGGGTCGAGAACATTGACATCAACTATTTTATTAATCATTTTAGCAGCCGCTCTAATTGCGTACACTGCTTTTAACTTTTTCTACCAACGTAAAATAATGAAGCAATTACCTGAAGAAGATTTTCGTGCAGGCTATCGTAAAGCACAATTAATCGACGTACGTGAGCCGAATGAATTTGAAGGTGGACATATTCTTGGAGCTAGAAATATCCCGCTTTCACAGTTACGTCAACGCTTAAAAGAAATACGTCCTGATAAGCCAGTCTACTTATACTGCCAAAACACAGTACGTAGTGGTCGTGCAGCACAAATGCTGAAACGTAAAGGTTATAGCGACTTAAACTGCCTAAAGGGTGGTTATAAAAACTGGACAGGTAAAGTTAAAAAGAAATAAGAGATGAATCCTACAAGAAGCGACTCGCAACGCGCATACCTAAACCACTGTTTGGGATGTGAGTGACAGTCTGCTTCTTTTTTTATTTCCTATGGAGGAGTGATGATTTGAAGTTTATCGATAGTTTATACTTTCTGTTTCGGCAACCAAAGATTGTTCTTATCCCAATTCTTTTAGATGTATTATTAACACTCCTTGTAACAACAGGAGCATTGTGGGGATTTACTATTTTTGATTCCTTTGAGTTCACGATAGGAAACCCTATCCAACCCTTTCAACCTACTGGAACATACCCAATCTGGATCCCTCAGATTAGTGATTTAAAAGTGCCAGCAGGATTCATTCATGCCACACTCGATTATAACGTAGCCTTATCCCTTATCATCACAGCTGCTTTTTTTGTCATCAAAAGCTTTTTTATGGGTGGTTATTTAGGCGGTTTAAAGTCAGCACTTACCGAAGAAGAAACAATGATTTTTCGTGAAGGTCGATATTATTTCAAGCATTTTTTCTACTACATATCCTTTTCGCAATCATCATGCTTGTATTAACATTATTAGGTTCATTAATCGGTCCATTTGTTATTGTTTTATTTCTTCTTACTATTCCGTATATCCTCACTCCTTACGTCGTTGTTTTAGAGGATTGTGGAATCACAGAGGCACTTGGTGAATCTAAAAATTTAGTACAGCAACATTTTTGGTTTTTACTGAGGTTTGCTCTTTTACTCATGTTTATTATGTTTTTGCTCACTTTGTCATTACAAACGCTACCGAAATCTACAATCTACATCACAGTTCTCATTGTTTACCCTTTTATAGGCTCAGCAGCCATACTTACCGTTATGGGACGTTTATATGAAAAAGACGAGGAAGAAGAAACAAAGGAATTCAACGATAAAATTCATCTACCATTCCTACTTGCCTGCTATTTCGTTCTATTCTCCTTACCATTACTTGGTGCAAATTTAGCCAAAGGTGAGTACCTTATGTTTCTAGACTTCTCAGAAAAACAAACATTTGAAGGACTTTCCTTCAGGTCTGCAAATGGATATATTCTAGACGACACGTTTCCAACATATGAATGGCTTAACGATGAAAAAATAAAAATAGAATTATCGCTTCCTTCATTGAAAGATGAACCTGATAAAATATCAGGAACGGGTACAGTCGGTATTGTAGCTCCAACTAATAGCGGAAAGCATGAAATGAAAAACGTAGACTTTATTTACAAACTACATAAATCAACCATTAATGACGTCACTTATTACCGAAATTCTCAGCAAGAGTCTATCTCGCTTTTGAATTGGGAAAGCGACATTCCACAGCCTGCTGTTACAATAATGGTTAATAACGAAGGAAATGATGTGTTCTTTTATTTAGCGGAACCTGTTCATCCTCAAGATGGAGTCTTTGGCTTTCAGCAAACAGAAACATATTTTGACGTTAATGAAACAGGACAGATATTTTTACCGATAAGAAATGATACGAACATGTATAGCTATCCTTATTATTGGTTTTCAACTGAATTGACGAAAGAAAAGGTCAGCTCATTCCTTGAAAGTAAAAATAACTATAGTGGGTTCCATCTAAACGATCCAGGCTTTCAAGTAGCCTCACTTATACGAGAGGGCTCATATCAGACAATTATTAGGCTTGCACCAAACTTAACTGAGCAAAATATTCAGCATAACTTAGATGAATGGAGTACACGTTGGGAAGGTTTCTTTGAAGACCAATATGGCAACTTATCGCTAGCAGAGTATTTAACATACGCAAGTAAGTCGGCTACATACGAAGGACTTGAATCTCATCTCACAACTGAGAATGGTGAAGAATACTACGAAAGAATTCTCTCATTTCCTACTACTGAGTTAAAGGTTCGCTATAGTGTGAATGAAGAGGGTCAATTTGAAGAACTTTATATAATAGAAGAACAATAATTTTTTTCATATAATTCCTTGCAGAATAATCGACTTTTTCTGCTAAAATCGATAAGATAAGTAAAGATGAAAAATTTTAGTTTCAATTTGTTGGAGGAATAACATTTTGCTTATAGCTATAGCGTTTTTTCTATTTATGTCTTTTTTCTTATCAGGAAGTGAAACTGCATTAACAGCTGTTAATAAAATGAAATTAAAGAGCCGAGCAGAAAATAATGATAAGAAATCGCAAAAATTACTCGAACTTGTTTCGAAGCCTGATGAGTTAATTACCGGGATACTAATCGGTAATAACATTGCTAACATTATGCTTCCAACTCTTGTGACCATTATTGCACTTGAATATGGAATTAGTGTTGGGATTGCGACTACAGTGTTAACCGTTGTTTTAATCATCTTTGCAGAGGTATTACCAAAATCAATTGCCGCTACATTTGCAGATAAAATTGCTTATACAGTTTTCCCAGTCATAAGAATTATCCTGTTTTTGTTTAAGCCATTGATTTTCCTTCTATCAAGATTTACGAGAACCGTCATTAACAAACTTTCAAACGATGAAGAAAAAACTGCATCAATCTCAAGAGAAGAACTTATTACGATGGTAAATATCGCTACATCAGAAGGAATTCTACAAACGGATGAAGAACAGCGAATTAAAGGAGCAATTGACTTTTATGACCTGGATGTTCGAGATGCTCTTAAAGTCCCTCGAACAGAAATACAAGGAATCTCATCAGGTTCAACCTTTGAAGAAGCACGTGAAATCGTCTTAGAAGGAAGTCATACTCGCTATCCTGTTTATAAAGAAAGCATGGACAATATTGTAGGTGTGCTTCATTCAAAGTCACTTCTATCTTGGTCATTAGAACCACATAAAAATTTAGAAGATTTTATTGATGATGATCCTCTTTTTGTATTCGAATTTCACTCAATCGAAAAGGTCTTTAAATTAATGTTAAAAAAACGAAGACATTTAGCGATTGTTCTTGATGAATACGGCGGAACAAAAGGTATTTTAAGTCATGAGGATATTATTGAAGCGATGATCGGACAAGAAATAAAAGATGAAACCGATCAGGATGAAGAAATACTAATTGAAGAATTAACCGATTATCATATTATTTGTAATGGTAAACTTGCATTGCGACGTTTAAATGAAGTGTTTAAAACGAAAATTCCTGAGCAAGAAGATATCCTTACAGGGTTTCTACTAAAAGAAATGGGACGTTTTCCAGATGAAGGAGAAACTTATGAATACCATCACCTTCATTTTGAAGTAATGAACGTTGAGGATAATAAACTAAAGAGAATTAAAATCACTAAAAAAGTCGTACCAGATGAATCTTAATGATACATATAAGAAAAGCGCAAGCGCCTTGGTCAGCCTCGGGCAATAAGACGATTTGGAATAGAAGGCGTTCTTTGCCTTATATTCCAAATTGGCTTATGACCTCGAGGGGCTAGGCGCTGGAGCTAGACACTAAAACTACGTACAAAATTTTATACTTTCTTACCTATTAAATAGGCCGCATAATTTTGCGGCCTTTTCATCATTATCTTGCAAAACTTAATATTTGTTTCAAGAAACCTAATCCTGATTTCTGCTCCTGTTTCATTCGTTCTGATCTGTATTGATGCTCCTTCACAAACGTTAAAAATCGTTCCTCACGCTCATCTGTTTTCTTTTGAGCAAGCTCCCGTTCAACTTCAATTTCTTCTTTATATGATGCCCTTTCCGCTTCAGCAGTGACCGCTAAGCTTGTAATCATATCCTGAACATCAGAGAACTCAAATCTTGCCACTTCTGTTTGTAATTTTGCTGTTTCAGTAATTTTCTCGCTAACAGATGAAACCACATTTTTTTCTAGCTTTTCAAGACGTTCGTCAAGCTTTAACATGTTTTGAACTTCCTGTGATTCAATAAATGACGTAATTTTTGATAGTGTTTCATGTAATTCGGTAACATCATTTCCTTCTTGTACTGAAGATGTACTCGTTGTTCTTTGACTTTGGAAAAGCTGTTTAATGGTTTGTGTATCCATATTACTTTCCTTAAACGCTTTTACCTTTTGGAAAAACTCAATATTTTCTGCTGTAAACAGCCTAGCGTTTTTATCATCTCTCTTGATTGTAATAAATTCTGAATACTCTTCTTCCCATTGCTTTAAAATAAACACCTTTTCTCCTACAAGCGAAGACGCCTTCGATATAGTTATATACTTTGCTGCCAACCTAAACACCAACCTTTGTCTATTTTTTCTTATCTAACTAGTTCTACTAAATCCCTAGTAAATTCCTCCCTCTCGACAAAGGTTCTAAAAACTAGTCATAATGTTGGGGGTTTTGGTTGTTTTCAACATGAAATGATGAATCTTTATGAACATGAACATGAAAAAATAATAAATACTAGAAGATGAGTGATTATAACCTAAATAAAAGGTCGAAAACTGGAAATTATGTTTGTCTTTTTTCAAGTTTTTTGGTAAATTTACTAAGTTATTTATCCTTTATATACAAAATCATATGAATTTTTTTGAAATAACACATTCTGCTTTCTGTTTACCCTCTCTAGACACCATGAAAAATGTAGTCACAAAAAGAAATGGAGAAAAATTTATGTTTAACAAAATTGATTCTTTAGACACGGTCATTAAGTTAGTGCCAATTTTAAAAGCAGCAGTGCCAGCTGATCTATCTATTGCTATTTGTAATTTGCATGAATTTGTTGCTTATTTTCCAGGCGAGAATATCAACCTTCAAATAAAAATTGGACAAAAAATTAATCCTGACGAACCTCTTTCTGTCGCCATTCGTCAAAATAAAAAACTACAAGCTGAGGTACCTGCTGAATTTTATGGATTTGAATTTACAGGAACAGCTCTACCTCTACATGATCAAAATAATCAAGTAATCGGCGGAATCGCCATTCAATTACGTAGAGAGAGCGAACTAAGAGCAATTATTAAGCAAATAGCTGGCTCTTTATCACAAGCTAAAGAAAGTGTAAACATGGTAGTGGACGGATCAAACTCGTTAGCATCTCTATCTCAACAACTCCTTTTACAATCACAGCAAGCATCAAGTGATGTAAAAGAAACAGATGTTGTTTTATCTATGATTAAAAAGGTAGCTGATCAGACAAATTTACTCGGTTTGAATGCAGCAATTGAAGCAGCACGAGCTGGGGAAAAAGGCAAAGGTTTTGAAGTTGTCGCTAACGAAATTAGAAAATTCTCAAAGGAGACAGTCTCTTCCACTCAAAAAGTAAATCAAATAACTTCTCAAATTCAGGGTGTTACAACTAAGATGGGGGAGTCCATACAAACAATCGCCTCAATTGGAAACGACCAAGCAACATCGATGCAGGAAGTTTCTTCATTAATAGAAGAGATTGAGCAACTTTCGAAAAGATTATCAGAATTTGCAAACAAGATCTAATGTCATGAAAACGATAAAAAACTGACTTACCATCTTTGGCAAGCCAGTTTTTTATTATGCACGTTGATATTTTAAAATCGGTTTTCTCGCAGCTGTTGTTTCATCTAAGCGTTTAACAACTGTTGTATGTGGTGCTTCCTGAACAATTTCAGGTGTTTCTTCTGCTTCTTTCGCAATTTGAATCATCGCATCAATAAAGGAATCAAGTGTTTCTTTTGATTCTGTTTCAGTTGGTTCAATCATGATACACTCCTCCACGTTTAATGGGAAGTAAATTGTTGGTGGATGGTAACCGAAATCCAATAATCTCTTCGCAATATCAAGTGTACGAACACCAAGCTTTTTCTGACGCTTTCCAGAAAGAACAAACTCGTGTTTACAATGCTGATTAAATGGAAGATCATAATATGGTGCTAAGCGACGCATCATATAGTTTGCATTTAACACCGCATATTCTGTTACAGCTTTTAAGCCATCAGGGCCCATTGTACGAATGTAGGTATACGCACGAACATTAATGCCAAAGTTTCCGTAGAATGGTTTTACTCGTCCGATTGACTCTGGACGATTGTAATCAAAATGATAGCCTTCTTCTGTTTTCACTAGCACTGGTTTTGGAAGATAAGGAATTAAATCTTCCTTTACCCCAACAGGACCAGATCCAGGACCGCCACCACCGTGTGGACCTGTGAATGTTTTATGAAGGTTCAAGTGAACAACATCAAAGCCCATATCTCCTGGACGAGCTTTACTTAATACCGCATTTAAGTTCGCTCCGTCATAATAAAGCTTTCCACCTGCATCATGGACAATTTGCGCCATTTCTAAAATATGTGCTTCGAAAAGTCCTAGTGTATTCGGATTTGTTAGCATTAATGCTGCCGTTTGATCATCAACAACACGTCGTAAATCCTCTAAATCAACAAGACCATTTTCATCTGATTTAACTGTGATCGTTTCAAAGCCTGCAACTGTTGCGGATGCTGGGTTTGTGCCGTGAGCTGAGTCAGGAACGATAACCTTTGTACGCTTTGTATCATTGTTCGCTTCATGATACGCACGAATCATCATTAACCCTGTCCACTCACCGTGAGCTCCTGCTGCAGGTTGAAGTGTTACTTCATCCATTCCTGTGATTTCTTTTAAATGCTCTTGAAGGTCAAATAATAATTCCATTGCCCCCTGAACCGTTGATTCGTCTTGTAATGGATGGATATGAGCCAGCCCAGCAATACGCGCCACATTTTCATTAATTTTTGGATTGTACTTCATTGTACAAGATCCTAGTGGATAAAATCCTGAATCAACACCATGATTTCGTTTTGACAATGCTGTGTAATGTCTCATAATATCAAGCTCAGACACTTCAGGTAGTTCAGCTTGTTCTGTGCGAATATAAACAGAAGGAATGAGTTCGTCTAACGATAATTCATCAACCTCAAGCTCTGGTAAGCTGTATCCAATACGACCTTCTTTGCTTAGTTCAAAAATTAATGCTTGATCTTGATTACTCATTAAGCATCCCCCAATTCCTTCACAAGTGTGTCAATTTCTTCTTTAGTACGCAGCTCTGTTACTGCAATAAGCATATGATTTTCAAGCCCAGAATCAACTCTACCTAAATCAAAACCACCAATAATGTCTTTTTCTAAAAGCTGTTTGTTAACTTCTGATACAGGTTTTGATAATTTCACAACAAATTCATTAAAAATTGGTTGATCGAAAGGAACCTCAATACCAGCTTTGATACATGCTCTTTTCGCATAGTTCGCTTTTTGGATATTTTGAATAGCCATTTCTTTCACACCTTGCTTACCAAGAGCTGTCATCGCTACAGAAGCAGCAAGTGCATTTAACGCTTGGTTTGAGCAAATATTAGAAGTTGCTTTGTCACGACGAATATGTTGTTCACGTGCTTGAAGTGTTAACACAAATCCACGTTTTCCATTTTCATCCGTTGTTTGCCCAACAAGACGACCTGGAACTTTTCTTAATAACTTATTTGTTACCGCAAAATAACCACAGTGTGGGCCACCAAATGCAGTTGGTATACCGAAAGGCTGTGCATCACCCGCAACAATATCCGCACCAAATGCTCCAGGAGGTGTTAATGCTCCTAATGCAAGTGGGTTAGAAGAAACGATAAACATACTTTTTCCAGTATGTGCAATTGGCTCAATGTCTTTTAATGGCTCAATATGACCAAAAAAGTTTGGATACTGCACAATCACAGCTGCTACATCATCATTCATTTCCTGTTGTAATGCCTCTAAATCTGTTACACCGTTTGTCACAGGTACTTCCACAACTTCAATGTACTGTCCAGCAGCATACGTTTTAATGACATCACGTGATTCAGGGTTAACTGCCTTAGAAACTAACACCTTCTTTTTCTTTGTCTGACCTGCTGCAAGCATTGCTGCTTCTGCTAATGAAGTTCCTCCATCATACATAGAAGAGTTAGCAACATCCATACCAGTTAACTCACAAATCATCGTTTGAAATTCGAAAATAGCTTGAAGCTCCCCTTGTGAAATTTCCGGTTGATATGGTGTATAGGCAGTATAAAATTCTGAACGAGAAATTACATGATCAACGATTATTGGCATGTAATGATCATAAACACCCGCACCTAAAAATGATGCATGACTGCGTAGATCCTTATTTTTTGCTGCAAGCTTCGTAAGTTCTTTTAGAAGCTCTGTTTCAGATTTTGCTTTTTTAATGTTATATTCTCCTTGAAAACGAACACTCTCAGGAATATCTTGAAAAAGCTCTTCAACAGAAGTAACACCAATTGCTCCAAGCATTTCCTGCTTATCTTGTTCCGTCATTGGTAAATAACGATGATTCATTACGTGTGAACCCCTCTCATTTTAAGGTCATATTTTATAAATTAGTTTTTAGGACGTTTATAAAAAGGTGTCGCAACGACAACGGCTTTTAATCGCTTTTTACGAACCTGAACTTCTACTTCTGTTCCTAGTTCAGTAAATTCTGTTTTTAATAGAGCCAATCCTATGTTTTTACCTAATGTTGGTGATTGAGTACCTGTTGTCACCACACCAACTTCTTCGCCATTCACAAACACCTCATATCCATGACGTGGAATTCCTTTTTCAATTAGTTCAATTCCAACAAGCTTGCGGGCAGCTCCGTTTTCTTTTTGATCCTTTAATACTGCTTTTCCGTTAAAATCAGCTTCTTTATTAGGTTTCACCGCAAACCCTATGCCTGCTTCAATTGGTGTAATATCTTTTGTAAGCTCCTGGCCATATAAAGGAAGAGTTGCTTCAAAGCGAAGGGTATCACGTGCACCAAGGCCACAAGGTAACACACCGTCTTCTTTTCCAGTTTCTAAAATTTTCCCCCAAAGCGTAACAGCATCATTTGCCGCACAGTAAAGCTCGAAACCATCTTCACCCGTGTAGCCTGTTCTTGAAACTAAAGCTTTTACACCAGCAATATTTATTTCATCTCTAAATTTGAAAAACTTAATTTCTGATAAATCTATGTCTGTAAGAGTTTGAAGGACTTTTTCAGCAAAAGGTCCTTGAAGAGCTAAAAGAGCTAAGTCGTTGGAAACATTTTTAATCGAAACATCACCGAAGGTATTTGCTGTAAGCCAATCCACATCTTTTTCAATGTTTGAAGCGTTGATAACAAGTAGGTAGTTATGATCTGCTTTTTTATAAATAAGAAGATCGTCAACTGTACCGCCATCTTCATAGCACATCGCTGTATATTGTGCACCGCCATTTTTGAGCAAAGACACATCGTTTGTAGCGATTTTTTGTAAAAAAGCTAAGCTATCTTCACCACGAACTTCAACCTCACCCATGTGAGACACATCGAAAAGTCCTGCTTTTGTACGAACAGCTTCATGTTCTTCTTTAATAGAAGAAAATTGAACTGGCAAGTCCCAGCCCCCAAAATCAATCGTTTTAGCACCGTAATTTTTATACACATCATATAAAGGTGTACGATATAGCTCTGTCATATGGATTGCTCCCTTCAAATCCTTTAAAATTTGGCATCAAAAAAAGGACATAGTACTCCCATTTATTAAAATAGAAGTCTCTGTCCTTTTAACCTGAAAGTTTACCTTATGTAAAAGTAGTACAAATTCGTACCTACATAGGGCTTTCCCCTTTGGTAGTTTGTCTTTATGACAAACACTCTCCAGAGTTGCGTCAAATAAGAGTTCTTTTGCCTGAGAGATTCACAGTTGTTTGCTCCTTCGGCGCTATACTAAGTTATAGTCTCTCCCCTTATTCTCATCCGCTCATATTTTGTTGTAAAGTTGGTTATACTAATAAAACCTTTATTCATGACATTTGACATTTTAACATTTCAGTAAAGAATGAAAGCGTTAAGCTAACTGAAAGATATGAAAATGATGAACTTTCTTACTAACATCCTACCATGACCGAAGAGTTTCGACAATCACTTTTTAGCTTAACATTAAAAATTTTTTACGTCATAATGTTCGTGTTTTCATTATATCAATGTCATAATCTTTCATATATCCCTTCATCTTAATGAAATAGTGAACATTACAATATAGCACACAACATGAAAGGACTGTCTTTACGATGAATATAAAGACGAACTTCGATACAACCTGGCAGGAAGGCTTTTTTGAAAAACTAGATAGCGATGGACCATGGTCGAACTGGGAGCTGTATAAGCTTGCCTATGAGGTTCAAAAAAATACAGCAGTACCAACCTTTGAGGGATTGCAAGCACCTAACCATCTACCACACTTCACTCCTCTCCCCCACCAGCTAGAGGTGGCTCAAAGAGTTGTTGAAAAAATGAACGGAAAAGCGATTTTAGCTGATGAGGTTGGTTTAGGTAAAACAATTGAAGCCGGCTTAATTTTAAAAGAATATATGATTCGTGGATTAGTTAAAAAGGTGTTAATACTAGTCCCTGCCTCCCTCGTTTCACAATGGGCTCGGGAATTAAATGAAAAGTTCTTTATTCCAGCAGTCGAGCAAAAGAAAAGCTATGTATGGGAAGCATGTGATGTTGTTGTTTCATCAATTGATACAGCCAAACGAAGTCCACATCGAGATATTGTGTATGAACAAAATTACGACTTAGTCATCATTGATGAGGCCCACAAGCTTAAAAATAATAAAACGAAAAACTATGAATTTGTTCAGAATTTGAAGAAAAAGTATTGCTTACTTTTAACAGCTACTCCCGTTCAAAACAGAGTTGAAGAGATTTTCAATCTTGTTTCCCTGTTGAAACCAGGTCACCTTGGCAACGAAGCATATTTTACAGAGGTGTTCTCCGCTAAAGAACGTTCTCTGGAAGATCATGAACATTTACGTGAACTCATTAACAAAGTAATGATCCGTAATCGTCGCGGAGACACCGGAATTGACTGGCCGAAACGAAATGTAGAAACTGTTCCAATTGAGTTTTCCGAAACAGAGCAAAACCTATATGACACGATAACAGCTATAAAATCGTCTTCACAATATGCAGCAAATGCTTTTTCAATCATGACACTCCAACGAGAAGCATGCAGCAGTCGTGAAGCCGTTTATATGACATTGAAAAAAATGCTGGATTTACCTGAGGAAGAGGAAGCAGCTCTACCAAATGACGTTATTAAAGATATCATGATGGCAATAGACGGTGTAACTCAAAACTCAAAAGCTCTCAAGGTAGTAGAGCTAATCAAAGAAATTGATGATAAAGTCATTATTTTTACTGAATACCGTGCTACACAGTTTTATTTACAATGGTTTTTACAACAAAACGGTATCAGCTCTGTTCCTTTCCGCGGTGGGTTTAAACGCGGGAAAAAAGACTGGATGAAGGAACTGTTCAAAAACCGCGTTCAAGTGTTAATTGCAACCGAAGCTGGTGGTGAAGGGATTAACCTACAATTCTGTCATAATATTATTAACTATGATTTACCATGGAATCCAATGAGGCTGGAACAACGGATTGGACGTATCCATCGTTTAGGACAAGAACATGACGTAAACATCTACAATATGGCAACAAGAAACACAGTTGAAGAACATATACTGACCCTTTTATATGACAAAATTAATTTGTTTGAAAAAGTTATCGGTGATCTTGATGAAATCCTAACTCGACTAGAAATTAAAAACTTTGATGAGCATATTCAAGACATTATGGTCAATTCGAAGAGTGACCGGGAAATGAAGATTAAAATGGAAAATTTAACATCGATTCTTGACTATGCACATTACTCACAAGAACAAAGAAAAGCAGCTAGTGGCGACAAATAATTTTTCCCTGAAAGGTGGCGAAAAGCATGCAACAAGAGCAAATTCACAGCTATTTAGAAAGCTTCTTCACAGCCAATTCCTGTGACATCATTGAAAAAGGTCAAGGCTACATAACGGTTCAGCTAACCATTGAAATGGACAAGGAATTAATGAACCGCCCTTTCTACTGGCATTACCTTGAAAAAACAAACGGTATTCCAAACCCGATGAAGCTCACTCTCATCACAGATCAAAATCAAGCACCAAGCGATCTTAAGGGCGAGGTCATGCACTTCGGTGCCCCCCGCCTTCACCAAATTTTTCGTTCGACAACAAATTTAGGAAGCTATATCCGACTTTTTGAGCAGGTCAAAGAACCGGGTGGAAACATCCCATTACACCCTTGGATTGGTGTTAACATTATGGTTTCCTATCAATGTGATATGAAAAAGGATCAGCTTTACTCTATTGGGTTGCATTTGGTTAGTGGGACTTTAGTAGAAAACTTTCAAGATAAGCTAGAGAAATTAGAGCTAACACCGAAGATTCCGGATCTCTGTTTTACGATGACACCTTTGATTAAGCCACAAAGTGGAATTAAACGGATTGAACAGTTTATTATGCAATCTATTCATGAACAAGATCATTCCTGGGCGGATAAAGCGAGGGAAAGATGGAATGAAGATTTAAAGCTTTTGGATCATTTTTATGAAGATATGGATGAGAAGCCTGATTGTTATGAGGTGGAGAAGGAAGCATTGAGGGAGCTTTATGAGCCGCAGATAAATATTTCGGTTCAGAATGGTGGGATTTTTTATTTGACGCCGCAGGGGATATTTAAATAGAGTAAGGAGAATGGCAATCTTAGTGCGATTGTCATTCTTTTGTGTCTAGTTACTTCTACTATATCCTCCAAAATTAAAATATAGTTCGACAAAATGAATATTTGCTTGGAGCTATGTTCATTAAAGTTTTGTTAACAAAACTTCAGAAAAACTCACTTTTCTAATTCCCCTACGTAATTTACAGGCATATATACCCATCTTATATTACATAAATGTTAAAAACTCAAAATACACAAGAAAATTTTTGTCATCGACATCATTCTGCACACTTCCTAAAAATTCCCTTTTATAATATGAATAGTTAATAAGACAGACATAAACTAAGGACTTTCGCACAAAAAGATTATTTCTTTAGTAATAATATAATCAGTTCAAGGGCAAACCTATTGAAAAATAGGGACGCAAAGTCACAGGTCTAAAGTTTAAAACTATGATGGCTGGACTGCCTGGAATACAAGAGTATTTTAGGAGGATGAGATAGTTGAATAACGAAACGATACATAACCTGATTAAAGACAGGCAGCTTGACCATGAATGGGTCAAATTAATTTTAGAGGCACTTGAGATTGGTATAAGTGTAGAAGAAATAAAAGATTTCTTTATTAAAAAAGGAAATCCAACTACTTAACTCTTTCTCACAGAATTTTTTTAGAAAACCGTTCTCCATATCAAACAAAATCCTTCTTTATATGTTATAATAGCATTATTAAAGGAAGGTGACTTTGACGTGATTGGCCCACGAATAAAAAAATATAGAACCCAAAAAAACCTATCACTATCAGAACTAGCAGAACGAGCAGGAGTTGCAAAATCATATTTAAGTTCGATTGAGCGCAATCTCCAGTCAAATCCTTCTGTTCAGTTCTTGGAGAAAGTGTCATCTGTACTCGGTGTACCGGTAAATACACTTTTAAATGAACAAAACGAAACAGATCCCGAAGAACTTGACTTAGAATGGACTAAACTTGTTCAAGATGCTATGAAATCCGGTGTGTCTAAAGAACAGTTTAAAGAGTTTTTGGAGTTTAACAAGTGGAGACTTCAGAATGATCTTGATAAATGAGGCATAATTAATAGCTTACTTTTAGCTTTAAATTATGTCTTTTCTACTTAGTAAAAGTAAAATATTCCATTTAAAATATACCTATCTATTAACTAAAATAATCTAAAATCCATGCACCATGTAATAACATAACAAATGAATACAGAAGAGCAGCAAACGTAGTTAATAAAAACACTCCCTTATTATTAACTATATCTAACGATAGGTATACAATTAAACTCAGTAAAATTGATAAAGTAAACTTAAAAACGATAAAATACATAGGTTTCATAATGAACAAAGATTTCATAACTGGATTTGCTTCATCAATAATGTTCATGGTTAACCCTATATAAGTAAGAATTCCATCCACTATGTTTAATAATGCAAGATACAAGAAAACATACTTCAATATAGTACCTCCTAGATCTAAGGAATCTTTATATTCTCCAAACTAAATAGGGAATTTGTGCATGTAAGTATCTCCACTATCGGTCCCCCTTATACTAAAGTCGAAATAATTTAACCGAGCACTTTTTTGTTCATTACATATTCAACTTTATATTATATTTAATTCCTCTGGCTTATTGACCGACCTAATTAATTACATTCTATTTGTGAAAAAGCTAATTATTTTATTGTTTTTTACCTTTTCTGGCATTTCCTTATAAACCATTCTATTATTACAAACTAAATTTGCATTTTCTTGAAGAATAAATTTTGTCTCCACACCTATTTGTTTCTCAATTGCATCATAAGCATCCCGCAAATGAAATGAACGCATTGTAGTATTATGTGCATCTGAGGCAATAAAGTGTGTGAGATTATGATCTATAAGTTCAAAACTTAGTTTTTTCACTCTTTTTCCAAACATTCCGGTAATACTAGCAGCAGTTATTTGTGACAAAGCCCCATCCTTTATCAGTTTATATAAAAGATCTGGCTTTTCAAGTATTTCATGGTTTCTTTCGGGATGAACTATAACTGGTATAATTCCATTTACTTGAAGATCATAAAGTAATCTATATGTATACCTTGGAACATGATAATGGGGAAGCTCAATAAGCATATATGAAGAGTTATCACCAATTGTTAGAAGCTCACCCTTCTCTAAATCTTCCACTATCTCTCCATATATACGAATTTCCTGTCCAGGGAGAATTTCGATATTTATTTTTTCCTTCTGTAGTTCACCCTGAAGTTGGTCAATTTTATTCAAAATCTTTTCCCTATCATTCTCATATCTCCCATTTTTATGATGTGGTGTTGCAATGATTTTCGTAATTCCTTCATTCACTGCTACCTTAGCCATTTTAATACTTTCTTCTATATTATTGGCACCATCATCTGCATCTGCTAAAATATGACAATGAATATCTATCAACTAAATCACCTCAATTCATTAAAAAATATAAATACAAAAAACTACTAAGTATCCCATTTTACAACGGTGTCTAAGTAAGTCAAAAATAGTATAACTATAATTAGTTTATTTTTATCAAACTACCGGCTGCTTTCAATAAGATTCTTTATTTCTTCTAGTATTTGAAAATTTTTTTTGTTTTGTTCGAGCATTTTATTCATAATATCTATAGTTACATTTTGCGTTAATTCAATATCTGTTTTAGTGGAAATATCGGATGAATTATTGGATTCTAAAAATCTCTGAAGATCTACCTCAAGTGCAATTGCAATTTTTAATAGAATCCCGATAGAGGGGTTTTCTTGAATGTTTCTCTCGATATTGCTTAAGTAAGATTTCGATATATCTGTCTTTTTTGATAATTGAGAAAGGGTCATATTTCTACTTTCCCTTAACTTTTTAATAGATGTACCTAGCATTGAGTTACCTCCTTTTTGTTATCCTATTTTGTTAAAGCAGTTTAGGTTCTAATATACGCGATACTGTATATCCAATAATAATTGTTAGTATTCCTGTATAATTTATCCCTAAAGTTGCCTCTTGAAATAGAGAAATGATGAATGTAGCAAATAGTATTCCAGATAAAACAATTAATAGGTAATTAATTTCATTATTATAAGCATTTTTCAAAAGGAAGTTTATACACCCGATGAAAAATATTAAGTATAGCACTAACCCTGGATATCCAAGCTGATATATTAAAGAGCCAAAGAAACTTTCTGTTCCTAAATGAGAAAGATCCCATGCTGAAATTCCTGATAACATTGCATAGTAAATCCCACCAGCACCAACCCCATTACCAAGGGGATACTCATAAGAAGATATTAAAGGTAAAATAAAACCATTAAAATGGACAATAGCACTTGACCTAAAATCAATATTATAAGCAACGATAAAACAGACAGTTAAAACAATTAATAAAGGTAAAATAAAAATTTTAGGCTTTAATTTGATTGAGTAAAGAAAAAACACCCAAACAAGAACTATGCTGTATATACCTAAAGCCCCTTTACCTAATGTAAGAAAAAGTCCGAGCAATAAAAAAGCCCTGATAAAAATAAGTGAATTATTCCTTTTTAACATTAAAGAACAGCACAGTGCTACTAAAATAAAATAACTGAAGTTTATAACATCATAGAATATTGAAAACATCCTAGGTACAACAAAATTACCTAGTGGTGTACTCCAATTAGGTAATCCCCCCTGTACACCCTTTGCTTGTAGAACAATGTCGATATTCATCCATTCATTCCAAATATATGAATCCAAGTCAAATAAATTGAAAATAAAGCCTATGAAAACAGTAAAAACACCTAGTGCAATGATAAATTTAATTAACTTATATAAATCTTGTAAATTATTCTTTAATCCATAATAGATCAACCTGCCAATAAAGTAGCTAATAAATAGAATTGTAAATTGCCTTAAATAAAAAAGTTTACTTTCTAATGTTGGACTACTTGAAAGAACAAAACTTAAGGCGATAACTAGAAACAAAGGATAAATAACCTTTTCAAAACTTAAAAGTTTAATATTATTCTTATATTTTAAAAAAAGTAAGACAAGAACAATACTTGCAAATAGTTCTTTATAAACTAAAAGAAGCTTTATGTTGCTACCGTTATCTTGATAATCTGTAAAGTTATTACCCAATCCTATTAATATATTCTGAAAGACAATACAAAATACTAAATGATAAAGAAGATACACAGGCTTGTTTAAATAAAATATGGTAAACAAGGAAAAAAGCAAGCTAGATAATATTAGAATAGTATAGGTTAATTTCACCTCATGCAAATTTGCAATTAAGCAAAAGAGAACAGTATGTAACAAAAGAAAAAGCAAATAGATTGAAGTTTCATATTGATTACTTTCTCCTTTCATATCAATCGTCAATTGGGACACTCGCTTACCTCCTCTTTATTTAGGATAGCCATTTTCAATTGAAAAGCTGCAAATTTCTATTAAAATTTTTATCATTTAACATAATTTCAAAAATCCCCTGATTTCTTACACAGTCAAACTGAATGATTAGCTAGAAAGGTAGTTGTTTTTGTCAATATTAATTTGAGCCAGAGTGATCACTTCAAAAGTGAGCCACTTTATCATTTCTAGCCCCCATTACTGGGAGGGATTGGGTGTTTGGAGGTCTTGCCCCGAGGAGGGGCAAGACCTCCAAACACCTCGCGTTCACTCCTGGTTATGCTTTAGTTTCTCCATTTTGTTTCATACTTTGTCTAAATCGATAGGATTCTCCGTTCAGTAAGTGGATGTGTGATCGATGGGTGAGTCGATCGAGAAGGGCAGCTGTCATTTTTTCATCTCCGAAAAGACTAGTCCACTCCGTAAATTCAAGATTGGTAGTAATAATAACGCTTGCACGTTCATACCTACTTGAGAAAAATTGAAATAGGAGCTCTGATCCAATTTTTGAAAAAGGTACATACCCTAGCTCATCTACGATGATCACATCAAATTTGAGCCACTTCTTTTCTAAAGCACCGAGTTTATGCTCGTCATTCGCCATCAGTAATTCTTCTACTAATTTAGACGCTGTAATGAACTTGGTTTTATAACCATTCTTTATCATCTCAATACCGAGTCCTGTAGCTAGATGGGTCTTTCCAGTACCACTATTTCCGAGAAAGAGAATGTTTTCCTTTTTCTCAACGAATTCACCTTTAGCTAGTGTTAAAAAACGATTTCGATTTAGACTAGGCATTAAACTGAAATCATAGGTATCCAAGGTTTTCTGGACTGGAAAGTTTGCTTGTTTTAGTCGCCTCTGTTTTTGATTTTCATCTCTCATTTCTATCTCTACTTCAAGTAAGGCTAACAAATACTCTTCATAGCTAAGGTTACGTTCTTCAGCTTCTCTTGCGAGAGAGCGATACTGTTTGTGAATGGTAGGCATTCTAAGCTGCTTGGTTAAATGATCCACTAGTAATTCTGTTGTCATCTTACTGACCTCCTGTTAATTGTCCATATTGAGCTACATTCGATTTTTTAACTTTATAATCTACTAGATTAGTAGGCGTTTTCTCTTTCGAAAGGTCATGGATTTTGACGTTTGCGTTTGTCAGTTTTTGAATTATTTCATGAACCACTTCATACCTAAATATCTGCGTTTGTTCCGCCTGTTGTAAAGCTTGCGTGAGTTTCTCCATTCCTATCTCCCGATGGAGAAGGAGTAGACGAATAAACTTTCGATCTCCTGCAGCACCTTCTTGTTCACGCATCTTTTGATGGAAACGCCTGAACACTTCTGGTACTTTAGAAGATTGAAAGGCACGGGCATCTCTGACAGCACGTGGTTTCTTTAATAGAGCTTCTAGATAATGATCTAAAACGGTAACCATTTGATTTCTCTCATAGGAACGAGAATGTTCCGCGATCACTTGATTTTGAGCCACAACGATCACACGATCCACAAAAATTTTTGCCCACACAGCTTGACCGACATAGCTACATGGAACAGAGTATTGGTTGGTATCAACGGTTATTAAAGATGTTTTATTTACTTGGCATGAAACAAGCCTACACGCCTCAAAACGGTTCTCTGGCAATGGGTGAAGCTGTTGTTTCTCCTTTTCCCACATAGCTAAAACTGTTTCTTTTGAGTAAGGTACCATTCGTCTATCAGCCTCTTGTAGGCACCATTCTGAAAGGTATTCATTTAATTCCTCTAACGATTGGACTTCTGGTTTAGGTACAAGGGCATTTCTTCTTATATAACCTACTGTCCCTTCAATGCGTCCTTTTTCGTTTCCAGATCGTACATTACAAAATTCTGCTTTGAATAAATAATGAGCCTGGAGAGCGATAAAAGATTCTTGTTCGAGGCGATCACGCCCCTGAAGAATTTTAAGTACAGCTGTTTTTAAATTATCGAAGAGTCCTTCAGTTGGAACGCCTCCAAAAAACTCAAACGCATGAACAAAACCATCTAAGAAAGCTTCTTGTTTTTCATTTAGATAAGCTCTTACAAATCGTAGGCGGCTTGCCGAAAGCTGAATGCAAAAGAGGTAAACACGTTGCGTTCGACCCTGTAGAATAATGTCCGCCTCTCCCCAGTCGAATTGGAATTGGTGGCCGAGTTGAAAATCAAGTGGAATGAAGACTTCCTGTAGTTTCTTTTTACGTTTGGCAACGATTTTTCGAATATTGGATGCGGAACCTTTGAAATCATACTCGTCTTCTAGTCGATTGAAGATTCTCGCAGCTGTATGTTTTTGTTTTCCCCAGCTCTTTAGATCTTCCTCAAGCCATTGATCGATAATCGGCAATACTCGCTTTGTTTCATCAGAATACTGCTTTGTACCATAGACCTTTTGGCGTTGAATGGTTGTAGGAGCTACATTTTGTTTTAAGTATTTACTAACGGTGTTTCTTGAAATACCAAGTTTTTCTGCAATTTGTCTTTGTGATAATCCTTCAACCTCTTTTAAAAATTTGATACGATGAAATTGAGCCATATTGATCATCCTTTTGTTCCTCTTCTCTGATTGATAGTTTGGTCACTTACAATCATAAAAGAGGTTAATTAAATTGGAAATCGTGTGGCTCATTTTTTATGTGATCAAACTATTGAAAAGTGGCTCAAATCTAATTTATCAAATACACTATTATTTATCTCAAACTTCTTAATATTTTGTTGATCGTTCAATAAACAGATTATACTGTTTGCTATGGCTTCTATATCACCCGCTTTCACTAGTAAACCGTTTTCTCCCTTAACTACTGACGAGATCGAACCTACATCCGTAGAGACTACTGGCAATCCATAGCTCATAGCTTCCAGGATTGACATAGGCATCCCCTCATTGTAAGAAGGTAAAACAAAAATTATACTCTTGCGATAGATTTCATTGATTTTTACTTGATCTGAAATCCACCCCGGTATTTCAAACATATCTTCTAGATTTAATTCTTCTATTTTCTTCTTAACTCTCTCAACTTCCCCGTCACCAGCAATTAAAAATTTATATTTTGGGTCCACTTTACCTTTAATTCTTAAAGAAGCTTCTATCAAATCATAAGTTCCTTTTCTTTGAGAAAGGATTCCCATTGTGGTAATATATATTTTTTCATTTGAATATTCAGTACTTTTAGGGAATACTGCATTTTCAAAAGAAACAACCTTTGTTTGACTAATGGATTGATAGTATTCTTTCCAGAGTTCACCGAGAGCAAGAATTATTGTAGCTTTATTCAAAGTATCCCTAATCTCTTTTTTCTTAAAATCAGAATTGTTATTATAAAAGTCTTTAAATTGAGAGCCATGCATGTGAAGTATTATAGGTATATTTTTATATTTTAAAAGCTGTATTATATATTTTTTACGAATGAAGCTTCCCTTATAGGACATATGAATATGGGCCACATTATATTGCTGATTTATAAAGCTCAACTTTATAAATAGCTTAATAAATTGAAGAACAAAATAACATATATTTAAAAAATGATTACTTCCATAATAAGTAGGGAAATATTCGAGATCAACCTTTTGAGATAATCCAGCTTCAAAATAGTTTCTTACAACACGGGTTATTCCCCCATTTACTCGTAAATGAGAACCAATCATAATTACTTTCATATATATACTTCCCCTTTTCAATTTTAATAAATAATACTGCTCTTAATTATCAAGTAATTCTTTGCAAGAACTTTTCTATTATGCTAATTATATTTTTTGTATTTGATTCGTATTTCCTAAATTTCAAATTTTCAACTTGTTTTATCGCACTTTCGATATCGGTTATATCAGAAACTGCATAGATTATTTTTGAATTAGAGAACTGTTCTAATATTTCAGACTGATGATTATCTACATGCTCCCCAAATTCTTTTTTTCTAGGAACACCTATTACAACTTTCCCCTTTTTGACAGCAGTTATAATGGAGCCCGTCCCCCCATGTGTAATAATGATAGAACTCTTATCAATCATTTGCATAAATTCATCTTTATTAAGAAATGGTTTAAATGAATAGTAGTTTGGCTCGTATGTTGAATAGCCGATTTGGGCAAAAATTTCATCAGATTTAAGGACCTTTTTCTGAATTAAATGGTCTATCTCTTCTAATAGTCTATTAAATTGAAATTTCTGTGAACCAACAGTAACAAATATCAATAGATGCCCCCTCCATAAATTGCATTTGGATAAAATTCCTTCAAGTCTTCCCATTGAATGATAACTAAATCCGCAATCTTTGACATAATTTTTCCTGTTATCGTGGGAGTGCTAATTTTAGAGAAAGATTCTATAAAAATCACTTTAGTTTTAAAGAGTTTTGATATTAAGCAGATAGGGATAGTAGCTAAAGCACCCGTAGAGATTATAACCTCAGGCTTCTCTTTCCATAATATAATTAAAGATTTGATAATTAATATCAATAACTTAGCAACAAATAAAATCTCATGCCTATTAATTTGAGTTACATTATAAACCTTTATATTATTTGAATTAAATGTATATTTTGTTTTTTCAGTTAAGATAAAACTTTTATAACTATTCATTATTGGATAAAGCATCATTAGTTGCTCTAGATGTCCACCTGAAGATGCAGCAAAACATATTTTCACCATTCATCCCTCTTTCAACTGACAAGTAAAAAAGTCTCCCTAAAAAACTTAAGAGACGTTTCTAAATAATGCCAACTCACATTATTTTTTCAATTTTCCATATATTGATTTATAACTTAGCTTTTGCTCATAATCTCTATCAAAAAGCAACGGGGCATCTGGTTGCCCTGAATATTCTGGAATCCATGAATATTTATCAGTCACTCCCCAAGTTACCATTGCAGTACAATTAGAATACAGGAGACAGACATCTAAGATTTTTGAATACATCTCTGCTTGCTGCTGCAGCCTTTTTTTATAGGGTTTATCGCTATTTTGAATTGCTATATCCAATTCTGTAATATGAACTTCTAATCCTATGAGTTTATATCTATTAATATTCTCCTTAATCTTTTCCTCGTCTTTTGGGGACATGATGTCGGAGTGCATTTGAAATCCAACTCCGTCAATCGGCACTCCTCTTTTCATAAAATCTTCCAACATTCTAAAAATTGCATTCGACTTTTGATTTATCCCTTCATTACTATAATCATTATAAAATAGAAGAGCATTAGGATCAGCGTCATGAGCCCACCGAAAGGCTAATTCAATATACTCCGGTCCGATTGTTTGTAACCATATATTGTTCCTTAGTGTTCCATCATCATTAAATGCTTCATTTACAACATCCCAAGCATAAATTTTGCCTCCATAATGTTTTACAACTGTTTGAATATGATTTTTTAATATTAGAGAGAGTTCTTCCTTTGAATATTTTTCTTTACTAAGCCAGTCGGGGTTACTATGATGCCATACTAACGTATGACCTCTAACTTTCATGTCGTTTTCTTCAGCAAAATTCACCATTAGGTCTGGCAAAGAAAAATCATATGTATTTCTTTGTGGATGAATTCTTGAAAACTTCATATCATTTTCAATCGTTAACAAATTAAATTCATTTTTGAGTATGGTTTTATATTTGTCGTCATGTAAAAAAGGAGATGCTGAAACAGAGGCTCCTATTAAAAAATTTCTCTTGTCTGCCACCTCTCGTAAATAATGATTTTTTTCTCCATAAAGATACAAACAAAAGCATCCTGTAACAAATAATAAAATGAACAACAAAAACTTTCTAATTCTCAATAAAACACTCCCTTTTTTCTTCCGCTCCTTTTTACATAATTGATTAATATTTCTAACTATGAAATTCATGAGACTAATTAACCATAATCAGTTTCGTTAAGTGTTTCACTTATTTTTTTGAAGACAAAAATTATTATAAGACTACTAAAATGCACTATTAGGTGAAAAAATAACTTTTACCGTCTTACATATGATTTTCATGTCATTAATACAGGATCTTTCTTCCACATATTTCAAATCAAGTTCTACCATTTCTTTAAATCCTAGATCATTTCTTCCACTTACTTGCCAGAGCCCAGTACAACCTGGTTTTACCATCAACCTTTGTTTATCATATAATGAATATTCCTTAACTTCACGTGGAAGAGGTGGACGGGAGCTCATTTCACCCTTTAGTACATTTAATAATTGTGGAAATTCATCCATACTTGTTTTGCGAATGTATTTTCCAACTTTTGTAATACGGGGATCTTTCTTCATTTTAAACATGGCTCCTGACACTTCATTTAATAAGAGCAAATCTTCTAACCTCTCTTCTGCATCAGTTACCATTGATCTAAATTTATACATATAAAATTCTTTTTCATCTTTTCCTACTCTAACTTGTTTAAAAATTACTGGACCTTTTGGGTCTTCCATTTTAATCCAAATTGCAATTATCAAAAAAAGTGGAGATAATATAATAATCCCTAATAATGAACCAAAAATATCTGATAATCTCTTCATTATTAAATAGTGTACTTTAGAATTTACCTGACTGACTGTTAATAACTGATCAGGAATAGCTTTCTGCTTAACTGATGATCCCTCCAAAAAACAGCCTCCTCCTTACAAGCTAAATTCTTTCAACACTTTTTTTTGATTTTCTAAAAAGTGTATCACTTGGTCCTTGATTGTCTCATCCTTTAAAGCAAATTCAATAGTCGTTAAAATAAACCCTAACTTTTCTCCTACATCATATCGTTTCCCCTCAAAATCATAGGCAAAAACTCTCTGAATTTCATTTAACTTTTGTATTGCATCGGTTAACTGAATTTCTCCTCCTGCTCCTTTCTCTTGCTTTTCTAAAAACATAAATATTTCTGGAGTTAAAACGTAGCGACCCATAATTGCTAAGTTGGATGGAGCAGTTCCTGTCACCGGCTTTTCAACAAAATTATGAATCTCATAGCGCCTCCCTATCTGGTTACTAGGATCAACAATACCATAACGATGTGTCTCGCTTTCATGAACAGTCTGTACACCGATAACAGATGATAGAGTCTTTTCATATTCATTTATTAATTGTCTTAAACAAGGAGTTTCAGCTTGAATAATATCATCTCCTAACAAGACAGCAAATGGTTCATTTCCAATAAACTTTCTTGCACACCACACTGCATGACCTAATCCCTTCGGTTCTTTTTGACGAATATAGTGAATCTCTACTTTAGAAGGTGCTTGGACTTTCTCTAGCAGGTCAAATTTATGCTTTTCTATTAAATTATTTTCAAGTTCAAATGCATTATCAAAGTGATCTTCAATTGCACGTTTTCCTTTACCTGTTACGATAATGATATCCTCGATCCCTGATGCAACAGCCTCTTCAACAATATATTGAATTGTTGGTTTATCTACTATTGGCAACATCTCCTTTGGCATAGCTTTTGTTACAGGGAGAAATCTTGTACCAAGTCCAGCTGCTGGTATAATTGCTTTACGTACCTTTTTCATTTTTCCACCTCTCTAAATTGTTACGTATTGTCAAAACTTCTATAAGAAATAGGTTATAAAATATCTCCATAGAGGGCTTTATAGGCAAAAAAATTGCCACCCCCTAAATTCTTTGGATAATTGAGGTTACCACACACCCAACAACCAAGAATGGAAGTGACAATTTGTACCCTCAAATTATAACCTATTTATTAACTTTTATAAACTATCAAGAACAACTCATTCGAACATTGCTTACTTTATTGATTGGTAAAAGCATGTTCGATAAACCTACTGAACAGCCCGTAAATAAACCTTATCGAAAACTTCAAGTGGATGACCTTCCGGTCATTGAAGTTCTAGAACAGCTTGATTATCGAGTTCTTCTTAGTGAATATCTAGAGAAGAACGGGAAAGCTCTCAAACCTGTTCAAAGGCGTAAGAATGCAAAAGTTTCCGTACCTAAAGCCATGAACTGTCCAAAGTGTGGTGCTCCATCGGATTATCTTTATGCCAACAATGGAGATAAAGGTCAGTATCAATGCAAGGTGTGTACAGAACTTTTCAGTGAAAAGAACCGTTACTCTAAGGAGGCCATCCTGAAGTGTCCTCATTGTTCCAAGACTCTCGAGAAAATAAAAGAAAGAAAAGATTTTCACGTGTTTAAGTGCAAGAACAATGACTGTTCTTATTATCAAAAGAAGCTCAATGGGATGACTTCAAAAGAAAAGAAAAGGTTCAAAAAGGACCCTCAAGCATTTAAATTGAGATACATTTTCCGTCAGTTTTATATCGATTTCCAGCCGTTATCTAAGGAATCACCAGAACTGCCGGCCGTGGACTTATCAAAGATTTATGCATCCCCACATACATTAGGATTGATCCTAACCTATCATGTAAACTATGGCCTTTCGGCCCGTAAAACAGCTGCGATTATGCAGGACGTACACGGAGTGATGATTTCACATCAGACTGTATTGAACTACGAAAATAGCGTAGCTTTATTACTTAAACCTTATGTGGATCACTATCCCTATGAACTTTCAGACCAATTCTGCGGTGATGAAACGTATATCAGAGTAAACGGTCGATGGCATTATTTATTTTTCTTTTTTGACGCCGTGAAAAAGATTATTCTTTCGTATCCGGTGTCGCCTAATCGAGACACAGCAACAGCCATTCGAGCAATTGATGAGGTCTTAATCAAGATGAAAGAGATTCCAGAAAATCTGACCTTTGTGGTAGACGGGAATCCAATCTATCTTTTAGCCCAACATTTCTTCGCTCAACATGAGATTTTATTCGATGTGAAGCAGGTCATTGGATTAACCAATGAGGACCCTGTTTCAACCGAATATAGACCAATGAAACAAATAATTGAGAGACTTAACCGCACCTTTAAGGGCAATTATCGCTCCACTCATGGATTCGGCTCTGAACATGGTTCCATTTCATACGTCACCTTATTTACGGCCTACTTTAACTTTTTGCGTCCGCATGCCGCCTTAGAAGGAAAAGTGCCCGTAGTGAATCCAGAACTCAAGGGGCTTCCAACAATGCCAGCACGTTGGACAAAGCTCATTGGATTAGCACAACAATGGATAGTAGAACAAAGACAAGCCTAACTTTTTGTTTAGCTGAGCCCTTAAGCTAATTCAGCAATCGGCGGAGCGAACTCTTGACAAACCGAACTTGCCAATGGTTTAAAATGGAAACAACCAAGGGCTTATTTGGTATGCCTTCTTTTGTTCCCTTCGCCCTTGTTAAACAATCCACAAACCATTGGCGTGTTTGTCAAGAGAGATTGCGGCGCATCTCCATCCAGTAAATAGGAGAGAAGCTAACCCTTTAGGTAGTTTTCATAAATCTTTTGACACTACCAATTGTTAATCACCTAACCCTAAGTTAAAAAGAACAAAAAACGTTCATAATAAAGAACGTTTGAGCTAAAAAAATTTTCTTCTTTAATAAATATGAGAAATTTCTTTGATCCCTCTTCTCATTATGACTATTAGTATGTTTAACTTGACCAGGCTTGTAAATACTGTTTTGCAATTCTCTTATACCCATGTACTTCTTCAACGTACATTCTAGATTCATAACCTAGTTGGGCCAAGTTTTGCCTGTTATTCAATAAATATTCAAACTGACTAATAATTTGCTCAACATCCGGAGTTATATTGAAAACTGGGGATGATTGTACATTTAATTCTTGTAAAGCCTCTGGTTCCGCTCCACTCATTACAATTTTCCCTTTCGCCATCGAATATAAAGCATTCATACCATAGGTATATGCCTTACATTGATCAATCACGACATTTGATTTAGATATTACCTCTAAATATTCATTTAATGGTAAAAAGTCGGCATAAATCATTGTGACGTCATCTGGATATCTCTCTTGAAAAATCTTCATAGCTTTTACAATTGCATCTGTTCCTTTAACTTTAGGTCTGTTTGAAGCATGATAAAAAACCAATTTATTTTTTAGTGCGTTTTCATTATACTGAATTTTATCCGTGTTAATGGGCAAGGGTATAGTATTTTTAATTTTATTTGAATAGGGACCATTTCTATAACTCTCTGCATATTCCCACATTATAGGAATAATTCCATCCTGTTTACTAATAAACTTATGTTGCAAAATGAAGTCAAGTAGCGTTGTATGCTTTAATTTTGACTTTCTGAAATTTTCATATGATAAATACTCATCATAAGGTGAATATTTCATTTTCCCAGAAAAAAGAAATTTAAAAACCTCCACGTCGTCTCCTGCAGCTAAACAAAAGGTTTTTTTGTTGTTTTTATAAATTGATCCATATAACAAATTTGCTAATCTATGTGATAAATACGGATTGATAAATTGAACAATATCATATCCTCTCAAACTCTTTAAGATTTTATTTAGTTCGAAAAAACGAACAACTTTATTTTGAGATTTCCATGTTATGGATATATCACTATCAATATTTTTGTCTCCATCTCCACCTGAAACTACTAATGCTTCATGACCTAGTTCCACTAAACCTTCTTTTAAATTTTTATGAACCCCACTATATTCTCCCAACAATAGAATCTTACTCACGAAAACCACCTCCGAAAAAACTAAACAGATATTTACCCAATTAAGCGGTTTGTTTTAACTTTGAGTCATCTAAAACAAAAAGGGTTTTTGAAAACATCACAATCATTAAAACCATGTACGTAAAATAATTTAATGCATGAGCCTGTGTTACACCAATTAACCCATTCATATGAGTAAACAATACGGTCATTCCATAAAAATTCAATGCAAACAGTATCTCAGTAATAATAAATGTCTTAGTCATTGCTTTAGCAACCATTAAAAAAGACAATGTCCAACTTGCCATTTTAAAAAAATCTCCGATCAATTGGAACAGAAACAATGTTCTCATTTTAATAAATTCCGGAGTGAAAAGTACAACTATAATAAAATCTCTTAAAAAATATATTAATAGAGCTGAAGTAAAGACAAATGGTAAAATAATTTTATAACCAGATAATATCTCTTCTCTTATTTCGTTTTGCATTTGTAACTCTGATAACCTAGGCAGATAGTAAGTAGAGAAAGCAGTTGTTAATATCATTAAATACATTGTTGATATCATCCAAACTGATTGCCAATAACCAGCCTCTTCAATTGAAAAAGTATCTACTAAATAGTTTCTAATTAAGATTTGCGTAATTGTCACAGAAATCACTGAAACAATAGTCATTAAGGAGAATTTTAATAACCTTCGATAGTGTTTTTTTTCTACTACCTTAACAAATTGGAACTTAAATTCTACTTTTATTAGTGCAAGTGGTACTGTGATAAGTAAAATTATACCTTGGACAATAATCATTGACAGAAGAGCACCATATAATCCGTAACAAATGGTTAATAATGACGTTATTATAAGCGATAAAAGACTACTTGAGATATTTATAAAAATGAACAACTTTATTTTTTTTAGACCATTTATAATTGACAAGAACACCGTATTTAAGTTGATGAAAATCAATGTAATTCCTAGAAGCATAAATATTTTTTCATACTCTTCTGACTTTAAGATCCATGTTGAGAAATACGGACCTCCAAAAAAAATAATTCCTCCGACTATAATTGAAAATATAATTGTGATAATAAACCCTGCATTAATAACATCATTCCGTCTTTTATCATCACTTTCATTATATTCCGCTACATACTTTGTTACACCTGAGTTAATTGCCCCGTTTCCAATTGTGGTAACAAGAACAAGAAAATTTTGGAATTGACCTATTAAAGCAATTCCTGCTGGGCCAACATAACTCGCAATAATTTTATTAATTATTAAACTAGATAACATTTTAAAAATTGTTGATATTCCGGAAAGTAAACTAGTTTTTAGAAAGTTCATATTTTTACCTAATTTCTTATTAAAAATTATATTGCCTAGAAGCAATAAATTTCTTCATTAAAAAATTGTCTGAATGTCTCTTTTCTCCTCACTACACACATGTCGTTTTGATCGTATGCTAGAATAGCAGGTCTTTCTTTTATAAAGGGAGGATTAAACACAATTGTGTATGCTCCTACATTATCAAACATAATATAATCGTCCCTCTGTGGAATCTCTCCTATACAATTAGTAGCTAAGTAATCTTGCTCCATGCATGTATATCCAACAATATTATATTTTTGTTTACTGGGGTTATCTATCTTCTGTTGTTTTAAAATCTTCATTGGGAGATTCTTTTGATGTAACGTCGGTTTTATATTATGTGCACTACCATCAACTAAAACAAATACCTTATCTCTAATTTTTTTCACATCAATTACTCTAGTTACAAATACAAAAGCATTAGCAACCATAGATATTCCAGGTTCTAGAATCAATGTTGGTTTATTTTGATAATGACTAAATTCTTCATTCATGATCGCCCCCACTGCTTCAGCATATTCATCAAAAGTTGGTGCATGTTCTCTAAGAGATTTAGGAACCTCCCCAGAAATACCTCCGCCAATGTCTATATATTCTATATCAGTTAAATTATTTTCTTTTGCTGCTTTACACAGTCCTTGGGTAATTTTTGAATAAGTCTCAACACTTCTCTGTCTAGTGGAGAAATGAGCATGCAATCCCACAATTTTAACATTCTTCAATTGAGTTATTTCATTTATAGCATATTTTAAATTCCCATTTTCCACGCATATTCCAAATCTACTAATTTTATAATCATCTGTATGCAAATTAATACTGTTTTCCCAAATGTCAAAGTTTATTCGCAACCCTATTTTAACCTGTTTATTGGGGTTTCTATCACAATACTCTTTCACAAAATTAAATTCATAAATAGAATCTAAATTCACTTTACTTTCATTCTCTAAAGCATAATCGATATCCTCTTGACTTTTTAAGGGACCATTAAATACTATTCTTTTTGGATCAATTCCTATTTTTATAGCTAAGTCATATTCTAATCTTGAAACTACTTCGGAGTAGGCGCCACATCTTGATAATTCTTTACATAGATAAGGGAGATAGTTCGTTTTGTAAGAATATGCAATAATAAAATTATCATATTTTTTTTTAAAAGCATTATGAATTTTTTTGTAGTTTTCTTGGAGCTTTTTTACATCTAAAATAAAAAAAGATGAACCATAATCTTTCCTGAATTCAAATGACTTATCTACATTAAACAAATAATCTTCTATAGTAGTTTGAAATTCTAATTCTTTATTCTCATTTGTAGTTAAACTATACATAAATCTCCTCCTCAACTTGAACATTAATATATCGACCCATATTATGCATTTTATATCTTTGTTCTTCTAAAGAATCAAACTTTATAAAAATAAAACCAATTGCTTTATTTCCACTATTAAAAATGTCTATCTCGTCACCTTTATCTTTGTAAATGACTTTATATATAATTTTTTCTTTTATCTCATCAGAAAAATTAATATTTACTAATTTTCCTTTTTTTAGTGAGTGAATTGTATATGTAGAATAGTACCCCTCTTTTGGTGGTATAAAATTAAAACTCATTTCCTCATGATTACCTAATGCAGTTTCAACTGTTGCTTTTATAAAATCTATCCCAGTAATTGCTTTTAAAAATTCTGGAATTAAGTTCCCTCCATTCCTAGGGCCGATTTCTATGAAATAAACTTTATCGTTTTTCCCAAGTAACACTTCAAGATTCAAAGCACCATATTTTATATCTAACAATTTTAATATTCTGTTGAGTTCTTCACATACTATTTCCACTTTCTCTTGATTTATTAAAATAGGATAACTTTTCCCAACAGGAACATATGGATTTACCTCTGTATTTCTATGACAGTTTAAGAATCCACAGAATTCTAATTTTCCATCTTTGACAAATACATCTCCGCCAATTTGATAATCATGACTTCTTTCAATATACTCTTCAATGATTACTTCTTTTGATTTTGAATGAAAAGCTGCATTTTTAAAGGCACCTTCACATTCTTCTATTGAATCAATTCGAGATATCCCTTTACTCCCCGAAGAATCAATGGGTTTTACCATTAAAGGAAAATTAAATTGTTCTAGACCCTTCTTTGCTTCTTCGACTGTTTTATAGCTTTCTGCCTTTGGACAATGAAAACCATTTTTTTTTAAAAATTTTCTAAATAAGTCCTTTTGGACAAGAGTTAATACCGATTCAAACGGATTAGAAGGTAGATCCAATTTGTTTGCTACGTATGCAGCTGTTAAAGCGGCAGCATCACTAATATAGCCAATAATTCCGTCAATATGATTATCCTTAGCAACTTTCAAGACAGCTTCTTTATTATCTGTACTAACACAATGATACTCTTGTGAAAAGGGAATACCAGGGTTATCTGGAAGATAATCACAAAGTATAATGTAATATCCCTTCTCTTTAGCATATCTAATAACCGGTAATTGCTGTATAGAACCACCTAGAAACAAAATCTTTTTCATGGATTTGGCACCTCTAGTATCGAAAATTTTTAGCAACCTTATTTTAGATTGTTATAGACATTACAAAAGTTAGTTTTTACTTATTAATTATCTAGCTTAATTGAAAAGTATTAATAACTTCCACTATCCGCATTGTATCTTCTTTTGTTTGAACCGGAGAGATAGGTAAGCTTAGTACCTCATTATGAATTTGTTCCGAAATAGTATAACTGAGATCATTCCACTCCCTATAGGCTAATTGCTTATAAGGAGGAATAGGATAATGAATCAATGTTTGTATTTTTTGTTCTGTTAAGTACTTTTGAAGCTCTTCTCTTTCCTTGGTCCTTATGACAAACAAATGCCAAACATGAGATAACCCATCACTGTTTACAATCATTGGTAATGTGATATTTTTATTTTTTATATGTTCCATATAGTAGGATGCAATTTCTCTCCGTTTTTCATTATCATGATCTAAAGACTTCAGCTTCACACGCAAAATGGCCGCTTGAATTTCATCTAAGCGACTGTTTACTCCTTTATGAAGGTTTTCATATTTTACGTAAGAACCATAATTTCTTAATGCTCTGATTTTCTCAGCCAACTGAGAATCATTCGTAGTAATAGCACCACCATCTCCCAAAGCACCTAAATTCTTTCCAGGATAAAAGCTGAAACCAGCAGCATCTCCTAAATTCCCTGTTCTCTTGTTATGATAAACAGCTCCATGAGCTTGAGCAGCATCTTCTATTACTTTTAAATTATATTTTTTCGCAAGATGATTAATAGCT
Source organism: Metabacillus sp. B2-18 (assembly GCF_021117275.1). NCBI lineage: Bacteria > Bacillati > Bacillota > Bacilli > Caryophanales > Bacillaceae > Metabacillus > Metabacillus sp. B2-18. The sequence goes on from NZ_CP088245.1 coordinate 3,397,515, forward strand.
TCCATATTAGCCGCTTGCCCATATAAATGAACAGCCATGATTGCTTTTGTTCTCGATGTGATTTTTGCCTCTATTTTATCTGGATCCAGATTATAACTTTTTATATCGGGTTCAACTAATACTGGGATAGCTCCGTTAGCAGAAATAGATAAAATAGAAGCAATGTATGTATTTGAAGGAACAATCACTTGATCCCCAGAGCCAATTTCATATGCTCTTAAGATAAGTGTTAAAGCATCTAGTCCGTTGGCTACCCCAATACAATATTTTGTTCCACAGTACTCGGCAAACTCTTTTTCAAACAGTTCTAATTCCTCTCCAAGAATATACCAGCCACTGTTTATTACTTTATTGACGGCCTTCTCAATCTCAATTTGATAACTATTATTGACTGCTTTTAAATCTAAAAAGGTTAGCATTTTATATCTCCTTTATTTAACTAAGCTTAAATAATAACTCAATATCAATTAAGGTCATATTCAAAATATTGATAGACAACACCTCTTGCTCCAAAGCCTTGCTTTTGAAAGCTTAAACCTTCATTTAAAAAAAATCCCTGTTTTTCAACGGAAGTACCAAAGTCAAAATATCTAACATTTGAATATCTTTGATTTATTAAATAATCAAACAAAAAATCTAATGCAGAAATTTCTTTTCCTGATTGGTTTGCTGAAATATATTGCACATGAGCTACATTTTCAGTAATGTACATCAGGACTCCTGCCACGCATTCACCTTCCATATATACACTATAAAGCTCAATATTTTCTTTGAAGCGATTCTTTAGTTGAATTATTTCATTTAAAGTGTGTACAGGCTTTGTGTCATGTCTATATTCTAAATTTTCAGTTAATACTCTCCAAAAATCCTCGTAAGAATAGTCTTTTTTAATTTCTAAATTCCATTTTTTCGCTTTCTTTATACCTCTTTTTCTTAAAGTACTGAAAGGCAAGCAATTCTCCATTAGAATAGCTGATGAAATTCCACAACCAGTTAATTTAGCATTATGTCGAAACAAAGCATATTCATCCTCCTGAGCTGGTATACTCGAGTAGATATAAGGTATAGCTTTGTAAAATACTTTTTTTATATTTTTTTCTTCTCTTAAATATTGATTGAACCTATTAAAATAGATCATTACATCTTCTAGTTTTGTTTCAGGAAGTATTAAAAGCCCACCATACGTCAAGCCTTTGTGACTGTAAAAAAAATCCCCTTCTACATTACCGGGTAAAATCGCAACTATTTTATTTTTGGCATTTTTTAATATTAATGAACAATCATTAAACCTATCTAAGTGATAATGCATGTATTCTATCTTATGAAGAAATGTACCATTTTTTGACCTTTCAACAAAAGCATTCCAATCTTCTTTATCCTTTTCTTCAAACTCTTTAATAAATACCTCTTCCGAATTAATCAATTTATCATCCCTCAAAAACCTTATGTGTATTTTCAATCATCTGTAAAAAAACACCATAATCTCGAATATAATCAGCTTCATCATAATAGTCACTTGCTAGCACCATTAACACGCAATCCTCTGAAAAGTCATACATTTCACGCCACACCATTTTATTTACAATTAGTCCTTGGCTAGATTTATTTAACAGATGCTCCATTTTGGTTTCTCCATTATCTAGAACAACTCTACATGAACCACTCGTGCAAATAAGTACCTGCTTTAATTCTCTATGAGCATGAAACCCTCTTGGCAAATCATTGATGGTGTTGTAAATGTAATAAACTCTTTTTATTTCAAAGGGTATATTTTTAAGTGCTTCTAATGAAATTAACGAACCTCTATTATCTCCAATCACCGTAAAATTAATTAAGCAGTTGTCCATCTTCTTACTCCTGACTCAGTATATTTTTTGATATACCAATCCATTGTCTTTATTATACCGATATCAAAGGTATCTCTTGGTTTCCATCCGAGATCCTCTTCTATTTTGCTTGAATCAATTGCATATCGAAAATCATGTCCTGGTCGGTCTTGAACAAATTCAATTAAGTCTTTGTAACTACTTGTTTTCGGCATTATCCTATCAAGGTACAGGCAAATTGTATAGGCAATTTCCAGGTTGGTTCGCTCATTTTTACCACCAATTAAATACGTTTCTCCAGTCTTTCCTTTATGAAAGACAAGATCTATTGCTCTACAATGATCTTCTACGTAAAGCCAATCCCTAATATTTTGTCCATCCCCGTAAATAGGTAGCGGTTCTCCTTGTAAAGCTTTTCGAATCAGCGTAGGAATTAGCTTTTCATCATGTTGTTTCGGACCATAATTATTAGAACAATTAGATGTCACTACATTCATTCCATAAGTATGAAAATAACTTCTTACAATCATATCTGAACTGGCTTTACTTGCACTATAAGGACTGTTAGGAGCAAATGGTGTTCTTTCAGTAAAATATCCATCAGACCCTAAAGTACCATATACTTCATCTGTAGATATATGATGAAACCTTGATCGATCATAACCTTCTTTATATATAGATGTGTTTAACATCCAATGACTTCTTGCAGCTTCTAATAAATTAAGTGTTCCTAGTACATTTGTTTCTGTAAATGCAATAGGATTATTTATTGAATTGTCTACATGAGACTCTGCTGCAAAGTGTATGACATTTTGGATATCATAGTGTTTAAACAAATCTAGTAAAAACGACTGATTCCTAATGTCCCCTTTAATAAATTCATAGCGTTCATGTAATTGAATTTCTTGGAGATTCATAATATTACCTGCGTATGTTAACGCATCTAGATTAATAACATGATAATTGGGATATTTTTCTAATAAATAAGCGATAAAGTTTGAGCCAATAAATCCCGCTCCACCTGTAACTAATATATTATCTTTTTTCATAGGATACCAACCAGATTCCAAGTTGATTGCTTTGTTTCATTAGCAATATTCCATAAATAATTACCATATTCAGTTTTATTTAGTTGCCTTGCGAGATCAATCAGTTCTAATCTGTCAATATAACCCATTCGGTAAGAGATTTCTTCTAAACATGCCACTTTAAAACCTTGTCTCTTTTCAACTGTTTCAATAAAAAGCGAGGCCTCTAATAAAGAATTATGTGTTCCTGTATCCAACCAAGCAAAACCTCTACCTAACAATTCTACCTTTAATCTATTATTTTTCAGATAATACTTATTAATGTCAGTTATTTCTAATTCCCCCCGTATTGAAGGTGAAATGTTTTTTGCAATTTCCACTACCTCATTATCATAAAAATATAATCCTGTTACTGCAAAATCTGACTTTGGATTCTCGGGTTTTTCCTCAATGGATATGGCATTAAAATCTTGATCAAATTCCACTACACCAAAACGCTCAGGATCTTTTACGCGATAACCAAATACAGTTGCACCCTCTTTACGACTTGCAGCCCTTTGTAAAACAGCTGTAAAACCAGGACCAAAATAAATATTGTCACCAAGAATTAGTGCCACACTCTCTTTAGCAATAAACTCTTCTCCAATGATAAAGGCTTCAGCTAAGCCGTTAGGCTCCTTCTGAATTTTATATGTTAAGTTAATACCTAAAGAGCTACCATCTCCAAGTAACTGTATGAATCTTGGCAGATCTTCAGGGGTCGAAATAATTAATATTTCTTTTATGCCTGCTAACATTAAAACGGAAAGTGGGTAGTAAATCATTGGTTTATCAAATATAGGAAGCATTTGTTTCGAAATCGCTCTTGTAAGCGGGTACAATCTTGTGCCACTTCCACCTGCTAAAATAATTCCTTTCAATTCAAATCACCACTCTTTTTTATTTAGAATCCTAAACTACCATGTTTAATGAAGAATTTTATATCCTTAAATTAATACTTCCCAATAAATTAGTATAAGCAGAAAAGATGAGGTAAAACTATTTTATTATTAATTAACGTAAACAAATTCCTATTTTGTTCAGTCTTTTTTTCTGTGAAAATAAATTACTTGTTTAAACTTGATCAACTTTGATTAAGCTATAGATAATTAAATTTGGCAATAGGAAAGCAGAGCTACCGTACCTTACGGTTTCTCGTTTAACTTTTCTATTTTTTGTCTATAATGCTAATTTGAAGTTAACTCCTGGTAGGGTTCTTTGTTCTGAAGCATATGATAGACAATCGTAAGCATTCGATGCCCTATGGCAACGAGTGCTTTTTTCTTTCCTCTTCTCGCAGCCAACGACCAATATTTGATTCCCAACCTTTTATTACGACTCCTTGAAACAGCCCATGCAGCTTCGCACAATGCAGATTTAATATGTGGATTTCCTCTAACCGTTCTTGTACTTTTTCTTTTTCCTGCACTTTCATGATTTCCAGGTGACAACCCTGCCCATGAAGCGAGATGTTTAGAAGTTGGAAACTGTCCCATATCTACTCCAATTTCTGCAATGATGACTGCTGCTGTATCTTTTTTAATACCCGGCATTGTGATTAGAAGTTGAACCTCTTCCTGATAATCTAGTAAAATTTCATCGATCCTTTTCTCAATATCGGATATTAACGTTTCTAGATAGGTAATATGCATCCAGGATTGTTTAATTAGAAAAAGTTGATGGTCATTTAATGTACCGAATAATGAATCAGTAATCAATTGTTTTTTATGAGCCATTCTTCCATGTATCTTTTTTTCAACTTCTTCCTGATCAATAAAACCTTCAAATATTAGTTGTTCTAAGAGTTTCCTTCCTGAAACACCAAATACATCTGAAATAACTGTACTTAATTTAATGTTTGAAGTCTCTAACACTTTTTGAATTCGGTTCTTCTCAGATGTCATGTGCCCAATCCATTTCTTTCTAAGCCGTGTCAAATCTCGTAGATTTCGAAAGTCTTCTGGAGGGACAAAGCTTTTTTCAATTAGTCCATGTCTTAATAATTTGGCTATCCATTCTGCGTCCGAAACATCTGTCTTCCGACCTGGAACGTTTTTAATTCTTTGTGCATTAGCCAAAGTAATGTCAAAAAAATCTTCTAAGATGTTGTAAACTGGTTTCCAATAAACTCCCGTACTTTCCATTGCAATATGAGTAACTTCTTTTTCTTCTAACCATTTAAGAAGACGAAATAAATCCTTGGTTAAAGTTGGGAAAGTTTCAATCACTTTTTCCATATCAGTTTCTGAATCACCTAGTAATACACAAGCAACAATGGTTTCTGAGTGAACATCCAAACCGGCACAACATTTGTGTAAAGTCTCCACTTTATTCACCTTCGATAAGATTATTCCACAAACAGTGGAATGAATTTGAAATTAGACATTTTTCTGTTCGTAGTCATCTCTTAGAAAGAGAGCTAACAATAGGTTGTACACCAAATTCATTCCAACAGTTTTATTTACAGGGTAAAACCACCAATAAAAGACACGTTATATACTCACTGTTTGTGGTATCTACATTATGGGAGAGGGGAACCATTTTCATTCCTAGGTTGAGAGCGAAAGATCATAATTGTTTTATTTGCTTAAATACTAATTTGATTACTCTTTAACTTAGACAATTTAGAATAGTTAGCTTTATACAAATCATGTTGATTTGTATTCCTATTAATGTAACATCCTGCTCCAATTAACGTATAATTAGCAATTACTAACCCATCACGTAATGTAGCATTAACACCGATAAAACAGTTATCTCTAATAGTAACATTTCCACTAATTACTACATGTGAAGTAATAAAATTATTATTTCCTATTTCTGTATGATGTCCAATATGATTTCCACTCCACAAGACATTATTTTCACCAATTTCTACAAAAGGCTGAATATTATTATTTTCAAGTATAAAACAATGTTCACCTACCTTGACATTACTAGAAATATTGGCTTTAGTACTTATATAGCTCGCTAAACGAAACCCTTTTTCCTTCGCTTCTTTAATTTTACTCTCTCTAACCTCATTCATCTTTGTATAGGTTAAAGCAGCAAAAAAATAAACATCATCAGTAGATAATTGATTTTCGATGTTCTCGAAATTGTATACTGGGAGTCCACAATATTCATTACAACCAATGTACCCTGCATCCACCGTAAATCCCACTACTTCATAATCTGAATCCATTGTAAAAAAATAATGAGCTAACTCTGCTGTCTTCCCGGTTCCAAAGATAACCAACTTCTTCATAAATTCCCCCCCTAAATTATCTGTAAAGTAAAGATACATATTTGAGGCTAAATTGCTGATTTTTTGATTAATTGTACCTTCCATAGTAATTAGTCTCAGTATACTTAACTCCATTTTCGACGACACCAATCAATCGAGATTCAGCTTTTTCTAAAAGCTCTTTTGCTTTTTGTGCTTTATCTTTCTTAGTCTTTCCACGTTTCACCACCATAACAATACCATCACATTTATTTGCAATAATTTGCGGATCTGTAACAGTAATAACGGGTGGTGTATCAATAACAACGTAATCGAAAGTCGCTTTTAGTTCTTTGATTACTGACTCCATAGCCTTTGAGTCTAATAGTTCTGAAGGGTTCGGAGGAATGGGACCACATGTTAATATGTCAAGGTCTGGAACGTAGGTGCTACTAATTGCACCATTTAAGCTGATTTTCTTTGTTAATACACTTGTTAACCCATCGATATTACTAGAATTAAAAGTAAAATGAATAGAGGGTTTTCTTAAATCTGCATCAACAAGGACTACCTTCTTTCCCTGCTGTGCAAGAACAACTGCCAGGTTAGCAGCTGTCATAGATTTTCCTTCACCTGGTTCAGATGAAGTAATCATAATAGATTTAAGCTCTTTATCTACTGAGGAATACATAATACTGGTCCTAATATGCCGATATTGTTCAGTAATAGCCGTATTAGGATTACTATGTGCAATTAATTGAATTGTACTTTTCCCTCTATGCTTCAATTTTTGATTCAAGAGCTTCACCTCCTAGTGCCTTTGCTTTAGAACTTTTTTTATGAGAAACTTCTGGAATAGACCCTAAGACAGGGAGTCCAAGATATGATTCGATATCATGGCTATTTTTAAATGTATTATCTAGGTACTCCATTAAAAAAATTATTCCAAAGCTAATCATTAAGCCAATGACCAATGCAATAGTAACATTCAATACATGTTGTGGCTTTAAAGGTGTAGGGTTCTCATTTAGTTTAGCTTTCGCAAGAATACTAACGTTATCAACATTCATAATTCCAGTAACATTTTGTTGGAATGTTTCAGATACAGTATTTGCAATTTCGACTGCCTTTCTTGGATTTACATCTTCAACGAATATCGAAAAAACCTGCGAGTTTGCTTGACTGTTTATGGAGATATTACTATTTAGCTCCTCAACACTTTGTGATAGACTAAGTTTATCAATTACTTTGTCTAAAATTACAGGACTCTTTATAATATCGCTATAGGTATTAATTAAATCTACATTACTCCTTAATAAATTAGCATCTAACTGATTCTGCGTGTCTTTTTGATTTACTAGTAGTTGTGTAGATGCCTGATAAATTGGTGTTAATAAGAAAATTGAAATAGCACCACTAACTAGGGATGCAATTAAAGGAATAAGAACAATTAAGATCCAGCGTTTTTTTAGGGTATGAAACATAGCCCTTAAACTAATTTCATCCATTTTTTCCTCCACAAATATAGTCGTGTGAATCAAAACATTATATTTCACCTTTTTAATTGACCAAAAGAAATGTAGTATTTGATAATAAAAGGATTAAATATTAAGTTCTAGATATACAAGTTAAACTAGGGCATCTAACCCCTCCTCACATTACACTCTCGACAACTTGTGTCTAAGGTCAAAGATCATTAACCCACAGCATAACCGAGTACCTCCATTGACAATGGTAAGGAGATATCACCAAACTAGTATGTATAATTTTTTTCTTAATACTAACTGCTTACCACTACATCTCAATTATGTTCTCATTAAAGAACAAAACGATATACCTTTATTTAACTATATATGTATATACTGTAATTCATGTGATCATATGTAATCTTTTGGATTAGGTCTATTTTCATAATAGTACTTTATAAAGAACAAGTCAATGAACTTTTTTATTTTTGTAAAGAGAGGTATGTCTGGGTAATTAAATCCATTTCCATTATCTCCTATTGTTACTCCGACAATAGTGTCTTTATTCGAGTTGAAGTTTTTTTCACCCTCTAATTTATAAACAGAAATGATGAATTTTGTGTTTCATTTACTTCATAAGATTCTACCTCGCTCACACCATTTTTGACAAAAATTAATGCGTGAATCTCATATCCTTCACCCGTCTTCTTTCATGAAAACAATAGGGTATAGAATTGATCTTCTGTTGTAATGGGACTATATATATTAGACACATTATTTTTATTTCTATTTTTTATTATAATGTTTAACAACTAAATGAAGCTGATGATCATTTGAAAGCGAGATCACGTAATAACTAAGTATTTCTCTCCAACATTGATTTCTCTCTGCTTGTCATTTATGTTGTACTGATCGACATTTTAGATTGAGTGAGTTCAGAAGTACATCCAATAAGCAGGATACGTAATTGATCTTCTTCAATCTCCTCTATTATCTCCAAAGCTGTCAGAGGAATCATTTGCATCATGGTGATCATGCTTGTGGTGGGAATCACCAATAAAAAATGTTGGGATAAAGGACAATTTTCCCTTTCTATTCTTACTATTTTTCCTCGATTTTGTTCCAATTCCAACTGCTAGCCCAATGAAAAGAAGTGTAATAAATATTAACAACGTAATAAAACCTATCACTACTATTTCCCCCTTATTATTTTCTTTCTTCTTTCCCTCTTACTCCCTCCATATGATTAAACCTCTCAACCTATGTATGAATTTCAATGTATTGGTAAAAATATGTAGCAAGGATGGTGTTCATAGGTGAAGAAATGGATATTTTTTCTTACAATACTGTACGGATTAACAGCAACACAGGTTTCATTTTCGCCTGAAGTTCATGCTGTTTCTCAAAAAACATGGGAAGATGTTGCAGTAAAAGAAACAAAAAAACGTTACCCATTATCACAGGTATTGTTTTCTCAAAAGATTTGGGACAAAAAGAAGAAGGATTTTACAGTTAAGCAATATCGCTTAACATTACGTGAAGGTATGGACGATTTTGCTGTCTATACAACCATAACATATGATTCAAAAACTGGTGAAATTAAAAAGATTCAGGTTGTACCGGAGGCATAGGTGGTGCCTGTCACTTCCCGATATTTGTAAAATAATGTCGACCGGATTAGCTCTGTCATATAAATTAACTTTAATGACAGAGTATTTTTATGTTGCTAGTAAAAAGAAAAACAGCACAGTTTTTATAACTGCACTGTTCTCTTACCTCTTTATCGATCTTTTTTCTTATTCATTAACAATCTTACTGCAAAAGGCAAAACACCTAACCAACGATTACTGTAATAAGAAGAGGATGCATCAAGATCCTTGCGTTCCTGCCGTTGCTGTTTTCTTGTTTCTTTAGGCGTGTCCATAAATTTCACAATTTGTTGTGTAACATACTTAACGTAATCATTTGTAGACAAGGTAAAACACCTCAATTATTAATGGTATCTACCTCTATTTATTTCCAAAGTTCTAAGCATTTAATCGTATACTTATTTCATTCACAATATCTTCAATACTTTTTTGTGCCGTTTCAATTAACAAAGTACAATCTTCATAAAAGCTTACTCGTGATTGATATAAATCAGTAAGCTCTAGTTTTGATTTTTTACTTGCTAAAGGTCGACTTTTATCTGAGTGAACACGTTCGTAGATTGTATCAATATCTGCATGAAGCATCACGATCCTACCATGTTCTTTCATCCAAGCTCTATTTTCTTCCTTAATAACAATCCCACCGCCGGTTGTAATAATAATGTCCTTTGTTGGAAGTTCTTTTAAGACTTTCGTTTCTTGATCGCGAAAGAAGGCTTCACCATATTCTTCAAATATTTCTTTAATGCTTTTATTTAATTTTTTTACGATTTCTTGATCTGTATCAATAACAGGAAGTTGCATGTTTTGTGAAAGTTGTTGACCAACTGTTGTTTTTCCTGCTCCCATAAATCCAGTTAAATATATTGCTTCCAAAACCAGTTCCTCCACGTTTTCTTTCTACAATACCATAATTTTTAATATTCAGACCATAAAATCATTTCATTTATTGAAGAATCATATTGATAAGATGCTGTATATTCTTTTCCTTCATTTGTTTGACATGTGATAGAAACATGAAAAATCAGTGGTGAGACTTCCTGAACTAGGTAATTATATTGACCATTAAACGTGTTCACTGATATCTGTTCATTAAGTAAAGCAGTTCCATCCTTCACTTCCAATAGTGACCTTTCAACTGCAACTTGCATGATTGAATCAAGAGCATAATATTGTTTTGTTTCTTCATAAAAATTCTTTTCATTTACTAAGGACATTGAGATATGTGCTGTTATTAGTAAACAGAAAAACACGACCACCATCATACTTGGCAAAATGAACCCTTTTTCGTCCTTCATACTTTAACTAATTCCTTATACGTTCTAAATGTATAAGTGTAGACTTTCCCAGCCTCACTTATGACAGAAAGTTGAATACCCCTGTCAACCTGGTGAAAAGTCATTGTTTTTACTTTTAAAAGGAGGATTTCATGGCCTCTGTCAGCTATTTGTCTACGAATTAGGTTTTTATAGTGATTAATACTAACATGTTGTCCAGTATTATTAGTGAACGTTAATTCTGTATCCTGAATGGTAATGTTACTTGATTCTTTAAATTCCCTATGAAGTTGAATAATAAAAAGTTCCCATTCAAATGGTCTTAAGTCTTCAGGATGTTGAGAATGAGAAATTAAAAAGTGAAAAATAATGGTGAGAGTTGAAATAATGAAGGAGTAAATGAAAAAGGTTAGAAGCATATTCAAAAACGTATACCCCCGTTCGTTAAGATACAAGAAGGCAAACCGATTTTGTTTTTTTATACAAACTTGTCCATTCCATACAAGCCTTTTGATCCGCACCTTCCTCCTTCCATATTAAGTGATAAATCACAGAATCTTTTTCAATATCTTCGTTTACCTTGTCAAAGTCCGAAAAAGCTACCGATTGAATTTTCTCGTGTAATAATTTCAATGCATCAGAAGTTTGTTTTGTTGTAACTCGCTCTTGTGTGATAAGAACAAGCTGAGGGATAAGGATGGAGACTATTAATATCCACATACTAAATGCTGTGATTGTTTCAGCTAATGAATAGCCTTTATAGTTCTTGAAGAGCAAAACGACCCTTTCCAAGATAAAAAACCACCTTATAAGACTGATTGTAATAGGTAATGTGCATAGTTCCACTTGCTCGAATTGATCCGTTAGGATTATAAGTGATTCGGTTTGAAAATACTTCAGCCTCAAGTTTAATTCTGCTGTCATACTTTCTTTCAATAAGAATTGACCCAAGCTTTGTCCCTTCAATTGTATATTTGTTCTGACTCGGTACAAATACTATATATGCTCTTTCTTCATTTATCAGTGCGTGTTGCTGTGCATACATGACATCTTTTTCAAATGTATCTAAAAAAGTATCTAATACTTTTTGATTATAAATAGGGACAATATTCGCAATAAAAATCAAGCTCATACTGCTTACAATGGCCAACACAAGAACTGTTTCTAAAAGAGTAAAGCCATTTTTATTAATCTGCAGCCGGTGCTCCCCCATCAGAAACCACTCCATCTGCGGCAATTACAACCGTATTTCCATTTGGACATACTGGTGTGTTTCGTAAATAACCACCTGTTTCTAATTCTCCTACTGTAGGTATTTTTTTATGATCAATTTGATAAGATGTTACTTGAGCCTGCACCATATTAATAAGCCCATCACAGCCTTTTTTTTGAATACTGCTATTATGCTTCGTGACATTTGGAATCGTAATAAGCAGCAATACTGTAATAACGAGTAATACAATTAACATTTCAATTAACGTAAATCCTTTTTCATTCTTCATCGTATACCTCCTATAAGCTTTCCATCATCTTGTACATCGGTAAAAGCATAGACAAATAGACAAATAACACGATCATACCTACAAATCCATAAATAGCTGGCTGAACGACTCCCATTATTTTCACCATTTTTTGCTCAAGCTTATCGATAATAAGCTGGCTATACGTGTAAAGTTCTCGTGACAGCTGACCATTTGCTTGTCCATGCAAAATAACAAGGGAAAGCTCCTTTTCATAAAAGCATCGTTCACCAATAATGTGATGAAGTTGTTCACCAGCTCGTAATTGTTGAATGAGGTAGCCTGCCTCTACCTTAAAAAACGGCAATAGATTCTGACTTTCAAACACTTTTAAACTCTCAAAAGTAGACATCCCCCCTTTTAATAAATTACTTAATTGCAGAGCAAAAAAATAACTGTGTGAAATAACAAATATTCGTTTTAAAATGGGTATTTTAATAATGGTATTCATTTGTAAATCTGCTGACTGCTTTTTAAATATAAAAAAGAAATAAATAGCAATTATGATTACTGCTACCACTAGTAAGATTCCTGACAGCTTTAATGTATTAAAAACGATTATTAAGAAAAGTGAAAAAAAGGAGGTTTCAATATTCATAGAAGCATATAACTGCTCAAACTGAGGGGTAACAACAAATTGGATCATTAATAAAATAATTGCCACTGTTGATAATAAAAAGATGGGATATCGTAGTAGCTTTGCTAGCTTATCAAACTGTGTGAGTTTTTTATCCAAAATTCCACTGCATTCTTTTAGTGAGAATTCTAGGTCTCCATGCTGTTCGGCAAAATAAAGATAGCTTAACACATCCCGATGAAAACTTAAGCTTGAAAGAGCTGCTCGAAATGAGTTACCTGCTGATAGGTATATCATACATTGCTGTAAATCAGCTTTTTTATAACCCTGCTCATTAACATGAAGAAACTGTAAGGCTTCATTTAATGTATACCCTTTATCTAGCAAACTACTTAATCTTTTTAACAATGATAATTGATCTTTTAAATTCCATTTTTTATTAATCTTCATAACGAAACACCCAACGGTCATAAGAATTTGGATAAAGATATCCTAGTGCAATTCCCTTTTTAATAACATCTTTTAATGTTGGGTATTGGTAGGAAGCTAATTCTCCTTTCGCCTCCTTTACTACAGCTGTTAGGTTTTTTCCATATAAAAGCTCATAGATACTTAACCTTCTTTTTTGTCTTAGCTTCTTACAAAAAGGAGAGCATTGATCTTCACAGAATGGACATTTAAGTTGAACTAGTCTTTGAGCTGAGACCGCAATTAGAGTTTGTTCAATTTCAGATAAACTTACATCGAATTCCATTAATCGATATATCGCTCCTTTTGCATCTCTTGTATGCATGGTTGATAAAACAAGATGACCCGTTAGACTGGCGCGAATCGCAATTTGAGCTGTTTCTCGATCTCGTATTTCTCCAACCATAATAATATCAGGATCATGACGCAGAATTGCCTTTAACCCAGCAGCATAGGTAATCCCCGCTTTTTCATTAACTTGAACTTGCAATACTTCCTCACTTTTCGTTTCTACCGGATCCTCTAACGTGATAATATTTCTGTTAAAATGACGCTTTGCATAATGAATGAGAGAATAAAGTGTTGTTGTTTTACCTGAGCCAGTTGGGCCGGTAAAAATCATTAAACCATGTGAGTGATTCAAAATGGAGAGCAGTTTGTTTGTTGTGGCAGGAAACAATGATAAATGTGTTATTGGCGGTATTTTCTCTTGTGGCAAAATTCTAATCACAAGACTTTCTTCGTGAATGGTAGGGAGGGTGGATAATCTTAGATGAACATTTAGATTAGTAGTAGAAAGTGATAGTGATCCATTCTGAGGTCTTCGTCTTTCTCCAATATCCATCGAAGCCAGAAATTTTAGATGAGAGATGATCCGACCACAGATCTCTTTTTTCATCGTATGTTTTTCAATTAAATCATCATCAACTCGAAACTGAATGAGTGTGTCTTGTTCTCTGGGAATAATGTGAATGTCTGAGGCTCTTAATGCACAGGCTTCTTCTATAATACGTTCACTGATTTGTTCAATTGGTTTCACTTTTACTTCTCCTTTCTTCTTTGTACAACCATTGTACAGAATGGTAAGATTTTTTGCACATCGGTAAAAATGAATTTTAAGGGCGGTTTAATAGGTCATTATTCTTTATTCATAGGAAGAAGATAAATTTATTGTGATTTTCTGTTATAGAAAATGGAAAATCGAACATAATAGAGGTTGTAAGTCGGATTGAGGGAAAGTATTTCACTCAAGATATCCTCTTGCTGGGGTAGTGCTTTGAGATGGGGCTTTTAGTGAAACAGAATCTGGTTTACTTTTTACTTTGCACTTACTTTATCTCAAGTCATACTTAGTCGTCGACGATATTTCGTGATATTTCCTTCAGAAATATCACGAAATATCCTCTTGCTGGGTAGTGCTTTGAGATGGAGCTTTTAGTGAAACCAAATTTGGTCTACTTTTTGCTTAGCACTTACTTCATCACAGGTTCTACTTAGTTGTCGACGATATTCCGTGATATTTCCTTCAGAAATATCCCAGAATATCCTCTTGCGAAGCAATTTCATGAAGCAGCTTCGAAGAAGATGATTCATGAAGGTTAATCAATGGGCTATAGCCAAGCGGTAAGGCATCGCACTTTGACTGCGACATGCGTTGGTTCGAATCCAGCTAGCCCAGCTATCTGAAAAAGACGTTTGCCTTGTGGCAGACGTCTTTTTCTTTTATGATACTGATTTTTTTAGTTCCTGTTTTCTTGCTACCTTGCTTAGTTCCTGTGGGTTGTAGCCTACGATCAGTTTGTTTCCGTCTGTGATGATTGGACGGCGTAGGAGTTTTGGTTCTTGGTGCATAAGTGTAAGTACTTCAGATAGAGAGAGTTCATTTACGTCGATATTTAAGTCTTTATAGGTTTGGCTCCTTGTTGCAAGAATTTCATCTATGCCTTCTGTTGTTAAAGATAAGATTTGTTTAAGTTCATCTATAGATGGTGTGTCACGAAAAAGATGTCTTTCGTGAAAGTTTACATTGTGCGCTTTTAGCCAATGCTTTGTTTTTCTACATGATGTACAACTTGGGTAACTGTAGAACGTTAGATTATTCACGATACTTCCTCCTCAGGTAATAAGTGTTTGATCTATCATTGGCCCCTGATAACTTGTTGGTTTAATTGTACATCATTTGTATAGTTATTGTATAGTTATTTGTTTAATGATATTTTGAATTTTTTATTACAACAACCGTTTCTTTTTTAGTTTGTTGCAGCATGATTGTAAACGCTATTTACAAGTATATAAATGGTACATTATAATAATTAAAGTGATGGACTTGTATGTCAGATTATGATTTGTCAAAAGCTATCATATAGATGTTATTTTTGTGTAGTTCTAACATCAGGTTTATCTACCACTTTAGCTTATGGCAAAGTCAACAAAGGAGGGATACATATGGATCGTATGTTCCGAGTATTAGGTTTCTGGACGGGAATCTTCGCAGTAATGTTCTATCTTGGGGATATGAAGACGACTTCCTTACTCTTTTTCGGACAAACTGGATTTTTTGTTTTCTTATCTTATTTAAAATTATCCGAACGCATGTACATTTATATTTTTGGTGCTTACCTAACTATTTTCTTTGTCGGATTTACGTACTGGACAACATTTATGATGATTCCAGGACATAACATGGGACATTAATTAAAACACCAATGTAAATGAAAAAACAGGCAGCTATTTTGTATAGCTGCCTGTTTTTCTATTATTAAAAACCATTTAAAAAAGGATTGCTTTCCATCTCTTGTTCAATACTGGTTACCGGACCATGTCCTGACAAAACAATTGTTTCTTCTGGTAGATTCAATAGCTTGTTATGTATGCTTTTTATTAGTTGCTCATGATTGCCACCCGGCAGGTCAGTTCTGCCAATGCTACCTGCAAATAATGCGTCTCCTGAAAAAACGATCCCTGCTTCTTCTACATAAAAAGAAACGCTTCCCGGGGAATGACCAGGTGTTTCATATACTTGTAAAGAAAACTCACCTATCTCTAATTTTCCTTCACCTTTAATTAATTTATCAGGCTCTGCCACACTAACAGCACCGGCCATAAAAAATTGAGAACCATTTAGAGATGAATCTGACAACCAATCTTTCTCCTGTTTATGTACATAAACAGGAATTCCCCATTGCTTTCTCACATCATCTACTGCGCCAATATGATCAAAGTGAGCATGTGTAAGTAAGATCGCTAATGGTTTTATATGTTGCTGCTCAAGTAAGCTAATCAGCTTTTTCCCGTCACCACCTGGATCAATAATTAAACATTCCTTCCTTTCATTGAAAAAAAGATAACAATTCGTTTGCAGTGGTCCTAAAGGGAGTTGTCTCCATTTCATATTCTCATCCTCCAAATTTTTTACTTGCTTTCATTTTACACTATCTATCAACATGATGATAACCACATGATGGTTAATAATAGAACATGATGGAAAATATAGTGGTATCTGTTGAATCAAATAGAATCGAAAATAAACTCGACAAACGTCATGAAACCGATTAAAATATTAGAAGGACTTGTTATTGTATTTGTTTTTTAAACAACTGATTCAACGAAAAATGATCTACATAGAGTAAGGGGGCTTTATTAATGGGCTTAGTGATTATTTTTGCACTTGTAACCATTCTAGGGATTTTCGGACTTATTCGTTCACTGAAAGATAAAAACCTTCTTGGTGCAGCATTTGCGTTTGGTACTTTAGCTGTATTTGGATGGTTTGCCGTAATGACCTTTATTCACCACGGTTACCCAACTGCACACTAATAATTAAAAACAGAACAAACCCCTTGGCAATATGCTAAGGGGTTTTTTACTGATTATTTTTAAAAATGCTTCTGTACACTTTCTAGTTTACTTTCCATTGTAGACTTTTTATCTCGTCGATCATCGATTCGAATATTGGTTGCTACCCTCTGAATTCCTTTATTAAAAGGGGCTTCATGAATGTCTTCAACCACTTGAAGCAATGTATGTAACTCCCCTTCAATAATGGTATTCATTGGAGTTAGCTGATACTTTATTTTCCCTTCAGATTCGTATTTTTTAAGGATTTGTTGAATATCTGCTACATATTCACTAACACTTGGTGTATTTGTTCCGATTGGAATTACTGTTACATCTACTATTGCCATATTTGTCATCCTTCCTACTTTAAAGAAATTAGCTTTAACATCTTTTGTGAGTCCAAATTGATTAGATGCTCATATCTAGCACCATATAGTGCATAGTCCCCGTTTGGTGATAATTTTATTGGGAGATTTTCCATTTTTTCTATAACAGTTTGTTTTTCACCAGAGTCTAATGAAAAAGAAATTAGAGAAAACCCTGTTTTTTCTTTATTCACTTCTAGCATGTAAAAATGGTTATTATTATCCATATCATGATATGGAATTGACCAATCAGAATAAAGGGCAACTAGACGTGTCGGCATCTCCGAAAGTTGTTGTTGACTTGTTGAATCATAAAAACGAACAGTTGCTGTACCATCCTCATCCACTATTTCAATCGTAGACATTATGTTTGTGTAATTAGTATTAGCAACAACCCCATCAGAGACAGAAGTCTCCTCTTTGCTATCAAGGTTATAAATATATAATGGAGCAGTTAAAGCCGGTGCTTCTTGATCCCACTTTAAATAGCTCACTTCATGATCATTTATCCATTGAATGAACGGGATATCAACTGGATTTTCAACAAGTGTTTGCTCTTTTGTATCAATTATGTACGTATTATAGGTCCAATCTTCATTAAAACTAGATACAAAAAGCTGATGTTGATTTTGCTGATTCCAAGTGTACTGAAGCTCATATGATTCAATTGTCGTCTGATATTGCACCTTTGCCTCGTTGTCCACAATTATTAATTCTGCTTCATAGCTTGAAGGACTAGTATGAATTAATAAAAGACTATTGTCTTCATTTGCTTCCAATTGAACAATTGGTGCCTCTGATGTAAAAAACAATGTTGAATCTCCAGAGTATATATTATACGTATATACTTTAGATCCATCTGAATCATTGAGGATATAAAAAATGGTCTTGTCATCCTTCCAATCAGCAACTGAGTGGAATTGCGCCTCCTCTGTTTCTAACGGTAATGTGAGTTGTTTTCCCTGAAGTTGATTTCCTGAGCCCTTTACAGGAGTTTCTTGTTCCCTCATAGATAGTAACTCTTCATCATTCTCTTGTTGATGAGATGGATTACAACCCGATCCAAAAAGCACGATTAACAAGAAACATAAACATAATTTAGTTAATCTCATCAACTTTTCTGTCACCTGTCTCTCCTAATTTTTTCTCTATTATTTCATACGTTTTATCATGTTAAAATGTTTCATTTTATTATTAGATTATTCCTCATTAAAAAATAACATACTGAGGTGTAAAAAAAAATCAAAGCCGATGAACTTTTTTTGAATTTCTTAACTTTAACACTATATAAAAAAACGAGTGAATGAATATTGTTCAATCACTCGTTTTAAAAAGCTTGCTACATATATAATCCTGCGTAGAAAATACCCTTACTCTTTTTATAAATTTCATCAAATTGGTCAAACGGTAAAGGGTTCACACCATTTCCTAGCTCAATTGTGTAGCCTGGTTTTCTATAGTCATGAACGAACCAATCTCTGAAACCCGCATGACTGTCTATGTCTCTTACTGCTTTGTATCCACTAAGACGTTCAAATTCTCTTACAATCGCTTCTGCTTCTTCAGGTTCTTTCCTTAGATATCCCCAGTAAATCTCTTCTCCTTGTGTATGAAATGCCAATACACGATCAAAATTTTGTTTTTTAACAAGATTTGACAAAGCCATTGCTTCAGGCTCAGTTAAAGGAGCATCTCCAGGGTAATCACGTGGTGCTGGTGTTTTTGGAATTTTACGGGCTTTTTCAATATCCCAGTTAACAGGGTATTGATTATTCAAATCAATACCTCTAATATTTGCCTTCCACTGTGAAAAATCGATGCTTAAATCATTCATTTGCAAAAGACCTGCTTCGTAAGTGTTATCATGTGGTAATCCATTTAAAACAAGATCTACTCCATCAGGATTGACCATCGGGACAAATGAAAGAGTTGTTTCTTTATATATAGATTGGACATCATGCCCATTTATTCGCGTTGAACCGTTCCCTAAGGCATCAACATATTCATGTAACCAATACATCATCACACTCGTAGTTATCCATTCATTTGCATGAAAAGAACCGTTCATATGAATCTTTTTAGGACCATTCCCGATTGTTAATTGATAAATAGGTTTTCCTAACACACTATAGCCAACTATATCCTTTTTTATAAAAGGATACAAAAAAATTAATTTTTCTATTTCCTTTTCTAACTCATTTGAATCATAAGGTTTCTTCATCTTTAGTTCGGATTTTATTATATCGTCACCAACTAACTCCACGATATCACTACATTCAACAATAGATAGGCAGTTAACAGGAATATTTAACTGAGTGTTTGCTTCTATTTCACCTCTCAGCTCAACATCATTGCTCTCATGTAAAAGCTGATTGTCGAGTTGCAAATGAGTTGAAAGATCATTAAGTGAAATGCTCTTAATTAAGCGGATAATCATCATTGAACCTCCAATTTGCCTATTTAGTTATAGCTTATGTTAGGTTGGTTCAATTGTTGTTAAGTTCATTACTGTTTTTCAATATCAAAAAGGGCTGACTCTCTAAGACTAGCACCTTAGTTTGAGTCAGCCCTGTTATTAATTTTCTTCTTCTACTACTGTTTCTGCTTTTACTTCTGTTTCTTCTGCGTTTTCGCCATAAAATCGTAATAAGTCACCGTAAATGATTTCATCAGAGTAATTTAGCTCCTGCTTTGCTTTTTCCATATACGGATCACATACAGCCTGATCTGTAGGCTGGCCTGTTTCTTTATCATAGCAAATACCACGTGTGTAAACATTGTTTTCAGTGATAAAGCTTCCATCTCTTAAAACTGTGAACGATAATTTATCATCTGATAACGCATCTGTACCAAACTGTATTTGCTCACTAGTATCAATACCTAATAAACTCATAATTGTTGGACGGATATCAATTTGTCCTGCTACTTTCGTAATGTTCTTAGGATCTTTATCCGTTACACCTGGTATGTGAACAATGAAAGGAACACGTTGTAATTGTACTGTTTCAAACGGAGTAATCTCTCTGCCAATAAACTTCTCCATTGCTACATTATGGTTTTCTGAAATACCATAATGATCACCATAAAGGATGATGATTGAGTTCTGATAAACATCTGTTTTCTTTAAGTCCTCAAAAAATACTTTTACTGCCTCATCCATGTAGCGAACAGTTGGAATATATTGATTTAACGTTTTACTATTAGAATCAAACTCGTCAATCATACGATCCTCTTCCCCAAGTTCAAAAGGAAAGTGGTTTGTTAATGTGATTAATCTTGTATAGAATGGCTGTGGAAGATTATCAATATGTTGAACTGACTGTTGGAAAAAGTCGATATCCTTTAAGCCCCAACCAATTGAATTTTCTTCAGTTACATTGTAATCATTAACATCAAAGAATCGGTCATAGCCAAATCCTTGATACATCAAGTCACGATTCCAGAAACTCTTATTATTCGCATGAAACACTGTTGAATAGTATCCAAATTCTTTTAAAATTTCTGGTGTTGCATTGTATTCATTATTGCTGTTTGTAAAGAATACGGCACCACGACCTAATGGATATAAGGAGTTATCTACAATAAATTCTGAGTCAGATGTTTTCCCCTGACCTGTTTGATGATAAAAGTTTTCAAAGTAGTAACTCTCATTGATTAGATCATTTAAAAATGGAGTAATTTCTTGTCCATTTAATTCTTCATTTAGTACGAAGCTCTGTAACGATTCGAGTGAAAGTAAAATTACATTACGACCTTGTGCTATTCCTTGTAGGTCTTCATTTGAAGCTTTACGGTTAGCATTTACATAGTTCTCTATCTCAGTCAAGCTATCACTGTCCGCTAAAGCACGTTGGGCAGATGTTTTTGACTGCAATACCGCATCATAAATATGAAAGTTGTAAACACTGATGTTTTTTACCAGCATTTCTCTATCAAATGAACGTGTTAATAATTGTGGTCTTTCTGTTTCAGCTAATCCTAAATTAAAAAAGAATACAGCGGCTACTAGTAGAAAATAAGCGGACTTTTCTTTTCTAGTCAGTAATGAAGCGGATCTGAAAGTTGGCTTTTTTAATAACCAATATAAAATAGCTAAATCAACAAACATTAATAAATCACTAGGTAAGAAAAGATTTGTAATACTACTTCCTAAATCTCCCATATTGCTTGTCTGAAACAATACTGGAATTGTTAAGAAATCATTGAAAAATCGGTAAAATACCATGTTTGCCAGGAGCAAACCTGTTACAAAGATACTAGCACCAAATATATAGCGGTTTCTGTTCTTCTCCTTCATGAAAAGTCCAAAACCAAACATTAGTAACAGAAAACTTAATGGATTAATGAATAATATAAACTCTTGTGTGAAGTTTTCAATTTTAATATCAAAGCTAGTTTTATAGACAATGTATGTTTTTATCCATAGAAATAACGTTGCTAATAGTAAAAATGAGATTTTTGAAAATGTCTTTTTGCGCATCTAACTACCTCCTCATCCCATGGGACAATTACGCTACCTTTTATCTCTAATTTTTTCCATTTATTAGGTTAGTATTAAACAACTAAAACATATCTTAATACTTTCTTTACAAAAAATCAATGTTTTTTCATACGCCCCTTACAATAGCCTGCTAGAATAATAATGTTAAGCTTATTCTCTATACCCTAGTATTAGACGTCCTAAAACATAAAAAGTTTCGTTTTCTTTAAAAGTAAAATAATTCTGAAAATAAACTCAGGAATATAGTTCTACTTTTGATTACATACAAACGATTCATTTAACTCAGTAATTTTAACATTAAAAATAAAAGGAGCTCTCTCATGGAGGCTCCTTTTTCCTATCACCTATCAGTATAGTTTATAGGTCTTTTTACGTGTTAATTTTATTTATTTAGTAATTTTGTCTTTACTAACCATGCTCCACCGATTACACCTGCATCATTCCCTAATGTTGCAACCGAGATGGACGCTGCTTTAGCAACTCGTGGGAAAGCAAAGCGTTTAAAATATTGCTCAACTCTAGAGATAAGATGGTCGCCTGCTTTAGATACTCCACCACCGATTACAATCTTTTCAGGGTTTAATCCATTGGATAAATTTGCAAGTACAAGTCCTAGTTGAAATGTAACATAATCAATTACTTCTACAGCTAAAGAATCGCCTTTTTCAGCAGCCTCAAATACATCTTTTGATGTTAAATCAGCGATTGTCTTAAGAATGCTATCCTGATCAGATGATTGAAGCTTTTCCTTTGCTATCCTTACGATTCCAGTGGCTGATGCGATTGTTTCAATACATCCAGTTTTACCACACCCACATTGAGCTCCACCTTCAGGGACAACCGTAACATGTCCGATTTCACCACCTGCTCCATTTACACCGTGGATAACCTCTCCATTTGAAATAATACCGCCACCAACACCAGTACCTAGTGTTACACAAATTAAGTCCTTAGCGCCGTCTCCAGCACCTTTCCACATTTCACCTAGTGCTGCAATGTTTGCATCATTATCAATAACAGCAGGTAAACCGGTTTCCAGCTCTAAATGATCTCTTAATGGATAGTTTACCCAGCCAAGGTTTGGTGTTTCATAAATAAGTCCGCTCTCTAAATTAACTGGACCAGGAGCGCCCATCCCTACTCCACCAAGTCTTGATTTATCCATTCCTAGTTCTTCAAGCTTTGTATCAATTGCTTTAGCGATATCGGTTGTAATTGCCTTCCCTGATTTATCAGTAGGAATTTCCCATTTCTCTAAAATCTCTCCATAGTAATTAATAAATGCCATTTTGATTGTTGTACCACCTAAATCTACACCCACTAATATTTTCTCATTCATTTAAAATCACCTTTTTCTACTATTATATATGTGTTCATTAGTAAACGTTTTCAACCCTATTACTTTTTACTTATACAAATCACTAAACGTAGATTATCCTTATCTTTTAAGTTTTGTATTTCTTGTCTTAAGAGTAGAACTGCCATTTGGTAATCCTTTGGCTCTAACAAATTTGATTGATACAACTGTTTCATTTCTTCTTCCATTAATTCTAGGTCAGAAACTCGATCGCCTATGTAAATGATCGTTCCAAATTTTTTTAAAAGCTGCTGAACGTCATATATCGTTTTCAAGGTATCACCTACTTCATTATAACTAACATTTCTAAGCACTTAGTTATAAGCACTACTTTCAAGTATAAAGGAATTGAAAAAAGCGTCAAGAAAACGTTTATAATTTGTAAGGTTTTTTGACAAGATTATTTTTCTAGCATTCCCCATACTATATTTCAATATATTAAAAATCATCAAAAACCCTCTAATTCTCCTTATTTTTATTGGATCCAATAATATAATTTATTTTATTTATCAGAATAATTTATTTTTTCTAAAAAATATATTGTCATTTCTAAAAGACAAGTTTAAAATAGGGTTACTTATTAATTGGAAGTTTTATTAGGGGGAACAAGTAATGGTAACTTTTATTTTATGTGTACTTATTTTAATCGTAGGATATTTCGTTTATTCGAAAGTAGTTGAGCGCGTATTTGGTATTGACGATCAACGTGTAACTCCTGCCTACGCAAAAACAGACGGGTTAGACTATATGCCTATGAGCTGGTGGAAGGCATCACTTATTCAGCTACTAAATATTGCAGGCTTAGGTCCAATATTCGGGGCGATTATGGGAGCTCTTTATGGACCAGTTGCATTTATATGGATTGTTGCTGGATGTTTATTCGCTGGCGCTGTTCATGATTATTTTTCCGGCATGCTTTCTATTAAACATGGCGGTGAACAATATCCAACACTTGTTGGACGTTACTTAGGAAAATCAGTTAAAACAATCATAAATTTAGTATCACTTGTGTTAATGATTTTAGTTGCAGCAGCTTTCACAGCGGGACCAGCTCAATTAGTTGAGCAGTTAACACCTTTAAGTTATTCAGCTTCTTTAATACTTATTTTCGTTTATTTCGTATTAGCAGCTGTTTTACCTATTAACAAACTAATCGGAAAAATTTACCCAATTTTCGGACTTATCTTAATCATCATGGCTGTTTCTATTGGGTTTGCTTTATTCTTTATGGATCATTCCATTCCAAATCTAACCGTAGAAAATTTACATCCAGGTGAATTACCAATTTGGCCATTACTAATGGTTACAATCTCTTGTGGAGCCATTTCTGGTTTTCATAGTACTCAAAGTCCAATTTTAGCTAGAACGTTAAAGAAAGAAAGCAATGGACGTAAAGTATTTTTTGGTGCAATGGTTGCTGAAGGTATTATTGCAATGATTTGGGCAGCAGCTGGTATGACATTCTTTGGAGGACCTGATGGACTTCAAGGAGCTCTTGCTGAAGGTGGTACAGCAGGTGTTGTAAACGAAATTAGTAAAACAACATTAGGGCAATTTGGTGGAATTCTTGCCGTACTAGGCGTCATTATTCTTCCTATCACAACAGGAGATACAGCATTAAGATCATCAAGAATGATGCTTGTTGAATTATTAAGTAAATTTGGAAACTTTGATTCTAAAATGAAAACTGTATTAATGACAATTCCAGTTATCGTTCCAACTTATCTTCTAACACAAATGGATTATTCATTCTTATGGCGTTATGTTGGTTGGACAAATCAAGTAGTTGCAACAGTGATGCTATGGACAGCTGCAATGTATTTACTACAGAACAACAAATTCCACTGGATTTGCAGCCTTCCAGCATTGTTCATGACAGCAGTAACTGGCTCTTATATTTTCTATGCACCAGAAGGATTCCAATTATCCTATCAAACTTCTATGATCATCGGTTCACTTATCTTTTTAGCTGTACTAATTTGGTTCTTAACTCAAATGAAAAAATATAAAAACAATCCTCTTCCATATGAAAAGGTTGCTTAAACCCTAAAAGGGCTGACAAATTGTCAGCCCTTTTTTAACGATCAGGATCTTGTGGATGTAAAAATGTTGGTCGACGATTTTTCAATGGCATTGGTGAACGGAATAAAACATCCCTTAGAGCACGTGCATTAAATGGGATAAACGGATATAGGTATGGAACATTGAAGGACTTCATACGCGCAAGCATAATAATCCAGCCAGTAATTCCAGCTACTAATCCTATTACTCCTAACCATGCGGTAAATAGAAGTAACACAATACGGTAAATTCGATTAGCTAGGCTTAATTCGTAACTAGGAGTTGCAAAGGTACCTATTGCTGCAATGGCTAAATATAAAATCACTTCGTTTGTTAGAAGGCCAACTTCTACCGCTACTTGTCCAACCATTAAGGCGGCAACAAGCCCCAGAGCGGTTGCTAACGATGATGGGGTATGAATGGCAGCCATCCTTAAGATATCAATTCCAACTTCAATCAGAAGAAACTGTAGAAGTAATGGTACTTGACCTGGATCTTCAATACCAACAAATTTCATACCAGGTGGCAATAGACCAGGATTATCAGCAAATAAATACCACAGAGGTAAAATAAAAATTGAAGCCCACACTGCGATAAATCGAACCATTCGTAAGTAAGCTCCGACAATCGGCTTATTTCGATATTCCTCAGCATGCTGCAAATGATGCCAAAATGTTGTTGGAGTGATAAGTGCGCTAGGAGACCCATCGACAAAAACAATCACATGTCCCTCATATATATGAGCTGCTGCTGTGTCAGGACGTTCTGTGTATCTTACCATGGGATATGGGTTAAGATGTCGACCTGAGATAAATTCCTCAACTGTTTTTTCTCCCATAGGAAGACCGTCTGTATCAATAGCCAGTAGCGACTTTTTTAAATCCTCAACATGTTTCATGTCTGCAATATCCTCTAAATAGCAAACAACCACATCTGTTTTCGAACGTCTACCTATTTGTAAATACTCCATTCTGAGAGATCGATCTCTAATTCTTCGTCTTGTTAATGCCGTATTAAATACGATTGTTTCCACATACCCGTCTCTTGAACCTCTAACAACTTTTTCCATATCCGGTTCCTGTGGCCCACGGACAGGATATGTACGGGCATCAATTAAGATGACTTGATCAATACCTTCTATAACAAGAGCTGTTGGCCCTGCCAAAACGGTTCCAACAACAGTATTTAAATCATCTGTTTTCTCAATTTCAACGTACGGGATATACGTTTTGAGTAGCTTTTCAAGAGTATTTTCCTCGAGCTGCTCAGGTGTAAGCTCAGATAAATATCTCATTAAATAATGTAAGATATCATCTTTTACAAAACCATCCACCATAAATAACGCCATTTTACGTCCAGCATACTCAACATCGAGCTGAATTACATCAAAGCTTTTCTTTACACCCAGTCGTTCATTTAAGTACGATGTATTTTCCTGAAAATCCTTCGTTACAATCTTTTTTTCTACCTCATACGCCATAAGATTTCTCCATTTCGTATCACGATTTGTTACACATCTTTGACGTATTATTGGTAAAACATACCTATATTCCATTAATTTGTTATTTTTAGCTTGTACTCATAAAATCGTAAATTGAATCATACAATTTAGCAACCTGTCCTTCTCGGAGTTGATAAAATGAAAACAAAATGGATGATTGTCATCATTCTTGCCCTTATAACGTCTGGTATTCTTTATTTCTCACATGGTCAACGTGTTCGTGAGAGCATCATCTTTTTTCCCATTACCGATTCTGTAGCTTTTACAACAGCTTCAACTTCACTTGAATTTGTTGAAAATATGGATGATGATGAGTATGTCATTGAATGGGATGTTACCTCGTTTACAGACAAAGTCATTTTTCTTAGACAAGATTTATCTCTTCTTTTCTCTGATGGTAAATTAATTGATACATTATCAGAGTGGGAAGACCAAAGCCAAAAGCTAGCACAGTTTAAAAAGGTAAATGGTGAAGACAGTAGCCATTATGAAGCCATTAGTCTTCATTATGGAGAGATCCATTTGGAAGATGATCAAATCCGTAGTACACAGCAGATGACAAGTGATCATTTATATGTCATAGATTCGGAATTCACAAATGCTTTTTCATTTAAGAACGCACAAACAGAGGAAGAACTTGAGTGGAAAGATATTTTAGACAAAGTAAAGGCACAACACCTTGAATATAGCTGGAATCATTTAATAAATCATTATCAGATAAATAAAAATGAGTACGAGGCTATTCCATTAACGGAGCTTGCTAGATATAACACTGAACCTCTTTTAGGTCTTTCTAAGGCAAAAACACAAGAAGTCATCGGAAGTCTTTGGGAGGGTTTATATAAAAACTACTTCTTAGGTTTAAAAACAAAAGAAGGTAAGGTCATTGAACCAATTGGTAGTGCAATGCCTCTCCTTCTATTTGCAAAAGATTATTCACATATTTTAGTACTAATTCAAGCAGAAGACGGTACTCCTTTTAAATTTATTCAAAACATTAAAAGTTAAGGAGAAAGCTCATTCTGAAAAGCTTTGTAATTTTCATTGTTCGGATCATATTCTAGAGCTTTTGACACTTGTTCTAGCGCTAAATCCAATTTATTTTGGTTAGCGTATAATACTGCTAAATTAAAATGTGCTTGGTGGTAGCTGTCATCATTTGAAATGACTTGTTGCAGGTGTTCCGCCGCTTCATCGTATTTTTCCAATTGAATGGCAGCTACAGATAATAAAAACAAGATATCATTTGAAGTCTGATCACTTGAAATGGCTTCTTGTAAATATGTGTAAGCTTCTTCAAACTCTTCATTTTGAATAAGCTCCTGCCCCTTCATCGCTCTATACTCACTATATTGTGCTTGTGATTGGTCCATTCCGTACAAGAATAACCCTATTAACAATGCGATTGTTATGATAAGTCCGCCAACTCTAAGAAACCATTTTTTTTGGTTGGGCAGCTGAACGATGCTTGCAGCGAGAAATCCGCCTATTAACCCTCCTATATGCCCTGCATTGTCTATATTAGGGATTACAAATCCCAGCGCCAGGTTAATACCAACAACCACTAAAATATTTGAGCCCATCGTTCGGAAAAACACTTTTCGATTATAGACACCAATAAATAGTAGAGCACCAAAGCAGCCAAAAATAGCTCCCGAAGCTCCAGCGGACAGAAATGGACTGAAGGCAAAGCTGACAATTGAACCAGAAACCCCTGCTACAAGATAAATGAATAAAAATTTTCCTCTTCCATAAGCCCTTTCAACTGCCGGCCCAATATAAAAGAGAGCAAAGCTATTCATAAGCAGATGAAGAAACCCGATATGTAGAAAAACAGGTGTTATAAACCTCCACCATTCTCCATCGTAAATAAGCGGATTAAATTTAGCTCCGAACTGAATAAGTGTATTCGTATCTGTACTTCCTCCAAAAAGCTCAAGCACAAGAAACATAAGAATTTGAATGCCTAGAAAGATATTAGTAAAGAAAGGCTTGCCATTTTGAAAGAGCCTTTTTTCTTCCTCTCTTAGTTTATTTTGATGAGAAATAACTCGTGTCCTAATTTCATGAAGCTGAGATTCAGACACATCGGGAGAATCAAAATCTTTTACGGTGTCTAAAGGAAGATGTAGAGTATCTGACAACTTATCTAATCCTGGTTTCAGTTCAGCTTTCACAAGTATCATTGAGGTAATGTCAATGCTGCCCTTTCTTCCACCACTATAGCCCTTTAAAAACACTTCAGGATAATCATCTACAGGCGGCAAGCTAGAAAAATAGATATTTAAAACCGTCAAAGGACCTCTAACCCCTGTTTTTAAAAGCTGCTCAAATTTTCGACCGGCTTGTTCAATATCAATAGCAAGTGTATTACCCCAATCAACATCAGTTCTCTTTACCCTAATAATTGAAAACTGTTTCTTTCTAAAAGGTTCGAGCATAACCTCATTTCCATCTTGGGAGATAGCTAAGATTGTATACTTATGCTCAATAACTAGTTGTTCAATAAACGACCAGTAGACGTAATCCTGTTCTAAGACCATTTTAATCCGCTCCGCTTTAGTTTTCTTTATTATATCAATACATAAAAAAGAAAAGAAAGATTCTGCCTTTACAGATGAAAAAAAGCTGACAGTTCACAAGAAAGTCAGCTTTTATGATGGATTTTTTATTACGTTTTGATTTCTAAAAATTGTTCTTCTTATAAAATTAATGGAAAGCACGATTAACAAAACGATCTCTAATAAATGGTATTCTCATCGATAAATTAATAAAATATCTACGCAATTGCGGTTGACCTAATACAAAATTTACAATGCGATATCGATAACGATAAACAGCAAATGAACCTGCCGCAAGCATAAGTAATCGTCTCATGATCATCCCTCCTACACTTTATCATTAGTAGGAACGGCCGATTTTATCCTTTTAAAAAAGGTAACATTGTTTCCTTTAATACACTAACTGAGTGTTTGAATTGTTTCGTTTCTTTTTCATTAAGCTTTAAATCCAAAACCTTTTTAATTCCTTTACTGTTTACAATTGCTGGTACACCTATGTAAACATCTTTTTCTCCGTATTCTCCATTCAAGAAACAAGAAACGGTTAAAATAGAATTTTCATTATGAATAATGGCTTTTGTTAATCGAACAAGCCCCATTGCTATTCCATAATAGGTAGCACCTTTACGTTCAATAATTTGATAAGCCGCATCCCTTACACTAACAAAGAGGTGATCAAGGACCTCTTGGTCTGTTACCGTATCTAAGATTGGCATACCTCCTATATCTGCATGACTCCATACAGGAAGCTCTGTATCTCCATGTTCACCAATGATATAGGCATGCACATTACGGGTGTCCACATCAAAGTGTTCAGCCAATAAATATCTAAACCTGGCTGTGTCAAGAATTGTCCCTGATCCAATTACCTGACTCTGATGTAGACCCGAGTATTTCCAAACAGCATATGATAAAATATCAACTGGATTTGTCGCTACAATAAAAATACCGTTAAACTCATTGTCCATAACGTTTTTTACAATGTTTTTAAAGATTTTCAAATTCTTATCAACTAAATCCAATCTGGTTTCGCCCGGCTTTTGATTCGCACCAGCACATAAAACAACAATGTCAGCATCTTTACAATCCTCATAATCCCCAAACCAAATACGTGTTGAACTGGGAGCAAACGCAAGACCATGGTTAAGGTCCATTACATCTCCTTCTGATTTCTCCTTATTTAAATCAATTAAAACAAGCTCTTCTGAAACTCCTTGATTCAGCATCGCAAAGGCATAACTAGATCCAACTAAACCAGTGCCAATAAGAACAACACGATTAACATGCACAGCCATTATGTCAAATCCTTTCAATTGAGATATTTAAGTGAAAATTAGAAAAGCTAGGCACGTTGTCAATACAATTGCTGTAAAATTAACGGCATCATTGTTCATAAAAGCATAGTGATTAGATTTTCTCCCGATTTTCGAACAATGAATTCTTTTTTCAGTTACCTTTTGACAAACAGTACATTTGTATTTTATTTGAACAGTTTGCCCTAGAACAGTGTCAAAAATATTTCCAAGGAAACCAAACAGGGTCATTATTAAAACGTCTAGTATAGATAAAGAAAATACGAAACCTGACATGATACTAATAAAGAATGCCCCAACCAAACCAGCAAAAGAACCTAGCAGAGAAACAGCACCAGATGTACCCCTCTCCACTTGTTTTAGAGTAAACAACATCCTTGGACGTCCTTTACTTAATGTACCTATTTCCGAAGCCCATGTATCTGAATTTGCAGCCGCTAATGAAAGAGAAAACAATGTGATGTACAGTGTATCGTTTGTACCTTGGAAATAATAAACAACCGCAATAATTGCTGGTAAGCCTCCATTTGCTGCCACCTGCATGATATCTCTTTGATCTCCTTTAGAAAGGATATCCTGTAAAAAAGATTTTTGCTTAGCTTTAACCTTACTTAACAGGCTTGAACTTACAAAGAAACAGCCCAATAAAAATAAACCTTTCCAAGTAAATCCTAAAAAAATAGCTGACCCTACCAAAAAAGCACCAATCATTCCGCTTATCGACAATGACCTCATTTTCCAAGCCCTATAAGAGAGGAACAATATAAATAGTAATCCTAAAAGCATCTTACTTAATAACTCCTTGCTCAGTAATAAGGGTGGATACAGGAACATCATGTGCTTCTCTAGGTACTTCGTCAGTTACTTGACAAGAAAAAGCTAATGAAACAGTATCATTTTTATAATCCGCAAGATATCGATCATAATATCCCCCACCAAAACCTATTCGATAACCATTTTTATCAAAACAAATACCTGGGACAAGGATAAGATCAATTACAGAGTTTTTTACAGCTGATGTTTCTGACATGATGGGTTCTTTTAATCCGTAAAAGACCTTCTCAAGCTGATCAAAAGAGGTAATGCTTCTAAATTCCATCGTATTGGTAGCTGGATCGCATTTTGGAACAACAACTGTTTTCTTTTCAGTCCACGCTTGTTTTATAATCGGAAAAGTATCAACTTCTCTGCCTCTAGAAACTGTAACAGCTACTGTATTTGCCTTATTCCATTTTGAGAAAGAAAATAAATGCTTATGTATTTCGTTTGAAAGCTGTTGGTATTCTTTATCACTGAGTTCGGTAAGTTGTTTTAGCATAATGCTTCTAATTTCCTTTTTCTTCAAGAATATCCCTCCTTTTGTTTATAGTAGCATATTAGAAAACTCGCTGACTGGCGAAATTAAAAGGTGAAGAAAGAAGTGTTAGTTGCAAATTAAATACTACGTCGAGCAGTCTCCTGTGCTACTAATTTATACTGTAATAACGCATAAAAAAAACAGTAGGATAAAAAATCCTACTGCTTACTTTGTTTCACGGTGTACTGTCATTTTTTTCTCTCTTGAACAATATTTCTTAAGTTCAAGACGATCTGGATTATTACGTTTATTCTTTTTAGAAATATAGTTACGTTCGCCACAATCAGTGCAAGCTAATGTAATATTCACACGCATGTTTCTTTCCCTCCAAACATAAAAAACTATAAAACAAATCAGACTTTAATATAATAGCATTTTTATTTGACAAATTCCACATCTATTTCATTATATTTTAAAGATATTGTAGAAATTCAGGCTTTTTATAGATAGAAATTAAATTTTTTATAAGAATTGACCACTGATACTCCTTTATGATAGCAAAATATCCAGTATGAGCTATCTCATCGGCCTGCTTAGGATGTGAGAGAATAAAAAGTATCGTTTCTGCTAAACTTTTGCTGTTAATTTGTGCAGTTAACATGCCACGGTCATGTAACAACACTTCTTCTAGGCCTCCAACTTGAAATGAGATGATTGGTTTATGCAAAACCATTCCTTCTAAAGCAACGATCCCAAATGGCTCATATAAGCTTGGTACAATAAGTGCTTGGCAATTGCTAAGTAATGTATTACGTTCCTCATCTTTCACAAAACCTGTAAAAAAAACGTTGCTCTTGATTTGAAGAATTGTTGCCATTTGTTTTAAATGTTCTTCATAAGGTCCTTCACCAGCTATAACAAGGTTTAATTCAGAATACTCTTTATGTATCATCGAGAAGGCCTCAAGGAGAAGGTGAAATCCTTTTTCTTTTACTAATCTTCCCATCGAAAACAAAAAAGGAGAATTGATAAAAGAAAACTTTTGTAGTGCTTGTGAAGACTCTAGCATTTTTTGATAGTTTTCGATAATAACACCATTTGGTATTACCTCTATTTGAATTTCTCGTTTTACTGCTCTGTTTTCTATTATAT
This sequence comes from Metabacillus sp. B2-18, assembly GCF_021117275.1. NCBI lineage: Bacteria > Bacillati > Bacillota > Bacilli > Caryophanales > Bacillaceae > Metabacillus > Metabacillus sp. B2-18. Next base: position 3,430,515 of record NZ_CP088245.1, read on the forward strand.
TTTTCATATACAGACTGCAAACGATTAGCTGATCTGAAGCTTCAATAAGCTGTTCCTCATATTTGGTTATTTTGGAAAGCTCTATTCCATTATTAAATTGTTTTCGTTCATGTTCAGTAGAATGAATCGTCGTAATTAATGGTTTATGTAAATCCTCCTTAATTTGACAAGCTGATGCTGAAAACATCCAATCATGTACGTGAATAAGATCAAATGAAATGTGCAGCTCCTGAAGAACAAATTGACTAAACCGAAAATTAATGTTCCGAATAAAATCGAACAAATCTGACGAGTTTTGTTTCCATGGCAGCAAGTGAAAGATGTGAACATTTTCCTTCTTTATATAACGTTCTTTGTTACTTTTGGAAGGCGTTAAGATAATAAATGTAAGATTATGTTTAATCCCTTCCTCCACGAAATCATTTACATGCCTGCCAAGTCCCCCAACTAGATGTTCTTCAAATTCAGGTGTTAAAACTAAAATTGTTCGATCACTCTTCATCATATTCTGTATATGCTGAGAACATTGGCACCCACGTCTCGCTCTCCTTCATTTCAACTACTTTTCTCCAGTTAAGCTGATTCTTTATTCTGTTATGATTATGGTACTCTTTTTTAGTAGAGCTTTTAATGACTATAGATTCGTTTTTAGAATTGCTTACGACGAGGTCACAAGAGTATATAGCAGTCTCAAGATCTCGAACTTCTAAAACACCACTGCATTTATCTACGTTAAATGAAAATTCTTCTTTGAATTGATTCTGCCGACAAAGAATAACTCTTACTAATAAATCATTAAAATCTTCTCCAAGTAACGAGGAAACTGCTATCTTAGTAGAAGAAACTAGTTTCCAGGAAACGAGTACAACGTCTGGATAAGTGAAAATTTCTATAGTATCGACACAAACCGGCGATTGATTTCGAATAATATGTTGGTGATTAAGAAGATGATATGTTTCCATAAAGATTCCTCTCTTATTTTCATACTCCATTTATCATACCATGTGCGAAATGTATTCAAACTTTGCTTTTTTAAAGAAATATCGTCAAAAAACTACATTTTCCTCAAAATATCCCTTCTTTACAATGAAAAATTATGATATAAAGGTAAAGGGAAATAATCAAAGAAGGTGAAATTGATGACAATTGTGATTATTATTTTATTTATTATAAGCATTGCTTTAATTGGATTATCTTTTTTCCAACGTGACAATGTTAAAGAACTAGAACAAGAATTAGACCATTTACAATTATCTGCAATGCAAGAAATTTATAAATTGAAAAAGAAAATGCGCATTGTAGAAGAAGAATTATTACAAAATGATGTTCCTTTAAAAGAACAAGCAAAACCTTATCAAGAGGATGAGGGCGCAAACCCTAAACGTATATTAGCAAAGTATCGCCAAGGTATGTCACTTGAAGCTATCGCTTTATCAGAAGCTTCTTCTGTTGAAGAAATTCGCTCAATTGTGGAACAGAATGAGAGGGCATTAACATGAGTAAATTAGGCTTTCAAGCATTTGCAGCAGGCATGATTGTTGCAACTTCTGTTCTTGGCGGAACCTATCTTCTTTCAGATCATCAATCTGCAACTGCTGATAGTGAGAAAAAAGAAGTAACAGAAAAACAAGTCAGCCAATTTCTTAAAAGCAATGGACAAGTTTCCATCACATCTGAAGAGTATGAAGAGCTTTTAGCACTAAAAAAAGAAGAAGTAGTACAAGAGGACTCTCAAAATCAACAACAAACTGAGACGGCTAAAGAAACTGAACAACCTAAAGAAGCTGAAGAAAAGAAAGAAGAAGTAATAAAGTATAATATTACGATTAAGGAAGGCATGACAACTAGTGAAGTTTCTGATCTTCTAGAACAAAATGCCATAATTGCCTCATCTTTCGAATTTGATCAATATTTAATCAAAAACAACTTTCATACAAGAGTCCAGCTTGGCACGTTTGAAGTCCAAAAAGGAATGACGTTCCAGCAACTTGCAGAAGCAATTACTAGGTAACGTAAAACAGCTAAGATTCTTATTCTTAGCTGTTTTTTATTTACTTATGAATTCAAATCGTATCTCTGTCCTTTAATCAAGTACATAATACTCTCAGAAATATTTGTTGCATGATCTGCTGTTCTTTCAATATAGCGACAAATGAACATAAGCTGAGTAAGTTGCTGATAGCTATCTTTTTTAGATGACATGAGATCTAATATATCTCGAATTGTTTCTCCATATAATTCATCAACCTGATCGTCCATATCAGCCACTTCTTTTGCTAATACAAGGTCTTCTTCATTAAAAGCCTTTATCGATAATGAGAGCATTTTTGTAGCAATTTCATGCATCTTTCTAATATGTTTAATTGGTTTAACAAGAGGTTCATCACCGATTCTAATTGTTGACTTAGCTATGTTTACTGCAAAATCAGCCATTCTTTCAATATCACTTGAAATTTTAATTGCAACAATAACTCTTCTTAAATCTGTTGCAACAGGCTGTTGTTTAGCAATTAAAAGAATTGCTAAATCATTAATTTCTTCATCAAGGTCGTCCACTCTATAATCATCCTCAATAATTTGAAGAGCTTCATCAATATTTTGTTTTTCTAATGCATCAATTGACTTGTTAAGTGCAACTTCAGTAATACTTCCTATTTCAATTAGTTTATCTCTTAAGTTTTTTAAATCGATCTCGAATCTTTCTCTTATACTCATAATGATTACCTCCTATGTAAATACAGTTATATATTCCCCAAAACAATGCTTTATAACACTAATATAAGTTTATAGATAAAAAAAGTCGTGCACTTTTGGAAATGCACGACTTTTTTTATTAACCGAATCGACCTGTAATATAATCTTCAGTTCTCTTATCAACAGGATTTGAAAAGATTTTATCCGTCGCATCAAACTCTACAACTTCTCCGTTTAAGAAGAACGCTGTTTTATCTGAAATACGAGCAGCTTGTTGCATGTTGTGAGTTACTATGATAATGCTATAATCTTTCTTTAAATCTTGAATTAATTCCTCTACCTTAAGAGTTGAAATCGGATCAAGCGCTGAAGTTGGTTCATCCATTAAGATAACATCAGGCTCAATTGCTAGGCAGCGAGCAATACATAAACGCTGTTGTTGTCCCCCAGAAAGACCATATGCATTTTCTTTTAATCGATCCTTCACTTCAGACCAAATTGCAGCCCCACGTAAACTTCTCTCAACAATTTCATCTAAAATACGTTTATCTTTTATACCGTGAATTCTAGGTCCGTAAGCGATGTTATCATAAATTGATTTAGGGAATGGATTAGGTTTTTGGAAAACCATACCAACTCTTGTTCTTAAATCTTCAACCTTATAACTCTTATCAAGGATACTTTTTTCTCTATATCTGATATCTCCTGATATACGAACAACAGGTATTAATTCAACCATTCTGTTTAATGTTTTAATAAATGTCGATTTCCCACAACCAGAAGGTCCAATGATTGCAGTTACTTCATTTTCATGTATAGAAAGGTTAATGTTCTTTAATGCCTGATCTCCACCGTACCATAAATTTAAATCTTTTGTATCATATACAACACTCTTTTTATCCACTGACTTCTCTGATCTTTCAATAGTCGTTACATTGTTCTTTTCACTATCAGATAAAACTGCCATAGTTTGAAAACCCCCAAGAAATTAAAATCTATTTTGAAACTTATTTCTAATAATGATTGCAATTGAATTCATTAAGAATAATACGATTAAGAGTATAACGATTGTAGCTGCAGCAAGGTTTGCATATTCAGCAACAAGAGCAGAGTCAACAGTCCAATAATAAATTTGCATAGGTAAAATTGTAAATTTATCAAAAATTCCATCTGGAAGTGGAATTAACAAAGCCGGAATACCTATAACAACTAGAGGTGCTGTTTCACCTATTGCTCTGGAGAGAGAAAGTATTAGACCAGTTAACACCCCTGGAATGGCTGCAGGTAAAACGATATTTTTTATGGTTTGCCATTTAGTAGCTCCCATTCCATAAGAAGCTTCTCTAAGGTATTGTGGAACAGCACGAATCGCTTCCTGACTTGCAACAACAACAATTGGAAGTACTAATAAAGACATTGTTAGACCACCAGCAAGAACAATATTCCCTAATCCAAAGCTTCGTACAAATACAGTCAATCCTAATATACCGAATACGACCGATGGGACACCAGCTAAGTTAGAAATATTAGTTTGAATAATAGATTTTAATTTCCCGTTTTTCGCATATTCCTCTAGGTAGATTGCAGTTCCGACTCCTAAAAACATTGTAACAGGTGCAACAACGACCATTAACCATAAAGTACCCATGATCGCACCCATAATACCTGCTCGTTCTGCATCTGTTGAAAGTTTATTCGTAATAAATTGAAAGTCAATCCATCCAATACTATCTGAATATACACGATAGATTAATGTTAACAATACGACTAATCCAAATAGGGTAGCTAATAGAAAAACAACGTTCGCAAGGTTATTTGCAAACAATCGCGATCCCATTTTTTTCTGTACCTGTTCAACATCTACATATTTCATCTTAATATTCCTCCCTATATTTACGAGAAATATACTGAGCAACTAGGTTCATTATAAGAGTAAAAACAAATAATGTCATAGCAACAGCGTATAAACTGTAATAAATAGTTGAGCCTGCAGGAGCTTCCCCACCAGTTACTTCAACGATATAAGCAGTCATTGTCTGCATGGATTGTGTTAGATCAAAGGTAAAGTCCTTGTTACTTCCACTTGCAATTGCGACGATCATAGTTTCACCAATCGCACGAGAAATTCCTAATACAAACGAGGCGATTATACCAGATATAGCAGCTGGAATGACAACTTTCCAAGTTACCTCAAGTTTTGTCGAACCAAGGGCAAGAGCACCTTCTCTCATTGTGTTTGGTACAGAACTCATCGCATCTTCAGAGAGTGAAGCTACCATTGGAATGATCATAATACCCATCACTATACCAGGGCTTAAAATATTAGTTGGTTCTAGAGCCGGTATAAATGATCTTAATAAAGGTGTTACAAAGGTGTAAGCAAAAAAACCATATACGATTGTAGGAATACCTGCAAGAATTTCTAATATAGGCTTTAAAATTCTTCGAACTTTATCTGAAGCATATTCACTCAAGAATACAGCTGCCATTAAACCAACTGGAATAGCCACTATCATGGCAATAACTGTTGAATAGAGAGTTCCCAATAATAATGGAAGTACACCAAATACTGCATCATCACCTAATGGCTTTAAAATTGTTCCAGTATAAAAGTCTAAAAATGGAACATCTCTAAAAAAGTTAATTGTTTCAGTTAATAGAGTAACAACTATACCAATTGTTGTCAGTATTGATATTGTTGCAATTGCTAATAAAAATTTAGGCATGAACTTTTCTGTGACTGAAGTTAAATTTGTCGTGCTTCTCTTTTTTTCAATCATGTCACGGATGCTCTCTTTATTATCCAAGATCGAAAACCCCTTCCATCCTCCACATATTATGTAAGGTGAAATTTTATTGTAGATAGTTTTAATAGAAGAAAATACATAAGAAGATGAGAAGCTAAAACTTCTCATCTTCTTACAGTTAGGAAAACTTCGAGGATGATTATTTTAATCCTTCTAAGAAGCTGATTGATTCTTGAATTACTTCATCTTTTAATGGAGCAAATCCAGTTTCAGCAGCTACATCTTGAGCATTTTCCATAGTGTAGATTGCATAATCAAGAACTTGTGGCTTTTCTTTTGCCATATCAACATTTAGGTATGTGAATACTGGACGAGTAAATGCTTTGTATCCAGCTTCATCATCTAAACCGATTGTATCTAAGCTTGGAGCAACAGGACCGTTACCAAAGTCTACAGAAACTGCGTTTAATTTATCTTTATTGCTATCGTAGTATCCATATCCAAAGAATGCAATTGCATTTTTATCTTTTGAAACAAGATCTACAAGAGTAGAATATTCTTGTTGTAGGTTTACACTATCAACGAAATCTTTTTCTTCCATAATCGTTTCAAACATGAACTCGTTAGTACCATGGTTTTCGTTAGGACCCATAGGCTTGATTTCTTCAGCTGGCCATTCTGGGTTAATATCAGACCATTTTGTTACTCCACCTTCAGCAAGGAAGATTTTAACAACTTCTTCTTGAGTCATTTCAGTTGCCCAATCATTTTCTTTGTTGATAACAAATGTTAAACCATCAAGAGCAACTTGGAATTCTTTAACTTCAATACCAAGCTCTTCAGCTTTAGCTGTTTCTTCTTCTTTAATATGACGAGATGCATCATTGAAATCAGTTCCGTTTTCAGCTACAAGAAACTTTTCAAAACCAGCAGAAGTACCCGCACGACTTACTTCAACAGAAACTTCTTCATTTTCACCCATATAGTTTTCAGCCATTCTTGCCATGAAAGGATATACAGTACCAGAACCATCAATTACAACGCTACCTTCTAAAGTTGCTTCTTCTTCAGTAGCTTCTCCGTTACCAGTGTTAGTTTCTTTTGTAGTTTCTCCGCCACCACAAGCAGCTGCGAATACAACTAAGATTCCCATTACGATAAGTAATGCCAGGTTTTTAAAGCTTTTCATTGCCAATTTCCCCCTAAAGAGTGTTTTTTGTTTTGTCCTACGAGTATTAGAATAACGCTCTAGTATTAATAACGTTTTAACTGAATGTAAAGGTTTTGTAAATTTGTGATGGAGTTTGTCATATTTTGTGTAAGGATGGGTATTAGGGTTATTAAAACAATATTCAATTTTTATTTTTATACAAGGAAATTGTTACATACATAATATTACGAACCAAATTTACCCACTACTATCACCATCAACAAGATTGTTCTTTAGAACTGGTTTTCGACTAGTTTGATCTATGCTTTCTTCGCTTTCTTCTAGTTGCACATTTTTCACAAAAAAGTATATTACGAAGTGACCTGCTCCAATAATGGCAAGTAAAACAGGAATACTTTGTTTTTCATCAAAGAAAGAAATAGCAATGATAAACCCTAGTATTGATACAATTCTTCCTGCGTTTAGAAAAATCTCTTTTACTACAATGTACTCTATTCTTGCTTTTGCAGCGCTCCACGCCTTTCCAATCACATCAAATGTTAATGACATATATGGAACGAGCAACATCGGATACCCAATAGCAATGAGTACAGCATATATAAGTAGCTTTTGATAAGTCAAATCAAACAAAATTAAATAAATTGAGAAATATAGTAAAGTTCCACCTATCAAAATGAAACGTTTACGCTTATTTTTCTTTATCACTCTTGATGCAAGATAATAACCTATAAAAGCTACACCTGAATTGACTAAACCGAAAGTCCCTAACGCTAATTCACTGCCTGTTGTAATAAAGACGAAAACACCAATGACAAAAGCAAATGTTCCTTCCCTTAAGCCTTGAAAAAAATGCGCTCTTGTAATATGTCGCCAATTTTTATTATTCTTTCTTTCATGAAAAATTCGTCTTAATATATAATCTCCTTCGGCTTTTCTTCTCTTTAAAAAAAAGCTCAGTACTACAGCGCCTGAGAATAATAAGAGAGAAATTGTAAAAATTGTCGTATAACCAGTAAAGTTTTTTAGCCTAGAGATGACAAAACCGGCCACTATAGGACCAACCATTCCTGCTGTAGAGTTCATCACACCTAAAAATCCATTAAAGAAATCTCTTGTTTCAGGTTCAGTAATCTCAAATGTTAAAACATTAAACGCAAGCCAGTAGAAACCATAACCAATCCCTAAAGTACCTCCTAGAAGGATAAGAAATTTTGCGGCAGATCCTCCAATCATAAGAACACTTAAGAAAAATACAGCTAAAAAAATAACACCTAGCCTTAATACGATTACACGATCTACTTTTTTAGCCAGCCTTCCTGCAAAGATAAAGGTTATAGGCTGCATCACTACAATTGATAAGTTGTAAATTGCTAAATCAATAAACTTTCCGGATTGTTTCCATAAGTATACGTTCACAAATGTATTAGAAAGTGCAATACTTAGGGAATATAATCCTCCTATTACTAATAATAAAATCAAATCCTTACTTACATCTACATCACCGATAATTTTTTTCATTTTTGACATAAAAACTACTCCCCTTCAACTTCTAGTACATAGTTTGTCTTATCGGTTTGTAGTTATGTATATATCTTGCAATTAGTAAGTTGAGTGGAAAAAGCCATACAAAAAAGGACTAACAAGTTTGTTAGCCCTTCTCTTTAACTTCTTATTATTTCGCAGCGCTGAAACGCTTAGAAACTTCATCCCAGTTTACTACATTCCAGAAAGAAGCGATGTAATCTGGACGGCGGTTTTGGTAGTTTAAGTAATAAGCATGCTCCCAAACATCTAAACCAAGGATCGGTGTTTTTCCTTCCATTAAAGGAGAGTCTTGGTTTGGAGTGCTTGTTACTTCTAATTGACCATTGTTTACAACTAACCAAGCCCAACCTGAACCGAAACGAGTTGTTGCCGCTTTAGCAAACTCTTCTTTAAAGCTGTCGTAGCTGCCGAATTTAGCATTAATTGCTTCACCAAGTTCACCAGTTGGCTCACCGCCACCATTTGGAGATAAGATTGTCCAGAATAGACTGTGGTTTGCATGTCCACCACCATTATTACGTACTGCTGGACGAATAGCTTCAGGTACAGCGTCTAGATTAGAAACTAATTCTTCAACACTCTTACCTGCTAGATCAGCATTTCCTTCTAAAGCAGCATTTACATTTGTAATGTAAGTGTTGTGGTGTTTTGTGTGATGAATGTTCATTGTTTCTTTGTCAATATGTGGTTCTAGTGCATCATAAGCATAAGGTAATTGTGGTAATTCGTATGCCATTTTTAGTTCCTCCTTAATATATGTACGTGATAAAAGCCTGTGTAAGCTTTTCAAGTTTAAGGTTACCAAAATTGCCCTGTACTTTCAATTGAAAAGCATTCAAACACATAACAGTTTTCTCACAAGTAATAAATTATATACAATAGAAGAACCTATCTTAAAACCTGAAAAAGAAAATACGCTATCATACTTAATTGAATGAATCCTTTTGCAAACACACCTGAAATAAATCCTAATAGAGAACCAACACCTGATTTTATAGCTAATTTAAATTCCTTCTTATGAAATAATAACTCTGCAATTACAGCGCCTATAAAAGGCCCAATTATTACACCGATAAACGGAACAATAAAAGGTCCAACTAATAGACCAATCGTACTTCCCCAAATAGCCGCTTTACTACCGCCAAATTTTTTTACCCCTAACAGATTTGCTAAATAATCTGCTCCGAATAGTAATGCAATAAAGAATCCCTGTATAATCCAAAATAACCATGTTAGTTCAGTAAATTCAAAAAACCATCCATATAGTAAAAATCCCGCAACAATAAAAAGAACACTTGGAATAATTGGATAGATAAGTCCAATAAAGGAAACAACAAACAATAAACTAATAACGGACCAATAGATTATTTGCATAAAAGAACCTCCTTAAAGTAAATAGTGGCTAATACAGACTTCTTTTATTACATTATTCAAGTACTCTTTTCTAATAATATATGATGAAACAAAATAAACGGTATCCCATAGAACCGCACAATTTAATATGAATAATTAAAAGACAGATTGCCTAAATATGAGTGTTTAGACAATCTGTCTTTTTTAGTTTACGTTAAATTGTTTTGAAATACTAGACAATGAATTAGATAAGCCTTTTAATTGTAAACCAATTTCATGGGTGCTTTCCATCTGCTGTATTTGATCACCACTAGTTGAAAGCATCTGTTCTGAACTTGCAAGAGTTTCTTGTGAAATGGATGCAAAGCTTAACGTTCCTTCCTCCAGGTCTGGGAGAACTGATTTTAAGCCTTGAAGTTCTCCTTGCATTCCTTGCAGTCGCTTACTCACCGTCTCAATTTCAACCATTAATTCATCAAAAGATGCTTTTGATGAATTTGCTGTTTCTAAGTTGCGTTTAATTTTCATAAGCATATCATCGAATTCTTTTGTAGCCCGAATCGTTACATCTTCCATTTCAGCAATTGATTTTGAGATATCTACAGTTGCCAATGATGATTGTTCTGCTAGTTTACGTACCTCATTTGCAACAACAGCAAAACCTTTTCCTGCTTCCCCTGCTCTTGCCGCCTCAATCGTAGCATTAAGAGCTAATAATTTCGTTTGATCGGCGACACCTTTAATTAAACCTACAAGATTTGTGATTGAAGAGGAATGATTCTTTACTTGTTGAATCGTTGAGGTCATGTGCTCAAAATCTTGTTCAAAACTATGGATGGTATTGATTAAATATGTGTTGTTCTTTTCTCCTCGCTTTGCAGATAAATTCATATCTTCAGAGCTCTGAAAAACTGTGTCCATCCCTGAAATCAAAAGTTCAATTCTATGTTTCATTGATTGAAAGCCATTTACACTGCTTTCTGAGCTACTTGCTGTTTGTTCTGCACCTTGTTTCACAACATTAATGGCTTCAATTAGCTGACGGCTATAAGAAAGAGCATATTCTGAAGAATGGCTCAGATTTTCCCCGGTATTTTCTAGCTCTGTTGTTGTTTCATTGATTTCATTTATCACGACTCTCATCTGTTCAATCATCATATTAAAACTAACTTTGAGAGATTGAAGCTCAGGAATTGTTGTATTAATTAAGGCTTTTTTATTTAGATTTCCCTCACGCACCTCAGTCATAACATTTTGAAGCTCATTAAGTGGCTTTGTTAGACTTCGTACAAACATAATTAAAAGGATAGTTGAAATAATTAAGCTAACAGCCATTACAATAATCATAAATTGTGCCATTTCATTTACTGGACCTAAATAAGATTCAGTTGGAACCACAAGAAACGTTTTCCCATTAATCTCTGGCACTTTTATGACAGAAATTGTATAGTCTTTTCCATCAATTGTTTGATGAAAAACAGCATTTTTTCCATTTGCTATTTTTTCTTTAAAAGACTCAGTAAAAGGAATGTATGCTTTATTACTTATTTTAAATGGTTTAATTACATTTTCCGAATAAAAAAATATATCCGATTGGATGCCGTCTGATTCTAACTGTCGTTGCTGGTCACGAATACTAATCTCTAATTGTTGCATAAAATATAGGTCATCACTCACATATAAGAACTTTAAGTTCTTAGCAACGTATGCCATCACTTCTGATTCACGGCTTATTCGGTTTTCAATCGTCTCAATCGTTGTATCTTTTGCCTTTAGGTAAGAACTAATTCCAACAATATTAATAGAAACAATCAGTAAGAAAATAAATAAAAACAATAAACGATCTTTTAAACTGAATTTTGAAAAAACTCTACTCATTACAGAACTGGTTTCTGGTATCTTTTCCTTTTCTGTATTCTTTCTCTTTTTTAACTTTTTCGGTGTGAATTTCTGCTTATGTATTGGTGTCTTTTTTATGTAGTTCGCCCATTTCAATCCCAAGTTGAGCCCTCCATATCTCGTGTAATTTCGACTAATTATAACATCGAAATGTTAAGCTAGTGTTAAGATTAAAATCCACGTCAATAAGACCTTCTTCATATTTTTTAAAAAAAGATCCACCAATTTAGCTATTTTAATGGTAATTATATAAAAAACACCACTGCTACTATAGCAGTGGTGTTCTGATATTTTAATGAATAGATTAATCTCTGTATCCTAAAACAGCTTCTGCGATGTTAACTGAATGATCACCAATTCGTTCTAAGTTGCTAATAATGTCAACAAATACAATACCAGCAGAACCTGTACAGCTTCCTTCATTAATTCGCAATATATGTTTTTTACGAAGAGTTCTTTCCATTTTATCAATTTGCTCTTCTGACCTTAAAACCTTAGATGCTAAAGATGTGTCTTTATCATCTAAAGCTGCTATTGCATCTATTAATGTTTGAATTGTTAAGTCAAACATTTCTTGAAGATCCTGCTTTGCTGAATCCGTAAGTTTCACTTTATTTGTTATTTGATAACCAACCAATTCGACCACATTTTCAAAATGATCTCCGATGCGTTCAATATCTCTGACTGTATCCATTAGCATGCTGTGCTCTTCTGATTCAGCTGTCGACATCTCACTTCTTGAAATCAGAATTAAATAATCAGTTATTTTTCGATCTAAGTTGTTAATGGCATCCTCAAGTTGCAAAGCAGTGTCCGCATTTTTTTGAGAGAAGGTCATTTGATAATCCCTTGCAGCTTCTAAACCAACAGTTGCAAATTTCCCCATTCGAAGTACTTCTTCTTTTGCTTGCCCTAGGGCAATAGAAGATGATTGTTCAATAAAAATTGGGTCAAGGTGCTTTGCTTTATATTCAATAACTGAATCTTCACCTGGGATTAATTTTGTAACAATCCAGGCTAATACACCAATTAGAGGTAATTGAATAATTGTGTTAGAAAAGTTAAATGTTCCATGTGCAAAAGCAATGGTCATTTCAGGGTTAAGATTTAATTTTGCTTGTAAAAATTGCATGAGAACCGTAAAAAGTGGTAAGAAAATTAAAAAGATCGTCGTACCAATTAAATTAAAAATAACATGCGTTAAAGCAGCTCTTCTTGCAGCAACAGAAGCTCCAATAGAAGCTAATACAGCTGTAATGGTTGTACCAATATTATCACCAAAAAGTACCGGTAAAGCTGCCTTAATATCTAATAGACCTTGACCAAAAAGCTCCTGCAAAATTCCAATTGTCGCGCTTGAACTTTGAACAATAACTGTAAAGATTGTACCTACTAAAACACCAAGCAGCGGATTAGAGCTCATACTTACAGTTAAATCATGGAAGGCCTCTAAAGATCTCAACGGCTTCATTCCGTCACCCATTAATTCTAAACCAAAGAAAAGTGCTCCAAAACCAAACACAATTTGACCGATGTTATGTATTCTTTTATTTTTAAAGAAGAATAAAAGGATTGCACCTACAGCAATAATAGGTAAGGCATAATCAGAAATCTTAATTCCAATAATAAATGCTGTAACAGTGGTTCCTATATTAGCTCCCATAATAACACCAATAGCTTGTCTAAGTGACATAAACCCAGCACTAACTAAACCAACAGTAATAACTGTTGTGCCACTACTTGATTGAATTAATACTGTTACTATAATTCCAGCTAAAACACCCATTAAGGGGTTTGTCGTAAACTTATCCAAAATATCTCTTAGTTTGTCACCAGCGGAGCGTTGCAGACCATCTCCCATATATTTAATTCCAAATAGAAATATCCCAAGTCCACCAATGAATTCAAATATCATCTTCTGGATATCCAGTTCCAAAATTTCCAACTCCTCATTTCGTCTTTTGTCGACAAACATCTACAACCCTTACAATTATTAACGATATTCCGTTTTATTGTAAAGATGTTTTTCTAAAATATTTACAAAAAATTTATAAAAACTTTACAAAAGATCCTTAATTTAAAAATAAACCTTAACTTTGACTTCATTCCTTGTCATATTTCTTTTTCATCTATAAAATATAAGACGTATAAATTATAAGGATGTGTTTCATAACATGAACGTTTTTAAACAGTTATATACTAGCATATACTCACCTAAAACCATATCCACTTTTCGCTTTCAGGGAATAGGAAAAACTATTTTATATGTCTTTATCTTATCGTTACTTAGTACAATTCCGACTGGTTATCACTTTTCCACTGGCTTAAGTGAGGGTATAAAAGGGTTTGATCAAACATTACAAAATGAACTTCCCGACTTTATTATTGAAGATGGTCTTCTTTCAGCTGACACAGAAAAGCCAATAGAAATAAAAGTAGATGATTTTATCATTATTTTAGATGAATCAGGTGCTTTCGGTGTAGAAGAAATCGAGGCAAAACAAAATGCTATTGGTATTTTGAGCGATCGATTTGTATTCTCTGCAAATGGGCAAGCACAATCATACGAATATAGCCTATTGAACATGTCAATAACAAAGAAAGATTTAATGGAAATCACTTCACAGTTTAATCAACTTCTACCTATTGTTTTAACTATATTATTTGTTGTTATGTACTTATTCGGAGCATTCGTAAAGTTTATAGAAGTAACTTTTTTAGCATTGCTGGGATTAGCCATCAAAAACAGCTTACAAAGGAAACTTAACTTTAAGCAGGTTTGGGTTATGGCCGCCTACTCAACTACACTTGCAACTGTCTTTTTCTTTATAATGGATAGTCTACAGGTTATTGTTCCAAGCGGATTCTTAATCAACTGGTTTGTTCATTTAATTGTTATCTATTTAGTTTTAAAAGAAGTGCCTCCTATTAAGAAGAAAATAAAAGATGCTTAACAAAGCGCGGATTATCCCGCGTTTTTTTTATGTCTTCATTCCTTCATTCCTGTTATCAGGTCTATTCTATTAACTCTATTATTTTTAACATAATATTTAGGTTCAAAACATAGAGTGTATTATAGAATATTTAAAAAACCCTGGGAGGCAATGATGAAGCGATTCTCAACTATTCTAATCGGAGTATTTCTTTTGTACATTATCTATTACGACTTCCAAATTGGAACACTTCCAGTTACAAATAAAACATCTACAGTACAAGTAGTAGCCTCTGCGAGTATAGATAAACAGCAATCGAAAATCCAAACCTTTGAAATGACAGTAAAACAGGGAGACACCGTATTATCCATTATTGAAAAGCATCATGGAACCCTCCCTGTATCAATTGAACAAGTAATCAAAGATTTCGAAACCTTAAATCCTAAAATGGATGCAGAAGAAATTATGATCGGGAAAAAATATACTTTTCCAAATTATAATCAATAGATCATTCTTGTCATTTCCACCCCATCACTGTAAAATGAGGGTTGGTAAGTATAATTACTAGTAAAATAAAATGTAGTCAAGTAATATAAATATTGGATAAGATTGTCGAAGGTTTAAACTTATTGTTAAGGAGCGATTTACACGTGAGTGAAATCATACATCGTACGAAAACCAGACCCGTTAAAGTTGGTAATTTAACAATCGGTGGAAATAATGAGGTTGTTATTCAAAGTATGACAACAACGAAAACACATGATGTCGAAGCAACTGTCGCTGAGATTAACCGCCTAGAGGAAGCTGGTTGCCAAGTTGTACGTGTTGCATGTCCAGATGAACGTGCAGCAAATGCAATTGCTGAAATAAAAAAGAGAATTAATATACCACTTGTAGTTGATATTCATTTTGATTATAAACTTGCTCTAAAAGCTATTGAAGGCGGAGCGGATAAAATAAGAATTAACCCAGGAAATATCGGTAGAAAAGAAAAAGTTGAAGCTGTAGTAAAAGCCGCAAAAGAACGTAACATACCAATACGAATTGGTGTAAATGCTGGTTCTCTAGAAAAACGAATCTTAGAGAAATATGGATACCCTACTGCAGATGGTATGGTAGAAAGCGCTCTTCACCATATTAAAATTTTAGAGGATTTAGATTTTCATGACATCATTGTATCGATGAAAGCTTCTGATGTAAATCTTGCTATTGAGGCTTATGATAAAGCTGCAAGAGCATTCGATTATCCATTGCACTTAGGAATTACGGAATCAGGAACATTGTTTGCTGGGACGGTAAAAAGTGCTGCTGGCTTAGGTGCCATCTTAAGTAAAGGAATTGGGAACACAGTACGTGTATCGCTAAGCGCTGATCCTGTAGAAGAAGTAAAAGTTGCTCGAGAGTTGTTAAAATCCTTTGGATTAGCAGCGAATGCCGCTACTTTAATTTCTTGCCCAACATGCGGTCGTATCGAAATTGACCTCATTAGTATTGCAAATGAAGTTGAAGAATATATCGCAAAAATTAAGGCTCCAATCAAAGTTGCTGTATTAGGATGTGCCGTTAACGGACCTGGAGAAGCTCGTGAAGCGGATATTGGGATTGCTGGAGCTCGTGGTGAAGGTCTACTCTTCCGTAAAGGAAAAATTGTGCGCAAAGTACCTGAAGAAACTATGGTAGAGGAATTAAAAAAGGAAATTGATAAAATTGCTGAAGAGCACTATGCAAAACAAGAGGCTGAGAAAGCAAAAGCATAACATTTGAAAGGAATCGGTGACCCACCGATTCCTTTTTTTATTAATCATCCTTAGGAAGAATAACCGCTCCTATATTCGCATTATTTGATAGAGAAGTATCGATATCGTCTTCAAGCGGCTTATCACCATAAAATCGATCTTGAATAGCCATATTGGCATTATACGCATCACTTTCTAAGTCAGTTGATTTTACTCCATTATGAACAGATGCTTTAATCGTTTGCTTCTCTCTCAAATGGAATCCCCCTCCTAATACAATTTACATAACGAGGGATTGACCTTTTGGCCAATCCCTCTTTCAGTTCGTTTTCTTTTCCTAGAAGAACGGCATAATAAAGATGCCTAAAATAATCGATAAGGCGCCGATTCCAATGGCCCATGCACCTGTTCCAGTAGCACCGCGTCTACGTGCAATAAAGCCGACAATAATACCTGCTGCTCCTAATATGACAGGTAAAATGAACAATGAGATGATGGATAGGGCAAGGGCAAGAAAGCCCATTCCTCTTCCTTCTCCAACAGCTTCCCCTCGGTCTGCTTCTGTGTTAACAGTAGCGTTTGTACGACCCATATTAATTGGGGCTGCGATCTCAGCAGCTGATTCTGTTTCATAATTCTCAAGTTCTCGATCTAGCGGCGTAATCCCCTTATAATCAGGATTGTCAAAACGATCTCGTTCATTGAACTTATTTTCGTCTGCCATTTAGATCCCATCCTTTCTGAATTAAAGGAGCATTAATATTATGAGCAAAGAGAGAAAAACTATAACTGTAAAACTTTTCTGTTCGCTTAAAAATTCATTATGTTACACTTATGTAGTAGGAATCAACGAAGGAGAGAACATGATGTTACGACTAGGAATTGACATTGATGGAACCGTTACAGATCCAAGAACATTTGTCCCGTATTTAAATAAATCATTTAATAATTCTTTAACGTACGAAGATTTAAATCAATATGACTTAACAAAAGTCCTCAATATTACGGAAGAAGAATTTTGGGTTTGGATGGATAAATTTGAACCCATCATTTACAAAGAAGCTCCGCTTGCCCTTCATGCCAAAAACGTCTTAAATGAATGGAAGCATCAGCACGAATTATTATTTATCAGTGCAAGGAGAAAACATTTGTTGGATATCACGCACAACTGGTTTAATGATCAGGACATTTCTTACCACCATATTGAACTGGTAGGAAGTCATGATAAGCTTGAAGCCGTAAAGAATAATAAGATCTCCATCTTTTTTGAGGACAAGCATGATAATGCCTGTATGATAAGTGAAGAACATCAAATTCCCGTTATTTTGTTTAATACACCTTACAATCAAGATCCGATTCCCAAAGGAGTCATTCGGGTAAATGACTGGCTTGAAGCAAAGAATTGGGTAAATCAATGGTATAATGTGAAAGTTTTATAAAGCCAAAAGCTCTGACACATCGTCAGAGCTTTTTTAATGACATTGCGGACATTTACCATATACTTCAAATTTATGTCCACTTATCTCATAATCATTTAAATTCTCCAAATTACCCATTGGACAACCTGGTAATTCCTTCGTTTTTCCACACTTCAAGCAAATAAAATGATGGTGATGATGTTTACTATCACATGTAAAACGGAAATGTTTTTCCCCAGACAATTCAGTCATTTCAAAAATTCCAAGTTCAGCAAATAAAGATAAATTTCTATAGATTGTATCGAAGCTTAATCCAGGATAATTGTCTTTCAAAGATTCCAAAACATCTTTTGCCGTTAAATACTTATCATAATCTGCAAAAAGTTGAAGCATTTCCTCACGCTTACTTGTATATTTGTATCCTTTGTCTTTCAATAAGTCGAGAGCTTCTTGAACGTTCATGAAACTACTTTCCCCTTTGTCAATTTAGTCCATAAAATTGTCAATATTAAAATAAGCACTGACAAAATAACAATAGTCCCACCTGGTGCTAAGTCTAAATAATAGGCTAGGAATAATCCAATAATAACAGATAATTCGCCAAATAGTACAGAAAAGAAGATTGTTTGCTTAAATCCTTTTGCAATTCGAATGCTCGCTGCAACCGGAAGGGTCATAAGTGAAGATACTAATAAGATCCCTACAATCCTCATAGACCCACCGATTACAAGGGCAAGCATGAATATAAAAATAAAATGAATGGATTTCGCTTGAATACCAGATGCATTTGCATGCTCCTCGTCAAACGATAGTAAAAAAAGCTCTTTATAAAGAATAAAAACGATACTAATGACCAAAATAGTAATTCCTAGAATAACAAGCATATCTGTTCTACTAACAGCACTTATACTTCCAAATAAATAACTAAATAAATCGGTATTAAAGCCATCTGCTAAAGAAATAAAGATAACACTGATTCCAACACCTGCTGATAATATAATTGGAATGGCTAACTCTTGATAATGTTTATAGACTGTTCTTAGCTTCTCAATAAAAAGTGAGCCTATAACAGAGAAACTCATCCCAAGATAAATAGGATTAAGACCAGCAAAAGTTGAAATTTTCTTTTCAAGCAATAAACTCGCAGCAATTCCTGCCAAAGTAACATGACTTAGTGCATCAGCAATAAGTGACATTCTTCTGACAACTACAAAAACACCTAATAAAGGCGCAATTAAGCCTATGAGCATACCTGATATAAATGCATTTTGTAAAAATTCATATTCAAAAAGACTACTTAACATCTTGTATATCCTCCATTAATGGGAGTGATCATGTGACAACACATGTAGAGAGTGCCCATAAAAGTCAGACATCTCATCGTCCTTTAATAATTCAAATTCCTTTGAGTTTCCATGGAAGTGCAGGTGCTTATTAATACATGCAACATGGGAAACTTTATCTGATATTGTTCCAATATCATGGGTAACTAGTATAAGGGTGATACCTAATTCCTTATTTAAGTTAAGA
The DNA here is from genome assembly GCF_021117275.1 of Metabacillus sp. B2-18. NCBI lineage: Bacteria > Bacillati > Bacillota > Bacilli > Caryophanales > Bacillaceae > Metabacillus > Metabacillus sp. B2-18. The sequence goes on from NZ_CP088245.1 coordinate 3,449,541, forward strand.
AGCATATCATAAAAATTTTGAACTGTCTTCGCATCAACGCCTACAGTTGGCTCATCTAAAATTAATAATTTTGGATCACTAACAATTGCCCTTGCAATAAAAGCTCTTTGTTGTTGTCCACCAGACAGCTCTCCTATGTTCCTTTTTGTAAATTCACTCAATCCAACAGCATCAATCGCTTCATACACTCGCTTCCGATCTTGTTGATTCATAAATTTAAACAATCCGAGTCTTGATGTTAATCCACTGGAAACGACTTCAAAAACCGAAGCAGGGAATCCTGTGTTAAAGCTATTTGCTTTTTGCGAAACAAATCCAATTTCATGCCAGTTTTTGAACTTTTGGATAGATTGACCAAAGAGTTTAATCTCACCTTGTTGGGGTTTCAAAAGACCCAATAAACATTTTAATAATGTTGTTTTTCCAGATCCATTTGGACCAACAAGACCAAGAAAGCTTCCTTGTTCAATCGTTAAATTTATATTTTCAAGAACTTTTTGTCGTTCATACGTATAATCTACATGTTTTATTTCTACTATAGGTTGATTCATCTTTCTTCATCCTTTACGATTTAAGAATCGTTCCGATTTAATAAAAATACGTTTAAAAGGTATTCTTATTTATAACATGAAAATTGTACAGGAATCTTACTTAAAAGTAAAGGATAATTACTTGTAAAAAAACAGCACATTTTAGATCAAATCTCCATACATTGTTTCAGAGGAGGTTTGAAAATGATCTTATTTCAAAAAATTATTAATCAAAAGTTAAACAACATTTCTGTTGAGGAACTTATGCAATATGCCAAACAATTTAATATTTCAATAGGTCGAGCCCAAGCAGCCGAAGTAGTGAAAGCAATGAATGGAAAAAATATCAATATCTTTAATGTGAATGAAAGAAAAAAGCTGTTATCGCAAATTGCATCCATTACCTCTCCACAAACGGCACAGCAGGTTAATCAATTATTTCAGAAATTTACTAATTGACCATATACTTAGAAACATAAAAGCAATCAAATTTTATCAAGGAACAGTACATATTTGTTACTGTTCCTTTTTATTTGCCATAAAAAAGAGAGCAGCACTGATTGCAGCTCCCTCCCTAATTGTTACTGATTTGCTATTTTATCTAGTAATCCCTCATCAAATGTTTTTTCTTTTAACATATTGATTTCAAATTGATAAGGAGGCTTCTTGTACTTCTTATCTTCCCCGACAAAAGGTGTTTCTAATATTTTTGGAACATCCATTAAAGAAGGATGATGAACAATATGACTAAGTGCTCCAAAGCCAATATGTCCAAAACCAATGTTTTCATGACGGTCCTTTCTTGCTCCCATTGGATTTTTACTATCATTAATATGAAGAACTTTTATCCGGTCGATTCCAATTATGGAGTCAAACTCTTTTAACACACCATCAAAATCATTTACAATATCGTAACCAGCGTCATGAGTATGACAAGTGTCAAAGCAAACAGATAAATGTTGATTATGTGTTACACCATCAATAATTTTCGCTAACTCATCAAATGAACTTCCACATTCTGAACCTTTACCAGCCATTGTTTCAAGTGCAATTTGAACTTCTTGGTTATTTTCAAGAACTTCATTTAAGCCCTCAATAATTTTTCTGATTCCTTCATCTGCTCCAGCACCTACATGTGCACCAGGGTGAAGAACAATTTGCTTTGCACCAATTGCATGAGTTCTTTCAATCTCAGAGCGTAAGAAATCAACACCTAATTGAAAGGTTGCGGGATTTGTTGTGTTACCAATATTAATAATATAAGGGGCATGTACAATAATTTCATTGATTCCATGCTCCTTCATATGTTCTTTACCCGCTTCTATATTCAAATCTTCTATTTTTTTACGTCTTGTATTCTGAGGGGCACCAGTGTATACCATAAATGTATTGGCACCGTATGATACAGCTTCTTCACTAGATGTAAGAAGCATCTTTTTCCCGCTCATTGACACATGTGAACCAATTTTCAACATTTACTCTCTCTCCCTATTTTTGTTTTTTGTCTAACCTTCTTTTTCTCTTTTTAATTTGTTCCATTTCTCGGCCCATCTTCTTTTTATAGCCTGGTTTTACCTTTTTAGGTTTTTGAACAATACTTTTCGCTAAAGCATCTACCTCGTCTGTTACTCTTTTTCGATTTTGACGACGTTTTCTATCATCAATGTCACGCCATTCTCCACCAACAAAATCTTTATTAATAAATTCAATACCTTGCTTTTCAAGCTTGTTTAACGCATCTTCATCAGAAGTCTCATATAATGTCACAGCAATACCTGAACTACCTGCACGAGCTGTTCTTCCAACACGATGAATATAGAATTCTAAATCATTAGTAGGAATTTCATAGTTTAAAACATGACTTATTCCTTTAATGTCAATTCCACGTGCGGCTAAGTCTGTTGCAACAACATATTGGAATTCTAGCTCATTAATCTGCTTCATCATTTTTTTCCGATCACGCGGGGATAAATCACCATGTATTCTTCCGACCTTTAAACCTTTTTCAATGAGTGCATCTGCTAATTCATCCGCATTCTTTTTTGTGTTTGTAAAAACAATGGCTAAAAAAGGATTAAAATCCTTAAGCATATCATGAACAAGTTGTTTCTTATCGCGATGTCTAACTGGAACAAGAATATGTTCAATCTTTGCTGCAGTCGCTTGTTTAGGAGCTACATGTGTAAATTTTGGATTTGCCAAGTATTTTTTCAAAAATGGTTTTAGCTTTTCTGGAATAGTCGCAGAAAAAACTAAAATTTGTAATTGTTCAGGCATTTGCCCTGCAACCATATCCACATCTTTTATAAATCCCATATCTAAGATCATATCTGCTTCGTCAACCACAAATGAACGAACCCGATTGATAACTAGTGCGTTTTCTTTTACGAGGTCATTTATTCGCCCCGGTGTACCTACAACGATTTGTGGTTGGGTTTTTAATTTTTCTATTGTTCTTTGTTTGTCTGTACCACCTATAAAAAGCTTTGCAGATATATTATCCGGTGAAAAAGAAATTAGTTTTCCAACCTCATTGTAAATTTGTGATGCTAATTCTCTTGTCGGAGCCGTTATAACGACTTGTACTTCTTGTCGATCAGTATCAACTTGATTAATTAATGGTAGTAAGTAAGCATGTGTTTTTCCTGTACCAGTTTGAGATTGCCCAATCGCACTTTCACCTCTTAAAATAGAGGGAATTAATCGCTCCTGTATCTCAGTTGGCTCAAAGAATTTTAATTCTTTTGTGATCGCTTCTATAATAAAAGGCTTTAATGAAAAACGCTCAAATTTTGTTTGTTCCATCCGTATCTCTCCTTTTTGATAAAGTTCTTATTTTATACATAAATCGACACTTTATCAGTCCATCATTAGATTATACCTTATTGAATAAAAAACTCAAATTATGTAAAACATTTTTTCATTTTTTTATATAACAGAAACCAATTGACGTTTAAATGCATAGTCTAAAACAGGGTAATGAACTTTGAAAGGAGGAATTTTAATGTTTCAGCAAAGACCGATGCCTCCTATGAATTCCAGAGGTTACTTCCCACAACAAGGGCAATTTCCGATGGGACGACAAGTAAATCCAGGCTCATTCATGGGCAGAGGACAATTAGGGTCGCAAATGGCTGCTAGAGGTGCAGGTGGTGGCGGTGGATTAAAAGGTATTCTTTCAAAAATACTGCCGGGCTCACAAGGTGCAGCTGGAGGAGGGATAAACCCCCAAAGCTTTATTGGTGGTGCAAATGCTGCTTCAAATGCAACTAGAGCCACCGGATCTCTACAAGGGCTGATGAATCCTTCAAACATTTCAGGAATGCTTGGTAATGTGCAACGTGTATTAGGAATGGCACAGCAGGTAACACCAATGGTCCAAAAATACGGTCCATTAGTAAAGAATCTTCCGGCTATGGTAAAGATTTATCGTGAGCTAAACAGCAGTAATGATAATGAGTCAAATGAATCCACAAATGAAACAGCACAAGCAGCTACTGTTACAGAACAGTCGAATCAGCCAACAAATCCAAACGTTAGTAAAAAAACATCTAAAAAAGAGTCTCCAAGTATATCTGAAGAAGTTATGCAATCAACTGAAACCAAAAAGCGTAAACCAATGCCAAGAAGCTCTCAGCCAAAAATGTATATCTAATATTCCTCTTTGTATTCTTTCCTGAATTTCGTTATAATATTAAGAGATTGTGAGACATAAGAGCCGTTTAGCGGCTTTTTTTTCAGTAGAAGCAGGGGACAAAGGGTCAATCATTTGTCAGCTCTCTATTTGATCTCTTAAGGAGGCAATATAATGGATATAATTAAAATCGCTCCACGCGGTTATTGTTATGGTGTTGTCGATGCAATGGTTATTGCAAAAAATGCAGCATTAGATAAATCTTTACCTAGACCTATCTACATTTTAGGAATGATTGTTCATAATAAACATGTAACAGATGCCTTTGAAGAGGATGGCATTATTACTTTAGATGGGGAAAACCGCTTAGAAATCTTAGAAAAGGTTGATAAAGGAACGGTTGTATTTACTGCCCATGGAGTTTCACCTGAAGTAAGAAAGCTTGCTAAGGAAAAAGGACTTGTTACTATTGATGCCACATGTCCAGATGTTTCTAGAACACATGACCTTATTCGTGAAAAAAAAGCTGAAGGGTACAACGTGATTTATATCGGCAAAAAAGGACACCCTGAGCCAGAAGGTGCTGTCGGGGTGGCACCAGAAATTGTGCATCTTGTCGAATCGGTTGAAGATGTGGAACAGCTCTCTCTTGAAAATGAAAAACTGGTCGTTACGAATCAAACAACAATGAGCCAATGGGATGTTGCCGACATTATGGAAAAAGTAAAAGAAAAATTTCCGCATGTTGAAATTCATCGTGAAATTTGCTTAGCTACTCAGGTCCGTCAAGAAGCTGTTGCTGAACAAGCAACAGAAGCAGATTTAACAATTGTTGTAGGTGACCCGAAAAGTAATAATTCAAATCGATTAGCACAAGTATCTGAGCAAATTGCCGGTACAAGAGCATATCGAATCTCAGATATAAGTGAACTTAAACTCGAGTGGTTAAAAGATGTGAAAACTGTTGCAGTAACTGCAGGAGCATCCACTCCAACGCCTATTACAAAGAAGGTTATTCAGTTCTTAGAGCAATATAATCCGGAGGACGAATCAACATGGAGTTTGGATCATAAAGTTCCATTATCTAAGATCCTCCCAAAAGTAAAGGTGAAAAATTCTTAATATAAGAAACAAAAACCCATTCAGAAATGAATGGGTTTTTTCTTATTCTATACAAATTTAAATGGATTTGTATCAACCTGAGATCCAAAGACCTTCACATCAAACTTTTCGTTCAAGCATAATTCTCCTAATTTTTTAGAAACTCCATCAATCATCACTTTTTCCACATGATGACCTGGATCTATAACATTTAAATCCATCATCATAGCATCATGGGCAACATGGAAGTAAAGATCTCCCGTAACATAAACATCTGCACCTTTAAATTTTGCCTGTTGGATATATTTATTACCATCTCCACCCAAAACGGCAACTTTTTTTATTTTCGCATCTGGTTTCCCTACCATTCTTACTCGTTCAACATGCAAAGAGCTTTTAACAAGTTCAGCAAACTCTTGAAGGGTTAGTTCCTTATTTAATTTCCCAATTCGCCCTAGGCCCAGAATTTCTCCCTTTTGTTCTACAGGATAAATATCATAAGCTACTTCCTCATAAGGATGTGATTTCAACATAGCTTGAATGACCTTTTTTTGTATTGACAGAGGGAAAATGGTTTCAATTCTGTGTTCGTCTACATACTCAAGTTTGCCCTTTTCGCCTATGAATGGATTTGCCTGATCTAGAGGCAAAAAGCTTCCCTCTCCTTTAGCTGAAAAAGAACAGTGACTATAGGCACCGATATGACCAGCTCCTGCACTTCCTAACGCATCTCTCACTACTTTTTCATGGGTACCAGGTACAAACACCACCAGCTTCTTTAATTGATCCTCATACGTAGGAACAAGCACTTCTAAATTGGTTAATTGCAATGCTTCTGCTAATAAATCATTAACCCCGCCAACTGCTACATCCAAATTAGTATGTGCAGCATACAACGCAATGTTGTGTTTGATACACTTTTCAAGCATTCTTCCATAAGTGGTTTCAGTTGATAGGGTTTTAATTGGTCTAAAAATCGGAGGATGATGAGCAATTATTAAATCAACATTTTGATCGATCGCTTCATCAATGACAGATTCAACTACATCTAATGTGATCATTACATTTTTGACTTTTTTGTTTAAACTACCAATTTGAAGCCCAATTTTATCTCCTTCAACAGCATATGCTTTTGGAGAGAATGCCTCAAATAATTGAATGACTTCATAACCATTTGGTATTTTAGTCATATGGTAAGAACCTCCTCCACCAGCTTCATTTGCTTTATTATTTCTTGATATTTCTCATTATTTTCATATGTATGTCCAGCTTCTTCAAGTTTCGCAATGATGGATTTCCAATGTTGATATTCCCCAGACCATTTTTTTTGAAACGTTTCTGATTTCTCCTTAGCTAAAATTGGTCCTAATAGCAGTCCTGCTTCATAAGAATAATGATTATATGGACGCTTTGCTTCACCTTTCTCCGCTATTAGTACTTCGTAAAGCTTTTCATCTTCCTCTAAAATTTCTTCTTCAATAAGCTCCCATCCGTTTTCTACTAACCACTCACGTATATAAATGGCATGAATGTTAGGCTGAAGGATTAAACGGGTAACATCTGTTAATTTTGATTTTCCTTCCTCTAATATCTTTTTAATTAGAGCACCACCCATTCCTGCAATGGTAATACAGTCAACAGGCTCACCGTCCTCTATTACTGAAAGTCCATCACCTTGTCTTACAGATATTACATTAGAAAGATTACATTTCATTACCTGATTTTTAGCAGATAAAAAAGGACCATCTGTAATTTCCCCGGCAATCGCAGCCTTAGCCTTTCCTTGTAAGATAGAGTAACAAGGTAAATAAGCATGATCCGAGCCTATATCAGCAAAGATCGCATCTTTTGGAACATAAGATGCAACTGTTTCAAGTCTTTTTGAAAGCTTTAATTCATTCATAAAGTTAGTCACCACAATTCGTTATTCTACATTTTCTTGGACATCATTAGCTTGTCCAAAAGCTCCTAATTAAAAGTATAAAAAAAGTCCTTCACAGATGCAAAGGACTTCTTTATTTGTAGGTTATTTAATTTGAGATACCCATTCAGCCATTTCGTCCAGCTTTTCATCTGGAACAAGACCAGCAGGCATAATTCCTCTACCTTCTTTAAGTGTTGTTTTAATATCATCTACACTTAGTTTCTCACCAACGCCTACAAGTGCAGGACCAGCTCCACCCTCATAGTTTTGTCCATGACATGAAATACAATTTTGTTGGTAAATTTCTTCCGGTGTAGCGTTTGCAACATCTTCGGTTTTTGGTTCTTCTTCTCCGCCACTAGCTAGTTCTTCATGATCGCCAATACCTTTAAAAGATAAAAGGAACATAAGGCCGATTCCTAGCACAGCAATTAATAAAAATGGAATAAGTGGATTGCGATTCATCATGTAACCTCCCTTATGTAAATAGTGAGCCTTTTCATCAGTGGCAACATATCATTGCCGTCTAATGATGAGTAGAATTATCGTCTGTCTTACGAGCAGTCCCCTCCGATAATTCTTTTATCTACTTTCATTTAGCTTTGTTATTTTGATGGATGATTTTCTTCTCCATGGGTGGTCGCTGCCCATTGGAATACTTTCGATCATCAACATATAGTCAAAATGAACAATATAGCTACATTTCATAGGGTTCTACTGCCCGGTACTGCTTGATAATCAACATAAGTACTATTTTTATAAACAATCTCTATTTTACTGTAATTTTTGAAATAGGAAAAGACCTATCTTTTAACATCTCCATGTTTTTCACACTTTAGACAAAAAACAGACAATAGTTATATGTAAGCGTAATTCTTTGTTGACATTATATCCAGTAAATACTTTCAAAATATAATACTTAACATAACGATGAAGAGGGCTATAATACCACTTACAAGCAGATAATAGATTCGAAATAACTTCCCAATTACAACCCAGAGCATACAATTACAAACAACTGTCAGTACAACCCAAAGCTCAGTCCCTTTCACAGCAAAATCTACAATTGTTATGGAACTAATTAATAGTTGCACAAGTGTGATTACTAACGGAATTTGAAATGCAGCTTTTTTTCTAATTACGTAAGCGGTAACAAGTCCAGAAGCTAAAACAAATATTCCTGCTGTAACTGTTTGCAAAACAAAAGACAATTCAGTAAAATAGGTGACAAGAAGAGTACAAAGAAGAAGAAAACTAAGAATACCAATTCCAATAAACGCCACATTAGGTCTCTTTGTTTTTTCTACTGGTTGTCCCTTTTCATCATGGGAGCCTTCTGTATAGAGGGCAAGTAAAAAATTACAGTAAGTGTCAGGAAGCAACTTACTTTCTTTCCAATATTTAATCTCGTTAACAATAATGTCTTTCTTTTCTCTATTCATGTAGTCATCCTTAAAAAGTTGTTTCCTTTATTTTAAAAAGGAAAACTGGACTTGTAAATGAAAAATTTAAAGATCCTTTTGCACAAGAAAAAAAGACGGACAATTGTGTCCGCCCCTTATCCTATTCTAAGAAATCCTTTAGACGTTTACTGCGGCTAGGATGACGTAACTTACGAAGCGCTTTTGCTTCTATTTGTCGAATACGCTCGCGTGTTACACCAAATACTTTTCCAACCTCTTCAAGAGTTCGTGTTCTTCCATCATCAAGACCAAAGCGCAGGCGCAATACGTTTTCTTCACGGTCTGTTAATGTATCTAACACATCTTCAAGTTGCTCTTTTAATAATTCATAAGCAGCATGTTCAGAAGGTGAGGTAGCATCCTGATCCTCGATGAAATCTCCTAAATGTGAATCATCTTCTTCACCGATTGGAGTTTCTAATGACACAGGCTCTTGAGCAATCTTCAGAATTTCTCTTACCTTATCAGGAGTTAGTTCCATATCTTCTCCAATTTCTTCTGGAGTTGGTTCTCTACCTAGATCCTGTAATAATTGACGTTGAACACGAATTAATTTATTAATTGTTTCAACCATATGAACCGGAATACGGATTGTTCGGGCTTGGTCTGCAATTGCACGTGTAATTGCTTGACGAATCCACCAAGTAGCATACGTACTAAATTTATAACCTTTTTCATAGTCGAATTTTTCGACAGCCTTCATTAACCCCATATTACCTTCTTGAATTAAATCTAAGAATAACATCCCACGACCAACATAGCGCTTAGCAATACTAACTACTAAACGAAGGTTAGCTTCAGCAAGTCTACGCTTTGCTTCTTCATCGCCTTCCTCAATACGCTTAGCTAAATTAATTTCTTCATTAGCTGATAATAAATCAACACGGCCAATTTCTTTCAGATACATTCTTACAGGGTCATTTATTTTAACTCCAGGTGGAACACTTAAGTCATTTAAATCAAATTCTTCTTCCTTAGCAAGATCTTGAATATTTGGATCAGCATCTTCACCTGCTTCACCAATTAGTTCAACACCTTGTTCACCAAGAAACTCATAATACTCATCCATTTGGTCTGATTCGATTTCAAAGTTAGACATACGTTCTGCAATTTCTTCATACGTCAAAACTCCACGTTTTTTCCCAATTTCAGTTAACTGATCTTTCACCTGTTCAAAGGTTACTTCTGTTTCATGGGTTTGTTTATCAGCCATAGGATCCCCTCCTTCCAGACTTACCATCGTAAGAAAAGCATTTGGATTACTGTTTTTTTGTTAGTATTCCTATATTTAAGATGATTTGGACTTTAATGAACCACATCATCAATTGCTTACTTATTATGATTTTAGAGCTTGTTTTAATTGAATAATTTCCATTGCAATTTGAGCTGCTTCTGTAAATTGCTTGTTTCGTTCAGCTTCATTTTTTTCAACTTCTTTTTCTTTTATCATTAACATTTTTTGATGATTCAACACCTGTTTTATATAATCTGATAACTCCTGTTCACTTACTTCAGAGTTTAAGGTGATCATCGCAATGTTGGATACGGTATGTTGTAATTCAGGATTTGGTAATCTAGAAAGAAAAGAACTTACATTTTCTTCATTTCCTTCCTCATAAAAACCATATAAATAAGTAACAATTGCCTTGTGTTCTTCAATATTAAACTGAAGACCAAGCCGATCTAGTACCTTTTCAGCAATATCTTTACTTCTTAGCATATGTGCTATCAACAATCTTTCAGCCGTATGAAATGCTGGTAATAACCGTTTAGATTGAATAGGCACTCTTTTGGGCTGCTGCTGAGACATTTTGTTTTGCTGCTGCAGAGGCTGCTGCTTACTTATTTGTTTTTCCTTTTGAAATGTTTGCTCCTTCAATACATCCATTGATAAATCAAATTCCGAGGATAATTGTTTTAAGTAAATTTCTTTTTCAACAGCATTCTCTATTCTAGATAGTTCGGAAAGAACAGAATCTATATACTGAAGTCTTTCCCCCTCATTATGAAGATTTTTGCCTCTTCGATAATAAGTCATCTTAAACGTCATAATCGGTACACTTGCCCCTATTACATCATGTTTAAACTTCTCTTCTCCGAACTTTTTGATGTAGTCATCAGGGTCCATACCATCTGGAATCATCGCAACTTTTATGTTACATCCTGCTGCCTTTAATATCTTAGAGGCTCTCATTGTTGCCTCAATTCCAGCAGAATCAGAATCATAACATATTATAACTTCAGACACATTTCTTCGTATGATTTTTGCCTGTTCTTCTGTTAGAGATGTTCCCATCGTTGCAATGGCCTGTTGTACTCCAGCACGTGTTGATGAAATAACATCTGCAAATCCTTCAAATAGGACAACTTGTTGATTTTTACGAATATGTAATCTTGCACGGTGAAAATTATAAAGCAGCTTGCTTTTATTAAAAATTTTCGTCTCTGGGCTATTTAAGTATTTTGGTTTTTCGTCACCAAGCACTCTTCCGGAAAAGGCAATTGTATTACCATGATGATCCATAATCGGGAACATGATTCGATTCCTAAAACGATCAAAGAATTCGTTGTCAGAGTTGTTTTTTTTAACAAGTAACCCTGCTTCCTCCATTAATGATAGGTCAAACCCTCTTTTATCTAAGAACTTTGATATAAAATCCCAAGAATCTAAAGAATAACCAATTTCAAATGCATCGATTGTTTCTTTTGTAAATCCTCTGTTCAGTAAGTAATCTAAAGCAGGTTGACCTTCCTTTGTATTTACTAACAAATGGTGGTAAAATTTCTTTAACAGCTCATGTGCTTCGACCATTTTGTCTGTACTTTTCGAAGCAACTTTCCCTTGATTTTGATCAACTGGCGAAATGGAAGGCAAATCGATTCCAGCCTTGTCTGCTAAATGCTGTGCTGCTTCTATAAATGTATATCCCTCATGTTGCATAAGAAAAGAATAGACATTACCTCCAGCACCACATCCAAAGCAATGGAATATTTGCTTATCAGCTGAAACAGAGAACGAAGGTGACTTTTCACCATGAAATGGACATAACCCAAAATAGTTCCGTCCTTGTTTCTTCAATTGAACATATTCACTTATCACATCAACAATGTCAGAAGTTCTTTGTATTTTTTCGAGTAATTCCTCGGGAATTCGATTTCCCATGCTAACAACTCCGTATTACAGATATTCGATATTTATTCAAGTTCTCCTGCATGTTTCGACAAAATTTTTTCTAAATTTGTGATAAAATTTAAAGTATCATCATCTGTAAACTTTTTTGGACCTTTCGTATATTTGCCACTTTTTCTTTCCACAGCAGACAAATATCGAAATTGAAGAGCTGTATCAATATTAGCTTCAGTATATCGTTTTCCCCTTGGGGTAATAAAAATAACATCTTTTCTTATTAATAAGCCCGCTAACCCAATGTCTTGCGAAATAACAATGTCGTTTTTATTGACGTGGTTTATTATGTATAAATCAGCTTCTTCTTTACCCGTGTCAACAAAAACCCATTCCATAAGTATTACCTGTTGTATGGTTATAAGAAGCAACAAATATGACATGAATGTTATACTTTCCCGCAAGATCCATAATTTCCACTTTAACTGGACATGCATCAGCATCTACATAATTTTTTTTATTTTTTTCGTCATATTTCTCTATTCTACATCACTCCGAAAATTCCTTCTTATTTCACACCTTTGATCGTTTACTATTCAAGAGAACTTTCTAAAATTCCTTTTGTCGAAAATTTTTTTATATAATATCTTGACAGTTTACAATTAATAGTTTATTCCCATATGTCAAGTTCTAAACCTAAAAAAAGTATTTTTTATCACAATTTTTTATTATAATACAAAGGTTCATAAATTTCTATTGTTTTTTTGTCGTAATCAATCGTAAAATATCACCATTTGACAAATGAAACCAAGAACACGAAGGAAAAGGATGACTATTACAGCCACCCCTTGGAATTTATTCCCTTTCCTAATCTTTAATTTTGGTTATTCATAAAGTTAGCAATAATATTTGCTGTTTCCTCAACCGCCTTATTTGATACATCCACAACCTTACAGCCTATTTTGTCTACCACTTTATCAAAATAATTCAATTCCTCTTTAATGCGATCGATATTTGCATAAAAGGCCTCATCATTTAAGCCTAATGATTTTAACCTTTCTTTACGGATATTGTTTAATTTCTCCGGCATGATACGCAATCCGATACATTTTTGTGCTGAGACCTTATAAAGCTCTTCAGGTGGCTCTACTTCTGGAACAATCGGTACATTTGCCACTTTGAACCGCTTATGAGCTAAATACTGAGAAAGTGGAGTTTTAGAAGTCCTTGACACACCTATTAAAACAATATCAGCCTTTAGTATTCCTCTTGGGTCACGGCCATCATCGTATTTAACAGCAAATTCAATAGCTTCAACCTTTTTAAAATAATCATCGTCTAACTTTCGTACTCTTCCTGGCTCATATTTTGCAGTTATCCCATAAGAAGTTTCCATCTTATCAATAAGGGGACCAATGATGTCATAATAAACAACACCTTGTCTTGTTGCTTCTTCAATGAGAAATTCTCTTAATTCTGGTACAACTAATGTGAAGCACACAATAGCTTTTTCCTGCTTTGCCAACGAAAGAACCTCAATAATTGTTCCTCTATCCTCAACGTAGGGAATTCTTTTGATTTTCGTATTTGCTGATGCTCCATTAAATTGACTTGCCGCTGCCTTAACTACTAGTTCAGCAGTTTCACCTACAGAGTCCGAAACTACATAAATCAATTGATAACTCATATTCTATTCCCCATTTCAACAGTTAGCTATATATTATTCATTAAGAAAGCTAACAAGTATTTTCGTCATATTTGTTTTCGTAATTCTCCCAATAACTTCAAGACCTTGCTCTGTATCTTTTACAACTGGTAAACCGTCAATTTGTTTTTCTATGAGAACTTGAGCTACGTCTATAATATAATCTTCAGGCCTACAAACAGTTATATTTGGCATTCGTGTCATGATAATGTTTACCGGGATCGTCGTAAGTTCCTGCTTTCCAATGCTTGTTCGAAGTAAATCCTTTCGAGAAAGAACTCCTATTAAGTGCGATTGTTCATCAACTACAAATAGTGTTCCAACATCTTCTAGGAACATCATACAAATGGCATCATAAACAGAAACATTAACATTTACAACAATTGGAATGGACTGATAGTCTTTAACTTGAAGACCCTTTAGCTCTTCCATAATCAAATGGGTATTTGTTTTACCTGTGAAATAATATCCTACACGTGGTCGTGCCTCTAGATATCCAGCCATTGTCAAAATAGCTAGATCCGGACGAAGAGTAGCTCTCGTTAAGTTCAATTGATCAGCAATTTGTTCACCTGTAATTGGACCATTAGCTTTAACGATTTCAACAATTTGTTCTTGCCTTTTATTTAATTCTATAAGACTCACCGCCTTACTATTAGATATGTATTATTTCATTATGGCTTTTCCAAACATTTTGCAAGGTTGCTCATTTCCGCTAAATCAACCTTATACAGCGGTTCAAAGAACCTCTTAATAAGAACAATCTATATGAGATCTTAATTAATATAATAACATTAAACCTCATGTGTATAACACATTAAAAAATCAAATAAAACTTCAAATGGATTTATCCATATGTCGATTATATACTATCTACCTATAATGAAAAGATATTGTTTCCGCTTTAATACCTTTGTATCTAAAGAAAAAGGGCTGACAAAGTTAAGTCAGTCCCTTCATATTTGATCATTACTTTACTAAAATGACATTCATTTTTGCAAAGGATTCTATTAATTGAGATAGTTTGACCATTTGAGCCAGACGATTCGCCTTTACATTTTCATCATCTGACATTACCATTGTATGATCAAAATAATCAATAATTACCGGTTTCAATTCTGCTAAAATACCATAATTTTCTCGGATCTTTTCTACAGTTTTAAAGTTGTTTAACTGTTCAACCGCTTGAAGATATGCCTTATAAAGTGATCTCTCATGTTCACTTTCAAATAACTCTTCGTTAATATCTAAGTTATTCCCTTTTTTAGCAATATTCATCACACGAGCCAGTGCTTCAACAGTTTCTTTAAATTCAGGTTCAACCGAAGCCTCTTGAAGAACTTTAGCACGTGCAACAAGTGAATTTACTTCAAGTATAGATGATTCTAAAACTGCATCGTTTAAGTCATAACGAATGTTTTCTTCAGCTAAACGATATTTTAATCTTAGTCTAAAGAATGATTGTAATTCTTCTTTCGCTTCAGTAGAACCTTTATCACCATAAAAAGATAGTGCTAGCTCAAATAACTCCGGCAAAGCAATTGTCCATTGCTTCGATAAAAGAATTTGAATAATTCCGCTTGCCTGCCTTCTTAAAGCATACGGGTCCTGTGACCCGGTTGGGATTTTGCCAATGGAGAAAAATCCAACAATTGTGTCTAATTTGTCTGCTAATGCAACAATTGCCCCAACATTTGAAGCAGGTGCTGCATCCTCAGCGTGCCTCGGCATATAGTGTTCGTTAATAGCTCTAGATACTTCTTCCGTTTCACCGCTTAGTCTCGCATACTTTTCACCAATTTTCCCTTGAAGCTCAGGGAACTCATATACCATATGTGTAACCAAGTCAAACTTACAAATAGACGCAGCTCTTTCCACGTCTTGCTTTTCATTTGAAGGTACTTGAAGTAGGTCTGCTAATTTGCCAGAAAGGCTTACAATTCGTTTCACCTTTTCTCCTAAAGTTCCTAACTCCTCATGGAAAACAATTTTATCAAGTTTTTTTACGGCATCCCCAATATTGAGTTTCTGATCTTCTTTATAGAAGAAATTTGCATCAGAAAGGCGCGCACGTAACACTTTTTCATTACCTCTTGCAACATTTTCAAGATGGTTTTGATCACCGTTTCTTACCGTAATAAAATAAGGCTGTAATTCTCCGGCTTTGCTTCTTACCGGGAAATAACGCTGATGCTCCTTCATCGTTGTAACCAACACTTCATCTGGTAACGATAAATATTCTTGTTCAAACTTACCAAACAAAGCGGTTGGGTATTCAACAAGATTGTTTACTTCCTCTAACAGGTCCTCATCAACCGGGATGACCCAGTTATGTTCTTGTTCGAGATCTGATAGCTGCTGACTTATTGCTTCTTTTCTTTTTACAGGATTTGCAATGACGAATTGTTCTAGTAATACTGTTTCATACAATGAAGGCATCGCAATTTCAACTTTCTCTCCTAGAAAACGATGACCATATGTATATGAATCTGTTTTTACCCCAGTAATTTCAAAAGGAATCACTTCTTGTCCAAATAAGGCTACAAGCCATTTAATTGGTCGGATATATCGTAATTCCTGGCTTCCCCAACGCATGTTTTTTGGGAATGTTAATCCCGTTATTAATTGTTTAGCCTCTGTTAATAATGTTTTTGCTTCTATTCCTTTTGTAAATTTTTGAACGTGAACATATTCAACGCCATTAATTTCCTTAAAGTAGATATCCTCAATAGAAGCACCTTGTCCTTTTGTAAAGCCTATTGCAGCTTTTGACCAGTTGCCATTCTCATCAAGAGCAATCTTTTTAGCAGGTCCTTTTGCTTCTTCTTCAATATCTGGCTGTTTTTCTAGCACATCTTTTATTAATACAGCTATACGACGGGGAGTGGAATACGTTCTCACTTCGCCATGTGATAATTGTTTTTCATCAAGCCATTTTGTTAATTTGTCTGCAAATTGATTCATTGCATCTGTCACATAATGTGCAGGCACTTCTTCTAAACCAATCTCTAATAATAAATCTTTCTTACTCATGATTTACTCCTCCTTCCTGTTGTAACATAGGGAAGCCTAATTTTTCGCGTTCTTCATAAAATGTTTTTGCGACTTTTCTAGCTAAGTTTCTTACACGGCCGATATAGCCTGTTCGCTCAGTAACAGAGATCGCTCCTTTTGCATCTAAAAGATTAAATGTATGAGAGCATTTTAAAACATAATCATATGCAGGATGGACAAGACCCTCATCCATCTGTCTCATCGCTTCTTTTTCATAGGTAGAGAACAGATGAAAAAGCATATCCGTATCAGATGTTTCAAAGGTATATTTTGAATGCTCATACTCAGGCATTAAAAAGATATCGCGCACTGTGTATCCATCCGTCCACTCTAAGTCAAATACATTTTCTTTATCTTGAATATAAGATGCCAGCCTTTCAATACCATACGTAATTTCAGCTGAAACTGGCTTACATTCTAACCCGCCAACTTGCTGGAAATAAGTAAATTGAGTGATTTCCATTCCATCTAACCATACTTCCCAACCTAAACCAGCACATCCAAGTGAAGGGTTTTCCCAGTTATC
Organism: Metabacillus sp. B2-18; assembly: GCF_021117275.1. NCBI lineage: Bacteria > Bacillati > Bacillota > Bacilli > Caryophanales > Bacillaceae > Metabacillus > Metabacillus sp. B2-18. The sequence goes on from NZ_CP088245.1 coordinate 3,466,602, forward strand.
CTCAACAAAGCGAATATCATGCTCTAATGGATTAATTCCTAATGCACGTAACGAATCAAGGTAAAGCTCTTGAATATTGTCTGGTGAAGGCTTCATTATCACTTGAAATTGATGGTGTTGATAAAGTCTGTTAGGGTTTTCCCCATAACGTCCATCAGCGGGTCTTCTAGATGGTTCAACATAAGCCACCTTCCATGGCTCTGGTCCAATACTTCTTAAGAACGTATAAGGACTCATAGTACCTGCACCTTTCTCAGTATCATATGCTTGCATAAGCACACAGCCTTGATCAGACCAATGCTTTTGCAATGTTAGAATCATATTTTGAATATTCATCTTCATAAACCTCCATTATTTTTTAAAAAACAAGTTTTTGCTCTAGGGTTAAACGGCCTGGCTTATGTGATGTTTCTATTAAATACTAGAAGTACACCAGTTTTGGTAACACTCTTTAAAATTAAAAAAGCTCCCGTCCCTATGTCAAACTAATGACATAGGGACGGGAGCTAGCCCGCGGTTCCACCCTAATTGCTTATATGTATAAGCCACTTTAAATTAGTATGCTCCAGAATGCCTTTCATTACGGATCAATCCTTAGCTTTCACCATCCTAAGGTCGCTATCATTGAGGTTTCGTAATTACTTCTTTCCTTCAACGCAACAATTGTTAAATTATATTTGCATCTTAATTGAAAATTGTTCTAATGTCAACAACGTCCTTCTATAACTTTCCCTTTAAAGAATCCATTTGATCTAAAAAACGCTTTGATTTAATTGTAAGACCTGTATATTCCTGATAATAGGAGTTGATGACCATTTTCAATTCATTCTTCGTCTCCTGTTTAACAGAAATATTTCCTAATCGGTTTAAATCAAAATAATAAAATAGACGGAGGAGCTTTACTGTCATCGGTGATATCTGTAATCGATAAGGATCATTTTCAAAACATCGATGACATAAAAAACCTCCCTCACGTATGGAAAAATGAAATGTTCCATCTTTTTGACCACAAATAGAACAAGCATTAAGCTGCGGTTGCAACCCTAACACTGGCAACATCTTCATTTCAAAAATATGAATCAGAATATCCGGGTCTACATCTTCATCTAGAAATTGAAGGGTTTGTTTTAATAATTCAAACAAAAAAGGGTTTCTGTCTAGATTATCAGTACTTTTGTCTAGTAACTCAGCTAGGTATGAAGCATATGCTGTTAAAAAAATATCTTCTCGAATACTTCTAAATGACAAAATTGTTTCTCCCTGCTGCAAACCACCTAAACCACTGGATTTTTGAAACAAAAACGTCCCATACGTAAAAAGTTGGGTAATTGACGTAAGGCGACTATTAGGTTTCTTAGCGCCCCTTGCCATAACCCCAACTTTTCCAAGTTCTCTCGTATATAATGTTATTATTTTGTTTGTTTCACCGTAATCGGTAGAACGTATAACAATTCCTTCACATTTTTGAAGCAAATTTCCCCTCACCTTTCAAAGGTTCAGGCAAGATCAGGAAATTGGAAAATCTAGTTCAGCTAGTTCATCATCTTGAGAATCGGGTCCTTCATCATTCTCCTTTTCTAACTCTTTAAAAAGAAGATACGTATCAATACTACCTGTTTGCGAAAAAACCTTCCAGGTAAAATCCAACATATAAACCCCACCTTTCAGTTGTTAAGACTAGCAAGCAATAAATCCAATTTCTTTATAGTTATCTTGACCTTATTTTCTTCATTTCATGTTAAACAATTTTTACTAATGCTTTTCATGAATACGATTATTTTTTTGTTATTGTTTCATCCTAAACGCTTTAGTATTCATCTTCTCTAAATCCATAATCACGAAGCTGTGAAGCTTTATTTCGCCAATCTTTTTGCACTTTTACCCAAAGCTCTAAAAACACTTTAGATCCTAACAATGCTTCAATATCGACTCGTGCTCTTTGACCTACTTCTTTTAGCATGCTCCCACGTTTACCAATTACAATACCTTTTTGCGAATCACGCTCGACAATTATCGTTGCACCAACATATATTGCAGCATTGTTTTCACGGCGCTCAAGTGTATCCATTACCACTGCAATGGAATGTGGAATTTCTTCTCTTGTTAAATGTAAAACCTTTTCTCGTATTAGCTCTGTAATAATAAATCGTTCCGGGTGATCTGTCACTTGGTCTTCCGGGTAGTATTGCGGCCCTTCCGGTAGGACAGCTTCGATCTGTTGCAGTAACGTATCAATATTGTTTCCCTGCAGTGCTGAAATGGGAACAATTTCTTTAAAAGGATATAACTCTTTATATTTTTCAATGAGAGGCAGCAGTTGATCAGGATGGATTTGATCTATTTTGTTAATAATTAGAAAAACAGGTGTGTTTGTTTGCTTTAACTTCTCAATGATGAATTCATCACCACGTCCATACCCTTCTTCTGCATTAATCATAAATAAAATTAAATCAACCTCTTTTAACGTGTTTTGTGCTACTTTCATCATAAAATCGCCAAGCTTATGTTTTGGCTTATGAATTCCTGGGGTGTCAATAAAAATTGTTTGAGAATGATTCGTTGTATAAACCCCTTGAATTTTATTACGAGTTGTTTGCGGCTTATCACTCATAATAGCAATTTTTTGACCAATCACCCTGTTGATAAAAGTAGATTTTCCTACGTTTGGTCTTCCTATTATTGATACAAATCCTGATTTGAAAGATTGATTATGATTCATGTAAATCCTCCGCCGAAAAAGCTCCTGGTAGTAATTCACTAACTGTAAGTTCTGAAACATCACCTTGGAGGTTCGTTAATACAACCTTCATATCTTTTGGACAAAGCTCAGCAATAACTTGACGACAAGCACCACAAGGTGGAACAGGTCTAACGGTATCTGCTGCAACAGCTATAGCTGTATATTCTTTGTCACCTTCTGAATATGCTTTGAATATTGCTGTTCTCTCAGCACAATTACACATGCTGTAAGCAGCATTTTCAATATTACAGCCTTTATAAACTTTTCCATCCTTTGTTAATAAAGCTGCACCTACTTTAAACTTTGAGTAGGGAGTATAAGCCATTTCCCTTGCTGCTTTCGCTTCTTCGATGAGTTGTTCAATGTTCACTAAATCTTTCTTCCTTTCTCTAAGAGAATGACTAATTCTCTCTTTTATTTTACCTAATTTCCGGTTAAATTTCACGCCTAATTCAAACTTTGTAATTTAATTGTAAGAATTTTCGGACAGTGTATTTAATACACTAAAAGGTTTGTCTTTAAAGATAAAAATCTTTTTTCAGTGAAAGAGGCCTGATTTAAAATGGGTAAGCTATCTCGCTTCGACAGCTCATAGCTATAAAAATAATTTAAGATGACTCCATATAATAATTACACCAATTATAACCGAAAGAAACGCATATACCAAAACCGCTCCAGCCGCAGCATCTTTTGCTGCTTTTGCAAGCGGATGATAATCTGGTGTAATTAAATCTACAACATGCTCTAAAGCGGTATTGATCAATTCTAACGAAAGCATACCACCGAGCAAAAACAAGAGAAGGACCCATTCAAATGTTGTAAACCCAAGAATCATTCCCACTATCAGCATGATGAAGGAGATAGAAACATGGATTTGAAAATTCCTCTCGGATTTAAAGGTTTGAGTAATACCGGACCAGGCATATATAAAGCTTTTAAAAAAACGCTTCCATTCAGATAGTTTCGGATCTTTTAAGTCCATATTGATTTAAAATATCCTTTTGTTTAGTAAACATCTCTTTTTCATCAGCTTCTGTCATATGATCATAACCTAAAAGATGAAGAAAACCATGTACGGCTAAAAACCCCAGCTCCCTCATAAATGAATGACCATATTCCTGAGCCTGTTCTTTGGCACGAGGAATCGATATAATGATATCTCCAAGCATTCTAGGCTGATCTATACCTACAATTTCAACCTCGCCTTCTCCCATCTCTTCTAAAGCAAATGAAATAACATCTGTAGGTTGATCTTTGTCTCGATATTCCCGGTTTACTTCTTGTATACGTTCATTTGTAACGAATGTGACTGAGATCTCAGCACCTTCTGTTATACCTTCTTGTTCAGCAGCAAACTGCAGGAGTTCTTCAACTGTATGTATTTCCTTTTCAGTTAATTCATTTGTTTCATCATGACTATCGATAGATAATCTCATTCTTTCTTCACCTTCTGTTTTTTTGTTAGTTCAGGGTACTCAATTCTAGAATGGAAAATTCCTTTTAATGACTCACAAAAAGACTTAGCAATAATATCCAGTTCCTTTAATGTTATATCACATTCATCTAACTGATTATCTTGTAATCGATCAGAAATTATTGACCTGACCAGCTTTTCAATCTTTTCAGGAGTAGGGTTTGACATAGAGCGTACTGCAGCTTCTACACTATCCGCAATCGAGATAATCGCAATTTCTTTTGTTTGTGGCTTTGGACCTGGGTAACGGAACTCCTCCTCATAGATGGAATCATTCGTTTGCTTAGCCTGATGATAAAAATACTTTAAAAGTGTTGTCCCATGGTGCTGTTCAGCTATGTCAACAAATTCCTTTGGCATTTTATGCTTTCTTAACATTTCCACGCCATCTGTAACATGGGAAATGATGATATTTTTACTAAGTTGTGCAGATAGCTTATTATGTGGATTTTCAATATTCATCTGATTTTCAATAAAATACTGTGGACGTTTTGTTTTTCCAATATCATGATAATAAGCAGCCACCCTTGCAAGAAGTCCATTTGCACCAATAGCTTCACAAGCAGATTCTGATAAATTAGCAACCATAACACTATGATGATATGTTCCTGGGGTCTCCGTTAAAATTTTCCTTAGTAAAGGGTGATTAGGATTGGCCAACTCAATTAGCTTCATCGTTGATAGTATGCCAAAACCTGTTTCAAAAAATGGCATAAAACCTATCGTCAATACCGAAGACACAAGACCTGACGCACATGCCATTACAAAATACGAGGATATTTCCATATTAGAATATCCACCATTACGAATAAGCATAATGGCTGTAAGAGCTAGCACATTGATTCCAGCAACAAATAAACCTGCCTGTAAGATTTTTGAACGCAGGTTATGTTCACCTAAAAACAACACCCCTGCAAGACAGCCAAAAAGATAATAAATTCCGATAGAAAAGTTAAAATTGCCTGTTATTCCTTCATTAAATATAACACTTCCACAAACAGCAAAGATCATACTAGTTAAAATGGCTAATCGTTCATTTAATAATAATTTAACCAGCATCACTCCCATTGCAACCGGAACGATATAACCAATATGTGTATAATCAATCTTTTGAAATAAGCTGACAATTTTCATTAATAAAATCGTAATAGCAAAGATTAAACAATATAATAACAAAGAATTGTTTTTTCTTGAAATCGGACTGTCTTTCTTTTCGAAAAAATAAACAACCGCAGCCAAAATTAGTAGAATAAATAAACCGAGTCCCAAAAATGGTTTAAAAGATTGATGATCATCTAATAAACCAACAAGGCCAAGTTTTCGATAAACTTCACGGTTAATGAGTTCATCTTCTTCTACTAAAATTTGCCCTTGTTTTATTTGCGCTTCTTTTACACTATCTACAGCTAACTGTCTTTGTTCTTCTGTTGCTTCAAGGTCAAACACATAGTTTGGCGTGATTGCAAATCTAGCAAGAGTTGTGGCTGATTCAGAAACTTCTGGTCGCAACGATGTATATTGGAGCTCATCCTCGACCTGCTTTTTTGCTTCTGTTAATTGAACAATAGGTATTTCTTTGCTCATTATATTATTCACAGCTGTTACAACAGCATCTTTCGCTAACTCAAGTTCATCTTCAGATGTTTCAACTAATGATACAAATGTGTTAGCCGGAATTTTCTTGTTAATCGATTCTGTTAATTTCCCTCTAATTTTCTCAACTTTCTCATTTGACGTTGTAGTTGAAGCACCCTCTTCATTGCCTTTTTCTTCTTCTTTTCTAACTTCTATTACAGTGTCAAAGATAGACGAAACAAGATCTACTTGCTTTTCTGAGATTTCCTTTTTTAAAACATACTGATCCTCTACTGAATCATATGCTTCCTGTTGTTTTCTTTCTGTCTCAACTTTATCTTCCACCGTTGTAGGAGCATAAATTGTCTGGTCTGAAACAGTAAAGAGCTCAATATCCAGCGTTTCGGGCTTTACATTACTATACAGAGCAACAAATAAGATAACGGCTAATATGCTGTACAAAAAAATATGTAGAAACTTGTAACTATTTAACTTATCTACCACTTTGTTCGTTCTTTTATTTTCCTTTGAATTGGCATTTTTTTTCTTCATGATTGGCACCACCCTCTAACAACCTTCCAAAGAAAAGCCGCTATAAACAATTCTCTACTACCATTATTCATTTTTATCGAAAAATGTTCAACTGTTAAGACAAAATATGACAAAAAAAGAACAAAAGTGCAAGCACTTTCATAAACAATACCTTAAAAAGGATAAAGGCGAAAGTGCCTTATGAATTAATAACTTATTCAATTAACTGATGCACAAATCTTAATCCTTACTTCAAAGAAAAATGACCCGATTAAGGGTGCTCGGGTCATTTTTCTTATTTTGAATTTTCATCATATGCCGAGATAATTTTAGCTACAAGTGGATGTCGAACAACGTCTGACTGCTCAAGAATCACAAATGATAATCCACTAACATTTGTGAGAATATCTTTTGCGGTAGCCAAGCCTGATTTGACTCCTTTTGGAAGGTCCACTTGAGTAATATCACCAGTTATAACCATTTTGGAGCCAAATCCCAGTCTTGTTAGGAACATTTTCATTTGCTCTGGCGTAGTGTTCTGTGCTTCGTCTAAAATGACGAAAGCATCATCCAATGTTCTACCTCTCATATATGCCAAGGGTGCAATTTCAATTGTCCCACGCTCAATCAGCCTTTGGGTATGCTCCATTCCCAATACATCATGAAGAGCATCATATAATGGTCTTAAATAAGGATCAACTTTTTCCTTTAAGTCTCCCGGTAGAAATCCTAAACTTTCTCCGGCTTCCACAGCTGGTCTTGTTAAAATAATGCGTTTAACAGAGCCAAGTTTTAATGCATTAACGGCCATTACTACAGCTAGATACGTTTTTCCCGTTCCTGCAGGGCCAATTCCAAAAACTAAATCCTTTTTTTGAATAGCAGAAATATATTGACGCTGACCTAAGGTTTTTACGCGTATAGACTTTCCTTTAGCCGTTTTTCCAATTTCCTGCATATAAAGATTTTCCAGCTGATCTAACTTTTGTTCTTTCGCCATATTAATGGCATAAATAATGTCTCTTTCACTTATGTTAATACCTTTTCTAATAATGAGAAGCAGTGATTTAAGAAGTTCATCGACGAGTTTAACATTCTCCGCACTTCCTGAAACATAAACTCCTTCTCCTCTTGTTACAATCGAAACATTTAAACCTTCTTCGATTCGTTTTAAGTGAAGATCATGGTTACCAAATAGAGCAATTGCTTCGTTTGGATTTTCTACTTGTTGATTCATTGTCACTAATTCTTCTGGCATTCTTTAATCTCCCTGAACAATTGGTGTGGTTTTTACAATATTTTCTATCGCTTGATAAAGAACTGTCAACTTAACTTTACCATTCTCATTCGATTGGTGCAAAACTTTTTCACCTATGACCTTTTCTTCTTCATCCAATTTGTCTTCAATATCTTTACGTCCTCTATCTAATGCAGCTTCTTTTGCTTGTTCAATACTATATTCTCTTTTTATCTGTTCCTTTTCACGATATGTTTCATTCACATAGGCAATAGGAAGTGTAAACTTTAAAAATTTGACATGATAAACATCATCTTCAACTTCAAAAGATTCAAATTTACTAGCTCCAAATCCCCATATTGGAATTCTAAATGAACCAAATTGAAGATAATGTTTAACTTTAGCTTCCCCAGTTAACACATCAAAAGTCGTTTTTAATGGAATTGTTATTGAAGATTTATACCAAGTTTCCCCGAATATCTCAGCCTTAGCAGCAACTTTCTTCTGTTCATCTTCTTTACCAATCAAACCGGATACCAATACCTGTCCCTTTGAAACATGTTCATTTAAGGTTGTTAGCGGTTGACCTTGTTCAACGAACATCTTTTTAATAACAGCTTCCTTCTGTGCCACAATATGTCTTGGACTTACTAACTCTTCTTCCTCAGGCTGATTTTTTTCTACAACTTTTAGATGATAGGTTGTACCTGTTAACTCTACTCCAACCCATGTAATTTGTTGTATATTATCTGTTAAAGTCTTTTGAATATCATCTGGATTTTCAACCAAGAATTGGAACTTTCCGGTTTTAACTCCGATACTAGATAATTCTTTTTTTATTAAGTGTTCTGTTTCAGGTGATGCACCTTCGACCTTTATTCCCCAAATCATATTAGATAAAACAAAAATGACCAGTAAAAATGCAAGTAATCCTAAAACAAAACCATTATTTTTCCATGACTTTTTAACGAAAAAAGGAAAGCCCAGCCTCTTTTCAAACCTACATTTACATTCATTTTTCTTTACAACAGCTCGTAAAGCATGTACATCTTGAAGGCGTATAAAAAAACTTAAACTTTCTGACTCATATCGTTTAACATTCCACACCACAATATTGTTTCGGATACAATCGTTTAAAAACCGCTCTGTACCTCTTCCACTAATACTCACTTTCACTACACCAAACAAATAACTCGTCCATTGATTCTTCATACTCATCCCCCTGTTTAAGAAACACATCAATAAAAAAGAGATATATACTTGTCTGCCGTGTTGCTGAAACACAGCAGACAACTAGACAAATTCACTTAGATATTCCTTATGATTACATGAAGTTCTTTTCCAATTACGAACGATAGGAGTAAAAACATTTAAGACTCATCAAGGTATGAAACTTGGCTTATCTTACCTTCTAATAAAATTTCTTCCGGAAGTATTGTTTTTATGACAAAGGCTTCACCTTTAATTAAAAGCTGACCTTGCTTTAGTAATAGGCGAAGCTCAGTATCAGTAAATGTAAGGAGTCCTCGATGATTCTCTATGTAAATATGCAGCTGTCCGACCATCGTAATTCTAGGAAGATCCATCATGACATCCGGCGGGAGTTCAATGTTATTTGTTATCCATCTCGTTAATTGCTGGCGCCATTTTTTTGCCATAAAAAAAGACCCCCTTTCATCTCATATGTATGAGAGAAACCGGAGTCTTATAACACGTTTATTTGTTAAGTTACAATCGTCTTTTATTTTGGGTGTAATGTGGATTTTTTGAACGAGGTGGCCCTAGAATTTCACTCCAGATAACACCTTGAGCAGCACTTTGTTGATCAACAATAAGCTGATTACGATTTACATTTCGGTTAACTTTTGGTAACTTCTCCTCTTTTAAGGCTTGAGGTTTACCAAGACGCTCTTTTACAGTATTTACCCTATCATCTTTAACAGGATTGCGTTTCATCTTCTCATAAGCCTCTTGTACGGTTTGAAGAGGTGGCCTGTTTTCTTCTCTTGGTTTTGTTTCTACAGTTGTCATAACCGGTTTCGGGACAGGCCTCGGATTTGGTCTAGAGCTAGTCCTTGGATTCGGTCTTGGATTTGGCCTTGGACTTGGCCTAGAATCTTGCCTAGTATCCTGCGGAGAAACCGTTTGTTTAGTTGGTTGTTTTTGATTCGTTTCATCTTCTTTTGTCTTAGAAGTGAAAACGCGAGAGAAGAGCCATGCTAAAGCCGCCCAGACAAGAGGGTTTGTGAAAATTTCTGTTATATCCACTCTTTACTCCCTCCTTTTTAATGAGGAATAGGGATTGAGTACTCAATCCCTTTTATTGATAACGCTTCTTAGTATTGATCTGAATCATTATGATCTTTATTTGTTTTTCCAATTGAATCTCTCATGTCTGTATCTGCGGATATATTTTTAATATTCATATAATCCATAACACCAATATTACCTGAACGAAGAGCCTCAGACATAGCTAGCGGAACTTTCGCTTCTGCTTCCACAACCTTAGCTTTCATTTCCTGAACACGTGCAAGCATTTCTTGTTCTTGTGCAACAGCCATTGCTCTTCGTTCTTCTGCCTTTGCCTGAGCAATCTTTTTATCTGCTTCAGCTTGCTCTGTTTGTAATTCTGCACCAATATTTTTACCGATATCAACATCCGCAATATCAATCGAGAGAATTTCAAAGGCTGTACCTGAGTCAAGTCCTTTTCCTAAAACAGTTTGGGAAATCAAATCAGGGTTTTCAAGTACTTTCTTGTGATTATCTGATGAACCAATTGTACTTACAATCCCTTCACCAACACGGGCAATAATCGTGTCTTCACCAGCACCACCGACAAGTCGTTCAATATTTGCTCTAACAGTGATTCTAGCTTTAGCTTTTACTTCAATACCATCCATCGCAACACCAGCAATAAACGGTGTTTCAATCACTTTTGGGTTTACACTCATTTGTACAGCTTCTAGTACGTCACGACCGGCTAGATCGATTGCAGCACATCGTTCAAAAGTTAATTCGATGTTTGCACGTTCTGCGGCAATTAAAGCATTAACAACTCGGTCAACATTACCACCTGCTAAATAGTGGCTTTCTAGTTGGTTAGTTGTCACATCAAGACCTGCTTTATATGCTTTGATCAATGGGTTAACAACTCTACTTGGAATGACACGACGTAACCTCATTCCGATTAGCGTAAAAATACTTATCCTTACACCAGCTGCTAAGGCAGAAATCCATAGGGCAATCGGTACAAATGTAAAGAAAACACCTAAAACGATTAGCCCCAATATGATAAGTCCAATTAATAAGATTGCAGAAGCATCCATTTTGTTATTCCTCCTAATGTTTTTTCTTTATAATTCTCTCACAACAATACGTGAGCCTTCTACTTTTACTACTTTTACCTTATTTCCTTTTGTAATATATCCGCCTTCTGTCACTACATCAAGGCGTTCATCACTAATAATAGCTGTCCCTGACGGCCTTAAAGTTGTTAGCGCTACTCCTTCAGCACCAACTAATTCAGCTCTAGATACATTGGATACATAGCCACTTTCGGTATTTGTTGAATCACGCAAAATTAACTTTTTAAATATATTCATACGCTTTCCAAACACCTTTACTAATAGGATAGATGCTGTTATTGAAACAGCAAAGGAAATCAAAAGAGATATTGTCATGTGCACAAAATCACCTGAAGCTACATATAGGCTAGTGATAATGCTAACAAATCCTACTATTCCCAATATACCTCCTGGGACAAAAAACTCGGCTATTATAAAGATAATCCCAAGAATAAATAGAATAATGGATTCCATGCCAGCTAATCCCGCTACTAAGTGACCATAAAAGAATAAAAGAAGTGCTGCAAGTCCCATACTTCCTGGAACACCAAAACCAGGTGAATAAAGCTCCACAACCAACCCAAGACTTCCTATTGAAAGTAGAATTGGAACAACAACCGGATTCGTCAGAAACCTTGCAACTTTCTCAGCAAAGCTTTCTTCAGCTACAATCTCCACGGCATTATTATAACCTAATTGTTTTAGTAGATCATCTCGATCAATAGCCGTTCCTTCTGAATATCCAACTTCGAGTGCTTGTTTTGTCTCTAAAGTTAGCAAATCACCTTTACCCGCTCCGTATTCAGGAATATCTACATCTTTATCAGCCATTGCCAGCGCATATTTTGGATCACGACCATTACGTTCTGCTGACTCTCTCATTTCGGATAACCATAAAGACTGAGCTTTATCATCTGCCGCATTTCCATCACCTGTGATAATAGCAGCTGAGCCCATTTGACTGCCTGGTGCCATGTATATTTGATTTGCATTAAGAGCAATATAGGCGCCTGCAGAGATTGCTCTTCTATTAATATAAGCAGTAATCGGGATCTCACTTGAACGAAGAGTATCAGCTATTTCCATAGCCCCATCAACAGCCCCTCCAAGTGTATCAATCTCTAAAATAATGTGATCAACTTTTTGAGACTGTGCATCGGATACGGTTCTTTTAATATATTGCGATAAACCTTTTTCAACCGTTTCTTCAACAGGAATAATATAAACCTTTTCATTTGATTCTGCACTAATAATAGAAGTAAAACCTTGATAAATACTTAATATAAAAGCGAAGACAATCAAGAAAAGAAAAAACCTTTTTCTCACTTTACACCCCCCTTTCTATATCCTATTAGTAATACGGTTATGCAGATGAATTAGTTTCATCTTTTTTTGTGAAAGATGATTATATTATAAACATATTTATTCTTTGCTATTTTTTTATTGTCATGTAATGATTTTTTATGTAATAAAATAAAAGACATCTTGCAGAGCAAGATGTCTTTTTGTCATTTATGATAGTTGTTGTTGCACAAGCTTGTTAACAAGACTTCCGTCTGCTTTACCTTTTACTTTGGGCATAAGTGCTCCCATGACTTTCCCCATATCGGCTTTAGAAGTAGCATTTACCTCAGAAATTGTTTGCTTAACAATTTCTGCAACTTCTTCTTCGGAAAGCTGCTCAGGCATATAATTGACCAGTACATCAATCTCTGCTTGTGTTTTTTCAACTAAGTCCAAACGATCAGCATTTTTGAATTCCTGGAGGGAGTCTTTACGTTGTTTTAATTCGCGAGAAAGAACCGTCAATTCTTCTTCAGCAGACAATTCATTATTGCCAAGCTTTATCGCTTCATTTTGTAAAGCAGCTTTGACCATACGAATGACAACTAATTTTTCTTTTTCCTTGTTTTTCATCGCTTGTTTCATATCTTGATTCAAATGATCAAGAAGACTCATACGTACACCCTCTTTTAGAATTTGCGCTTTCTAGCTGCTTCAGACTTTTTCTTACGCTTTACGCTAGGCTTTTCATAGAATTCGCGCTTTCTTGCTTCTTGTATTGTACCACTTTTTGATACAGTACGTTTGAAACGACGAAGAGCATCTTCAAGCGACTCGTTTTTACGAACGACCGTTTTTGACATTCTCTTTCCCTCCCTCCGAATACAACCAATCGACTACTTGTAAATAAAACATGCCTATAGATAAACATGTACTTTGATATTATAATATAATGACTATAACAGGTCAACTCATATAATAAATTCTTATTCTTTTATTAAAAACCTTTATCTTAAGGTTATCTTATGAACATACCTGTCATTTGTTTGTACAAATGCTCAAAAAGGAATAAATTGTTTGTTATTATGGTATTCATCCTTTAATAATCAGATGTAGATACTTCGCCTTTAACGATTGCAACACCGGAACTTGCTCCAATACGAGTAGCTCCTGCGGCAATTAATGCCTCTGCACCTTCAGTGTCTCTAACCCCGCCTGATGCTTTTACTCCAATATCAGGACCTACTGTTTTTCTCATTAATGCAATATCTTCAACAGTAGCTCCGCCAGTAGAGAAGCCTGTTGATGTTTTTACAAAGTCAGCTCCTGCTTTAACTGCAAGTTCACAAGCTCTCACCTTTTCTTCTTCAGTTAAAAGACTCGTCTCTATAATAACCTTTGTTAGAGCCTTTCCTTTTGCCGCTTCCACAACAGCTTCAATATCGCGCTGAACAAGCTCATCATTTTTATCTTTTAAAGCACCGATATTTATAACCATATCAACTTCTGTTGCACCCTTAAAGATAGCATCCTTCGTTTCAAATCCTTTTGTCTCAGGAGTGTTCGCACCTAGTGGGAAACCTATAACAGTACAAACTTTTACTTCTGAATCTTTCAAAAGCTGGGCCGCTGTTTCAACCCAAGTTGGATTTACACAAACAGATGCAAACTGAAATTCAATTGCTTCCTGACAAAGCTTTTCTACTGTTTCTTTTGTTGTATCCGCTTTTAAAGCTGTATGATCTATCATTTTTGCAATTTTAGACATTATGTATCTTCTCCTTTATTTTTGATAGTTGTCCGACATCTTACATCTTATCATTTATCATATATAAAAACGAGTATAAAAATAATTTGTGCCAGTTAGAGAAATTTAGTCATTTTTATGTTTTTTTGAGGTCGGAAATTTAATAATGCAATTAGAATGAAGAGTTAATTTTAGTTATGAAGTTAAATAAAATTGCAAGAATAGGATTTTGGTTTTAGTAGCTCTTCACATATATGTATGAAGACCGTTTTCTATAGATTCTCTCTGGCTTTTGGTCTTCATTACCCATATGAAGACCATTTCCTCTGGTGTTTCTCTGGCTTTTGGTCTTCATTACCCATATGAAGACCATTTCCTCTGGTGTTTCTCTGGCTTTTGGTCTTCATCACTCTTATGAAGACCACTTCCCCTTATGTTTCTCTGGCTTTTGGTCTTCATCACTCTTATGAACGACACTACCCGCTCTTCCCCTTACACTTTTGTCGTTCATCACCCTTATGAACGACACAAACCACCGCCAATCTTCTTGTCGTATTGTTAAGACCCAAATATGCTCAAAAAAATTAGGCGCGAATTCCTAAGAATCCGCGCCTAACCTAAAGTCTCTTATCATGAAGTTAAACGAACTTCTTCTTCTACCTTAACAGTCTCTTCCATCACTCTTACAAACTGACCCTCATTGTATGGGTAGCCGGCTTTTGTGATTTTCACCTTCACGATTTTTCCGACCATTTCCTCATTTGCTGGGAAAACAACTTTTAGATAATTGTCTGTATATCCAACATACAAGTTTTCGTTTGTTTCTTCTTTGTATCTTTCTTCAGGAATTACTTCTAATACTTCATTCTCGAATTGTGATGCATATTCTTTTGCTAATTGATTTGAAAGTTCAATTAGGCGATGAACACGTTCGTTTTTTACATCCTCATCCACTTGATCTTCCATACGTGCAGCAGGCGTACCTGTTCGTTTAGAATAAGGGAACACATGTAGCTCTGAAAACTTATGTTTTTTAATAAAATTATACGTTTCCATGAACTCTTCTTCCGTTTCACCTGGGAAACCAACGATAACGTCAGATGTAATCGCTAAGCCAGGTAATGCTTCTTTTAAACGCTCAATACGCTCTGCAAAAAATTCCATCGTATACTTTCTACGCATACGTTTCAAAACAGTATCTGAGCCTGATTGAATTGGAATGTGCAGATGACGAACCACTTTATCTGAGTTTTGAAGCACTTCAATTACTTCGTCAGAAATTTGACTTGCTTCAATTGAAGAGATACGGATACGCTTTAAGCCTTCCACTTGCTCATCTAAATCTTTTAAAAGCATAGCTAAGTTATAGTCCTTTAAGTCCTCACCATATCCACCTGTGTGAATACCTGTTAGAACGATTTCTTTATAACCCGCATCTACGAGCTGTTGAGCTTGCGCAACTACCTCTTTAGGGTCACGAGAACGCATTAAACCACGAGCCCAAGGAATAATACAAAAAGTACAGAAATTATTGCAGCCTTCTTGAATTTTTAATGAAGCTCTTGTACGGTCTGTGAATGAAGGAACATCAAGTTCTTCATAAACACGCGTTTTCATAATGTTTCTAACGCTGTTAATTGGTTTTCTTTCTTCTTTGTATTGCTCAATATACTCTAACATTTTTACACGATCTTGAGTTCCAACAACAATATCAACACCCGGAATCGCCATGATTTCTGCCGGAGAAGTTTGCGCATAACAACCTGTTACACAAATAACACCATCCGGATTTTTTCGAATGGCACGACGAATAACTTGACGACTTTTTTTATCACCAGTGTTGGTAACTGTACATGTATTAATAACATACACGTCCGCAACACGTTCATAGTCAGTGCGTTCATAGCCAGCTTCTTTAAAGAGCTGCCATATCGCTTCTGTTTCATAATGATTTACTTTACAACCTAATGTATGAAATGCAACTGTAGGCATGATCTTCACCTCGATAGTTCGAAATTATAAGAAACAGCAGATAATAAATACAACGGTGCTGTCTCAGTTCTTAATATTCTTGGGCCAAAACTACAAATAATAAAACCTTCTTGCTCGAGTTTTGCAACCTCTTTTTCTGTTAATCCACCTTCAGGTCCAAACACAGCCAGCAGGGAACCACCAACCTGAAGTTCGTCTAATGCTTTAACCAAGTTTTTCTTTTCTCCCTGTTTAGCGGATTCTTCATAAGCAACAATTTTCACATCGAAATTTTTTGCTATAGAAATCAGTTCATGAAAATCACATGGTTCACAGATTGATGGAATTGTATTACGATATGATTGCTCTGATGCTTCCTTTGCGATTTTGGACCAACGCTCAAGCTTCTTACCGACCTTTTTAGTCTCAAGCTTTACAATTGAACGAGCAGCATTAAAAGGGATAAATGAAGAAGCACCTAATTCGGTGCCCTTTTGAATAATCCATTCAAGCTTATCCCCTTTAGGCAACCCGCTCGCAATGGAAATAGAAACTGGTAATTCATGATTCACTGTCATCCATTCTAATACAGAACAACTCACTTGGTCATTGGTAATTTCAACAATTTCACAAAGTGCTTCAAAGCCATCCTTCGTACAGCAGACAACCATATTACCTGATTGCATACGCAAAACACGTGAAATATGGTGTACGTCGTCACCTGTAATAAAGATATCTCCCTCAATATTTTCTTTAGCTGCTTCTATAAAATATCGTTGCAAAGGGATTCCCTCTTTCTTTACTTCTTTTTCGCGATAAACGCAACCCAATCTTCCATGACCATAGTTTCTTCAATAATAAAACCAGCATTTTGCAGCGCTTCTTTTACTTCATACTTTTTATTTTGAATAATACCTGATGTAATAAAAGTTCCGTCTTGTTTGAGTACTTCATATGCTTTATCAATAAAGCGAACAATAATTTCCGCAAGAATATTGGATACAATTAAATCAACTGGTCCTTCAACATCGTCTAGAAGATTTTTTTGAGAAACATTGACAATGTTTTGTACTTTGTTAATCTTACAATTTAAACGGGCACTATCAACTGCTACTTGATCTAAATCGTATGCATCAATACTTTTTGCACCGAGTAAACCTGCAGCAATACTTAGAACACCAGAACCTGTTCCTACGTCAATAACTGTATCATCCTTTTGTACAGTACGTTCTAATGCTTGTATACATAATACAGTGGTAGGATGTGTTCCTGTTCCAAAAGCCATCCCTGGATCTAGTTCTATGATTAATTCATCTGAGCTCACAGGTTCATAGATTTCCCAAGTTGGAACAATCGTAAACTTTTCAGAAATTTTAACAGGGTGGTAATATTTTTTCCAGGCTGTTGCCCATTCTTCTTCATTCACTTCACTTATTGTAATATGATTTCTTCCGAGATCGATATCATATACCAATAAATTATTAATAGCAGCCTTTATGCCCTCAACTGTTTCGCCAAGAAAACTATTAACAGGCAGATAAGCCTTTACAACAACACCTTCTTCTGGATAATCGGTTGGATCTAGTTGGTAGATTTCGCCGAGGGATGTACTCCGTTCCTTCATTAAGTCAGCTAAATCCTCAATGACCACCCCACTTGCTCCAGCTTCATGTAAAATATTTGAAATGGGTTCCACCGCTTCTTGTGTTGTATGGATGCTTAATTCAGACCATTTCATACCTACCAACTCCAATCCTTAACCTTTAAATATTAATCACCTTTGAACGCTCGTTTTACTTTATCAAAAAAGCTTTCTTCATGTTCATCGGGCTTTGCCCCACTGATTTCAGCAAATTCTCTTAACAAATCCTTTTGTTTTTCCGTTAAGTTTGTAGGAGTTAACACACGTAAAATAACATATTGATCACCTTGACCATAGCCTCTTACATTTGGTACTCCCTTACCAGATAAGCGGAATTTTTTTCCTGTTTGAGTTCCAGAAGGTACTTTAAGTTTTACCTTCCCGTGTAATGTTGGAATCTCAATTTCATCTCCAAGTGCAGCTTGAGCGAAAGTTAATGGCATTTCACAATAAATGTCATCACCATCTCTTTCAAAAAATTCATGTTCTCTCACATGGAAAACAACATATAGATCTCCTGGAGGTCCACCATTTACTCCTGGCTCTCCTTGTGCTGATACACGTAGTTGTTGACCATCATCAACACCTGCAGGAATTTTCACTTGGATTTTTTTGCGTTTTTTCACTTTACCTGTTCCACGACAAGTTCCACATTTATGCTTAATGATTTTACCTGTTCCTTCACAGTAGTGACAAACTCGTCTATTTACAATACGACCAAACGGTGTATTTTGTTCAACACTTTGTTGGCCGCTACCGCCACAATGCGAACATGTCTCAGGAGAAGTCCCCTTTTGAGCGCCCGAGCCATCACATGTTTCACACGTTTCTTCACGTGGGATTTCAATTGTTGTTTCTTTACCAAAAACAGCTTCTTCAAAATCCAGCGTCATAGTATATTGTAAGTCAGCACCTTGTCTTGGGGCATTCGGATCTCTTCTTCTTGTGCCACCGCCAAAGATTGAGCTAAAAATATCCTCAAAGCCAAAACCATCACCACCGAAACCAGCACCGCCACCAAAGCCTTGATTTGGATCAGTATGTCCAAATTGATCATAATGAGCTTTCTTTTGATCATCACTTAATGTTTCATAGGCCTCTGTAATTTCTTTGAATTTTTCGTCTGCATCTGCTTCTTTGTTGATGTCTGGATGATATTTCTTTGAAAGCTTACGATAAGCCTTTTTTATCTCATCCTTACCTGCGTTCTTACTTAACCCGAGCACCTCATAGTAATCACGCTTGCTCATAATTTCTCACTCCCGATTTTCTCACATAAGGTAAATTGTATCACTCAAAAGAGAAGAAAAGCAACATATTGTTACTGCTTATCACAAGCCTCTCACTTTTACAAAAAAAGCCAAAGTCAAGACCTACCCTGACTTTGACTTTTCACCTTAATATGACTTATTTTTTGTCGTCATCATTTACTTCTTCAAACTCTGCGTCAACAACATCGTCAGCTGCTTTATTACCAGCTTCTCCACCTTGTTGTGCCTGAGCTTGTTGTGCTTGCTCATATAGTTTCATAGAAAGCTCTTGTACAATTGTTTGAAGAGCTTCTTTTTTCACTTTAATTTCTTCTAATTCGTTTTTCTCAATCGCTGCTTTTAAAGCATCTTTTGCTTCATTCGCTTTCGCAACTTCAGCTTCGTCTACCTTACCTTCAAGATCTTTTAATGTTTTTTCTGTTTGGAACACTAATTGATCTGCTTCGTTACGTAGTTCAACTTCTTCTTTACGAGCTTTGTCTGCATCTGCGTTTTCTTCAGCTTCTTTAACCATACGGTCGATTTCATCATCAGATAAACCAGTGTTTGATTTAATTGTGATCGCTTGTTCTTTGTTTGTACCTAAATCTTTTGCACGAACATTTACGATACCATTTTTGTCGATATCAAATGATACCTCAATTTGAGGTACTCCACGTGGTGCTGGTGGAATATCTGTTAATTGGAAGCGACCTAATGTTTTGTTATCAGCTGACATTGGACGCTCACCTTGTAGCACGTGAATGTCTACTGCTGTTTGGTTATCAGCTGCGGTTGAGAACACTTGTGATTTACTTGTTGGGATTGTTGTATTACGTTCAATAAGCTTCGTAAATACCCCACCCATTGTTTCAATACCAAGTGAAAGCGGAGTAACGTCAAGTAATACAACGTCTTTTACGTCTCCAGTGATAACTCCACCTTGAATTGAAGCACCAAGTGCTACAACTTCATCAGGGTTTACGCCTTTATGAGGCTCTTTTCCTAATGCTTTTTTAATTGCTTCTTGTACAGCAGGAATACGAGTAGATCCCCCAACAAGAATAACTTTATCAATTTCACTAGCTGAAAGATCAGCATCGCTTAATGCTTGGCGGACAGGTCCCATTGTTCTTTCAACTAAATCTGAAGATAACTCGTCAAATTTAGCACGAGAAAGGCTTACTTCTAAGTGAAGTGGTCCAGCTTCTCCAGCCGTGATAAACGGTAATGAGATTTGAGTTGAAGTAACACCTGAAAGATCTTTTTTCGCTTTTTCAGCTGCATCTTTTAGACGTTGCAGGGCCATTTTATCTTTTGAAAGGTCAATGCCGTTTTCTTTTTTAAATTCTGCAACTAAGTAATCGATAATTACTTGGTCAAAGTCGTCTCCACCTAGACGGTTGTCCCCAGCAGTAGAACGTACTTCAAATACACCATCACCTAGTTCAAGTACAGATACGTCAAACGTACCGCCACCTAAGTCATAAACTAGGATTGTTTGGTCTTCGTCTGTTTTGTCTAAACCATATGCTAAAGCTGCAGCAGTAGGTTCGTTGATGATACGTTCAACTTCTAAACCTGCAATTTTACCAGCATCTTTTGTCGCTTGACGCTCAGCATCATTAAAGTAAGCTGGAACTGTAATAACTGCTTTTGTTACTGGCTCACCTAAATATTCTTCTGCATAAGATTTTAAATGTTGAAGAATAATGGCTGACATTTCTTGTGGTGTATAGTTTTTACCTTCAACTTCAACTTTATAGTCAGTACCCATATGACGTTTGATTGAGATAATTGTATTAGGGTTTGTGATAGCTTGACGCTTTGCTACCTCCCCAACTTGACGTTCGCCGTTTTTGAAAGCAACTACAGAAGGAGTTGTACGGTTACCTTCTGGATTTGGGATCACTTTCGGTTCTCCGCCTTCTAAAACTGCGACACATGAGTTTGTTGTACCTAAGTCGATACCGATAATTTTACTCATAGATAGAACCTCCTAATATGTAAGTTATGATAATTATTGATTTACTTTAACCATTGCAGGTCGAATCACTCGATCCTTCAATTTATATCCTTTTTGCAGTTCTTCAATGACAGAATTAGAATCATAGTTTTCATCCTCAACTTGCATCACTGCTTGATGTAGATGTGGATCAAATTGTTCACCAACTGATTTGATTGTTTCTACACCTTCGTTTTGCAGGGCTTGAACTAATTGGTTGTACACCATGTTCATTCCTTGTAGCAATGATTTGGTTTGATCATTGCTTGCTTCTATTTGTAACGCTCTTTCAAAGTTATCAAGAGCAGGTAAAATTTCAGAAACTAAGCTTTGTGCACGATACTTTTGAGCAGCCTCTTGATCTAAGCGAGCACGTCTTCTAAAGTTGTCAAAGTCTGCTTGAGCTCGAAGCATTTTGTTTTCTGTTTCATCAAGCTGTGCTTGTAAGGCAGCAATTTTAGCAGCTGACTCATCAACTACTTCAGCTTCTTCTACTTGAACATCATCTGCATCTACTATTTCAGCATCTGATTCGACGTTTTCAATTGTATCTACTGTTTCTTCTTGTTCTGCAACGTTTTTTTCATTTGACACGATCTTTCACCTCCCTTAAAGAAAGATATATATATCTAGTATTTATAAGCATGGGAATCGGATGGAATAGCGCTTATTCCATCCTTATCAATATAACCAAGCTTAAGAACCATGATACAAGTCGGTAAGAGTTTTAGACAGGTCACGTGTCATTCTTGTTAATAAACTTACAACACGGGAATATTCCATTCGAGTAGGACCAAGCACAGCTATTGTACCTAACTGATTGTCTCCTAATGAATAGGTGGCGGTAATAAGACTGCAGTTTTCCATTGCTGAAAGGTCATTTTCCTTACCAATTTTTATTGAAATGCCTGCAGAATTTGCTTTTAGTAGTCCATACAACTCTTTTTCTTGCTCAATCATTGTTAAAAGTGACCTAATTCTCCCAATATCTGAAAACTCTGGTTGACTGAGCATATTTGTTTTACCACCAAAATAAATTTTCTCATTTGACTCTAGCTTTAATGAACCAGCCATGATCTTTAATAGCATGTCATAGTTCTCAATATGATTCTTTAAGACAGTAACAACTTCTTTAAAGATTTTATTCTGGAGATCAACCAGTGGAACACCTACTAATCTTTCGTTAAGAATGTTCACCATTTTTTCAATATCACTTGGCTCTAGTGAATCTGGGAAAGTAATCGTACGATTTTCAACATGTCCAGTATTTGTGACAATGATGGCAACTGCAGTTTCCTTACTAATTGGCACGATTTGGATTCGTTTTAATCGATTTTCATTCACTTTCGGCCCTAGTACAATCGATGTATAATTTGTCATTTCCGACAAAATTTGTGCTGATTTTTGAACTACCTTTTCTAGTTCAAAAATTTTCTCAGCATAAATAGATTTAATTTGAGTTACTTCTGTTTTTGTTAATCTCTGTGGAGAAAGTAAATGGTCCACATAATAGCGATATCCCCTCTCAGAAGGAACACGTCCTGAGGAACTATGTGTTTTCTCAATAAATCCCAGGTCCTCTAAGTCAGCCATATCGTTCCTAATAGTAGCCGAGCTAAACGTAATTTCGTCTTTTTTCGCTAGTGATCGAGAACCAACAGGCTGAGCTGAATGAATAAAATCATCAATGATGACTTGAAGAACCAACAATTGGCGATCTGTAAGCACTATTCATCACCTCTGTTAGCACTCTTATAACGTGAGTGCTAAATATATATAAAAAGTTATCAAAACCAAAATAAATTGTCAATTATAAAATACTTGATTTATCAATGAAAAGCTCACAATTTTTAAATAAAGTCTGGTTTTTATGAAATTAAAAATTCTTGGAAAACTTCATTGCCTAATAGCTTCCCTTTATGAGTAAGAAAAAGGGATTCATCGTCATCTACCAGTAATCCTTGTTTAACAAGTTTTTGGATTTGACTACCAAATTTCTCTTCCAATTTAACTGAAAATCTTTTATGAAAAGTTTCCTTGTTAACACCTTTTACTTTTCGTAACCCAAGAAACATTTGCTCTTCCATTTCTTCTTCTTTGCTCACTTTTGTTTGTGCAGAAAAAGCTGTCCCGGATTCATCAATGTTCTCCATATACTTTCTGATTGGACCAACATTAGATGTTCTTAGCCCATTAACATATCCATGTGCACCTGCACCAAATCCATAGTAATACTCGTTGTTCCAATATGTTAGATTATGTTGACTTTCATATCCTGGAATGCTGTAATTACTTATTTCATATTGCTTAAAGCCATGCTTCTCCATTTCTTCCATTGCCAATTCATACATTTGCGCCTCATGCTCTTGAGGTGGCAGTGTTAATTTTCCTTTTTGCATTAAATTATAAAACACTGTTTTCGGTTCAATGATTAAAGAATATGCTGAGAAGTGTTTCACATTTAGAGTAAATGCAGTTTCCAGCGTTTCTCTAAATTGCTCGATTGTTTGTCCGGGCAGTGCATACATTAAATCGAGACTTAAATTATCAAAACCTACCTGTTCAGCTTGTTTTATTGTACGAAAAACATCATCTTTTCGATGAACTCGTCCAATTTTATTGAGAAGCTCATCGTCAAAACTCTGAACCCCAATACTTAAGCGATTAACTCCTGCATTCTTTAACACTTCCAATTTTTCTATAGAAAGCTCACCAGGATTTGCTTCAACCGCGAATTCAATAAGTTCATTTGTTGACAGCAGCTCGGTCGAGATACCTTCAAGAAGTCGATCAAGTTGTTTTGCCGATAGGGCTGTAGGAGTTCCACCACCAATAAAAATGGTTTTAAGCGGCTCCTGTTGTTTATTAATTTCCTTAGCATAATGCATTTCTGTTATAAGACTTTCAATATATTCATCAACAGGTTGTTGTTTGAAAAAAACCTTATTAAAATCACAATAATGACAAATATGATGGCAAAAAGGAATATGAATGTATGCGGATTTAATCATTTTTTCACCTTCTAATTAAGAAGCCGCAGACATCGCTGCGGCATCCATTTTCTTTCATATAACTTAAGAGAATTTATTATAGCATGTATCCGATTCTATCTAAAAGAATCAGCTTTCATCCATACGCAATACAGCCATAAAGGCTTCTTGTGGCACTTCAACAGAACCAACTTGCTTCATTCTCTTTTTACCTTCTTTTTGTTTTTCTAATAACTTACGTTTACGTGAAATGTCACCACCGTAACATTTCGCAAGTACGTTTTTACGCATTGCTTTGATTGTTGATCTTGCCACAATCTTTTGGCCAATCGCTGCTTGAATCGGCACTTCGAATTGTTGACGCGGAATAAGTTCTTTCAGTTTTTCAACAATTATTTTTCCACGCTCATACGATGAGTCACGGTGAACAATAAATGACAATGCATCAATCTTCTCAGCATTTAATAAAATGTCCATTTTAACTAGAGTTGATGTTTTGTAACCAATTAATTCATAGTCAAAGGAAGCATAACCTTTTGTATTCGATTTTAATTGATCAAAGAAATCATAAACAATTTCAGATAATGGGATTTCGTAATTAATGTTCACGCGATTTTCATCAAGATATTGCATATCTATGAAATTTCCACGTTTCTTCTGACAAAGCTCCATTACTGCACCGACATAATCATTCGGAACCATTATTGCCGCTTTAACATAAGGCTCTTCAATGCGGTCAATCTTTTGCGGGTCAGGCATATTAGATGGATTATCGACTCTTAGTGTTTCACCATCTGTTAAATGAACATCATAGATAACACTTGGAGCTGTAGTAATTAAATCAATTTTAAATTCACGTTCAATACGTTCTTGGATGATTTCCATATGAAGTAGTCCTAAAAATCCACAACGGAACCCAAATCCTAGAGCTTGTGACGTTTCTGGCTCAAATTGAAGAGACGAGTCATTTAGCTCAAGCTTTTCTAATGCTTCACGTAAATCATTATATTTAGCGGTATCAATTGGGTATAGTCCACAGAACACCATCGGATTTAACTTACGATAACCTGGCAGCGCCTCAGTTGCCCCGTTTTTTGCATTGGTAATTGTATCACCAACACGAGTGTCTCCAACGTTTTTAATAGCAGCTGTTAAAAATCCAACATCTCCTACATTTAATTCTTTTAACTGAACGGGTTTTGGATTGAATACCCCTACCTCAGTTACTTCAAATTCTTTACCGGTTGCCATCATTTTAATTTTTTGTCCTACTTTAACCGTTCCTTCAACTACACGAATGTATGCAACAACTCCGCGGTAAGCGTCATATAAGGAGTCAAAGATAAGAGCTTTTAACGGTCCTTCAGGATCACCTTGTGGTGCAGGTACTTTTTCTACAACCTGCTCTAGTATTTCTTCAATCCCAATTCCAGCTTTAGCAGATGCCAAAACTGCCTCAGATGCATCAAGTCCGATTACATCTTCAACCTCTTGACGAACACGTTCTGGGTCAGCACTTGGTAAGTCAATTTTGTTAATTACAGGCAAGATTTCCAAATCGTTATCAAGCGCTAAATATACATTTGCAAGCGTTTGAGCTTCTATTCCCTGAGCTGCATCAACCACAAGAATTGCTCCTTCACATGCTGCAAGACTTCGTGAAACCTCATACGTAAAGTCGACATGTCCTGGAGTATCGATTAAATGGAAAGTATATTCCTCTCCATCTTTCGCTTTATATTTTAATTGAACGGCATTCAATTTAATCGTGATCCCACGTTCTCGTTCAAGATCCATTGAATCTAACAGCTGATTCTTCATTTCACGCTGAGTTAAAGCTGATGTTTTTTCTAAAATACGATCTGCTAGAGTCGATTTACCGTGATCAATATGAGCAATAATCGAAAAGTTCCGGATTCTCGACTGCCTTTTTAATTTTTCTTCTCTATTCATAATATGTTTTCACTCCTACATAGCTTACAAATACACTATTTCTCATTATATCAATTGACAAATCAAGATTCAATGGATAAAAACGGAGGATGACCGTTGTTGTAGTAAAAAAGCCGACAGTTACTAATTGCCATTAGTTGATCATGGCGATTGTTTGTCGGCTTTCTTTTTATTCTAGTAAACCATTTAACCAGTTAGTTACCATATCCAATATTGTCGATACTCCATTACTAACTATGCCTGCAAGCTGTTTACCGATTTGAGAGAAGAAGTTAAAGGCTTCAATTTGTTCAAGCTGCTCTTGTTTTTTTTCAAGATCCTGACTGGTTACTTCGTTTCCAAGAATAGACGCGGCGACATCACCTGAATCATTTTGAACTTGAAATGCACCTTGTAAATCAGGATCATTGTATCCTTTCATTTTGATCATGCCTTGGTTTGCTTGCTGCATGCCAATTAACACGCCAAATAAAAGCACAGAACATAAAACAAAGCATTTAAACATGAATTTAATCATCTTACTTCCCTCACAATGTGTTTTACTTTTTTTCAGCTGATGAATCACCGTTTACTTTTTCTGCTTGCCAATAGTACTCGCTAAATACATCAGCTACAGCTGAAACTGTGTTTTTAAGTTCTTCTAGATTATTGTCAACCCCGCCAAATTCTAAGAGCATAGCGTTTTGAGATAAATCCTGGTTATAAACTCCGTTATAGCCTTTTCCTCCCTGCTCGAAAATCCCACGACTTAAGCCAGGGTATTTCTTTTCCAATAAATCATGAAGGTCTTTAGCTAACTTTTCATTTTTGTCAGCAGTTGGATTATCTCCACCAATTACAAATGCTAGTTTGGCATATGATATATCCCCAATTTTTATGGTGGTGACACCTTTTCTTTGTGAATCTCGATGAATATCGATCATATAATTCAAGTTACGATTACTAGCCATTGCACTTTCAACGATTGGCCTTGAGGCTGTATATGACTTTGCATAATTCCAACCTTTTTGCTTTAAATTGGCTTGTACATCTGTTTTTTCTACTTGTGATCCTATCCCCTCATCTGAGAGAGCTTTTCCTAATAACTCACTCACAATTGTGACGTTTGCTTTTGAGTGAATAGCACGATTAGGATCACTTTCTCCTTCTAATAACGGAAGATATGATTCAGTGTTATGAGTGTTATATATATAAACGACCTTTTTATCTCCTGTTGTAAGAGAAGGAGGAGCTTTTGGCTCTTCGTCTCCAGAATTTACAGCATCATTTTTTGTAATAGAAGCTTCTCGTTCTTGTTCCAACACCTCAGTAGGTGGTGGAGATTCATACGGCATATTTGTATAGTTTGTCCCATCCCCAGCTACAACAATTTCACTATCAAATAGGGAGAATCCCGGTAATTCCCGTCCTAGCAAACTGCGGGGGTCATCAGGGTTAATACTCGTAGCGACTTTAAACATAATAGAAGATAACTTAATTGGTTCAGCATGTTCTGGTAATGCCGATATAAAAAAGCGGTTTTCAGCACCTAATAACTGAAGAAAAGCCTCACTATCAATATTTCGTGTTAAATCATTAATTGATGAGGAGGTTAAACGATATTCAGGTTTTAATGACGTCAAAATACCTGAAAGTAAAAAGGTCATTAACAAAACAATGAAGCTAACAACGATTCCTTTTTTAATGCTTGTCCCATTTAAGGTTACAACCATATTGTGTCTTGTACTAGATCGCTTCATTTCATAAAAAACCTCCTTATGCTTATCTACTAAAATGTATGACAAAGCATAAGAAAGTAGAACAATCTGTTTTACTTATGATTAAACCAAACAACAATTCTATTTTTACTAGTGCGTATAAGCACCTGAATTATCTTGATCAACCTGCTGATGAAGTGCAGAATTCAACCCACTAGCAATAACATTCGCCATATCATCAATGAACATATCAACTTCCTTCGGCGTGACCATTAAATTATGCCCAAGCGGTGATAAAACTTCATGTATAAGCTTCCTTTTTTCGTCTTCTTCAAGACCTCCGACTATTCCTAAAAATTGTTGACGGTGCTCATCACTTGGTAAATCTTCATCTGTTAGTACTCGACGTTCTCCAAAGTTCATTCCTGCTGGTGTTAACGACCTAGACGGTTTATTTCCTTCATTTAACTCTCTACCAAAATGCTTTAAAATATAGTCAATCGTATCACTTGTAATTGAAACAG
This sequence comes from Metabacillus sp. B2-18, assembly GCF_021117275.1. Lineage (NCBI taxonomy): Bacteria > Bacillati > Bacillota > Bacilli > Caryophanales > Bacillaceae > Metabacillus > Metabacillus sp. B2-18. Next base: position 3,494,569 of record NZ_CP088245.1, read on the forward strand.
CATCAACTACTGTTGGAATACCGATCGCAATAACAGGAATACCAAATGTTTCTTTACTTAGTGCTTTTCGTTTATTTCCAACTCCAGAACCAGGGTGGATGCCTGTATCTGAAATTTGAATCGTTGTATTTACTCGTTCAATTGATCTAGCCGCTAAGGCATCAATCGCAATGACAAAATCAGGTTTTGATTGCTCAATGACTCCTGAGATAATATCACTCGTTTCAATACCCGTTAATCCCATCACACCGGGTGCTAATGCACTTACAGGACGGAAGCCTTCTTCTACATTTTCCGGCTGTAATTTGAATAAATGTCTTGTGATTAATAGATTTTCAACTGCTAATGGACCAAGTGCATCAGGTGTGACATTCCAATTTCCTAATCCAACAACTAAACAGCTAGCATCCTTTGGGATATTAATATCTGTTAGAAATTGACTAAATAAATTTGCAAAAACATCTATAACTTTTTCTTGTAGTTCAGTATCCTTCTGTCTAATTCCCTGTACTTCCAAAGTTAAATATTTACCAGCCTTTTTCCCAACAATTTTTGACCCTTCCTCATCTATATCCAATGAAGAAATACTAACTCCTTCTTCGTCCCATTCCTTTATAACAACACCAGATATATCTGATGAATTTTCTACTTCGTTTTGCTCAAGATACATCGCCCTTGCTTCTACAGCTAAATCTGTTCGAACAGAATAATTACTTAAATCTAATGATTTACCCATAACTTTACCTCCCAAATTCATTCCTACTGCTTATCTTTTCCATTATTTTGGTGAAACATTCTTTTGTAATCGAGATCGTTTCATCGAAAGATAAAAAATTACATGCTTTCAATGTATTTTCCTTTACATTAGTATTGCAATATGAGTAGCTGTTTGATAGAATATCTTTTGTTCATGTAAAGGAAATGATCGAGCTAAATAGATCTCGATGAACTTCTTAGGAGGTGAAAGATATGCCAAATATTAAATCTGCAATCAAGCGTGTTAAAACTAGCAATGAGCGTAATGCACATAACTCTGCTATTAAATCTACAATGCGTACTGCAATTAAAAAAGTAGATGCTTTAGTTTTAAATAACGATGCTGATAACGCAAAAGCTGCACTTGTTGAAGCTAACAAGCAAATCGATAAAGCTGCACAAAGTGGTTTAGTTCATAAAAACACTGCTGCTCGCTACAAATCTCGTTTAGCGAAAGCTGTTAACGGATTAACTGCATAATAAGAAGAACGGTTGTCAATTTGCTTCAAGCAAATCTAGACAACCCTTTCTTATACGAAAAAACGATCCCACAAAGGATCGTTTTTTGTTTAATCATTTTTAAATAATTTTAACAAAAACAACTCTAGTAAAAGTTGTTTATCTTTTTTCCCTGTTTTCATTTCATAATCAGCCTCTGCAAGCTCCATTAAAATATGTGCCAATTCCTCTGTCTGAAATAGTCGAGCCTGTTGTAATGCAAGTTTTACTCTAAATGGATGAACTTTAACTGTCGAAGCGATCTGCTGTTGACCATAACCAACAGTTGACAGCTCTTTCACTTGAAGAATTAAGCGAAATTGTGTAACAAGTAAAGAAAGAATTTTAATAGGTTCTTCATTATTTTTTAATAAATCATAAAATATTTGTAAGGCCTCTTTGCTTCTTCGGTAAATAACATGCTCAATTAAATCAAAAATGTTTTGCTCTAAGGTGCGTGCCACTAATAAATTTACTGTTCCAACTGAAATGAGTCCACCTTCACCAACATAAGTGCTAAGCTTCTGTAGCTCTTGATGAATAGCCATTAGATCACCAGCAGTTAACACAAGCAATTGTTCCACTGCATCTTTGTCTAACTCTACTCTTTGTTCTTGTGCCACGTTCAGCATCCACTTTATTGCTTCATCATCAGACAGTGATTTCATTTCGATTACAGCAGATTGCTTTTTCAGCAATTTTGTAATTTTTTTTCGCTCATCTAATTTTTCATATGGTGCAACAAACACAACGATCGTATAAGGAGCAGGAGAGTTTATGTATTGTTCAAGCTTTTCAACACGGTGTTCAAGCTTTTCTTTTTTCTTTTCACTTGTTAAAAAGACTGGATTTTTTATAATTACAACCCGCTTTTCTCCCATAAATGGTAACGTTTCAGCATCCTCAATTGCCGTTTCCACTGGTGTTTCTTCCATATCATATACAGATAAATTAAAATCCTTCTCCTCCTCCAAAAGAGAAGCTTGTACGATATGACGGAGTGTTTCCTGCATCAAAAATGACTCTTCTCCAACTAATAGATAAACTGGTTGTATATTTTTTTTCTGAATATCTTTCCATACATTAAAAATCATGTTCATTCTCCAATCGTTCATTTCACTTTATTTATCGTAAAGTGAAAAAACAGCTTTGGCAAGTAATAAAGAAAAACCGAATTCAAAATCAAAGTTATCTTTTATTTATAAAAAATGAATAAGGGAACTAAAAACACTTTAGTTCCCTTTTAAATATGAACGCTTCGATTCAGGGCCTAGGTACCTAAATTCGAAACGATGCTCCAATGTAAGTGTTATTTATTGTGACCAATATAAAATGAACTATTATTGATTGTTTATAACATTAATGGAAATTGCCGCCTTTCGTAAACTGCTCAGCATATCAGGGCTAATTAATAGGAAGATGATGTAGATTTTTTTATAGTAATCGCTTATACTAAAATTGATATAGGAGGGGTAACAGTGAACGAATTTGAAAAGAACGTCCAAAGTAAACGTAATGATGCTATTGATTCAGGTGTGGGATTCGTTGTTTCATTTGGATTTTTCGCGACAATTTTCATCATTGCGACTGTTGTTAAATTAATCTCTGCTTAAGCGATGACACACGATTACATAGAGACTGCTGCTGCAGTCTCTTTTTCGTTTATCACTTTACTTCATCGTATGGCGGATAAGTAAAAAACGTTCCTGCATTTCCATTAAATTCATATAAAATTCCACCTTGAAGATCTGTTCTAAAAATAGAGATTTTTCTACTCATCAATTTCTCCATTACTTCATCATGCGGGTGTTGATATCGGTTTTGATAGCCAGCCGAAATGATCGCAATTGAAGGGTTTAAATGATCTAACAGCTGATCAGAGGTTGAACCTCTGCTTCCATGATGACCAACTTTTAAAACATCTGCTTTTAAATTCGGATATGTCGATATTATTCTCTCTTCACTTTTCATTTCAGCATCCCCTGTAAATAACCATTTTAAGCCACCTATTTCCGCTAATAATACCATGGAATCATCATTTTTACTTTCAGTTAATGCAGAGGGTGACAAAATGTGAAACATAAAATCCTTATATAGTAATTGATCTCCAGCTTCAACAACTCTAATATTCATTTTCTTCCTTTTCGCCTTTTCAACAATCTCACTTTCAAGCTCTCCTCTTATAAATCCTTTAGGTATAACGAGTTCCTCCACATTAACTTCATTTATGAAAATCAAGGCTTCTCCAATATGATCCAAGTCGCCATGCGATAAAAATAATCCATTAAGTTTTGTTACCCCTATTGACTTTAAGTAGGGGATTGTTGTATCTTCAGCAATTGAATAAACATTCTTCCTTAACTCCCAGTCTTCAGAAGGAAAAGTAATTTTACCACCCGTATCAATCAAAAAGTTCCCTTTATTGAATGGAAGTTGAATAAAAATCGAGTCACCTTGTCCAACATTGATCACCATAACTCTTCCATGAGGATTTATATATGATAGATGTAAATGTATGAAAAAAAGAAGGAGCAATCCACAAAATGGTTTATACAAAGACTTAAATGTAGGATTCTTTTCAAAACGAAGGAATAAAACAAGTGTAGCAATACAATAGAAGATAATAAAAAGTAGTGAAGGTTTTCCAGTTGTGAGTGTGGTAAAAGATATATCAGCAGCATTTAAGACAAGATGATGAGAATAACCTAAAATAATGTGTAATAATGAAACCAATGGCATTCCAAGTGTTGATGAAAATGAAATCACAACAGTTGCTAAAATCGATAAAGGTAAGATACATATTGAATAAAAAGGGACAAAGACCATATTCAAAGGTAAACTAATGAGTGATACCTCAAAAAAATGAAACAACATTAGGGGCATTGCACAAAGTTGAGCAACAGTTGATACAATAAACAGCCTTACAAAAGCATTAGAAAACAATGTGATTAATTTTGATGAAAGTAATAATCCAAGGCTTACAATATATGATAATTGAAAACCAACTTGAAACAAATAGTATGGATTAAGCAAAAGTAAAACTAAACATGTAAAACTGATCACATCTGTTGCAGTAAATTTTTTATGAACAAGACTCGTAATGAAATAAAGTATAACCATAAAGGATGCTCGTATAACGGATGGTGAGCCACCAGTTAAAATCATATATATCGGAAGCAATATAATCAAAATTTTCTTTGAATTTTCATGTGTTACACCAAAATAAATGAAAAGGAAATATACTCCTCCAACTAATAAACCAACATGCAAGCCTGATATTGCCAACAAATGGACAATACCTAATTTCTGGTAAGCCACTTCTACTTTTTCATCAAGTAAACGCCTTTCGCCAAAAATGAGGGCTTGCACGATTCCTTCAGACGAACTCGGAAATTTTTCCTCAATTAGATTTAGTCCTTTTTCTCGATACTTTTGAAGAAGAGACATCACGTTTAAATCGCTTGCGTGACATCTTTGAATATCTGTTATCCGAAACTCCCAATGGATATGGTTGTCATGAAGATATTGTTTATAGTCAAATGCGTTAGGCATTGTTGGGGATTTGGGTACTACTAATTCACCTTTTAAAACACAAATATCACCAGATTGTAATTCCTGTAATGAGTTTTTTTCTTCAAATGACTTGATTGAATAGGAAAAAGTAACTTTCTCCTCTAATTCAGTTTGAATTATTCCTTTCATATAATTTCCATCTATTTCTGGGGTAGAGTATACCGTGCCCGTAGTTTGATAATCTCCTTCATTCAGCTTAGTTTGATTTTGAAATTCTGTGTAAAAATAGGTGGAGAGATAGACGAAAATAACAATCAAACCAAGAAAACTGAGAAAGGATTTAAACTTTAATTGGAGATAAATAAGAAAGGCTATTGTAAAGAAGATAGATAACGGGTGGAAATGAAACCGTCCCATTGTTATGGCTAAACAAGCAGCTATTGCGAGGAAAAGAAAATGGCCTTTAATTAAGCTTCACCACCTTATCATGATGAATTTGTAGTCTTTTCATATAAGATTTAATAGAAAGCAATCGCGACTAAACAATTGCTTTCATTAACTATGTTGTTACGAAAATAAAGATTTAGCTTCCTCTTTTAATCGGTGTAGCTCTTCGCTCTTCTGTGTTTTCTCCAGCTTGTCCAGTAGCTCAAACACAAATGCTTCTTTTTCCTTATTTTTGTTCTCAATAGATGTGTTTTCTAGATTAACATGCTCTACTTTAACATTTGCTTGTTGAAATAACTCAACTGCATAAGGATGGTTTTTGTAATCAACCGCATAGTATACAGTTTTAATACCAGCCTGAATAAGTGCTTTACAACATTGAAGACAAGGAAAATGAGTCACATATATCTCAGCACCATCTGTTGGTACTCCAAACTTCGCACATTGCAGCAATGCATTCATTTCAGCATGTACAGTTCTAACACAATGATTATCAATAACATAACAGCCCTCGTCTGAACAATGCACACCACCTGCTATAGAGCCATTATAACCACCCGCTATTATTCTTTTATCTCTAACGATTGTAGCTCCAACAGCTAGCCTCGTACATGTACTCCTCATAGCTAGCAAATGACTTTGTGACATAAAATATTGATTCCAGGATATTCGACTCATGCTGCTACTTCCCCCACTCGACATTTTTCTTAAACCTAGTTTATCGGGAAATGCAAATATTCGCAATTCAAACTTTTGTAAAGTTTAATTAACGGTAACTTCTTCTTTTAATTTTTCTAATGACTTTTCTCCAATACCTGATACTTCTAATAACCCCTCAATCGTTTTAAATTTACCGTTTTCTTCTCTATAAGAAATAATAGCTTCAGCCTTTGAAGGTCCAATTCCTGATAGTGTTTGAAGCTCCTCACTTGTTGCTATGTTAATATTGATTTTCTTAGAACTTTCCTTATTTTCATTAGTAATTTGAAATGGATTTTCTTTATTTTCACCGATTAGTGGAATATAAACCACCATTCCATCTTCTAATGAAGAGGCAAGGTTTACGGCCGCTTCATCAGCGTGATCACTCAATCCTCCAGCTTTTTCAATAATTTCATGTACTCTTGCATTTGCTGAAATTTCATAAACTCCAGGTTGTTGAACGGCCCCTTTTACATCAATGACGATGGTAGCTGCTTCTGAATTTTCACTTATTTTCTCCTCAACCTTGCTTGTTTCATAACTTTCACTTGTTTCAATATAAGCACCTTCAACATTTGCTGTCACAAGTTCAGATGAGGCTTGGATATTAAAAAAAGAATAATAAAGGATGGTTATAACTAATAAACTAACCAATAAGATAATCCATTTTTTGTATTTTCGGATGATACTCATCAATAAAACTCCTTTTAAAAATTAATCATAAAACATCAATTCAAAACATATCGTGTATGAGAGAATTGCATTCTAAGGAGGGGATATACTTTGAATGTAGGTTTTGTTGGAACAGGAAATATGGGGAGAATTTTAATTGAATCATTTATTGAGTCGGGTGCAATTAAACCCTCATTCATTTATATGATGAACCGAACGATGACTAAAGCTGAAGTGATAAAGAATTTATATCCACAAACAAATGTAGTTGAAACAGCTGAAGAAGTAGTGAAACATTCTGATTTAATTTTTATTTGTGTCAAGCCATTAGATATTCACCCCCTTTTAAAGAGTCTTGACCATCTTTTAACACCTAATAAATGCATAATATCAATAACTAGTCCTATTAATGTTGATCAACTAGAATCACTTGTTGAATGTCAGGTTGCAAGAGCGATTCCAAGTATAACGAACCGCGCATTCTCCGGAGTCTCGCTAATTACTTACGGAAATTCATGTCATAAGGAAACAAAAACAACGATTGAAGAATTATTTGAACAAATTTCCAATCCTGTTCAAATTGAAGATGATATTACTAGAGTCTCATCTGATATCGTTAGCTGTGGGCCAGCTTTTTTCAGCTATTTACTTCAACGATTTGTAGATGGTGCGGTTGCGGAAACAAATATAACCAAGGAGCAGGCAGTTCTTTTAGCAAGTGAAATGATCGTTGGTATGGGCAAGTTGTTGGAAACAGAAATATATACTCTTCCTACTCTACAGGATAAAGTCTGTGTAAAAGGTGGAGTAACCGGAAAAGGAATCAAAGTGTTGGAAGATGAAGTGGGAGAAATGTTTGAAAAGGTATTTCAAGCAACACACGAGAAGTATTATGAAGATATAGAAGAAGTGTCTGTTCAGTTTAACAAAATTCCAAATAAGTAATTCTCTATCATAAAGCTAAAATCCTTCTATGTTTATAAAAATTTTTTTAGGTGAACTCTTATTATGAGTTCACCTTTGTTTTTTGACAAATAAAGAAAATTCTTTCTGCTTGAGAATGGGGCTGCCTTTCGAACTCAAAATCACTACAAATATTTAACACTTGAAAAGAAGATGCTTTTAACCAAGAAATATATTCCTCAATTGAATATGTTCGTTGGTAGTGTATCTCATCATATCTTTCATAGAGTTGATTATGTCTAACAAAAAACGTCATATCGTGTTCTATACTGTTTTCTTCATCCCCTAAAAAAGAATTCCAAATAAAGCTAACTTCCTCATCTTGATCAGCAAAAGTATTGTTTGCAAATACATGATGAATTTTATGTATAGAATGGACATCAAAAATAAATAAACCATCCTCTTTAAGTTGTTCAAAAACAGAGTGAAAGGTAGCCATGACATCTTCTTTTGTTTCTAAATAATTTAAGGAATCACAACAAATTGTCACAACATCAAAAAGTTCAGAAAAACCATCTAGCTCGCGCATATCTTGCTGAAGGAATAGTAAATTAACTTTGTTCTTCTCAGCTTTAGATTGTGCTACGGTCAGCATATCTTCACTAAGATCAACACCTGTTACCTCTAAATTATTCTTTGCTAAAGATACCGCTATTTCACCTGTTCCACAGGCTACATCTAAAAGTTTACTTGCTCCCTTATGATACTTTGATATAGAGTCCTGAATAAAACCAACCCACCTATCATAGGGAGCATCTTTCATTAGATGATCATAAATATAGGCAAAGCCTTTATAAATCATTGTTCTAGCTCACTTACGAGATCCTCTGTTGGAGCATCTCCCCATAAACGCTCTAAATTATAATAGCCTCTTTCATCTTTATGAAAAACATGGGCAACGACGTCACCTAAGTCAATTAAGACCCATCGAGCTTCATCGAAGCCTTCAAGTCGTTTTACATTCAAACCCTTCTCTTCAGCCTGTTCTTTTATTTCTCTTGCGATAGCTTGTACCTGTTTATCAGAGTTTCCGTGGCAAATAAAGAAATAATCGGCTATAAGGGAAATTCCATTCATGTTAAGTGCAATAATGTCCTCTGCACGCTTACTGTCTGCTGCTTTTGCTACTGTTGTTAAAATATCTCTACCTGTCATTAACTTGATTTTCCTCCTTTTAAAATTAAAGAATTATATGTTTTAATCGTATCTGGGTAAATGGCTTGATTTTTTTTAAGTAAGAATACAATCGTATTTTGTAAAGATTTGATTAATGCTTGATCTAAGCTTGTCTTAGCTAGCTCTCTTACTTCCTCCACACCGGGAAATTGTCTGCCTGGCTCTATATAGTCTGCCACATAAATGATTTTTTCAAGCAATGTCATATCAGGACGGCCTGATGTGTGGTATTTAATTGCTCTTAAAACCTCTTTATCCTTAATCCCTACTTCTTTTTTCACAAGATAGGCACCAACAGGAGCATGCCAAAGCTCACTATTATGTTCTAACAATTTTTGGGGCATTTCTTGTTCTTCAATAATTCTTTTCATTTCTTTTTTTGGTCTGAACTTAGCATAATCGTGAAAAATAGCTGCTGTTTCTGCCTTTTTGACATCTCCCCCATACAATTCAGCCAAGGAAATAGCTGTCTCCATGACACCCAGTGTATGAACATAGCGGTGCTCTGTTAATTGCTCAGCAACAATTTTTAAGGCTTTTTCACGTTCCATATAAATGATTCTCCTCTATATATCTTTTCACATTCTCCGGCAGAAGATAATCAGTATTTCCGTGTATTCTTAAACGTTTTCTTATCATAGTTGAAGAAACCTCAAATTGAGGAATTTCCACCTCAGTTACCGGATATATAGAGCTTGTCTTAAATCCAGCTCTTTTCACACCAACAAAAGTAACCAATTTAATAATCTCATCTATTTGGTGCCATTTTGGTAAATACTCAATCATATCTGCACCTATAATAAAATAAAAATCATATTCAGGAAATTCTTCAAGTAGTAACCTTAATGTATCATATGTATAAGATGGACCATCTCGTTCTAATTCAATTGTATTGACTTCAAATTGTTGATTATCTTTAATAGCAAGTTTAAGCATATTAAACCGATGTTGACTTTCAGTAAAATGCTCAGTTTGTTTATGAGGAGGAATTTGGTTAGGAATAAACCATATTTCCGATAATTGCAAAGCTTGTAATACTTCACTTGCAATTAATAGGTGGCCAAAATGCGGTGGATCAAATGTTCCACCTAGTATTCCTATTTTCTTTTTCATTCCCCATCCCCCCATTGATTAATTTGGTAAACGGATTTGTTTATTCTCTTTAGATTCTTTATACAAAACAATCGTATTACCGATGATTTGTACAAGTTCAGCTCCTGTACCTTCTACAATCTGCTCAGCAACTGTGTTTTTATCTTCTTCACAGTTTTGAAGAACAGATACTTTAAATAACTCACGTGCTTCTAGTGCATCTGTTAATTGTTTAATCATATTATCATTTACGCCACCTTTACCCACTTGAAAAATCGGGTTTAAATGATGGGCTTCTGAACGTAAAAATCTTTTTTGCTTACCTGTTAGCATGATGTACCTCCTAGTTTGTTATGAACAATTGCTGACATTTTTTCAATTGATGGAGATTTTCCTGTCCATAGCTCAAACGCAAGGGCTGCTTGATGAATAAACATCCCAACCCCTGTATGGACTGTTAACCCAAGAGATTTCGCCTCTTTTAAAAGAGCAGTCTGAATTGGGTTATAAATAATGTCACTAACTACCGCAGAATTTTTGGCATTATTTAATGAGATTGGTTTTTGATCCACATTTGGATGTAGCCCTACAGCTGTGGTTTGAATAATAATGTCATACGCTTGTAACGTTTTCTCAGCCTCTTCTAATGATAAAGCTTTGCTTGTATTTAAAAAAGGACATTCTTTTATTAATTCCTCAGCTTTTAGAATCGTTCGATTACATACATCAACATGTTGAGATCCAGAATGTGTAAGTGTGAGGTATATTCCTCGAGCTGCACCACCTGCACCAATAATTAGTACTTTATTTTCTGACAGGGGCTTTTTAATAACTTCTTTCAATGACTGAACATATCCATTACCATCTGTATTATGACCAATCAATTTTCCATTTTCATTAACAACTGTATTAACTGCCCCTGCAATTTTTGCTGTTTCATCAAGTTCATCTAAATAAGGAATAATCGATATTTTATGTGGAATTGTTACATTAACCCCCCTAATATCAAGGGTTTTCAAGGCTTGAACAGCTTCTTCTAGACGGTCTGGCTCAACATGAAACGCATGATAATGACCATCTAAGTTATTTTCTTGAAACGCGTCATTATGAATAGCTGGTGACATTGAATGTTCAACCGGGCATCCAATTAAACCGTATAGCTTCCCCATATCTATTATCTCTCCCCGATTAAATTAATGATTTTCTTAACGTAACATTAACTCCCTTTGGGGCATAAGCAACGATTTTTTTACCAGGGTTATTAACAGTCACCCACCCCAAGCCTGAAAAGACTACATCTGTTTTCCCCTCACTAATTGAAAATTCATGAGGAATTAGTTTTGGAAATGCTTCAACCTCTTCTTTTCTTGGTGGTGTTAATAATTCCCCTGCGTGCTTTTCATACAAAGAATCTGCATTTTCTAGCTTTGTTCGATGAATTGTTAATTCATTTGGAATATAGCAAACCAACGCTTCTCTTCCACCTGATACATAATCTAGGCGAGCCAACCCACCAAAATACAATGTTTGACTTTCATTTAATTGAAACACTTTAGGCTTGATTTCCTTTTTAGGACTTAATAGCTTTAAGTCGCGTTTATCAACATAATGAGCCATTTGGTGGTGATTAATGATTCCTGGAGTATCGTATAAAGACGCCCCGTTGTCCAGTGGAATTTCAATTAAATCTAGTGTTGTACCTGGATAATGTGACGTGGTGATGACATCGTTTACCCCTGCTACCTCTTTAATCATTCTATTAATAAAGGTAGACTTTCCAACATTTGTACATCCTACAACATAGACATCTTGTCCATCACGGTATTCATCAATTAATTCAGCAACCTCTCTTATACCGTGGCCTTTTGCAGAGCTTACTAAACAAACATCAATTGGTTTTAAGCCTAATTCCTTCGCTTCTCTTTTCATCCAATTGATCAGCTTTTGTTTTTTGACTGATTTCGGCAATATATCACTTTTGTTTCCTACTAATAATATTGGATTACCTTTTACAAATCGCTGAATCCCTTGCAACCAACTTCCGCTAAAATCAAAGATATCAACAATTTTTACAATTAATCCATTCGTTTCACCTATTCCGTGTAAAATCTTTAAAAAATCATCATCTGTTAGTGAAACATCTTGTATTTCATTATAATTTTTTAAGCGAAAACATCTTTGGCAAATGATTTCATCTTTTTCTATAGCACTTGGTGGAGCATAACCCAATATTTTAGGATCTTCGGTTTGTATGGCTACTCCACAACCTATACATGAAAATTGTTGCTCTGACACGTTTTTATTCCTCCCATTGAATCATACCTTTTCGTTTCAAGTTATCCATGATTCTCCGTTCTATCATTCGGTTAATTCTAGTAAAAAAACCATCTGTTGAAGCAACTGGAACAACTAAAATCGTTTTAAAACCATTTCGATTTCCACCTAAAACATCTGTTAAAAGCTGATCACCAATAACAACGACTTCATCTTTTTTTAAGTTCATATCTTTTACAGCTTTTACAAATGCCCTGCCCATTGGTTTTCTAGCCTTATATATGAAAGGGATTGAATGAGGATCCGAGAATGCCTTTACACGTTGTTCGTTATTATTGGAAACAATTGTAATCTTCATTCCTTGATCTTTTACCTCTTTAAACCACTCAAGCAACTGTGGAGTTGCATTCGGGCGATCCCATTCGACAAGTGTATTATCTAAGTCTGTAATAATTCCTTTAATTCCACTCTCTTTTAATTTCTTGGGTGAAATATGAAAAATACTTTTTACATATTCACCAGGTAAAAATAACTGTAGCATGAGTTTTGACACCTCATTATTCATTTTTTTGCCATCTTACATCATAACGAATTTAAAGCATACTTTCAAAACAAAATTAAATTATATGTGTAAAAGGTAGAAAAAATTTCAAAAACTTTTCGACAAATTCCGACCCTCTTCAACAGGTGTGGATAATATTATACACATTATCCCCCTTGAAATACCTCGATTTATCCACCTTATAAACAACATACCCACAATTTATCCACTATTAAATGTGGATAACAGAACGGTTGTTCTCACAAATTATTCATGTTAGATTTAAATCAATAACAAAATATAACATTTTAACAATGACCTAATTAAGAAAGATCGGTCACTACTTTACCTTAAAAAGACCTGAAAATGTTAGGAGGTGTAGAGCCAAACTTAATTGGCCACCCAACATGCGCAAACTTTCTGACGAGCTATTAATTGAATCGTATTTTAAAGCAACTGAAATGAAACTACATGATGATTTTATAGAACTAATTATAATGGAAATTAAGCGCCGTTCTTTGGGACATGTATTAAAAGCTTCTTCATAAGCTTCTACATGCCGCTTAGACGGCTCTTTTTTTATCTATACTCTTAATATGTTATCCAATCGAATTTCACACTACACGCATATCTAATATGTATCTTCTAATTTGTGAATGTTATTATACCATTAGTTCACATGTACCACTATATTTATTTATCAATGGTACATGAAATAACCCCCTATCGTTCTGGGGGTTCATAACTTCACTTATAATAGTTGTAATAATAGTAGCCTCCGCCAATAACCAAAAGTAAGATTAACAGCACGACGATAAACGCATACCAGTACCCATAACCAGTCCCCCCTGCTGCTGCATCGTATTGTCAAAACTTCTATAAGAAATAGGTTATAAAATATCTCCATAGAGGGCTTTATAGGCAAAAAAATTGCCACCCCCTAAATTCTTTGGATAATTGAGGTTACCACACACCCAACAACCAAGAATGGAAGTGACAATTTGTACCCTCAAATTATAACCTATTTATTAACTTTTATAAACTATCAAGAACAACTCATTCGAACATTGCTTACTTTATTGATTGGTAAAAGCATGTTCGATAAACCTACTGAACAGCCCGTAAATAAACCTTATCGAAAACTTCAAGTGGATGACCTTCCGGTCATTGAAGTTCTAGAACAGCTTGATTATCGAGTTCTTCTTAGTGAATATCTAGAGAAGAACGGGAAAGCTCTCAAACCTGTTCAAAGGCGTAAGAATGCAAAAGTTTCCGTACCTAAAGCCATGAACTGTCCAAAGTGTGGTGCTCCATCGGATTATCTTTATGCCAACAATGGAGATAAAGGTCAGTATCAATGCAAGGTGTGTACAGAACTTTTCAGTGAAAAGAACCGTTACTCTAAGGAGGCCATCCTGAAGTGTCCTCATTGTTCCAAGACTCTCGAGAAAATAAAAGAAAGAAAAGATTTTCACGTGTTTAAGTGCAAGAACAATGACTGTTCTTATTATCAAAAGAAGCTCAATGGGATGACTTCAAAAGAAAAGAAAAGGTTCAAAAAGGACCCTCAAGCATTTAAATTGAGATACATTTTCCGTCAGTTTTATATCGATTTCCAGCCGTTATCTAAGGAATCACCAGAACTGCCGGCCGTGGACTTATCAAAGATTTATGCATCCCCACATACATTAGGATTGATCCTAACCTATCATGTAAACTATGGCCTTTCGGCCCGTAAAACAGCTGCGATTATGCAGGACGTACACGGAGTGATGATTTCACATCAGACTGTATTGAACTACGAAAATAGCGTAGCTTTATTACTTAAACCTTATGTGGATCACTATCCCTATGAACTTTCAGACCAATTCTGCGGTGATGAAACGTATATCAGAGTAAACGGTCGATGGCATTATTTATTTTTCTTTTTTGACGCCGTGAAAAAGATTATTCTTTCGTATCCGGTGTCGCCTAATCGAGACACAGCAACAGCCATTCGAGCAATTGATGAGGTCTTAATCAAGATGAAAGAGATTCCAGAAAATCTGACCTTTGTGGTAGACGGGAATCCAATCTATCTTTTAGCCCAACATTTCTTCGCTCAACATGAGATTTTATTCGATGTGAAGCAGGTCATTGGATTAACCAATGAGGACCCTGTTTCAACCGAATATAGACCAATGAAACAAATAATTGAGAGACTTAACCGCACCTTTAAGGGCAATTATCGCTCCACTCATGGATTCGGCTCTGAACATGGTTCCATTTCATACGTCACCTTATTTACGGCCTACTTTAACTTTTTGCGTCCGCATGCCGCCTTAGAAGGAAAAGTGCCCGTAGTGAATCCAGAACTCAAGGGGCTTCCAACAATGCCAGCACGTTGGACAAAGCTCATTGGATTAGCACAACAATGGATAGTAGAACAAAGACAAGCCTAACTTTTTGTTTAGCTGAGCCCTTAAGCTAATTCAGCAATCGGCGGAGCGAACTCTTGACAAACCGAACTTGCCAATGGTTTAAAATGGAAACAACCAAGGGCTTATTTGGTATGCCTTCTTTTGTTCCCTTCGCCCTTGTTAAACAATCCACAAACCATTGGCGTGTTTGTCAAGAGAGATTGCGGCGCATCTCCATCCAGTAAATAGGAGAGAAGCTAACCCTTTAGGTAGTTTTCATAAATCTTTTGACACTACCTGCTGCATAATATGGGTATGGTGCCGGTCCATATGGTGAATATCCGTACATCCCTATTTCCTCCTTTTATGTGGTTGACTACTTTATAAGTATGAACATTTCCCCCATATCGATTAGGCTGATATCCATAAATCGTTCCAAAAATATTCTCTTGAAACTTATTATTGGCTTTTTTATGTGTACAGACACGAACAAGCCTCTACTTACATACACATGACTTATAGGCACTTGCCTACATAAAGTATTACTGGAGGTGGAGGTATGACAGGGCTCATAACAGCACTTGGCTTTTTTGTTAAAGAATTAGTGTTCTTAGTATCTTATGTGAAAAATAATGCCTTTCCACAGCCTTTGTCTGCATCAGACGAAAAGAAATATTTAGAAAAAATGTCTGAGGGAGATGAATACGCAAGAAACCTTTTAATTGAACACAACTTGCGTCTTGTTGCCCATATTGTAAAAAAATTCGAAAACACCGGCGAAGACTCGGAAGATTTAATTTCAATTGGAACAATTGGCTTAATAAAAGCAATAGAAAGCTATTCACAAGGTAAAGGAACAAAATTAGCCACTTATGCGGCTAGATGTATTGAAAATGAAATTTTAATGCATTTACGAGCATTAAAGAAAACTAAAAAAGACGTTTCCTTACACGATCCAATCGGTCAAGATAAAGAAGGTAACGAAATCAGCTTAATTGACGTGTTAAAATCTGAAAATGAAGATGTAATTGAAACGATACAATTAAATATGGAGCTCGAAAAGGTTAAGGAATATATTGATATTCTAGACGGAAGAGAACGAGAAGTTATTGTTGGCAGGTTTGGTCTCGACCTAAAAAAAGAAAAAACTCAACGTGAGATTGCAAAAGAATTAGGTATATCAAGGAGCTATGTATCTAGAATTGAAAAGCGTGCATTAATGAAGATGTTCCACGAATTTTACCGAGCTGAAAAAGAGAAGAGAAATCGATTAAAAGAAAAATAAGAGCTAAAAAAAGAGAAGGGAGTTTAACTCCCTTCTCTTTTTGAATTTTTATTTCTGCTTAGCTAGGCAGTGTCCTTCTCAACAGTTAAATGTAGTAATAATTCAATTTTCATCATTTTCATCGCCTCCAAATTTTTAGTATGTCGTACTCATTACATTTCACGATAAATTCCAAATTGTTTTTCTTTCATTTCATCCATTCTTTTTTGGATCTCTTGATTTCTTTCAACATCATTTTTAGAATTTTTTCTTTTTGAAACTGAAAGTGTCAATGTAATAAAAAATAAGTTAATCGTCATGTGTATCACCTCCTTTAAAGCATTTAACACCTCTTGATGTCTTTACACAGGTTGCCAAATCTTTAAGAGGATACTCCTTTGTAGGAGTTTTTTATTTTCTTTAACAGTAAAGATAGGAAGTAAGAACACATGGATACTTGATGACCGCCGAATACAACACGATCGTCCATAATTACTGAAAAAAGTAAATAAAAACGCCACAGGGGGCAACCTGTGACGTAATAAAGACATATAAAACGCCACAAGTTAAACCTATCAACCTGTGGCGTGTGGTTACTTTTATCATCAAATGTAAAAATAAACTACTATTGGGATACACCAGTGTGGTCGAATAGATCTTTTATTATTTTGTTGTTTTGTTTTTTCGATACAGCAATACATTTGATCATTTTCTTCGACCTCCTTAAGTTTATTTATTACAATGGTAATTATATCCACAATTTCCATTTATGTAAACAACATTTTTCACTTTTATTAAAGTTTATATTTTCTGATAATTCAATTCTAAAATTAACGATCTTCAACGCAAAAAAACCGATCCATTTAAAGATCGGTTTTTCTTAATGCTCCTCTATTTCATCCAACTGTTTTTTAAAATATAATGATTTTTTAAAGCAAAGGAATGATCCAATTAAAAACAATAGTGTTGTAACCATAAGAGCTATGTCATATATTTCTTGCTTTCCTTCGTCAGGTAGTACAACGCCAATATATAAGAAAACACTAACGGCCAATAGGATAAAGGCATAGTGCTTAAAATCCATCATAAGTGCTTGTAACTTTTTCTTAGTCATTTCATCACCTACTAAAAGTGTTATACATACACAATAACACAGACTAGTAGACTATTAATCAAGTAAATAAATCCAAATGTGAGAGCCGATAAAAAAGTCGATCATGAAAGATATTCATAATCGACTTCTTTAAATGGACTCAACAATCTTTAAGACTAAATTAGCAGAGTGCTTTGCTGCTTGATCTAAAAATTGATCAAAAGAAATATTCGATTCTTTACCCGCAATATCAGATAGTGCTCTTATCACAACAAAAGGTACTTCAAATTGATGACATACCTGAGCAATCGCGGCAGCTTCCATTTCACCGGCATAAAGATTTTGAAATTTACTGCGGATAAACTCAACTTTTTCTGGATCACTTAAGAAAGAGTCTCCTGTTACAATTAATCCCTTTGCTACCTGAATGTCTGTTATTTCTTCAGCTTTCTTAGCTGCAATTTCGACTAGCTTAGCATCTGGTGTATATGCTGCTGGTAGTCCTGGTACTTGTCCGTACTCATAACCAAATGCTGTTACATCAACATCATTATGTCGAACCTCAGTAGAAATAACAACATCTCCTACATTTAAAGAAGAATGAAACCCTCCTGCAGATCCAGTATTAATAACATAATCAGGTTGATATCGATCCAAAAGCAAGGTTGTACTTAATGCTGCGTTTACTTTTCCAATACCAGACTTTAAAAGAATAACTTCTATTCCTTTGTAAAGCCCCTTTGTAAATTCACTTCCCGCTATCACTTGTTGCTCTTTGTTATCCAGTTTATCTCTGAGGATGGTAACCTCTTCTTCCATCGCTCCAATAATCGCAATTTTCATCTCATATCATTCCTTCCTTATGTATACCTGTAAACATTATTCTATGTAGTTATGCAGTCTCCTAATAGAGTTTACCCATTTCGAGTCCCTAAAGCAAGGTCAAACAGATCAAGCTTCAACATTATGGTGTTGAAGCTATTCTTTTGGTACTATTTATGATAGATAAAATCAACTAGTTTTGAGGTGTGTAATAATGAATTTACAATTAGATTTACTTAAAGATAAGATAGAGTTTTTTGAGGCACATACGATAAAAGAACTTGAGAAGAGGATAAATGAACAAATTGTTCATAACCAGGCTATTTTATTACATGTTCATTCTGTATCACATCAGATGCATGTGAATGAGGAAGGAAAAAGATTATATAGTGCTGTTGTTCATTTTAAAGCAAACTTTTAACAATTAAAAAGGATGTTTGTACGGTCACAATTAATCGTACAAACATCCTTTTTTATTATTGTAGTTTTTCAATTTTTGTAGGCATCCAGCCTTCATTCTCAACCCATGTAATATAAACTTTATATTTCACAGATTGATCTTTTGGTGAAATAGTTCCAGCTGCATCATTAGGTCCACCATTATTACCAAGATACCAAATAATCATATCTGATTCAGGAATACCTGTTGCATAGCTCAGTGCCTTTGTCATCTCATTCCAATCCTGTGAGCCCTTTGTATAATTTGCTGAATGCGGCTCTGATTGAGAAGTTCCAATTGGTTTCCATCCAGAACTTTCTATGGTTTCTGCAATACCTGATTCTGGGTCTCCCTCAGTAATAGTTGCTTCATCAAATGAATCTTCAACTTCTGATTCAGTTGCTTCTTTCTGTTCCAAGTCTTCATCGGAATCTTGTTTAGCTTGTTCGCTACCTTCTTCGGTATTTTCATCTTGTTTCTCTTTTTGATTTTCTTCTGTATCGGTATCAGGGTTTTCCTCTTCAGCTTTATTTTCTTCACTTGCTACCTGTATATCTGGTTGTTCATTGTATTTAGCTGTTTTCTCAGTTTGGTTTGCACCCAAGATAAGTTGAGAGCCAATAACAAAAATAAGGATTAATACAATACCAATTAATGTGTTTAGTACTATATTTGTTTTTCTTTTCTTATCTCTTTTTTCATAACGAGAGCTGTTTAAATGTTGATTACTCAATGCCCTACACTCCTTTATCCCTCAAACCTTCAGTCTTTATTTTAGCATTTGTACTATTTTCTATCTAGTCGTATCATAAAGCTTAATCCCAAGGATTTCCACTCCTAAACTAGTTTTTTCGTTCGTCAATTTTAGACATCTCTTCTACAACATCATAAAATGCTGCATTTGTACCAGCCTCTGCACTTGTTGTATCCATTTCAACTACGACTAGTGCATATCTAGGATTAGAAGATGGGAAGTAGCCCGCAAACCATTTGTTGTATAATGTATGACCATTCTCATCTTTTTTCCCTGTTTGTGCTGTCCCTGATTTACCTGATACCTCAAAAGAAGAAGTTTGAAACCTTCTACCTGTCCCCTCAGGGTCTGTGACGACTAATCGAAGAAGTTTTTGTAGCTTGGATGCAGTAATTGGTGAAAGTTCTTCTCCTCCTAAAGAATTAGACGTAAATGAGAACATATTTGTTCCATTTTTATATAATATATTTTTTACGATTTTTATTTGTTCTTTTTGACCGCCTCTTGCGATAGTTGCCATCATATTTGCAATAGCAAGCGGTGTAATTTTTACATTCTTTTGACCAATAGCCGTTTGATCAATAGCTTTTGCTACACTTTTATCTTTTTCATCTCCCCAAATATTACCTGTTTTTTCATCAGGCAGCTGTTTAAAATTTTCATAATGGAATACTTCACCACTCCAGCCAACTGGCCCGATTAATCCTAATTTATCCGCAGTATTATCAATTACATTTTTATCTTTTTCCATTAATTCCTCTGCTAAAGTTGTAAAAGTATAATTACAGCTTTTTGCGAAGCTTCTTTCAAAAGAAAGTTGTCCATCATCCTGACCACCATCATCTTCTCCGTATAAATTTAAACTACAATTAAATTGTCTTGTAGCATCATCTAAACCATATTCAATTGCTGCTGCAGAAATGACAGTTTTAAATACTGAACCAGGAAAAAGAGGCTGTAACATATAATTTGTTAACGTACTTGATTCAGAACGACTTAACGTTGGCCTACTTACCATTGACAAGATCTCATTATTTTCAATGTCCAGTAAAACAAGTCCACCTTTTTCAACTTTTTGTTTATCTAATACTTTTTCCGCCATCTCCTGTATGTTTTTATCTATTGTCGTTTGAACGGTTACAGGATAAAAAGGATTTGAATCAGCAATATATTTAACATTAATTCCAAATAAAGGGTGACCGTCTCCATCAACATGGTATAAAAGCTTTGTTTCTGCATCAGGTAATAAAAACTCATCAAATGCCCTCTCAAGCCCTGTTACACCAATTTTTGTTTTATAAGATAAGTCAGTACGATCTGGATACTTTTCCCTTAAGCGTTCAGCGTTTTCTCCGGTAATTCCTATTATATGCTCACCTAATGATTCATCTAACAAAGTTTGTCTATAAATCCCAAACACTCCAGGAATCTTGAGTTCATTTATTTTTTCTAATTCTGCATTTGTTAGTTTTACACCATCGTCTGTAGAAAGCACAACTGGTTCTTTTGTTTCTGAAACTAATCCATTTAGTTCATTGCTTGAGATGTTAACAATTTTAGACAATTCCTCTGCAGGCCATGAAATTTCTTTTAAAAAGGGAAATAATACAAGCGAAGGTTCTGCGTGTTTTTGAATTGATTCTCCATTTCGATCCACGAAACGACCTCTACCGTCATCAATAACAACTTCCTGTGTTCTTTGATTCACACTTTCCTGAACAAGATTTACTCCTTTTTTCGAAAATGATTCTGTGTGAATTAATTGGATATCCGCTAACCTGTATAAAGTAGCACATAGCATTAATATAAAGAAAATACCTACAACAAGCATTCTTCTATTTGGATTCATAAAAACCTCCTGCAGGTGTTTATAGATCCCATTTATAACGGTATATGCACCATTAAATAAAAAACACCTCGTCTCCATTTTGGACGAGGTGTTTCGTATATAAACCTTTTATTAGCTAATGTTCACAATTTTAACAAGCATTTCTCCGCCTGGTGTTTGAACAGTTACTTCATCATCAACCTTTTTACCTAATAAACTTTTGGCAATTGGAGAATCGTTTGAAATTTTACCTTCAAAAGGATCAGCTTCAGCACTACCAACTATTGTATATGTTTCTTCCTCACCGTCTGGAAGCTCTGTAAATGTAACAGTTCGCCCTAATGAAACGGAGCTTGTATCTGCTTCACCTTCGATGATTTTTGCATTTCGGATCATATTTTCTAATGTTGTAATACGACCTTCAACAAATGCTTGTTCTTCTTTTGCAGAATCATACTCAGAGTTCTCAGATAGATCTCCAAAGCTTCGCGCAATTTTAATTCTTTCTACTACTTCTTTTCGCTTAACCGTTTTCAAATATTCAAGCTCTTGCTCAAGCTTATCTTTACCTTCCTGAGTCATAGGAAAAACTTTTTCTTGTGCCATGTTTGTTCCACTCCTTCTAGTAGACTTCCCCGTCGTACTGAATCATTCATGCTTGTTACTTTCTTTATCTTTAATGAAAATAAATATGTAAAGCTAAGGCAGCTGATTGCCTTAAGTAAGAAAGATGTTGAAGCATAATTTCGTTTTATCTATCAGGCATCGTATTCACTTGATAGTATGTAAAAAAGCAAGGGCAACAATGTGTGCCCTTCACCTATCAAATCCTCACATAAAAAAAGAAAATGATTACCTATACATAATATGATCACAGTAGACTTTATCTATGCTATGTTATTACAAAATTGCATTTAGTTCAAGAATTGTTTGAATTTTTGTTACCATTAAGTCAATTGCAACCATATTTTGTCCACCCTCAGGGATGATAATATCTGCATATCTTTTCGTAGGTTCAATGAATTGATTATGCATAGGCCTTACAACAGAAATATATTGTTCAATAACTGAGTCAATAGAACGCCCACGCTCCTTAATATCACGTAAAATACGTCGAATAATTCTAAGGTCTGCGTCTGTATCGACGAAAAGCTTAATATCCATTAAATCACGTAAACGTTCATCCTCTAGGATAAGGATTCCTTCTAAGATGATAACATCCTTTGGCTCTACTACAATAACATCTTCAGATCTTGTATGCAATTTATAGTCATAAACCGGTTTTTCAATGGCTTCATGATGTAGTAACATGTTTAAATGCTCAATCAATAAATCATTATCAAAAGCAAAGGGATGATCATAGTTTGTATTTAACCTTTGTTCAAAGGGTAAATGACTTTGATCTTTATAATAGAAATCTTGTTCAAGCATTAAAATTGAGTGTCCTTTAAAATGTTCGTAGATTGCTTTAGTTACGCTCGTCTTACCAGAGCCCGAGCCTCCAGCAACCCCAATGACAACCGGTTTTTTTGCCATTTGTATTAGAACCCCTTTCGCATCATGTTGTTTCTAAAGACTGGTTTATCCACTTTGAATCTTACAATTTGTAGTGGATGACGGGCTGCATCAAGCTCTTTACCATCTTCATCCCAAATCTTCTCAATTGTTTGTGTAAAGTTTTCAATTTCCGGACCGAAGAATTCAACTGTTTCACCAGGCTTAAAATGATTACGCTGCTGAAGTGTAACCATTTGCGTTTCATTGTCATAATCCATTACAAGTCCTGCAAAATCATATTCCGTTTTTTTGCTGTGGTTACCAAACATCTGTTGTTGAAAACCTGGAACGCCTTCAAAGAAAGCAGAAGCAGTTTCGCGATTTGCACATTTGTCCAGCTCTTTTAGCCATTCCGGGTTGATTTTAAAGTTATCAGGATCAGCACAGTATGCATCAATCACTTTGCGATAAACGCTGACTACTGTAGCTACATAGTGAATAGACTTCATCCGACCTTCAATTTTCAGGCTATCAATTCCTAGCTCTATCATCTTAGGAATTGACTCAATTAAGTTTAAATCTTTTGGACTCATGGCAAAATGTGCATCTTTTTCTTCAAATAAAGCTACTTCCTCATTATCTTTCAACTTAAAGAGATCATAATCCCAACGACAAGATTGACAACAACCACCACGATTTGAGTCACGAGCAGTCATATGATTACTTAAAGTACAACGACCTGAATAGGCAATACACATCGCACCATGGATAAACGCTTCGATTTCAATATCAACCTTTTCTTTCATTTCCTTAATTTCTTCTGCACTAGTCTCACGAGCTAATACAACACGCTCGAGTCCTTCTTCTTTCCAAAACTGAACTGCTTTCCAGTTTGAAAGAGATTGCTGAGTACTTAAATGTACCTCAAGCTTCGGCGCAACCCGACGACATGTTTCGATAATTAATGGATCAGCTACAATGATTCCTGTTACACCTGCATCTTGAAGTCCCATTAAATATTCATCAAGACCGTCAATGTTTTCATTATGTGCAAATATGTTTGTGGTTACATAGATTTTAGCACCATATTTATTGGCAAACTGTACACCCTCTGCCATTTCCTCTAAGGAGAAATTACCTGCATTTGAGCGTAAACCATACTCTTGTCCACCAATAAAAACCGCATCTGCACCATAATGAACAGCGATTTTTAATTTTTCTAAATTACCAGCAGGTGCTAATAATTCTGGTTTTTTCGTAATGACTCGTTTTCCATCAACGATTTCTGAAATTTTATCAATAACTGCAGTCAATTTTTTCACTCCTTTGTTCATTTATAAAAAGATTAATACACTGTTTCTTTAAAGAAAAATCCTGTATCTAAAGGACGGTTTTTCGCCTGTAATTCTTCTATTTCTTCTAATAACGTATCTTTTACCTCTTCATATTCAGCATTATTCTCAACACAAAGATCAATTGCTTTTCGGTATTTTTTTGTTACTTCAATAATATATTCAGGGGTTTGAAGAACTCCATCAATCTTAAATGAGTCCACACCTGCATCAATCATTTCTCCGAGCTCATCAATAATACACATATCATTTGGACTCATAATATGTGTGCCATTCACGTCTTCAAAAATCGGATATTTATTATCTCGTTCTGGATCAAATAGGAACATTGATTCGTTCTGATCACGTTTTTCTATCTTCAATGCTTTACCTTGGTATTCAAAATAATTTCCTAAAAGATTTCGTTTAGATTGGAACATACAGGTCATGCCATGAACTTGTACTTCAATCTCAACTTCTGCATTGTCTTTTATTTCCACAATAGCATCCATACTTAATTCTCTTGCAAGTACAGCGCGTTTTGCACCCTTTTTTCCCCAATAATTACATGTATACCAGTTAGTTGCTGTTGTTTCCGTATTCCAATGGAGCTTTAACTCTGGAGCAACCTCTTTAGCAGCCATTAACACAGCCGGATCACCGAAAATAACAGCGTCTGGCTTGATTTCATTTAGAAAAGATAAATATTTTTCAACCTCTTCTATTGTTTCATTATGAAAAACTGCATTCATTGCAACGTACACTTTTTTATTATGTTTATGAGCAATATTAATTGTTTCTCTCACTTGGTCTTGTGAGAATTCACCTGCAAGTCGAAGACCAAACTTTTGTTCACCAATAACAAATGCATCTGCACCGGCATGAATTAAAGGGAGAATATCTTCTACTTGTTTTGGTGTTACTAATAATTCTGGTTTCTTCATTTTCCAACCACCTCGTTACCTTTCATTTTCTTCTAGTAACAGCAATTCCGTCTCCAACTGGAATGAACGTTGTTTCATAGCCTTCTAACGTAGACAACATCTTGTTATACTCATCTAATTTTCTAACAAGTGTACGTTGTCTTCTTGTGCTCAGTTCTGTACGATCTCTTGCAACGGTTCCTTTAAATAATACATTATCCGTATAAATCATCCCTGTTTTTGACAGCATTGGTTCATATAAATCATAAAACTTCTTATATTTAGCTTTTGTAGCATCTATAAACATAGCATCGAATGGACCATGTTTCTCTATTTCATCAGCTAGTGTTAAGGCATCTCCAAGATAGGTGATAATCCGATTCTCTAGTCCAAGATGTTTAATATTTTGTTGAGCTACTTCAAAGCGTTCTTCATCCATTTCAACACTAATAATCTGTGTTTGTGGCAATTGAAGTGCCATACGGATAGCTGAATACCCGATAGCTGTTCCAATTTCAAAAATTTTTGTTGGCTTTTGCATAGATAAAAGCAACAAAAGTACTTCTATACCTATCTTCTCCATTATCGGAACTTCATGCTCTTGTGCATACTGTTCTATTTCTTTAACAAATTGTGGACTTTCTGGAATTAAGTTCTCCACATACATGATCACGTCATTAGGTAACATGTGGCCCTCCTGCAGATTTAAAGCGCCAACTGAAAACTTGAGGAAGATCAAACCATACCTGCAAGAGTCATATAGCGCTAATGTAAACTAGAGATGATATCAAATCACGAAAAGAAGAGCCCCATACATGAGAACTCTTGTTTTAGCGTTTATAATATTTTCGTTTCAATTAACAACTCGATATATTTTACCACAATAAGAAAGGGAAAGCGAATAGTTAATTCACGATCCCTTTCATTTCCTCTACTGATTTGTAATGTGCTTATTTTTTTCTTTGTTATGCTCATCTAAAGTTTTAGTAAAAATGACGTCTCCTTGCTTTGTAGCAAGAAAATATAAGAAGTCTGTATCTTCTGGATTAAGAGCAGCTACAAATGAAACTTCTCCGGCATTTGCAATTGGTCCTGGAGGTAATCCACGATTTTGATAGGTGTTGTAAGGTGAATCAACCTCTAAATCAGCATATAATACACGATCTTTATGTTCTCCTAATGCATATAACACAGTCGGATCTGTTTGCAACGGCATTTTTATTTCCATTCGATTATAAAATACACTTGATATTTTTTCACGATCAGCTTTTTCTGTTGCCTCTTCTTCAATTAATGAAGCCATTGTAACTAATCTGTGCACACTCATATTTTTTTCCTGTAATTGCGGAATATATTTTGCTACTACTTCACTCATTTTTTGTACCATTGGTTCAAGAACTTCTTCTAATGTTGGTTTTTCTGTATAGTATGGGTAAGTTGCAGGAAATAAATATCCTTCCAAAGCATACTTTATATTCTCTTGATAAATATCATCTGTTAATAAGTCTGGATATTTTGCCTTCATTGAATCAATAAAAGCCTTGTCCGTTAGAGTAGCTAAAACCTCTTTTTCTGTATAAGGTGTATTATTTGCAATAATAGAGGCAATCTCTGTAAGTTGTCTTCCTTCAGATATGGTAATTTGAAAAACAGCTTCATCCATGACTTTTCCTTTTTTAAGTATTGAAATAATATCTGTAATTGTCATTGATTTTGCCAGCTGATAGTCACCAGCCTGAAAACCTGATTCATTTTTAAATTTTATATAATATTTAAAGACTCGATCATCTTTAATAATGCCGCTCTCTTCTAATATTTTTGAAATACTAGAAACAGACGATCCAATCGGTATAGTAACATCAATTGCTGTTTGATCATTAGGATCTATAGGCTGTAATGAAGACTTAATATATAAATATCCGCCACCGATTATCCCTGAAAAAACAATTAGAAGAACGATGAATACTGTTAAAACAATCTTTCTTACAACCTTCGCTTCACTTTGTTTTTCCAGTAACTTTTCGCGGAATGTATCTTTTTTCGAATCATCAGACATGTTGTATCCCCCTCTCATCCCAATTATTATACTACAATGTTCATGATGTTTCGGCAATTTTTTTAAGACAAGGAGAAAATTCATAGTATTAGCACAATGATCCGAAAAAAACACAAAGAAAAAGGGACAAAAGAATGATTCTTTTGTCCCTAACATTTTATTCTTCCTCTTCTTCATCCAGAAACGTATTTAACATTTCTTCAATTAAGTCCCACTCTTCGTCAGTTTCGATTGGTTCTAGTTCACCATCTTCTCCATCCGCATGGGGATTAAAGCTTGATGCATGAATCTCAATCTCTTCGCTGTCATCTTCATCAGCGCCTACTGGATAATATAGTACATAGGATTTTTTGAATTCTTCTGATTCAAACGTAAATAATACCTCGCAAAGTTGTTCATTTCCATTTTCATCAATTACTGTAATTTGTTTTTCACCGTGATCCATTTATTCACCTCATAGTATTGTTTGTTAATTTAGACTATCTAAGTAGCCTTGTAAAATCATAACAGCAGCCATTTTATCAATAACTTGTTTCCTTTTCTTACGACTAACGTCTGCAGAAATGAGCATTCTTTCAGCAGCCATTGTTGTTAATCGTTCATCCCAAAGTACGACTGGAAGACCAAATTTCTTTGTCAAAATATCAGCAAATCGCTGACTTGCTTCAGCTCTTGGTCCTATTGTCCCGTTCATATTTTTGGGCATTCCTAGAACAATCTTTTCTACATTATGCTGCTCAATGATTTCAGTAAGTCGTCCTAATTGATAGTCTCGACTTTCCTCATTTATTTTAATCGTCTCAATTCCCTGGGCTGTCCACCCTAGCTCATCACTTACAGCCACTCCAAGTGTTTTTGAGCCTAAATCTAATCCTAAAATTCGCATATTATGCCTCTCGTTTTTTTTGTAAGTAAGATTTTACTAGCTCCTCAATTAATTCATCTCGCTCAAGTTTGCGAATTAAATTCCGTGCGTCGCGATGACGGGGAATATAGGCAGGATCACCCGAAAGTAAATATCCAACAATTTGATTAATTGGATTATAGCCTTTTTCTTGTAACGCATCGTACACAGTATAAAGAACTTCATTTACATTGGTTTCGACCGTTTCATCAGAAAAATTAAATTTCATTGTTTTATCAAATGAACTCACCGTTCGCACCTCTTTCTCAGATTCATAATCGGAATCTGCTTGTCCAATCTTACCTACATTTTACACTACTTTTCTTAATTATAAAACGGATTCAACCCATTCATCGACAAGTTTTAGCGCTTCTTCCAGTTTTTCTGGTTGTTTTGCACCTGCTTGTGCCATGTCAGGGCGTCCGCCGCCTTTTCCACCACAACGTTCCGCTACTTCTTTGATTAATTTACCAGCATGATATCCTTTATCAACTAAATCCTTTGTAACACCCGCAATCAGATTTACTTTTCCATCTTCAGCTGCTCCGAGAACTACAATAGCTGATTGGAGCTTATTTTTCAAGTCATCCATCATGCCACGCAGGCTGTTCATGTCTTTTGCATTAACTTTTGCAGCTAAAACTGTTATTCCATTTATCGTTTTAGCTTGATCGACGATGCTGCCAGCCTCTAGATTTCCAAGCTTAGTTGTTAATGATTCATTTTCGCGTTGAAGTGCACGGTAATCTTGTAATAAACCACTGATTCTTGAAACAATTTCTTTTGGATTTGCTTTTAGTAGCTCAGCAGCCTCTTTTAATTTCTCATATTGCTCATTCATATATTGATATGCTGCTTTTCCTGTAACAGCTTCAATACGTCTTGTTCCAGCGCCAATACCTGTTTCTGTTACAATTTTGAATAGTCCAATTGAAGATGTATTATCAACATGACATCCTCCACATAGCTCTAAGCTGTAGTCTCCAACTTGAACAACACGAACAATATCTCCGTACTTCTCACCGAATAGTGCCATTGCTCCCATTTCTTTTGCTTCATTTAAAGATTTAAAATCAATATTTACAGCAATACTTTTCCAGATTTGCTCATTTACAATCTGCTCAATTCGTGACAGCTCTTCTTGGCTCACTTGACCAAAATGTGAGAAGTCAAATCGAAGACGATCAACTGTTACTAAAGAACCTGCCTGATTTACATGAGTACCAAGTACATCTTTAAGTGCTTGATGTAATAAATGTGTTGCTGTGTGATTTTTTACAATACCAGTACGATTTTCTTTAGCTACTGAGGCTGTAAATGTATCTCCAGTTTGAAGAGTACCACTTTCTACAATGACATTATGAAGGTTCTGGCCATTAGGAGCTTTTTGAACATCTTTCACTTTGATCATTGCTTTATCACTTGTCAGCGTTCCTTCATCAGCAATTTGTCCGCCACTCTCAGCATAAAATGGTGTTTTATTAAGGATTATTTGCACTTCTTCACCTTCGTGTGCTTCTTGAACAACTTCACCGTTTTTCACAATCACAACAGCTTCTGAATTGTTAACAATTAGCTGATTGTATCCAACAAATTCACTTTCCGTTTTAATTTCTCCAAGCATGCCACCTTGAACCTGCATAGAATCAACCTTTTGCATAGCTGCACGAGCACGTTCGCGTTGTCTGCTCATTTCTTCTTCAAAGCCCTCATGATCAACTTTCATGCCTTCTTCTTCAGCATATTCCTCTGTTAACTCAACAGGGAATCCATACGTATCATAAAGACGGAAAACATCTTCTCCTGGAATTTCATCATTTCCTTTTTCTTTTTGCGTTTTGATTACTTCACTAAGGATGGCTAACCCTTCATTTAATGTTTCATGGAAACGCTCTTCCTCGTTTTTGATAACTTTTTGAATGAACTCTGTTTTTGTTTTTACTTCTGGATAAAAATCAACCATAATTTCAGCAACAACTGGAACAAGCTCGTACATGAATGGACGGTTTATATTAATTTGCTTGGCATAACGTACTGCTCTTCTTAATAGGCGTCGCAATACATATCCACGACCTTCATTAGAAGGGAGAGCACCATCACTTATCGCAAAGCTTACTGTACGAACATGGTCAGCAATAACTTTAAATGAAACATCTTTTTCTTTATCTTTACGATACTGTTCACCTGAAATTTGCTCAGTTGCTTTAATAATTGGAATAAATAAATCTGTATCAAAGTTTGTTTGAACATTTTGAATAACGGAGACCATACGCTCAAGTCCCATTCCTGTATCAATGTTTTTCTTAGGAAGTGGTGTATATGTACCATCAGGGTTGTGGTTAAATTGTGAGAATACCAAGTTCCATACTTCAAGATAACGTTCATTTTCTCCACCAGGATATAACTCTGGATCTTCAGAGTCATTTCCGTAATCTTCACCACGATCATAAAAGATCTCTGTATTCGGTCCACTAGGCCCTTCACCAATATCCCAGAAGTTCCCTTCTAAACGAATGATACGCTCTTCAGGAACACCAATTTTATCCTTCCAAATATCAAATGCTTCGTTGTCCTCAGGGTGAATTGTAACGGATAATTTTTCAGGATCAAAACCAATCCATTTTTCATCTGTTAAGAATTCCCATGCCCATTCAATTGCTTCTACCTTAAAGTAATCCCCAATTGAAAAGTTTCCAAGCATCTCAAAAAATGTATGATGTCTAGCAGTTTTTCCTACGTTTTCAATATCATTTGTTCGAATTGATTTTTGTGCGTTACAAATTCTAGGATTTGCTGGTATTACACGACCATCAAAGTATTTTTTTAATGTCGCAACACCACTGTTAATCCAAAGTAATGTTGGGTCTTCATGTGGAACTAGAGATGCACTAGGTTCCACTGCATGTCCTTTTTCTTTGAAGAAATCTAAAAACATTTGACGTACTTCTGCAGATTGTAAGTGTTTCATATGTATCCTCCTTAAAATTCGGTTTTTATTTGCGAAATTTCTTAACACAAAAAACTCTCGTCTCTGTGTAAAGAATCACCTCTTTGCACAGGGACGAGAGTTAGCTCGCGGTACCACCCTGATTATGGACATAAAAAAGTCCATCACTCTAAAAACCGTAACGTGGTTTTGACGGCAGGTTTTTCTGCACTTAGGAATAGCTTTCAGCTGTCCTTACTTTAGAATTTCTTTCAGCCAGGGAAATTCCTCTCTTTAAAGCGGTCACAACATACTTTTTTCCTTCATTGTTTTTTCATTATTGTACTATCGAGAATTATAGACAAGCGTTATTCAAATGTCAATGTTGTCGTCTAAATTGTGCCAAGTGAACAATAACAACCCTTAAAATGACTACAATAGGCACAGCTAGCATTAATCCTACAACACCAGCTATTTCTCCACCAGCCAATAACGCTAACATAATGACGATTGGATGCATATGAAGGCTTTTCCCCACTATTAAGGGCCCTAGAATATTTCCTTCTATAAATTGCAGCGCAAAGATAATGATCACTACAATAATGAGTGTTTTTGTTGACATTGTAGCAGCAATAATTAAAGCTGGTACCGCTCCAATCACTGGTCCAAAATAAGGAATGATATTTGTCACACCAATTAATAAACCAAGTATTAATGGATATTTCACATGAAAAAACCAAAGAGATAAAAATGCAACTGTTCCAATGATCAAACAAACAAACAGCTGACCACGAATATAGCTTCCTAATGAATGATCTATATCCTTTAGAAATTGAATCGCTTCATTTCTCCATCTTCGCGGGGTAAGATACCAACCAGCTTTTTTTATTTGATCATAATCTTTCAACATATAAAAAACTAAAAACGGGATGATCGCTAGAAGAAGCACATAATCAAATAAGCTCCTTAGACTATTGATCACTCTTTCGATTGTTAATGCAAGCCACTCTTCTGTTTGCTCAAACATCCGTTCAATTCGATCATGTATTCCATCTGGCCAACTGTCTGTTTGATCATGAATTGAATCAATCCATCTGTTATAAGTTGCTTGGAACTGGGGAAAGTTTTCAGATAAATCCCGTAATTGATTAACCAATACAGGTACACCTTTATAAAAACCGTATCCTAGTAAACCAAAAAATAATAAATAAATGATTAAAATTGAAATAGGTCTCGGCATCCCCGTTCGATGTAGTTTTTCAATAACCGGATGCAGTAAATATGTTATAAATGCACTAATAAGAAAAGGGATAAAAATGGCTTTAAACATTAGAAAAAAAGGAGCCCAAATAGAATATAGCTTAAAAAACACAAATACTGTTAACAAGCCTAATAATAAAATGGTAATTCGCAACAACCATTTTATTTGATTGTCTCTCATAGTCACTCCCCCTCTTTCTTATTTATTGTGGAGGGTGATTACGTTTTTTATGTACAAGGTTCATGTAATCTTTAAGAAAAGAGGAGCTGACGAATTCGCCAGCTCCTTACAATTAAAACATTTTCATAACACGTTTTCTCATTTTCTTCATAGAACGATTATTCATCATGTTTGTATTACGTGATAAATGATATGCTGCTGCCCCTACACCCATAGTTATTAATGAGGTTAAAGTTCGATTCAAGACCAATCTCCCCTTTACATGCTTATTGATCGTTCATCCTCAGAAAATAAATCATCAAGTGAGCTAAGTGTCCCATCTTCCTCAACTTGATGTGTTAATATTTTTCCTTTTGAAACAGATAGTTCAATAAAGCAACTCCAGCAGTAATATTGGTTTACACCGATCTTTCCAAGGTCTTTACTTCTACAATTCGGACATGAAAACAATCTAAGCACACCTCTTTTAATAAAGTTCAATGACGATCGCATCTTTGCCAATCGATAGTGGTTCACCGGAAGCCTTAACCACCTTTTTACCTTCAGCGATGTCAGCAAAAAATCCGTCCGTCAGTTCGTATGCCTCAATTGTGTCCATTTTTTCTGAAAAATATACGTCTTCTAATAATCCAAGCTTTTCCCCTTCTTTAGTGAGAACTGCTTTATTGCAAAGATCATCATAAGTGTTATACGTATATTGTTTTTTCATTTCATGTAATGACAGAAGCTTGTCCCTTTCTTCAACCATAACGCCGTTGTCTCCTACTGCATAAATTGATTCAAGAGGAACGAAGCGATTACGCTGAAAAAGGCCCTTGCCGTCCATCATAAGTCCGAATATAAATCCCTTGGAAGATAAGCAAACATTTGTTACATGACCAAGAATGTCTGCACTACTGCTACAATATACTGGAAGTCCCTTTAGCTTCGAAAATGTCCGCAAAGTCATCTCCACCTTTCCGAACATTTTTATATTTCGCCAGCTTCCATAAAGTCATACGGTGTAACGTTTTCCATGCCAATATTTGCATCCTCAAGGGGGAATGGCAATTGTTTTTGTAGTTCGTCAAGTTCTGAATCTTTTATTTGATCCGCTCCAAGCTTTAACATTAAGCTTGTTTGTCTTTCGGAACTTTCATTATTTGAAATTCCCCATTGTAAGGCTTCTAATTCACCACATAAAATAAGAGACCTTTTACTTCTTGTTACTCCTGTATAAATTAAATTTCGTCTTAACATTCGGTAATAGCCTTTAACAATAGGCATAATCACAATTGGAAACTCACTTCCTTGTGATTTATGAATAGAGCAACAAAAGGCATGTGTAAATTGATTAAAATCTTGTTTCGTATACGTTACTTCATTACCATCGAACGAAACTACGATCATATCTTCTTTTTCGGTATTTTCTTTTGCATAAAAAATGGATACAATCTCTCCAATATCTCCATTAAATACGTTGCTATCAGGCTGATTTACGAGCTGAAGCACTTTATCACCATTTCGGTACACAACATCACCGAAATTCAATTCTCTTTTACCAGATGCTTTTGGATTAAAAAGCTCCTGAAGTAATTTATTTAGCTGATCAATACCAGCAGGTCCTCTATACATGGGTGCCAGGATTTGTATATCTTTTGCTGTATATCCCTTTTTCAGTGCACTTTGTATGATTTTACCTATGACTTCTTTCATCTGAGCTTGAGAACACCTAATAAACGAACGATCCGAAGTTGGTGCCGCTATATTTTGTGGAAGTCTACCTTCCTTTATATCGTGGGCAAGTTCAATGATAGAAGATCCCTCTGCCTGACGGTAAATATCTGTCAGACGAACCGTTGGTATCACTTGAGATGCCAATAAATCACGAAGCACTTGACCAGGACCAACTGAAGGAAGCTGATCCTCATCGCCTACCATGATAACCTGAATTTCTTTAGGCAAAGCTTTAAATAATTGGTTAGCAATCCAAATATCAACCATTGAGACTTCATCAATGATCAGAAGTTTGCCTGCAATCGGGTTTTCTTCATCGTGTTCAAACCCATCTGCTCCATTCCATTTTAAAAGACGATGAATCGTAACCGCCGGCATTCCTGTGGCTTCACTCATACGTTTTGCCGCTCTCCCTGTTGGAGCTACAAGTACAATTGGAAAAGTTTCTTCCTTTTTATAATCTTTAGGATCAAGAGAACATCCATGTAAATCTGAATACAATTCTACAATCCCTTTAATAACGGTTGTTTTTCCTGTACCAGGTCCTCCAGTTAGTAGTAACATAGGTGACATTAGCGCCTTCTGAATCGCATCTTTTTGTGTTGGTGCATACTGCACATTCATTCTTTCCTCAAGGTTCCCCAGAGATAATAAAAATTCAGATTCAGGAAATAAATCCTCATATTCTGTTTGATCAAGGATCTTATTAATATTTTTTACCAATCCCTGTTCAGCAAAATAGAGTGATGGAAGGTAAGCACGGTTTTCTTCAACAATCATTTTTCCCTCTTCACCTAGTGCAATGATCTCATTTGCAATATCTGACTCGTGAATGGTTTCTTTTTTAGAGTGATCAAGGAGTTCCTTTGTTTTAACAATTAGCTGCTCCGTTGTAACATAAACATGACCTTCCTGTAGGCAAAGGTGCTCGACATTGTAATGACAAGCTGCTTTAATTCGTTCAGCACTTTTCCCCGATATACCAAGGTGCTCTCCAAGCTCATCCGCACGAACAAAACCAATTCCTTCTACATCCTGTACTAATTGATAAGGATTCTCCTGAATGATGGTTAATGTTTCATCTTGGTAAGTTTGATAGATCTTCATCGCAAGCTGTGGACCAAATCCAAACTGATTTAGCGCAATCATGATTTGCTCAAGACCTTGATGAGAAATTAGCGCATCAACCAATTGTTTTGCTTTATCTTTATTCACCTTAGGAATATCATCCAAAATGGAGGGGTTTTGTAAAATTTTTGAGATAGCGGATTCACCCAATTTTTCAACGATTGCTTCCGCTGTTTTTTTTCCGATACCTTTAAAAAGATCACTTGAAAGATATTGTATAATTCCTTCTTTTGTTTGAGGAATTTCTTTCCGAAAATGCTCGGTTTGAAATTGAAGCCCAAACTTAGGGTGATTTGTAAACGACCCAAAAAAAGTGTAGGTATCATCTTCATGCAGGAGGGGAAAGTAACCAGTAACAGTTATTTCTTTATCTTCTATATCTTCACTCGTTTCATGTACTCTTACTTTTAGCACTGAATAAAGATTTTGTTCATTATGAAAGATAACAACCTTAACTAGTCCTTTGACATAGCGCTCTTTTTCTCCAAATAAATCTGCACTCTCCTGCATTTTTTGCCTCTCCCTTCAGAGAACTTATCTCTCCATATTTCCATTCATAATTTTTAATGCATGTCCTGCCAACATATGGTCCGGCTGGATTTCTAATGCTTTATTCAGCATATCAATTGCTTTTTCACTATTTTCTTTAAAGGCGTATGCTACTCCTATATTATAAAAAGCATCGGCATGTTGCTCGTCTAGTTCGATAACTTCTTCAAATTGCACTAGTGCCTCATCAATTAATTCAAGCTGTGCCAAGCATAAACCATACTGGAATTTTGCATCACTATCATTTTCATTTAACTCTACTGCTCGTTGGAAATAAGGAAGAGCTAAACGGTTTTGACCAAGATTAAATAAACACATTCCTAACATAAAGTGTAAATCACCTTGATCTAAGCCTTTCTTTAATGCTTTTTCATACATATTTTTTGCTTCATCATAGTTTTCTTGATTAAAGTAAACATTTCCTGCTCCATAATAAGCTGTTGCAGAATCTTCATTTATTTCAATTGCTTTTTCATAAAATTTCAATGCCTTTTCAGGTTCATTAACTGCAGAAAGAAGATTGCCAAAGTTAATATAACTAATTGGGTTATTCGGATTTTTCTCAATTGCCTCCGAGAAAAGAGTTGCTGCTTCCTCGAACTCTCCTTTTTGCATTGCTTTAATTCCACGTTGATTAATATCCATCATAATCCTTCCTTTATCTAGTATGTAGTAAATATATAGGATACAGATAAAAAGGGCTGACTCATTGTGTCAACCCCTTCTAGTATCAGAAACATTTATTAAACCAAATTTTTCTCCCTTATCCAACATACCATAATTTTTCACCGTTTTTGAAAACTTCATCGATCGTTCCGCCACCTAAGCATGTATCACCATCATAAAACACTACTGCTTGTCCAGGTGTTACAGCACGAATCGGTTCTTTGAATGTTACCTTAGCGGTTTTGTCATCAATCATCTTGACTGTAACCTCATTATCTTGTTGACGGTAACGGAATTTGGCTGTACAGGTTAAATTCTTTACTTGTTTATCTGAAACCCAGCTCATATTTGTTGCCGTTATGCTATCAGAATATAGTAAGTCATTGTGGAAGCCTTGATCTACATATAACACATTTTTCTTTAGATCTTTACCGACTGCAAACCATGGTTCACCACTTCCACCAATTCCCAAACCATGTCTTTGACCAATTGTATAATACATAAGCCCGTCGTGTTTTCCCTTCACTTCTCCGTCAAGGGTCTTCATCATACCAGGCTGTGCAGGAAGATAGCCACTTAAAAACTCTTTAAAGTTTCTTTCACCGATAAAGCAAATTCCCGTACTATCTTTTTTCGTAGCAGTAGCAAGATTGGCTTTCTTTGCCATTTCACGAACAAGAGGTTTTTCAATATCTCCTAATGGGAACATGACCTTAGACAATTGCTCTTGACCTAGTTGGTTCAAGAAATAGGTTTGATCCTTATTGTCATCAACACCACGCAACATTTTATATTCACCATCTCGATATTCCACTCTTGCATAATGACCTGTTGCTAAGTAATCGGCACCTAGTGACATGGCATGTTCTAAAAATGCCTTGAATTTAATTTCTTTATTACACATTACATCAGGGTTTGGCGTTCTACCTGCTTTATATTCATCCAGGAAATATGTGAATACCTTGTCCCAATACTGCTTTTCGAAATTTACTGCATAATATGGAATACCAATTTGATTACAAACTTCAATCACATCATTATAATCCTCTGTTGCAGTACATACACCATTTTCATCTGTGTCATCCCAGTTTTTCATAAAAATTCCGATAACATCATAACCTTGCTCTTTTAAACGAAGAGCAGCAACAGAAGAGTCAACTCCTCCCGACATTCCTACAACTACTCTTATATCTTTAGGATCTTTTGTCATCCATTATTCACCTCCATGTAACTCTAAGCTGTCACTCTTTTTACAATTTTTGATATTTCATGGGCAGAATATCTAATATCTTCTAAGGATACTCCTAAACCAAAACTAAAGCGAACAGAAGATATGATCCGATCTGAGTCTTTTCCAAACATAGACACTAATACATGAGATGGATCAACAGAACCAGCTGTACAAGCAGAACCACTTGATGCAGCAATACCTGCCAAATCCAAATTCACTAAAAGAGACTCAATTTGAGTTTTCGGAAAGTAAATATTTAGAACGTGAGGTAGACCACTCAATTCTCCATTCACTTCAAATTGTATATCATGTTCTTTAAAAATCGAGATCATTTCCTGCTTATATTTCTTATATTCTTTTCGCTTACCTTCGCGATTGGATGCAGCAATTTCTGCTGCCCGACTGAATCCGCTAATTCCTGCAACATTCTCAGTACCAGCTCGTCGTTTCAACTCCTGTTCGCCACCATATAATGAAGGCTGAAGTTTAATACCGGCTTTAGCATATAAGAATCCAATACCCTTAGGCCCATTGATTTTATGTGCAGATGCAGTTAACAAATCAACACCCAACTCTTGTACGTTAATTTCTTCAATTCCATAAGCTTGAACAGCATCTGTATGAAAATACGCTGGGTATTCCTTTAGAAGTTTTCCTATTTCACGTATTGGCTGAATTGAGCCCACTTCATTATTACCAAACATAATTGAAACAAGCACTGTTTGGTCTGTTAAGTGTTGCTTGAGGTCATCTACAGAAATTAAACCACTTTCGTTAACAGGAAGGTAAGTAATATCGTAACCTATTTTCTCAAGGTATTTACAAGTGTGAAGTACTGCATGATGCTCTATTTCAGTTGTTATAATATGTTTACCGATTTGTTGATTGGCAAGTGCTGTACCGATAATAGCTAAATTATCAGCCTCTGTCCCACCACTTGTAAAAATTAATTCTCCTGGACTTGCGCCAATACTATTTGCAAGAATTCTTCTTGACTCATCAAGAATTCTCCTTGCTTCTCTTCCAAAAGAATGAATACTAGACGGATTACCGAACGTTTCAGTCATTACCTTCATCATTTGATCTGCAACATCAGGGTGAATCGGAGAAGTTGCAGCATGATCTAAATAAACTTTTTTCATTTTCCAACCTCCTTCCTATTAAAAATTTAGTAGCTTAACAAATTTTTAAATATAAAACATATATGGCTCTTGATCTCCGTCTGTATAACTAGCCAAATCTTCAAGCGTTGTGTTATCTAACACTTCTTTTACAGCGTCACGAATTCGTATCCACAGCTGTCTTTTTGCAGGTTCTTCATCCTCTAATACTTCAACAGGGCTTAAAGGCCCTTCAAGAACGCGAATAATATCCCCGGATGTAATATTTGCAGGCTCATCACCTAAAATATAGCCACCATAAGCCCCCCTAATACTTTTTACAAGACGAGCATTTCTTAAAGGTGCGATTAATTGTTCCAAATAGTGCTCTGATAAATCATGAGCCTGTGCAATGCTTTTTAATGAAGTTGGACCTTCACCGTGCTTTCTGGCAAGCTCAATCATAATTGTTAATCCATATCGGCCTTTTGTTGATATTTTCATAATAGTCCCCCTACATACCACGATCTAGTAAACTTGTTTGAAATTGGTTCTTATTAAGTAATTTCATGAATAATAAATTAGTTGTATTCTGACAAAAAGGAATCATAACTCCTGCAACATACCCCAGTGAAATTGTCGCAATCACTGTTCCAATAAAAACAGGACCTCCTAAGAGCCATCCAATGACAAGAACAATTACCTCAATCCACGCTCTAACAAATGTAATAGATTTTCCCGTTTTTTCAACCAGAGCCATCATTAAACTATCTCTTGGACCTGCACCGCATTTAGCAGATATATACAAACCCATTCCATAACATAGTATGACAATTCCCATCACCAACATAATCATTTTACCTAAAAATGATTCAGGAGTTTTTAGAACAGGAAGAAAGATAAACAAGTCAATAAATATTCCAATTGTAAACATATTGATAAAAGCTCCTACCTGCGGAAGCTTTCGCGTTAATAATGATGCAGATAGTAAAACGAGACCACCAATAATAATTGTCCATGAACCTATTGATAACCCTAACTGTTTATATAGCCCGATGTGTAAAACATCCCAAGCTGAAACACCTAAGTCAGCTTTAATTGTTAAAACAATCCCAAATGACATAATCAACAATCCTATAAAAAAGATTGACCATTTTAACAGAAGCTCAAGAGTATTTCTTGTATAAGATTTCAATGAAGGGTCCCCCTATATAGTCATAAACCCTTTACTGTGTAAGCAAGTGTTCAATTCATTAACTTTTTCCATTAGCCATTATAGCATAGATGGTGATATTAGACACTAAAACCGACTATATCGCTAGGACATGATTAATCTAACATGAAAAGTATTATTGATTATTCTTCTTAAACTGCTCAAGCTTGTAATAAATGGCTGATAATCTCTTTTCCTCACCAGCTTCCATTGGTTCGTAATATTTAGTTCCTTTTAAGTTACTTGGAAGGTATTCTTGCTGCACCCATCCGCCGAACGTTCCAATTGGGTGATCATGTGGGTATTTGTATCCAACATGTCCTAACACTTTTGAGCCAGCATAATGGCCATCTCTTAAATGCATTGGGATTTCCCCCACTTTACCTGTTCGAACATCCGCGATGGCCATATCCAAAGCTTTATATGCGGAATTCGATTTAGAAGATAAACACATCTCAACAACCGCAACTGATAAAGGAATACGTGCCTCGGGAAGACCTAACCGCTCACTTGCAATGACAGCAGACAAAACATTGTTACCAACAGATGTATTTGCCAATCCTATATCTTCATAGGCAATCACCACTAGCCTTCTATTTACGGCTACAAGATCCCCTGTCTCAAGTAAATGAGCCAAATAGTATAAAGCTGCATCTACATCGCTACCACGAATACTTTTTTGTAGGCTTGAAAGCAGATTATAAAAGTGAGTTCCCTTTTTATCACCATAAACACCTGTATTACCTGTCAGATCGTTAATAATAGAATCCTCCACTATATAGGTATCTCCTTCTTTAGTGGACGAGTAAACAATTGATTCTAATAAGGTTAAAGATTTTCTTGCATCTCCATTAGCACCATAAGCAATTTTTTTCACTTGCTCCTCGGATATTTGGATACTCATCATCCCTAAGCCATTTTTTTCATCTTTTAACGCCCGTTGAAGTAGCACTTCAATATCATCAACAGTTAATCTTGTTAATTGCTTAATTTGTCCGCATCGGCTTCGTATCGCTGGATTTACATCATGAAATGGGTTTTCCGTTGTTGCACCAATTAAGATAATGTCACCTCGTTCTACATGAGGTAGTAAATAATCTTGTTGAGCCTTATTAAAACGATGAATTTCATCCAGAAACAAGATAACTTTTCCTGTTAAACGAGTCTCCTCAACAACAGCTTCTACATCTTTCTTTCCTGCTGTTGTCGCGTTTAACGCTATAAAAGGTATGCTAGTCGTACCTGCAATAGCAAAAGCTATTGACGTTTTTCCAACCCCTGGCTCTCCGTACAATAACATGGATGGAACATATCCGTTTTTGATCATTTTATATAAACTTGTTTTTTCACCAATGATATCTTTTTGTCCTACGACCTCATCAATTGTTTTCGGTCTCATTCGAAAAGCAAGTGGCTCTCCATTCACTTTAAAACCCCCAGTACAATTCTACCTATAATTATATATGGAATCTTGATGTAAAGAAATAAAAGGAGCTTACCGTCCAAGCACTCCTAAGAATGAAATATGAATCTATGAACTCGAATAAGTATGAGTTTCTAGGAAATGATAAGGTTACGAACGAACATGTTAAAACGAGTAACTCGAAGGAGGTTATCGTGAAAAATAGACATGATGCGTGGACCCACGAAGAAGATATGCTTCTAGCAAAAACGGTAGTAAATCATATAAAGGATGGCAGTACACAAACTGCCGCTTTTAATGAGATCTCGGACAAGATAAACCGGACACCTGCTGCATGCAGCTATCGTTGGAATGCAGAGGTTCGAAAAGAATATGTGAATGATATTGAATTAGCAAAAAAGAAACATAAAGAAAATAAACGCAAATTAAATCAACACAACAATAAAAATACAAGCAAAAAGCCAAAAGAAGACCCTAACATTTTGGAGAGAGCAAAAACGATGCAAACTCAAAGTGAGTTTATTAATATCAATGACTGTATTATTTATCTAAATCAATTAAATAACATGCCCGAAAGCAATTCTTCACTGAAAGAAGAAAATAACCATTTACAA
This sequence comes from Metabacillus sp. B2-18, assembly GCF_021117275.1. Taxonomy (NCBI): domain Bacteria; kingdom Bacillati; phylum Bacillota; class Bacilli; order Caryophanales; family Bacillaceae; genus Metabacillus; species Metabacillus sp. B2-18. The sequence continues at coordinate 3,536,520 of NZ_CP088245.1, forward strand.
AAAGAAAAACAAGCGTTATATAAAAAAAATAAAGAGCTAGTGGACAGATATAAAAAACTAACAGAGCGGAAACATAAATTAGAAGAAGAATATAAAGTGCTGATGGTTTTAATTCAACATGCACAAAATACATCGGAAGAAGAGCTAAAAAAGGAATACTATCATTAACAGCTAAGAGGCTGCTTGAATGCAGCCTCTTAGCTTTGTTTTTCATCTTTCACTCTTGTAATTTTAATATCCTTCAAAAGTTCTGTAATAACATGACCACCCATGATTAACCCTGCCACAGAAGGGACGAACGCATTTGAAGATGGAGGCATTTTAGCCTTTCTTATCGGCGCAGCATCATTTCCAACTTCTTTACGAACTTCCTCCCGAATTACGATCGGGCTTTCGTCTGAGAAGACAACTTTAATGCCTTTTTTAATTCCTTCTTTACGTAAACGAGTTCGAATAACTTTTGCAATTGGATCTGTATGTGTTTTAGAAATGTCAGCAATTTGAAATCGAGTTGGATCCGTTTTATTTGCAGCACCCATACTTGAAATCACGGGTATATTACGCTTCAAACATTCTTTCATTAAATGAATCTTGTAAGAAATGGTATCTGAAGCATCAATCACATAATCCAAGTTTTGATCAAAAAATTGCTCATACGTTTCTTCTGTATAAAACATTTTTAGAGAAATAACTTCACATTCCGGATTAATATCCTTAATACGTGCAGCCATTAAATCTACTTTAGGTTGTCCAACAGTTGATACTAACGCGTGAATTTGACGATTCACATTTGTAATATCAACATCGTCTTTGTCAACTAATACAAGTCTGCCTACACCTGACCTTGCAAGAGCCTCGGCTGAAAAGGAACCTACACCACCAATTCCTAATACAGCTACCGTACTATTTTTTAGAATATTTAATCCTTCCTTACCAATCGCCAGTTCATTACGTGAAAATTGATGTAGCAACTAACTCACTCCAATTATTAACCTATTTCGTTATCTTGCATAATGACAGTATTTTTACCTGAAAACGAATATAACATACATCGATAGAAAAGCAAGCGTTTTTTGTTTTTTAATCCTATATAAAAAGGGTCACCCTTGTGGAATGACCCTTTCGCTTTGATATGTAGTATAGTCCCAATCGTGCCGTCGCCATTTCCCTCGTTTTGATCCCGCACTCAGCAGGTGGGTGCTTTATTTCAGAGTTTGTAAGTCCTCAATCCGAGGTAGAGGCATGTACTCTGTCTGAAAACTCAAGCTCCCGTATAAACAATGTTAGGTCAAAACTAGGTGTACAACGAACACATCAGGACTTTGTGTTATAGAGATAATATCATAAGCAAATTTTCATTTCAAGATCTTGACAATTAGTCACGCAGTTCAAGATTTAATTCTTCGAGCTGCGCTTCGCTAACAGTGCTTGGTGCGTTTGTTAATAAATCACTTGCACTAGCTGTTTTAGGGAAAGCAATCGTATCGCGAAGATTTGTGCGCCCAGCTAAAAGCATAACTAATCTGTCTAATCCAAGTGCAATACCACCATGTGGAGGTGTTCCATATTCAAAAGCTTCTAATAAGAAACCAAACTGCTCTTTTGCTTCTTCTTCTGAGAATCCTAAAAGCTTAAACATTTTCTCTTGAACATCTTTTTCGAATATACGAATAGATCCGCCACCTAGTTCGTAGCCGTTCAGAACAATATCATACGCTTGTGCTTTCATATTACCTGGGTCTGTGTCAAAAAGATCTATGTCTTCACGAGCAGGCATTGTAAATGGATGGTGAGCTGCATAATAACGTTTAGTTGCTTCATCATATTCTAATAACGGCCAATCTACTACCCATAGGAAATTAAACTTGCTTTCATCGATCAGTTGTAAGTCTTTTCCTAGCTTTGAACGAAGAGCACCTAATGAATCTGCCACCACTGACTTCTTATCTGCAACGAATACAAGTAGATCTCCAATAGTTGCTTCAAGTGTTTGCAATAAACCTTTTTGTTCTTCCTCTGTGAAGAATTTAATAATCGGTCCTTTTAAGCCGTCTTCTTCAACTTTTAACCAAGCTAATCCTTTTGCTCCATAAGGTGCAACGAACTCTGCTAATGCATCCATATCTTTTCTAGAGTATTTCTCAGCAGCACCTTTTACATTAATTGACTTAACTTGACCACCGTTAGCTACAACCGTGTTAAACACCTTTAATCCACTATCTTTAACGATTTCACTAACATCGACAAGCTCTAAACCAAATCGTGTATCCGGCTTATCCGAACCGTAACGTCCCATCGCTTCATCATACGTCATTCTTGGAAGTGGTAACTCAATGTCAACGTTTTTCGTTTCTTTCATGATTCTAGCCATCATTTGCTCTGTCATTGACATAATATCGTCCTGACTCATAAATGAAGCTTCAATATCTATTTGAGTAAACTCTGGCTGACGGTCAGCACGTAAATCTTCATCACGGAAGCAGCGAGCAATTTGATAGTATTTATCAAAACCTGAAACCATTAGTAATTGCTTAAAAATTTGAGGTGATTGTGGTAATGCATAAAATTCACCTTCATGCACGCGGCTAGGTACTAAATAATCGCGTGCTCCTTCAGGAGTACTTTTTGTTAAAATTGGTGTTTCAATATCTAAAAAGCCATTATCATCTAAAAAGCTTCTCATCGATTTTGTCACATTATGACGCATTTGAATGGTATTCAACAATGCTGGTCTTCTTAAATCTAAATAACGATATTTTAAACGAACATCCTCTGAAACTTCTTCTGATTTATCTTCAATTATAAATGGCGGGTTTTTAGCTGCATTGATAATTGTTACTTTTTCAACAATAACCTCAATTGTACCAGTTGATACATTTGGATTAATTGTTTCCTCATCACGGCTTACAACCTTACCTGTTATATCTAACACGTACTCACTACGAACTCGCTCTGCAATCGCTAACGCTTCCGGTGAAACCTCCGGGTTAAAAACAACCTGTACTACGCCAGTACGGTCACGTAGGTCGATAAAAATAACTCCTCCCAGATCACGTCTTTTAGCAACCCAACCTTTTAATACAACTTCTTCTCCAATTGCTGACTCTGGAACTTCACCACAATAATATGTTCGGCCAAACATGTAATCCCTCTCCTTTATACCTTAGATGTTAAATATGTTATAACTTCTTCTATTGAAACTTCTTCTTGAGTGCCTGTTTCCATATTTTTAACGGCAATCACATTTCTTTCAAGCTCATCATCACCTAGTACCGCAACATATTTTGCTTGATGACGGTCAGCAGATTTAAATTGAGCCTTCATTTTTTTATCTTCATAATCTTTTTCTGCAATAAGACCTGCATTTCTCATTTCATAAAGTAAGGAAACGGCACGATCTTTAGCCTGATCCCCCATAGTAACTAAATAACAGTCAATAGATGAGGTAATTGGAAGTTCAATTTTTTCTGCTTCAAGCGCCGCTAATAAACGCTCAATGCTCAAAGCAAAACCAATTCCAGGTGTTTCAGGCCCTCCTATGTCTTGAGCCAATCCATTATAGCGCCCACCACCACATAGAGTGGTAATAGCACCAAAGCCCTCTGCATTACTCATAATCTCAAAAGCGGTATGGTTATAATAATCTAACCCTCTTACTAGTCCAGGATCTACTTCAAATGAGATACCATTTGCACCTAAATAATCTTGAACTTTTTGGAAATACTTCTTAGAATCATCGTTTAAAAATTCTAAAATGGATGGAGCTGTTTCCATTAATTCATGGTCACGATCTTTTTTACAATCTAAGATCCGTAATGGATTTTGCTTCAGACGCGTCTGGCAATCAGAACAAAACTCTTCAATTCTAGGTTCAAAGTGAGCTATTAGTGCTTCACGATGGGCTTTACGACTTTCTGCATCACCTAAGCTATTAATTACTAGCTTTAAGCTCTTTAATCCAAGTGTTTGGTATAAATTCATTGCTAAAGAAATTACTTCTGCATCAATTGCAGGATCATTACTTCCTAATGCTTCTACACCAAATTGGACAAATTGACGAAATCGTCCAGTTTGTGGTCGTTCATATCTAAACATAGGTCCGATATAATAAAGCTTAGTTGGCTGTGATGGATTCGCATAAAGCTTTTTTTCTACAAACGATCTTACAGTTGAAGCTGTTCCCTCAGGTCGAAGAGTAATACTTCTTCCTTTACGATCCAAAAAGGTATACATTTCCTTTTGAACAATATCGGTACTCTCTCCAACACCTCTTGCAAACAGCTCCGTATGTTCAAATATTGGTGTGCGAATCTCCTTATACTGATATCTGTTACATAAATCTCTAGCAGTATTCTCAACAAACTGCCATTTCTCAACTTCTCCAGGTAAAATATCCTGAGTTCCTCTAGGAATCTGGAATGACATAATACTTTCTCCTCCTAATACGAAATGCGGAAGGCACCCGTTTAACGGCGACAAGCATAAGACGAGTAGGAATAGAAGGTTGCCCTTTACCTTCAATTCCTACTTGGCTTATGACCTCGAGGCAGCCAAAAACGCAACGTCCTGTTGACTGCACCTGCACGTCCTGTGCTTCGCCGGTGGCGCCTGTAGCTAGACATTAAAACTTTTTTCAAAAGAACACCACAAATTTTTTACAACAAAAAAACTCCCGTCCTACATCATGTAGGGACGAGAGTTATACCCGTGGTTCCACCCTAGTTGAAGCTGTCTAATGACCTCTTCCACTCAATCAGTTAACGCCTGTATACGTCCTGCCCCTACTAAACGAATGTTTTTCAGAGAGAAACCTAAGGAGTGTTCTTCAATAAGTCATCATGTAGAAATGCTTTCAGCCCCGGACATTTCCTCTCTTGTCATGTGTATTCTTATTTACTGTTCTCCCTCAATGGTTCATAAAAATATGTATGTTTCATTGATAAGATTCTATCGAATTTTATCTTATCATACGTATCTTTGCTGTACATTGTCAAGAACGATTTAAATGTTTTTTTAAATTTTTTACCTCGCGTAATGAAATTCCAAACTCTGAGGCAAGTTCAAAGGAGCTTTCATTTTGTTCTTTTGTCATAAAATCATGAAAATCGATTCCAAAAACATCACGTCGTGAATGCATTAATTCACCTTTATCACTATTTCTCATTTTTAACACACCTCTTTTCAGAAAGGATCAAATTTATAATTCCCTTTTTGGAAGAATTTATTTCAGATTTTAAAGGATCATGAAGATCAGCAGAGAATGAATAATTTGGTAGACCTTTAAAAGGAGGACTTTCTCTTGATTCGCAAAAACCGAACCAACATGATTTGTTTCATACTTTTATTTACAGCTTTTTTATTGAATTCTTCTGTTATAAAGGCCGAAAACAAACAAGTGATCATAAATGTAGAACAAAACTATGTTAGAAGTGGAGCTGGTCTTACCTATTCAGTTATTGCCAAAGTTAAAAAGGGACAAACATTTAATGTGTTAGAAAAGAAGAGGAACTGGATTAAAATTAAACTTTCCCCAACTTCTTCAGGATGGATCCCAAGTTGGTTTACTATAAAAGAAAATTCTGATTCCAAACTTGCTAATAAAAAAACGACTCATTATGAAGTCATATCACTCGCATCTGGACTTAGAATTCGTTCAGGTCCTGGATTATCTTTTGATATGATTGGAAGCTTTGAATATGGAAAAACAGCAATATATCTTGACAAAAGCGGTGAGTGGACACAAATACTCTATTCGGGTAAAACAGGTTGGGTATCCAACAGTTACATAGAGAAAACGAATAGGGCGTCAACAAGAATGGCAAAGGGAATTGTTACAGCTCCTATTTTGAGTATTAGAGATAAAGGAACTTTCTCAGGTAAGGTTCTATCATCAGTACCAAAAAACACAGAGGTGATGATTCTTCAAGAAAAAAACAATTGGTATAAAATATCTTTTAAAAATGAAACTGGCTGGGTTGCAGGATGGTTTATCAAAAAAACAGCAGATACCCAATTCGATACAGATTTAAGCAAGTCTGATCAAACCGTAAAAATTATGTTCGATGGAACCAATATCCGTTCAGGGTCTTCTACGAATAGCACGATTGTGAAAAGAGTCAATTTAGGAGATACATTTCAAATTCTTCAAACAGATGGAGATTGGTATAAGGTTGCCCTTAATGACAAAAAAAGTGGATATGTTGCCGGGTGGGTTGTTGAAACGAGTGGTGTAACTGATCCAATAAGAAGACCAGGTGCCGCACAATATGTTAAAGGTAAAACAATTGTTATAGACCCTGGTCATGGGGGCCAAGATGGTGGAGCAGTTGGCAATGGGGGGACGTTAGAGAAAAATCTTACCCTTACAACAGCAAAGTTAGTATATGATAAGCTGAAATCTGCTGGAGCTAATGTTTTTATAACAAGATCAACAGACACATACATTAGCTTAAATTCAAGAGTCAGTACATCTCATTATCGAAATGCAGAAGCGTTTATCAGTCTTCACTATGACAGTGCTGTTGATCCAAATGCTTCAGGTACTTCAGCCTACTTCTATCATTCACTTAAGGATGCACCATTAGCATTCAGTCTTAACAAAGAGCTAACTCAACAAACAAGACTTATTGATCGCGGTGTCAAATTTGGAAATTTCCATGTTCTTAGAGAAAACCACTCACCTGCTGTCCTATTAGAGCTTGGATTTTTAAGTAATCGAACTGAAGAATTAACGATAAATAGTGCCAGTTATCAAGAACATGCTTCACAAGGAATCTTTAATGGAATTGCGTACTACTTCAAATAAAGTACACTTGAAAAACAAAAAGGTTAGTTTCCCAACAACTAGTTGGAGAAACTAACCTTTATTTACTCTCAATAATTAATGTAACAGGACCATCATTTGTAAACTGAACATCCATCATAGCACCAAATGTTCCAGTTTCAACATGCAGCCCCTTATCTTTTAACTTTTGATTAAACATTTCATATAAATTGTTTGCATAATCCGGCTTTGCTGCATTCATGTAATTAGGACGTCTCCCTTTTCGGCAATCACCATATAAAGTGAATTGTGAAACAGAAAGTACTTCACCTTCTATATCAAGCAAAGAATAATTCATTTTTCCTGATTCATCTTCAAAAATTCTCAAATGAGCAATTTTTTCTGCTAAGTACTCAGCATCTGTCTCAGTGTCGTCATGTGTAATTCCTACAAGCACCATTACACCTGCTTTTATATTTCCAACTACGTCTCCTTCGACTGTTACTTGAGCATCCTTAGCTCGTTGAACAACTACCTTCACAATAAAACCTACCTTAATTCATCATTCTTCGAACCGAATAAATATCCGGTATTTGTTTAATTCTTTCAACTACCTTTTGCAAGTGATTAATATTTGAGATAGAAATAGCCATATTAATTGTCGCAACTTTATTTCGATCAGATTTACCTGCAACTGACGAAATATTCGTTTTTGTCTCATTCACAGCTTGAAGAACTTCATTTAATAAACCACGACGATCATATCCAAGTATTTCAATTTCAACATTGTATTCCTTACGACTTGATAAGGGCTGATTTTCCCATTCAACATCAATTAATCGCTCTTTAGCATCTTCTGTATGCACATTTGTACAGTCAGATCGGTGAACAGATACTCCTCTACCCTTTGTAATAAATCCAACAATGTCATCCCCTGGAACTGGATTACAGCATTTTGAAAGGCGAATTAATAGATTATCAATACCCTTAACTTGTACACCTGCATCACGCTTACGGGAAGATGTAGAAGGAACTTGTTTTACTTCATTCATTACTTCCTGAATATTCTTTTCCTGTTCCTCTTGGTCACGTTTTTTACGCCATTTTTCTGTTAAGCGGTTGGCTACCTGCAACGCTGTTACACCATTATATCCAACAGCTGCATACATATCTTCTTCATTTGAAAAGTTAAACTTTTCGGCTACCCGTTGCAAATTATCAGATGTCATGACTTCTTTTATATCGAAATCAAGATTTTTGATTTCTTTCTCAACCATTTCTTTTCCTTTTTCAACGTTTTCTTCTCGACGTTGCTTTTTAAAGAATTGGCGGATTTTATTTTTTGCTTGTGATGTTTGTGCAAGCTTTAACCAATCTTGGCTTGGACCATACGAATGCTTAGACGTTAGGATTTCAATGATGTCACCAGTTTTTAATTTATAATCAAGCGTAACCATCTTGCCATTTATTTTCGCACCTATTGTCTTATTCCCAATTTCGGAATGAATTCGATAGGCAAAATCAATTGGGACGGAACCAGATGGTAATTCAATTACATCTCCTTTAGGAGTGAAAATAAAGACCATATCTGAGAAAAGATCAATTTTTAATGACTCCATAAACTCTTCTGCATTCGTCACATCATTTTGAAATTCTAGTATTTCTCTAAACCATGATAGTTTTTTCTCTAATGTTGTTTTCTCATCAATATCTTTTCCTTCTTTGTAAGCCCAATGTGCAGCGATTCCATATTCGGCAATCTGATGCATCTCAAATGTTCTAATTTGAACTTCAAGGGGATCTCCTTTAGGTCCAATAACCGTTGTGTGAAGAGATTGGTACATATTAGGCTTTGGCATTGCAATATAATCCTTAAAGCGTCCAGGCATAGGTTTCCAGCAAGTGTGAATAATACCGAGGACAGCATAACAATCTTTAATGCTATTCACAACAATTCGGACTGCCAAAAGATCATAGATTTCATTAAATTGTTTATTCTGAAGAACCATTTTACGATAAATACTGTAAATATGTTTCGGTCTTCCAGAAAATTCCGCTTCAATATTTACTTCGTCTACACGCTCACGTACTTCATCAATTACTTGATCTAGATACTCTAACCGCTCCTGACGTTTCTTTTTCATTAGATTTACGATTCGATAATATTGCTGTGGATTTAAGTATCTAAGCGATGTATCTTCAAGCTCCCATTTGATTTTTGAAATCCCTAATCTATGAGCTAGAGGAGCAAAAATCTCAAGTGTCTCATTTGAGATACGTCTTTGCTTTTCTTGTGGCAAATGCTTTAACGTTCTCATGTTATGAAGACGGTCTGCTAGTTTGATGAGAATAACCCGGATGTCCTGAGCCATTGCAACAAACATTTTACGATGGTTTTCTGCTTGCTGTTCTTCTTTTGATTTATATTTTATTTTTCCTAGTTTTGTAACACCATCGACGAGCATTGCCACTTCATCATTAAATTCATTGCGCAAATCCTCAAGAGTGACCTCTGTATCCTCCACAACATCATGTAAGAAGCCACCAGCAATTGTTGATGGATCCATCTCTAAATCTACCAATATCCCCGCGACTTGAATAGGATGGATAATATATGGCTCTCCCGATTTACGGAATTGTTCTCTATGTGCTTCTTCAGCAAAATCATAGGCACGTTGAATAAAAGCGGTATCTTCGACTGATAAATATCGCTGTGCCTTTTGAATTACTTGCTCAGAAGATAATACTTGTTCATTAGACATGGAATCACCTTTTTGTATTGAAACTTTGATAAACCTCTAAATAAGGAACTGCGCGAAAAATCTGATTTATTCATGTGAAAATCGAGGTGACGAAAAAATTTCATCAATACGATTAGAAAATTTACTATATTGTAACTATTATCAATAAAAAAAGTGGAGATGTAAAGAGGTACATACTATTTTTTACCTACTCCAATTACTGGATATGTTCCTACTTGAGGAATGATAAGGACCATCTTACAGAAAGTTTGCAAAAAAAGCACCCTTCAGAGTGCTCTTAAGAACAAAGGGGACAGAGTTACCTTATTAACTCTTATCCCCTATCATTTATTTTAGTTCATTAAAATTTCATTAATGTTAATACATCATAGCCATCTAATAATTTACGGCCATCTAAATAAGATAACTCAATTAGAAAAGCAATCCCCGCAACAATACCACCAAGCTCTTCAACAAGTTTAATGGTCGCTTCAATTGTTCCTCCTGTTGCTAATAAATCATCTGTAATTAAAACACGTTGTCCTGGCTTGATCGCATCTTTATGAATAGTTAATACATCTTTCCCATATTCAAGACCATATTCAACACGAACTACTTCACGAGGTAATTTACCCTCTTTACGAACAGGGGCAAAACCTACTCCTAGTGAATAAGCAACAGGGCAACCAATAATAAAGCCACGTGCTTCAGGACCAACAACAAGATCAATATGCTTTTCACGAGCATATTCAACAATTTGGTCTGTCGCATATCTATACGCATCCCCATTATCCATTAATGTTGTAATATCCTTGAATTGAATTCCTGGTTTCGGATAATCAGGTACGACTGTTACGAATTGCTTTAAATCCATTTTTTCTTTGTCCTCCTTATACACCTACAGGCGCATCTAATGGAAATCTTTCTTCAAACCACTGCTTAAGCTGCATGTAAGATGTATATAATAACGTTTTTTCTAGTTCTATTCTCATTTGTTTTTGGGCATATGTTTTCGATTCTGTTAAATCTCGTTTTCGAGTTGAAGAATTTGTCGAAATAACACCATTTTCTATTGTAACAAATTCTAGTTCAAAAAACACCTGTGACATGAACTCAATTGTTTCTTTTGTCCAACCCTTATGAGCAGCTAGTTGTTCACCTTGCTCTTGAAGCTTAAAAGAGCCTTTCTTTAAAAGAAATCCATAATACCATTTAAAGTGTTCTCTTGTCGGAATCGTTGAAAAAAAGTGATCTGAATCTTGTTGAAATACCGAGTAAATTCTTGCAGGCTTTCCTTCAGAAAAAAGTGCATCAAAAGAATCTAGTGATGATGGAATATCCATTAAAATAACATGTTTATTTTGAACAGATAGATTTATGGCATCTTGTTTTGTTTTTAAAAACATAGCTTTTTGTTCGAAGCCTATACTCTTCACATAATCATGCGTTTTTTCCTGAAAAGTAACAATTATACTTTTATCTATAGTTGCTACTGAACTTACAAGCTTGTCCACATTTCTTGTTCCTCTAAAATCAAACAGCTGCCACTCATCAACCTTAATGTCTTGTAACATGATTTGTGGTTTGCGAAGATTATTCCACTCATTAATAGATAGTTCCCCAATTGCTGATAAAGTAACAGAGGGTGAAAGTTCATCATGGATATACCCCATACCAAACCCAACGCAATCAAGCTGATAATCTTCTTGAGAAAAAACCAACTTTAGATGATTTTGTTCAGCACCAATTTTCCGAACATTTGCTAATGTAACATTTTCAATTTGAATAACAGGTTTAGGATTGTTCATTCCAAAGGGTGAAAGAAGCTGCATTTCTTCTATTGAATTAACTGAAATATCTTCTAAATTACAGCTTACATCCACTTTTGTTACCGGTATAAAATCATTTTCTGTTAATATGTTTTGTGCCTTTTCAACAAGTCTTTCTCTTAGTAAATCAACATCATCCAGATTTAGTGTCATACCTGCTGCCATTGGGTGCCCACCAAAATGAGGAAGAATATCGCGACATGTTGATAGATTTTCAAACAAATCAAAGCCAACGATACTTCGAGCTGATCCTTTTGCAATTCCTTTTTCTCTATCAATGCTTAAAACAATTGTTGGACGATAAAAACGATCTACAAGCCTTGATGCAACTATACCAACCACACCTGGATTCCAGCCTTCTCTAGCAATAACTAGAACTGGATGATCCTCGATCGGAAAACGAGTTTCAACCTCCTCAATTGCTTCTTCTGTCATTGTGCTAACAAGTTTCTGACGTTCTTTGTTAAGAGAATCAATTTCCTCTGCAATAGCTGCAGCTTCCTCTTCATCTTCAGAAAGAAGAAGATCCACTGCGGGGTCAGCTGATTGTAAACGACCAACTGCATTAATTCGCGGCCCCAGTGCAAAACCTATCGTATCCTCATTTATTTCATCCATCTTGACATTGGCAATTTTCAACAATGATTTTAGTCCAACACGTTTTGTTGTTTTTAACTGATTTATACCTTTTTTAGCTATTAATCTATTTTCATCATGAAGTGCTACTAAATCTGCAATTGTTCCTATTGCTGCTACTTCTAATAAATCAGTTGGAACGTCACCAAGCAGAGCATGACTTAATTTAAAGGCAACTCCAACCCCAGCAAGCTCTTTAAAAGGATAGGTACACCCTGGTTGTTTTGGATGGATAATCGCAATTGCTTCTGGAAGGATCGGACCTGGCTCATGGTGGTCAGTAATAATCACGTCTATCCCTAATTCTTTTGCCACTTGAGCTTCATGAACTGCTGCAATTCCTGTATCAACTGTAATGATTAAAGAAAAACCCTTTTCATGTGCATGTCTAAAAGCAGCTTCATTTGGTCCATATCCCTCGGTAAATCGATTTGGAATATAGAAATCTACGTTTGCACCCAGTGTACGTAAAGCTGTTAATAATACAGTTGTACTGCTTACTCCATCAGCATCATAATCTCCATAAACTAATATATGCTCATTTTGTTCTATCGCCGTTTTTATTCGGTGGACAGCCTTGTCCATATCTTTTAGAAGAAACGGATCATGAAAAGATTGTTTTTCAATTTCCAAGAATTCACGTGCTTCTTCTACTGAATGTATGCCTCTATTTACAAGTAAAGATGCGACTAACGGTGTAATGGATAAGTTATCAATTAGTGTCCCAATTAAGGTTTCATCAGATGATTGAACCATCCATCTTGTTTTTGCCTTTAACATAGTTTCACCCCTCAACCATCCCATTATACAAGAGTGGTCAAGGGGTTTCAATTTAAGGATTATTCCAGAAGTAAATAGGCTTGATTACTAAGCACCGGATGTTGGTTCATGATCCATTTCTTCCTTTTTGTTATCAAGATCTTTTACATTCTTTTCTTTTTCGTCCTTTAACGTTTCTAGCTCCGTTATTAATTTCGCATTTTCTTTTTCAGCAACTTTCAATCTTCGGTGGATTGTTAAAATTCTAACAACTCCTGCAGATGCAATAATAAATCCTCCCATAAAAACTGAACCTAAAATAATTAGTACAAGGGGCCATTCTGCTTTTCCAAATAAATAATCAACCTCAACTGGCTCAACATTTATAACTGCAAAGATGGCAATAATGATGGCAAAAATAATGGCTAGAATTAAACTCCATTGACGTTTCATTTGTATTCCTCCCTTCTTCTAAGGTGAGTAAGGGTTAATATGTACCATTACATTTTGTACGTGTTCATGCTCACTCATTAGCTTTTCTTTTACAAGCTTCCCTATGTTATGACCTTCTTCAACCGTTATGTGAGGGTCAACGGAAACTTTAATATCTACGATAACATAATGTCCATGTTCTCTGGCATGCAACTCATCAATTTTTTTAACCTCACTTATTTTACTCACTGTATCCTTAAGATCAACAACATCTTCATCATGCAAAACATGATCAAGTGTTGTATGGATTGATTCAGCACCAAGCTTCCAGGCCATCTTTATAACCAATATAGCTACAAATAGTCCTGCAACAGGATCTGCATAAACAAGCCAGTCTATTCCCATCTTTTGACCAATTATCGCGGCACCAATACCAGCCAAAGCAGCTATGGAAGAATAAACATCTGAGCGATGCTCATAAGCATTTACAATGATAGCATCACTTTTTATTCTTTTACCCAATCTAAACTTATATCGAAACATCCATTCTTTAACGACGATTGACAATATGACTGCATATATTGCAAGTGGCTTCGGTGCTTCAATTTCCTCAAAAAAAGACTCGAAGGAAGATTTACCAATTTCAAGTCCTACTAAAAACAAAAGAACAGCTACAATAATGGCAGCAATTGACTCTGCTTTTCCATGTCCATAAGGATGATCTTCATCAGGGGGCTGTTTTGCAGCACGTACACCTATGAAAACGGCTAATGACCCTGCTACATCTGATGCCGAGTGAACAGCATCTGCTACTAATGCACGACTTTCTGCAATAACACCAACTGCCCCTTTCACAATTGCAAGTACAATATTTCCAACTACTCCAATCATGGCAGCAAACTCAGCTTGCTTAAATCGATCATTTTTCCCCATATCTTCACCTCTTTTGCTCGTACCTATAGTTTAACCAACTGCTTACAATAAATGAGGGTTATCCCATCTCATTGTATTATTTCGTAAACACATGTGGTTACTTTAAATAATAACAAATTAGAGAGGGATAACCCTTAATTTTATACTTGTGGTTCGTCACTTACTTGAGAAGGAACATCCTTCTTTTTAGTTAATTGCTTTCCTTTCCAAATTAGCCATAGCTGAGCAGCAATAAATAATGAAGAATAGGTGCCCGAAACCAATCCAACTAGTAAAGCAATCGAGAAATTCGTAATTGAAGCACTACCAAAGATCATTAGCGCTATAACAGCAATAACAACAGTCAATACTGTATTAACAGATCTAGTAAAGGTTTGCTGTAAACTGCGATTTACAATCAACTGTAAATCTTCAACAGTTTTAACCTTTTTCTTCTTGTATAGCTCTCTAATCCGGTCGAACGTTACAATTGTATCATTAATGGAATAACCAACAATTGTTAACACCGCTGCAATAAAGGTAATGTCAACCTCTAAACGGGTAATGCTGAAGAAAGCAATGATAAAGAATGCGTCATGAAGCAAGGCAACGATCGACGCGAGCGCCATATAAAACTCAAATCGAATCGCTACATATATGATAATTCCTATTGAAGCAATCAATATTCCATACATTGCATTTCTTGCAAGCTCTTTTCCGACAGTAGGAGAAACTGTACTTATATTTGGATCCATACCATATAATTCTTGAAAATGACTTTTTACTTCCGCAATTTTTTGTTGATCAAGAACACCGATAAATCTAGCAACAGCAATTTCATTGTTATTACCAGCCAAGACAATATCATCAGCTTCTAGACCTAATTTTTCCATTTCATCATTTACTTGTTGTGTTGTTAGACTTTTTTCTGCTTGAACCTCAACACGTGTACCACTTGCAAAGTCTATACCAAGATTCAAACGGAATACTACTAATATGACAATACCAGCGATTACAAGAATTGTTGATAGCATAAAAAATTTCTTGCGATGTTTTAAGAAATCAACATTATCAAAACGAGTAGGTGCAATCGTATCATCATCTGTTTCTTCAATACTGATGATATGCTCCTTCTTCACACCGAAATACCCTTTTTTCTTATCAAGCCAACGGCTCTCTACTAAAAGTCCAAGCAAGATTCTTGATAAAAATACAGCCGTTAAGAAGCTTACAATAATACTAATGATTAACATTGTGGCAAAGCCTTTAACAGAACTTGTCCCAAAGAAAAAGAGCACAGCTCCTGCTAGAATGGTTGTAATATTCGCATCAAAAATCGTTGCAAACGATCGTCTTGATCCAGCCTTAAAGGCAGACCGAACTGTACGCCCAAGTTTTAATTCTTCTTTAATTCGTTCATATGTGATAATATTCGCATCAACTGCCATACCGACACCAAGAATAAGTGCAGCAATACCTGGTAAAGTTAAAACACCATTCATCCAATCGAACACTTGAAGAATTAAGTATATATACGTTGAAAGAGTAATTATTGCAATCAAACCTGGTAAACGATAGAAGAATAACATGAATAGGAAAATGATAGCTATTCCTACAATTCCAGCCAGAACTGTTTGATCTAATGCCTGCTCACCAAACTGAGCTCCAACGGAAGTTGAATACATCTCTGTTAACTTAACGGGAAGAGAACCTGCGTTTAATAAATTCGCCAAATCTTGTGCTTCTTGGATTGTAAAGTTCCCTGTTATGGTAACATCTGTTTGATTAAATACTTGATCAACATTTGGTGCAGAAAGATATTTTGGATCTTGCTTAGTTGCTTCTTCTTGGAATGAATCTCCCTCTTCATAATCAAGCCAAATAACAAGTTGATTATAAGGAGCATTTCCTACAATTTCTTCTGTTACTTCTTTAAACTTCGTTGCATCTTTTAATTGAATCGCAACATTAGGCTTTCCTTGCTCATCAAATGATTGCTTCGCTCCACCTTCTACTAAGTCAGAGCCGTTAAGCATTTCTTTGTCTTCATGATCTCGGAAAGTTAATTCAGCTTGTGTAGATAAAATTTCCCGTGCTTTATTTTGATCACTTACACCTGCAAGTTGAACACGAATTCGATCTTCACCTTCAATCTGAATATTCGGTTCACTTACTCCAAGGACATTTGCACGCTTTTGCAGAGCATTAACTGTACTTACAAGCACATCCCTTGTAATTTCGTCCCCTTCGTTTGCTGGTTCAACTTCATATAGAATTTCGAAGCCCCCCTGCAAATCTAGTCCCAAAATAATGTTGCTTGTTGCCCTATTTGTATTCAGGCCAATAATACTACCTACTACTAGGACAAGTAGAAAAAACGCAATTATGCGTCCGCGCTTAACCATTATGTATCCTCCTTAATTTCCACAAAACGAAATGATATAAAGCCGATAATAACTTACTAAAGATGCAGGCTTTGTTTATTTTACAAGGTTAACATTCCCCATCAAATTATACGCTTTTAAAAGATGTAGAATCAATGTTAAATCAAACCTTTTAACAAATCTTTACCTTCGTCACTTTCGAACCAATTTCCTCCTTTAAATGATTCAACAGTGGCATAGTTCATAAAATCTCCAACTTTTAATGAAAGAATATCACGCACAACCTCATGTACATAAAGTTCAGGTGTTTTTTTCCATTTTTTTGTTTTTAGAAATGACCAAAGCTTTTCTTCAGAAACATCCTCATAGCCTAAAATCATAAATTCTTCTAATTTGCTCTTAATTGCAGGTTTCACATGATGACGGAATTCATCAATTGGCTGCTTATTCATTATTATTACACTCCTTTTACGAGACATTTTAAGGGCTATTTTAAGGAAGTACCACACAATACTATATAACTTGTCATGCTTGGCCTATTGAGTCGCATATAGTAATTGTATATGATTCCACGTTATTTGAGAAGGCAGGGAGAGAAATGTCAAAGCAAACGTTTCTAAAAGGAACGCTCATATTAATCTTGGCAGGATTTATAACCCGTGTATTAGGATTTATTAACCGAATAGTTGTTGCCCGTTTCATCGGAGAAGAAGGGGTTGGTTTATATAACATGGCCGTCCCAACCCTTGTTTTAGCGATTACCATTACACAACTTGGATTACCTGTTGCCATTTCAAAGCTTGTTGCAGAAGCTGAAGCAAAAGGTGATTCTCGTAAGGTAAAGAAAATACTTGTTGTTTCGTTATCAGTAACCGGAACCCTAAGTATCATTTTCACACCAACTATGATGCTTCTCGCACCATTTTTATCTGAGCATGTTTTTACAGATCGACGTACATATTGGCCATTGCTGGCAATTGCTCCCGTAGTTCCAATCGTGGCAATTTCTTCTGTTATCCGCGGCTACTTTCAAGGACGGCAAAATATGCGACCTGCTGCCATTTCCCAAGTGTTAGAGCAAGTTGTTC
This sequence comes from Metabacillus sp. B2-18, assembly GCF_021117275.1. Classification (NCBI taxonomy): domain Bacteria; kingdom Bacillati; phylum Bacillota; class Bacilli; order Caryophanales; family Bacillaceae; genus Metabacillus; species Metabacillus sp. B2-18. The sequence goes on from NZ_CP088245.1 coordinate 3,554,064, forward strand.
GTATTTCGTTGGTTGCAATATGTACAAGTGCCTTTTTACCATACGGAATTGAATTTGCCGCAGCTGGCGCAATGATTTCAGCTGTTGTTGGAGAATTGGTTTCACTTATCTACTTGGCAGCCATGTTTAAAGTGAAAAAGAAAATAAGAATTCGAAGAAAATTCTTTAAATCTGTTCAGAATGGAAAAGAAACATTTAATCAATTAATGGGTATCGCACTCCCAACTACAGGAAGTCGATTTATCGGATCACTTTCATGGTTCTTTGAACCAATAGTTGTTGCAAACAGCCTTGCTATAGCAGGAGTTGCCACAGCTGTTGCTACAAAACAATATGGAGGTCTTACAGGATATGCAATACCCTTATTGATGCTGCCTTCATTCATTACATATTCTTTATCTACCTCCCTTGTTCCTGCAATAAGTGAGGCAATGGCTAATAATCAGCTAAAGCTCGTTGAACATCGCTTGCAGCAAGCTTTAAGACTCTCACTTGTAAGTGGTGGGCTGGCATGTGTTGTGTTATATGTTTTTTCGGAACCTTTAATGAGCATCATGTATGGTAGTAGCAAATCTGCCATTTTCGTTCAAGTGATGGCACCATTTTTTATTTTTCATTATTTCCAGGGACCTTTACAGGCTGTGCTACAAGCTTTAGACTTAGCAAAAGCTGCTATGATTAATAGTTTAATAGGTTCAGCTGTCAAAACAGCTCTTATCTTCGTATTAGCAACAAGACCGTCACTCGGTATTATGGGTGCTGCTTTGGCTATTGTCATAGGTATTATGCTTGTTACTCTTTTACATTTTGCAACAGTTATAAAAGTTGTTCCGTTTACGATTCATATAAGAGACTATATTAAAAGTGGAATGACAATGGTCATAGCCGGTGTGACAGGATATTTGTTCTATGAAAATGTCGTAACGGAATTCCCGATCATTTTAAGGTTAATTACATCTTTAACCGTTACATCACTCATTTATTGCTTCTTACTTTTAGTGTTAAAACTTGTAGAAAAAGACGAAATACAACGCATTCCTTTTGTAGGTCATTTTCTTGCTCGATTAATACCAGCAAAATAAAAATATTTTTTCTATTCGTGCAATTGAGTAATGCTCAATTGCTTTTTTTACATAGGCTGTTTTCGTAAAGTTTGTTGTTTTTTGATAAAAGTTGATAGGTAACAATTTTCTGATAAAATAAAATAGAGTGCAACTTCAAGAGGGTTTTATTCGTCTAATTTGAATATTAGAACAAGACGATTGGAGGTTTATAATATATGAGAAAAATTACTCTGCTTTTATCTTTAACTTTGTTGTCCGCTATTCTTTTTGGTTGCCAATCGGAAGATAGCACTACTACGGATGCGGCAAATACCAACGCTGAATTACAATCAGAAGGTGATGCGGAAATTACAAAGATTAGTATTTCTAAGTCAAAAGGAGTCAGTCCAACTGTTTTCGAAGAAGATAAAGATGTCGAAACATTTAAAAGTATTATTTCAAGTGCTGTAAAAGAAGACGGGATAGCGAATATGGCTAATCCTGAATATTATTTGGATGTCATCTACATAAATGAAAATAAGCAAAGTTATCATTTATGGATAGGTGAAAAAGGACAAAAAAGCACCTTAATGAAAACAGACGACACTCATACAATCTATACTGTTTCAGAAGAAATGACTGATAAGTTAATTGAGTTAATAGAATAGAAATTTAATGAGACCTCTTGCTTGAGGTCTTTTCTTATGCACATTTTAGCATTTCAACTGTTGTGTTATTCGATTTTTGACACGCTGAAATAAGCATTTGCTCCACTTGTTTTTCAAAGGATAAATGCTTGTCTATTTCAAGCCATCTGAACCAATAAAGGTAGTTGTCAAGATACTTTGTTGCCACACCTTGAAATCTTCGCATCCAAGTCTTTAAGCGGCTATGAAAACTATTTACATTTTGAATATGATAAATTCCCTTCTTTACTCGTTGTTTCTGTCGGTCATTGATAGGTTCGTGCTTTAATCCCTTCATTTTTGCGAATTTCTTATAGTTAGTCGCTGTATCAGTGCAAAGTAAAGATTTGGGGTCTATATATTTACCGATGGCAGTATCAATTTCATCTGCTTTAACACGACCTGTTCCAGCTTTCAAAGCAATAATGTTGTTATTTCGGTCTTGTGCTACAACAACGGCAATTTTTAAGTCAGAAATCCCTCTCTTTTCGTCTGGAGTCTTCCTTTTCTTAGGTTTACGATGGGTAACTTCACGACCTTTCATTGACTCACGAAAGAAGGTCTCGTCACTTTCAACGATACCTTGTAGTTGTGCAAAATCTAACGAACGCAGAGCATTCAGTATTTTATGCCTCCAATAGAAAGCCGTTGAGATGTGTATTCTAAGCCATTTAGCGATTTTAGGTAGTGTATATCCTTCGACCATCATCTCCATATATTTCACCCATTTATCAGGATAGCGAGAACCAGAGAATGGTGTATTAGTCATATCGTTAAATGTTTTATTACAGTCCTTACAAAGATAGCGTTGGCGAGTCTTGTATTTACCATTACGCTTTACAGATGTGCTTCCACAATGAACACAAGCCATACCACTGTTAAAACGAGTTTCACGAATTTGTTTCAGTAGTTTGGTAATCTTATCTGGTTCATCTGGAAAAAGGTCTCTTTTAAGAGCATTAAATAACTCTAACTGTTCTTCTGTTGTAAGCTCATTTGCATTTTCATACACATCCAACCACATACCGAACGCCTCCTTGAAATAGCATTATACCAAGCCTTTAACAGTATGGTCAAGAAAGCAACAATCTATGCGAAAACAGCCTTTACATAAAAAAAGGTGAAAGTCAATGCGACCTCCACCAACATTAGTTTTTATCTTCGTCCTTCAAATCAATGAAGAAAATGCCTTTTCCATATGTGCATAACGAAATTTGCTTTGTATCTTTATATCCAAGCTTCCGAAGTTGCTGTCTTAACCATAAGTTGTTTTTGTTAATCGTGAGCAAATTCTCATCTTGAATGTTTCCATCAACAATTAGAGGAAGCTGAAGCTCTGGCTGCTTTTTATTTTTTTTCTGTCTTTCAATGACTGAAAGTTTCCCTGTCGGCTCCAAGATAGCAAATTCAACATCTGCAACATTGTTGATGTTTTTATCACGTAGCTGTGTCATCAAATCATCAAAGTTATATCTTTGTGTTCTCATGGCTTGTTCATCTACTTTTCCACGATTAATAATAATTGTCGGCTTTCCGTCTAAAATATGCCTGATTTTTTGATTTTTGAGAGATAAATATGCTAATGAAATCTGAATGATCATTAGAATCAGCATAGGAATAACTGTATTTATTAATGGGTCACTTGGGGCCTCAATTGCTGTTACTGCCATTTCTGCAATCATGATAAAGACCACTAAGTCCAATATGCTCAACTCACCAATTTCTCTCTTTCCCATAAGCCTAAAAATAAGAACAATGAGAAAGTAAAGAAATAGGGTGCGAGCCAAGATCGTTATGTAAAATTCCACTTTTCATGGCCTCCTTTTATCTAATTGCTTAACACTTATTTTGAACGATAACTTAACTTTTATGTAAACATTTCATCTACATCGTAAAGTTTAGAAGATATCGAAAATAAACGTAAACAGAGGAGATACCAAGTGAGATAATAACGATTGGAAAACCAACTTTAAGAAATTCGATAAAATTGATATGCTCTTTTTCCTTTGCTGCAAGTCCCGCAACAACTAAATTAGAGCTTGCACCTAATAATGTCCCGTTTCCTCCTAAGCAAGCTCCTAATGCCAAAGACCACCATAAAGGATCTAAATTTGTCATTCCGTAATCTTTAAACTCGATAATCATCGGAATCATTGCTGCTACAAAAGGGATATTATCAACAAAACCTGATAAAATACCTGTCATCCATAAAATAAGCATTGATGTTTTAGGTAAATCACCCTCTGTGTAAAATACCATTCCACGTGCAAGCTCATCAATAACCCCTACTTCTTCAAGCCCGCCAATTAACATAAATAATCCTACGAAGAAAAATAATGTTCCCCATTCAACTTGTTTAAACACCTCATCAGGCTTGTATTCATCGTGAGTAAGCAATAATAACAATAATGCCCCTGCTAATGCAACACTCGTAAGATCAATGTGTAAAATAGGATTTAAGACAAAGCCAGCAATAGTCATAAGTAAAACGAAAATGGACTTTGGTAATGCCGGTGTTAGTTTTAAATAGTTACTCGCCTTAATCGACGCTAGCTTTTTTTGATCAATCGTGTCAACCTGAAGTTTTGGCCAATAGATCGCGATTAAGTAAATCAAAACAACTGCATAAATAATCAACACAATTGGACTTAAATGAGTAATAAAAGCATTGAACGTTAAATGCTCAACTGCTTGACCAATCATGATATTTGGAGGATCTCCAATTAGTGTAGCTGTTCCACCAATATTTGAAGCGATAATAATTGTAATTAGATAAGGAATGGCAGGTATATCTAACATTCGCACGATTGTAAGGATAATTGGAACAAGTAGAAGCACCATCGTCACATTTGCAAGAAAAGCTGATCCAATAGCTGTTAACGTAGAGATAACAATAAGAAGTGGAATAGGCCTCCCTTTTACTACTTTAGCCATTATAATTGCTACAAACTCAAATACACCTGTTTGACTTGTAATAATGACAATCAGCATCATCGCGAATAACAGCGAAATTGTATTCCAATCTATGTACGTAAGAAATGCCTTGTTTATATCATAAATTCCAACAATAAGCATAGCGACTCCACCCAAACCAGCCGCTAAAGCACGATCAATTTTTTCCGTCATTATAACAAAATAAGTAATAAGAAAGATGATAACTGTTAAAGTGGTAAGCATTATTTATCCTCCTTGATAGTAAACACCATTTAAAAGCAGCCGGATAACATGATGTTTACTACCGAATGAAATAGTACTCAATAAGTAAAAGGATTTTTTTAATCTACAAGCAAGTCCTCTTTACCATCATATGATGCAAGTCCACTAAAATATTTATAGTCTATTTTTTTATTCTATGAATATTCTTTAATAAGACGAGCTCACAACAAGCTCGGGACTTGTCTAGAGGGAAAGGGGGATGCTTTGTGGAAACAAAACAATGGGGTAAAGCAATCCTTTATGGTCTTATCACCATCTTTGTTATGGCTTTAGCCACAAGCCTAGTATTTTCTTTATTATTAAAGTTTACCGATTTAACAGAATCATCAATTACATGGGTGCTTTTAGGTTTGTCGATTCTGGCCTTATTTATCGGTGGCTTTGTTGCCGGAGGAAATGGAAAGGAAAAAGGCTGGCTTATCGGAGGGATTACCGCCCTGCTTTTCTCACTCATTATTTTATTGTTTAAATTTCTGGGCCATGGTGAAATTTTTACAATGGAAGAACTTATGTATCATGGAGGATTTTTATTAGTAGCAATGCTTGGTGGAATCTTTGGGGTTAACGTGTCTTCATCACGAGCAGCAAAATAAAAAACAGGGTTAAATTTATACCCTGTTTTTTTATTATGTTCATAATTAGTCTTTTATAACTTCACGTACTGATTTACGATCGAATGTTAAACGAGTGCCATCTCCTACTTTTAGGACGATTTTGTTTTCGTCAACTGAATCAAGGATACCATGTAGTCCTCCGATCGTCACAATTTTGTCACCCTTTTGTAGGCTGTTTTGCATTTCACGTACAGCTTTTTGTTGCTTTTGCTGCGGACGAATTAGCAAGAAGTAAAAAATTGCGAACATCAATACTAACGGTAAAACTGTTCCTAACATTTCCATTTATTTCACCCCTTTCAAGCAAGTATTAAAAGTTTTTAGCATTTGGTTTATTAAAACCATATGTTTCAAAGAATTCATCGCGGAAATCTCCTAAACGATCTTCACGGATTGCTTGTCTAACTTTCTCCATTAAGTTTACCAGAAAATGAAGATTATGATAAGATGTTAATCTTAAGCCGAACGTTTCATCACTTTTAATGAGATGTCGAATGTATGCACGAGAAAAATTACGACATGTGTAACAGTCACAGTTTTCATCCAGTGGTCCAAAGTCTTTTGCATATTTTGCATTTTTTACGACTAATCGGCCTTCACTCGTCATCAATGTACCGTTTCGCGCAATTCGGGTCGGTAATACACAGTCAAACATATCAATACCGCGGATCGCTCCATCAATTAATGAGTCTGGAGATCCTACACCCATTAAATAACGGGGCTTGTTTGAAGGCATTAATGGCGTTGTAAATTCTAGTACCCGATTCATCACGTCTTTAGGCTCTCCTACAGATAATCCACCAACCGCATAGCCCGGAAAATCCATAGAAACTAAATCTTTTGCACTCTGCTTTCGTAATTCCTCATATTCCCCACCTTGAATAATTCCAAATAACCCTTGATCATTCGGTCTATTGTGAGCTTTAAGGCATCGTTCAGCCCAACGAGTTGTTCGTTCAACTGATTTTTTCATATAATCATATTCGGCTGGATACGGCGGACATTCATCAAATGCCATCATGATATCAGAGCCTAAGTCATTTTGAATTTGCATAGCCTTTTCAGGAGATAAAAACAGCTTGTCACCGTTCAAATGATTTCTGAAGTGCACACCTTCTTCTTCAATTTTACGGAATTCACTTAAACTGAATACCTGAAATCCACCTGAATCGGTTAAGATGGCACGATCCCAATTCATAAATTTATGAAGTCCTCCAGCTTCTTTTACAATCTCGTTTCCTGGACGGAGCCACAAATGATATGTATTACTTAAGATAATTCCTGCTCCCATTTCCTTTAATTCTTCAGGAGACATTGTTTTTACAGTCGCAAGTGTTCCTACTGGCATAAAAACCGGTGTTTCAAAGCTGCCGTGAGGGGTGTGTACCTTTCCTAATCTTGCTCCTGTTTGTTTGCATGTTTTAATAAGTTCGTAACGAATTGGTGAAGTTGACACCCTATTTCCTCCTTAAATGTAACGCTCTGTTTGTCCTTAAGTAAAGGGACAATATTAGATAATTAGCATAGCATCTCCAAAGCTGAAGAATCGATATTTTTCCTTTACAGCGGTCTCGTATGCATGCATAACATGGTCTCGTGTTGCTAACGCACTAACAAGCATAATTAATGAAGATTTCGGCAGGTGAAAATTTGTAATCATGCCATCAATCCCTTTAAACTCATAGCCAGGATAAATAAATATATTTGTCCAGCCATTTTCAGCTGCAAACTTACCATTATGTTTTGAAGCGATGGTCTCAAGTGTTCTAGTTGAAGTCGTACCAACAGAGATAATTCTTCCTCCATTTGAACGAACTTCATTTAAAAGAGCAGCCGTTCCATCTGTTAATTGATAAAATTCAGCATGCATTTCATGCTCTTCTACTGTTTCAGCACTAACAGGACGGAATGTTCCTAATCCTACGTGCAAAGTGATAAACGCAATATGGACACCTTTATTTTTGAGCTCATCGAGAATTTCCTCAGTAAAATGTAAGCCTGCTGTCGGTGCAGCAGCTGAACCGATTTCCCGTGAAAAAACAGTTTGATATCTTTCGCGGTCATCGAGTTGCTCTTTAATATATGGTGGTAACGGCATTTCGCCAAGCGCATCTAAAACTTCGTAAAAGATTCCTTCATAGTCAAAGCGTAATAAACGACCACCATGATCACTTGAACCAACACAAGTTGCTTTTAAGTTCCCTGCTCCAAAGGTGATAATCGTTCCTTCTTTCACTCTTTTTGCAGGCTTAACAAGTGTTTCCCATACATCATCTTCCTGTTGCTTTAACAACAGAATTTCAATACTTGCTCCTGTATCTTCCTTAACTCCAAAAAGTCGGGCCGGCATGACTCTCGTATTGTTAAGAACAAGACAATCACCCGGATTAATATAATCAACAATGCTCTTAAATGTTTCATGCTGAATGTCTCCGGTGTCTTTTTGAAGAACCATTAATCTTGACGCATCTCTTTCTTTTAATGGAACTTGTGCAATTAATTCTTCAGGAAGATGAAAATCAAATAATTCTACTTTCAATACATTCACCTAATTTCTAATCTATCTATTTACATATTTTTAACTACCCATTACTTAAATCGTCCAAGAAACGAAAAAACTAATGAAAGAACAATACTGATAACAATACAGGTGACAATTGGGAAAAATACCGTTGTATTTCCTTTTTTAAACACAATATCTCCTGGTAGTTTCCCTATAAACTGCATAAAAAATCCGACTATAAGAAGGATTCCACCTATGATCATTAAAACTTTAGGAAAATCAATCATGATGAGGAGCCTCCATTTTAAAATGTTGGTAAACCAGATCAGTTACAATTCTTCCTCTTGGTGTTCGTTGAAGAAAGCCTATTTGTAATAAATATGGTTCATAAACATCCTCGATTGTATGAGATTCTTCTCCTATTGTTGCCGAAATTGTATCAATTCCAACCGGACCACCACGGAATTTTTCAATAATTCCAAGTAAAAGCTTATGATCGATATGATCAAGACCTAATTTATCCACTTGCAATCTCTCAAGTGCGTCTGTTGCCAATTCATTTGTAATCGTTTCTACCCCTGTAACTTGAGCAAAGTCTCGAACTCTTCTTAACAAACGATTTGCAATCCTCGGCGTTCCTCTTGATCTTCTTGCCATTTCAACTGCCGCATTATAATCTAAGCCTATATCTAGTATTTCCGCTGTTCTCTCAATGATGTGGGCAAGCTGTTTTTCATTATAATATTCCAGGCGACTTAATACACCAAATCGGTCCCGAAGAGGTGCTGTTAATAAGCCTACCCTTGTTGTTGCTCCAATGAGCGTAAATGGAGGTAGATCTAATCGGACGGATCTTGCAGTCGATCCTTTTCCAATCACAATATCCAGGCAAAAATCCTCCATGGCAGGATATAATACTTCTTCGATTGAACGATGTAAACGATGAATTTCATCAATAAACAGAACATCTCCTGGCTCCAAAGCGGTTAAAATAGCTGCTAAATCTCCGGGCCTTTCTATCGCTGGACCAGATGTGGTACGAATATTAACCCCCATTTCATTCGCAATAATAGTTGCCAATGTGGTTTTCCCTAACCCAGGAGGTCCATATAACAGAACATGATCAAGTGTTTCACTTCGCATTTTAGCAGCTTCTATAAATACTTTTAAATTTTCTTTTACCTTATCCTGTCCGATATATTGACTTAGTGTTTGAGGTCTTAAACTTTGTTCAAGAGAGGATTCTTGTAAGTCTGCTTCACTTGAAACAAGACGTTCGTCCATGTTATCACCTTACTTTAATAGCTTTTGCAAAGCTTTTTTTACATACTGATCAGTTGATAGATTTTCTTGTTGAAGAGAAGGAGTGATCTTTTTAATTTCACGTTCTGCATATCCTAAAACCTTTAATGCCTCTATAGCTTCATTTAAGGCGTGATTTGCTGTTTCAGTTTGCTCTATTTCTTCATGGTTAAACAAATCTGGTGCATACAGAGCTGCCACATCTCCTAATTTACCTTTTAAATCTAAGATAATTTGACGTGCAGTTTTCTTCCCAACACCTGGGAATTTGACTAAAAATGTATCATTTTCATTCTCAATTGCTTCTATTACCTGTGAAGGGTTACCTGATGCAAGTATCGCTAAAGCACCTTTCGGCCCAATGCCCGTCACATTTAAGAGCTTCATAAATAACGCCTTTTCTTCCCTTGATGGAAATCCATATAAAGCTAATATATCTTCACGCACATGTTGATATGTATAAACAACAACTTCCTCTTTACGGCTTTTCGTATAGCTGTAAGGATTCGGGGCATGAATTTGATAGCCTAATCCATGATGATCAATAACAATGTGCTCAGGCGTAATATCATCAACAAAGCCTTTAATAAACTCAATCATTTCTTCACCTCATTATAACTGTACCTCATTGTATCAAAAAACGTTTCTATTCAGAAGTCATTTTATTCAATCTTTCAAAAGGGGTACAATTGTTCTCATCATTATATCTTATCATTTATTATAAAATGTTTGTACGTATTTCTTATTTTAAAAAGGTTTTACTTATTTCCTTATAGAAAAAGAGCTAACCTAAGAGAAACTCTTTAGATTAGCTCTAATTTTCATTGTTTTTCGGTTTTTGAATAATACTGAAGGTTTTGTAAGACTTCTAGATATTGATCTTTAGATTGAATACGAATTCCTTCTTTAAGTTCATCATGTTTTCGACTCTCTAATTTTTCAACATCTAACTGAAAAAATGATTGAATCACTTCATTCGTTTTTGGCTTTCCATTGAAGATCGTCAATGTGCCATCACCAGCAATACCAAAATATCCATTTGTCTTTAATAACGGAGAGATATCATCAATATTTTTCTGAAAGACAACTCTATCCTCTTCTTGATTTAGCAATTGCCAATCCTTATATTCTGCCCAAAAATCTTTCATTGATAAGATGGTTTCCTTTGTCACTTCCTCACTGATTTCTCCATCTAAGTATTTTCTCTTCAATATAACCTTTACTGTTAAAGGCTCCTGTACACTATGTTCTTCAGCATGAATAGGCTGTTGATTTACATTTAAAAGACTGATAAACAACATAACTCCTACAAAACTACAAATGGTAAGGATGCGGCTTCGATGAAACATTCTCACCTATCTCACCTCGCTAATGATTATTAAATCATTTTATATTGTGACCATTTATAGAAGTTTTAACCAAAAATTTTTAATCTAAATCAAAAAACAAGGAGCAAAGCTCCTTGTTTAACGGTTATTAGTAAAAGGACGTTGAACTGCATCGCCTAAGTCATTCAATAATTCATTAACATCTGTATCAATGACATCTCTGTCTACAGCATTTTGAATATCGTTATCGATATTTCGAATGCGTGTAAACGTTCCTTCATCTGTGTAAACTTGAATATTACGTCCATCTGACATTTTTTGAAGCTCTTTTGTTACCTTTTGCTTCATATCTTTGTCATTTCGATCATTCGTATCAACCGCAACTAGCACATTGTCATCTGTAACAATGACTCGCGCATCCTCAACATTGTCCATTTTTTCGACGGAGTTTTTCACTTTTTGAGCAATCTCACCATCACCACGGTTATAATACCCCACTTCATTTAAATGGCGGTGATAATTCGCATCTCCATGGCTATAACGGTTGTCCCGGACAAGACCGTTATCATTATTACCTAGCGGGACAGTTGGATTGCTCATATTACGGTTATCATACCGATTGTTAACTCGTTGAAAATAATTTCTATTATTTTCGCCATTCATTCCATCCATCATTTCAGTAACAGGACCTTCGTTATCTGCACCGTTACCTTCATTTGTATAGTATCCAATTGGCTGAGCTTGATTATTGTTATTGTTTTCTAAGGCACCTTGATCTCCATTACAAGCTGTTAAACCCGTTGTTAACAGTGCAATTGCTGTTAAAGCAGTAGCTTTTTTACCTTTTGTCAAATCAATAACCTCCCCAAGATACTATGTGAGCAAGATGATCGCTCATGTATTATCTTGTACAAGGAAGGAAAAATAAGTCTGTTAGTTAAAGGTAACTATTTAAAAATATGGTGCTTGAGAAGTAAGGTTTGACTTAAGAAAAATATAAAAAAGCAAGGGTGCTTTCACCCTTGCTTCAGACTGTCGACAAAAAGGGTTTGGAATGTAATACATTCCAAACCCTTTTTGCGATTTTATATTAATTTCGTTCAACTTTTATGAAAAAGAGACTCTTCGAGTCTCTATATTATACTATTACTGGACCTTTCCAAGTCCAGTTGGCCATCTTCTTTAAGTTCATGGCAGCAAAAGTAAGCATCGCCTGCATTGTCAATTTTTTGAGTCCCCTCAAAGTTGTCCAACGCATCCCATGCTTTTCTTTGGCATCCGCAAATACACGTTCAATTGTTTCTTTCCGTTTTGCATATATCGGTTTTACATCTTGATGATGACGTAGATGGTCTGCCTCTTCTACGTATTCTTGCCAGATATGGCGCGTCACCACTTTTTGGTGATCTTTACTCTTTGTACATTGAGCCAATAATGGACACGTTGCGCAAATGTGCTTTGGAGATTTGTACTCTCTATATCCCTCTTTAGTTGTTGTAGAGTATTTCAAGATTTCCCCAGCTGGACATAAGTAACAATCGAAGTGTTCATCATAAACATATTCATGTTTTCGGAAGAATCCATCTTTTGTACGTGGTCTTGTGTAAGGTACTGCTGGAATAATATTGTTTTCTATTAAGTACTTTGTAATCGCTGGAGTCTTATAAGCAGCATCTGCAGCAACAGCATTTGGTTTTCCTATTATCTCGCTTACATCTTCAACCAATGGCTCTAACATTTGACTGTCATGAATATTACCTGGTGTAACATCCACGCCTAATACAAAACCTTTGCGATCTGCTGCTGCGTGAAATGAATAGGCAAACTGTTTTGTGCGTTCGTCTTTAACGTAGTAACCACTTTCTGGATCAGTTGTACTTTCCTTGATTTCTTTTGATTCTGCCTTGTCAAACTTATCTGGTGAAAAAGGCTTTTTCCCATGATCTTCACGATCTTGATTAATCTCTTCTTGAAGACGCTCTTGGTAAGCTCTTGTTTCTTTCCGTACGACCTTCTTTTGAAATTTATGCTTATTAGCACTAGCTTTTACATGAGTAGAATCAATGAATATGTGTTCTGCACTAATAAGGTTTTTCTCTGCAGCACTCTTTAATATACGATAGAATATTTGTTCAAATATATCTGTATCTTTAAATCTACGTTCGTAATTTTTCCCGAAGGTAGAGAAGTGCGGTACTTTATCATGGAAACCATAGCCCAAGAACCATCGATAGGCCATGTTTGTTTGAACCTCTTCAATTGTCTTACGCATCGAACGAATACCGAAGGTATATTGAATGAAGGTTAGTTTAATCAGAATGACTGGATCAATACTCGGGCGGCCTACTTCAGAATACATATCTTCCACTAAGTCATAAATAAAAGAGAAATCAATCGCAGCCTCTATTTTGCGAACCAAATGGTCCGCTGGTACAAGTTGATCTAAAGCGATCATTTCAATTTGATCTCGTTGTATGGAATTATGTTTCGAAAGCATATTTATCACCTCAAGATTTTCTTAATACAAGTTTAAATTAAAAAAGACTGTAAGCAAACTCAATTTTCTTGAGTTTGTCTACAGTCTGAAGCAAGGGTGCTTTCACCCTTGCTTTTAAGCAAATTAATCTTCTTCTTCTTCATCACGTTCATCATAATTAGGCATTCCAAACATTTGACCACCTGGGGCTGGTTGCGCTGGATTGTATCCATAAGGACCTGCACCATATGGGGCATAACCTGGTTGGGCCATAAATGGTTGCTGATATGGTTGTTGATATGGCTGCTGATACGGTTGCTGAGCTGGAAAACCGCCATATGGTTGTGCCATAGGGTATCCGCCATATTGGTATGGATTTGCATATGGTGTTGGTCCTCCGCAACCACAATCATCTTGATCATATGCCGGTGCTACTGCCTGTGGATATGGCATACTTGGCATTTGTGGTTGGTTTTCATACTCATACTCATCAGGCATTTCATCATAAGCACCCATAACCTGGTTAGGATATCCAGTGAAGCCCGGTCCAGGCATAACTAGTGACACAGGTACTCCTGCATATGGATTTACTGGAAAGTTTGGTGCATATTGAGCAGGTGCTGCTTGTGGGTATGGCATATTTTGCATATGTCCCTGATTTTCATAATCATAATCATCATCTTCATCATATTCCTCAGGACTTAGTTGCGTTGGATAAGGTTGGTTCGGCATCATCCCCATCCCTGGTCCATATCCATATGGCATTTGCATTGGATAGTATGGAGCAGGTGGACAAAGACCTGATCCTGGTAAAACGGGTGAAACTGGTACCATATACTGCGGTGAAACATATTGCGGCTGGTACATTGCCGGCTGATTATAAGCAGGCATCTGCATTTGTGGCATATTAGGTACATTCGGGACATTTGCCATATTAGCTAAATTCGGCATGTTTGGTACATTAGGCATATTGGCCATATCTTTTAAGTCCTCCTTATCTTCTGTTGCTTCTGGTAAGTAAAATGGCTCTAGTTTTTCTTCTGCGTCTACTTTTGTCATATCAGGCAAGACATTTGCCGGTTTTGGTGGAAGTTGTGGATTTGCCATGTTTGGCATCATCGCCATATTCACCGTATAATAATTATTCACATCCATGCCAGTATATACCGGATGTTGCGCATTTGGTACAGGCGGTATATAGGGTTTTGATGGTTTTTCTGTTAAAGGCTCTTTTGGCATAGTGTCTTCAACATCTACTACTGCCTTTGGCTTTTCTTTTGCAAATGGATGCTCGGCGTTAGGCATTTGCTTCTGGATAGGAGCCTCCTCTTGAATTGGTGCAATTTGCTGTATAGGTGCCTCTTTTTTTATTGGCGCTGTTTGCTGTATAGGCGCTTCCTTCTTAATTGGTGCTTCTTTTTTTACAGCTACATTACCAGAAGGTACTTTGATCTTCATTCCAGGCATGATAAGATCTGGATTACTTAATTGTGTATTCATTCCTTTTAACTCTTCAAAATCAACTCCGTATTTTTTTGCAATTTTCCAAAGAGTGTCGCCTTTTTGTACAATATGAATTTTCAATGCTTTCCCTCCTAAGCCTAAAAATAAATCTAAGCCAACTTCTTCGATGAATGAATGAACATAATGATGATTGACAAATGAAGAAATCATTATGTTGCTTGAGCAAGTTATAAAGAATTCAGATAATGCCATTAATCTTCATAACAATTTATGAGTAAGAAATGGCGAATATGAATAAAATGATAATAAAAGTGGATAAACCTAATGGAAACAGACCTTGTTACAATACTATGATTCAGTGTTGAAAATTATTAGAGTTTTTTTAAAGAGAATTAAGTTATCTCATTAAAATAAAAAAAGAACCGACTAAGTCGATTCCTTTTAGGTGTATTTTATACATTTGCGAGCATACGATCTAATGCTAAAACAGCATCTTTTGTAATTTGTTCCGGTACAACAATTTGGTTAGAGATTTCTCCCTTTTCAAGTCCTTCTAAGGCCCAGAGAAGATGAGGCAAGTCAATGCGGTTCATTGTTAAACACGGGCACATAAATGGATTTAATGAGACAATTTTTTTATCTGAATGATTTTGGATGAGTCGATTAACAAGGTTCATTTCTGTTCCAATTGCCCACTTTGTTCCTGGTTCAGCTGCCTCGATCATATCAATAATATATTTAGTAGAACCGGCGTAATCAGATAAGCCAACAACTTCACGACTACATTCAGGGTGAACAATGATATTCATATCAGGCTCTGTTTTTCGGATATGTTCAATATTTTTTACTGTAAAATTCTCGTGAACAGAACAATGTCCCTTCCAAAGAATGACAACAATTTCTTCTACATGATTACCTTCATACTCCAGCTCATTCGTAATCGGATTCCAGATTGCCATTTTGTCTAAAGGAACCCCTAAATCATAAGCTGTGTTTCTTCCTAAATGCTGATCCGGTAAAAATAAAATCCGTTGTTTTTGAGTAAATGCCCATTCTAGCATTTTTTTTGCATTGGATGATGTTACCGTTGCTCCACCATTTTTACCAACAAATGCTTTAATTGCTGCAGTCGAGTTAACATAAGTTAGCGGAAGAATTGTATCTCCAAAAATCATTTGCAGCTTTTCCCACGCACGATCTGTTTGATCAATATCTGCCATATCGGCCATTGAACACCCGGCTCTCATATCAGGTAAAATTACTTTTTGATTTTCTGATGTTAACATATCTGCTGTTTCAGCCATAAAATGAACACCGCAAAATACAATATACTCAGCCTCTTTATTTAATGCTGCCGCTTGAGCTAATTGCAGAGAATCACCAGTAACATCAGAGAATTGGACAACTTCATCTTTTTGATAATGATGTCCTGGTATATAAAGCTTTGTACCGAATTTCTCTTTAATTTCCTTTACTCTTCTTTCCATTTCTTCAGTTGTTAAATTTTTATAGAATTCCGGCATCATTTCTTTCTTTTCGTGTTCAAGGATATCTAACAGTTCCATTGATGTTCCCCCCTATTTTACATTTAAGCTTATATCTAATGATCTGTATGAATGTGTAAGTATTCCTAAGGATATATAGTCAACATTCGTATGACGATAATCCGCTAAATTGTGCAAGCCAATTCCACCAGAAGCTTCAGTGATAATATGCTTTGGTGTTATTTCTGCAAATCTCGCTACCTCTTCTGGTGACCGATTATCAAACATAATCACATCCGCACCTGCATCAATCGCTTCTTGTAACTGCTCCTCTGTTTCAATTTCCACTTCAATTTTTATCATATGTCCCGTACTTTCTCTTACTTTATTTACAGCATTTTTAATTGAGCCAGAAAATGCGATATGATTATCTTTAATCATCACTCCATCATACAAGCCAAAACGATGATTAAATCCGCCACCACAACGAACAGCGTATTTTTCAAACATTCTTAAACCAGGAGATGTTTTTCTTGTATCACAAATCCTTGTAGTATTTGATTGAAGCAAGTGGATAGCTTTATTTGTTAATGTTGCAATTCCACTCATGCGTTGAAGCAGATTTAAGATAACACGTTCTCCACTTAAAATAACGGCAACCGGTCCTTCAATTTCTGCAATAATGTCTCCTTTTTGAAGAAGATCACCATCTTGTTTTTTTAGATTTACTATTACATCAGAATGAAATAAAGAATAACCAGCTTCAATAATGTTCACTCCTGCAAGTACTCCCTCTTCTTTCGCAAGAATAACAGCCTCTCCTCTAGCCTCCACGCCAAAGATCGTCTGACTGGATACATCTAATTCACCTAGGTCTTCTAAGAAAAACTCTTCCAACTTTTTCTTTAGTTTTATAACATTCACTTTTATACCCCCACAACCATTTCATTCTTTGATCTAAATACTTGTTTTCGATGCCATTTTTCTACTTGATTTGGATAATCTAAACGATAATGACCGCCTCTACTCTCAGTCCTGCTAAGAGAAGAAGTTGTGATCAACCAACCAACTGTCAGCATATTTGTTCTTTCTATTTCATCTATTGTGAAATCCTTCACATTAATATCCCAAAAAGAGATCTGATCCCGATAAGATTCAAACCATTGCTTTGCGAAAAGAAGCTCTTCCTCTGTTCTTTGAATTCCAACATATTTTGTCATGATTTCTTGAATTTCTTGTTTAGTCGGAAGTTTTTTGTTGTCATAATTACTATTTTTATTTGAGTGAAGATTAATATTCGTTGTAGTTTGATGTTCAAAAGGTTGTGATAAAAGATAAGTTGCCAATCTTTGACCGAATACAAGCCCTTCCAACAAAGAGTTGCTTGCTAACCGGTTGGCACCGTGTACACCTGTACATGCCGCTTCACCAATTGCATATAAGTTCTTAATACTTGTCTCCCCTTTATCATTTGTAACGATACCACCCATCAAAAAATGCATGCCAGGAGCAACGGGGATTTTTCCTAATTCAAGTTTTACTCCATATTTTCTGCAAAGTGCAGAAATCGTAGGAAATCTTAAAGAAAAGTTCTCGATCATAGAGATATCTAGAAAAACACGATTTCCTTTTTTCATTTCATAGAAAATGGCTCTTGAAACAATATCTCTTGAAGCCAAGTCAGCTTGAGGATGCAATTTACTCATAAAAGCTTCGTCATTTTGATTAATTAAAATGGCTCCTTCTCCTCGAACAGCCTCAGAAATAAGGCCAACACACTTTCCATCTATATGAAGCATCGTCGGATGAAATTGAATAAATTCCATATCAGCAATGTCTGCTCCTGCCCTATATGCCATTGCAATTCCATCACCCGTGATCACATCTGCATTTGAGGTATGCCCATAAACAGCTCCACAACCACCACTTGCAATAATTGTTTTACTTGCTAGGTATTGCTTACATTCCCCTTTGTTGTTTTTTGTATTAACACCAACACATTTTCCACTCTCAATCACTAGCTCGATCGCCATTTCATTTTCAATCATAGAAACATATTTTTTCGTCTTTTGATACAGAAAAGTGGTCAACTCTTTACCAGTTGCATCTCCACCAGCATGAATAATCCGATTCCTACTATGAGCCCCTTCTTTCCCAAGCAATAATTGTCCGTATGGATTAGTATCAAAATTCATTCCATTTTGTATTAACCCCTGAATCTCAGAAGGACCATCTTGTACAAGGTACTCAACGTTCTGCACATGATTATGATCACAACCAGCAGCCAATGTATCTTCATAATGAAGCTTCCAAGAATCTTTTGAATCTACTGCTGCAGCGACTCCACCTTGGGCAAGCATTGAATTACTTGCTGACCATGAAGACTTTGTAATGATTGTCACATTCAGGTAACGAAGATGATACGCAGCAGAAAGTGCCGCAAGTCCACTACCGATAATAATAACATCTGTTTGAGGCATAACACCCCTCCTGTAATTTACACCTGTCTTGACACCTATATTTACATAAATTTAAAATAATGACAAGAGTTTTTATTTCTATCTTTATAAGATTATTAGAATAATAGGGGTGATACCGTGATTTATCTTGACTATGCAGCAACAACACCAATGAGTGACAATGCTCTTCACATATATACGAAAGCCGCAAAAAGTGCATTTGGAAACAGCAGTAGCTTACATGATATTGGGGAAATTTCAGCAAAAACACTACATGCCTCTAGAAAAATCATTGGAGATTCTATTGGCGGAAATGAAAAAGGCGTTTATTTTACAAGCGGAGGTAGTGAAGCAAATATAGTTGCTGTTCAATCTTTATTAAATGGCTTAGATTCTAACAAAAAACATTTGATTACCACTGTAATGGAGCATTCTTCGCTTTTTACTTATTTCAAAAAGCTAGAATCTGAAGGGTTTGAAGTAACTTTCTTATCTCCTGATAAATATGGGAACATTTCATTATCTTCAGTAAAAAAGGCAATAAAGAGTGATACAGGACTTGTCTCCATTCAACACGGTAATTCAGAGATAGGAAGCATACAGCCTATTGAAGAAATTGGACTATCTTTAAAAGAAATGGGAATTATTTTTCATAGTGATTGTGTTCAAACATTTGGAAAAATACCTCTGAATGTTACCAATATTGATGCAATATCAATTTCAAGTCACAAAATTTACGGCCCTAAAGGAATCGGGGCAGCATATATAAATCCATCTATTCATTGGCACCCTGTCATACCAGGTACAACACACGAATTCGGGTTTCGACCTGGAACAGTCGATGTTCCTGCTGCTGCAGCATTTGCAACAGCAGCCAATGATATAATGACTAATAGAAATGACTTCTACAATCACTATCAAAAGTTAAAAAATTTGTTTATTGAGTTACTTCAGCCTTATAAGGAAAAAATAACTATATTAAACTGGGATGACAAGTTTCACTCCCTGCCAAACATACTGCCTATTATGGTCAAGGGAATCGAGGGACAATATGTCATGCTCGAATGTAATCGGTTTGGCTTTGCTGTATCAACAGGAAGTGCATGTCAAGTCGGAATGCAGGCTCCCCCGAAATCTGTTGTTGCATTAGGATATAGTGATCAAGAAGCAAAGCAATTTATTAGGGCGTCTTTCGGAAAGGATACTACGGAAGAACATATTAGACGTTTTACTGATATTTTAATAAGAATTGTAGAAAATTTCTAAAAAACTTGATGGAATATAAAAAGCAATGGTTTACTAGTGTATAGAGTGTACTCTGGAGGAATGAAAATGAAAGATAAAATATTAGGAGAAGAACGAAGAAGCCTATTATTAGACAGACTAATAAATGCCGAGGAGCCCATCACGGGTGGAGAGCTGGCAACTTTAGCGAATGTGAGCAGACAAGTTATTGTACAGGATATTTCGCTACTAAAAGCCAAAAACCATCCAATTATGGCAACAAGTCAAGGCTATGTTTATTTAAATAAAGAAGCGAATGAACAAAAATTGCATGAACGTATTATTGCATGTAGTCATAATCCTGAACGAACAGAAGAGGAACTAACCATTCTGGTGGATCACGGTGTTTTCATCAAAGATGTTATTGTTGAACATCCTGTTTACGGTGACTTAACAGCATCTATTATGGTTGGAAATCGAAATGATGTAAAAGAATTCATGAAAAAAATCAATCAGCATAATGCTGCTTATTTATCACAATTAACAGAAGGTCTACACCTTCATACGTTGCAGGCAGATACAAGCGAAAAATTAGATCTAGCTTGTGAAGAGTTAAGTAAGGCTGGATTTTTAGTAAAAGAATAAAGGTGACGCAAAAGTACACTATACGAATTAACATTACATTTCGTATAGTAATTCGTGCTAGGCTTAAAAAGCAATTTGGTAAGAAAATCAGCAAAGAAAAATGCTTGGAGATACTCCAAGCATTTTTTACACCAAGTGAAGCACCCGATTAAGCGATTACCAAATCTTCATGGATCACCAGGAAATAAGCTACTAAAATAAGCGGAGAGATTCCTCTTATTGAGGAAATAGCACGAAAAATAGATGTAATAGACGGAAAGATTCCGCTTATTTAATCAAAAAAGATGAAAAGGAACCATTTTAGTTTGCTTAACGGGGAAAATTCCGCTTATTTCCCCGAACCAAGCTCATTCTTCAGTCTAACCGGAAAAACTCCGCTTATTTAAACCATCGGTTATTCAAGTAAGGAGATCACTTTTCTTATTTTGCCTCTTTTTCTGCACCCTGCTTAATCATATAAGCATCATAAGTACCTAACAGCTTTACGCCGCAGCCAAGTGCTTCCAATTCTGAGATCGCTCCTGGTATTAAGACTTCATCTACTTTCATATCAATATCAATGATAAAAAAGTAGTTTCCTAAACCGGTTTTCATTGGTCTAGATTCGATTTTCGAAAGGTTTAGCTTCCGCCAGGTAAACGCGGATAACACTTGATGCAACGCACCTGACTGATCAGATGGCAAGGTAACCATTAATGTTGTTTTTTCCTTCTCCGACACCAATTTTGAGCTTGGATACTCCCCATCAAGAGACGGATGAACAATAGCAAAACGAGTATGATTATAATGATAATCATGAATATTTGCCTTTACTATTTCTAAACCATATTCCTCTGCTGCTAGCTTGTTTGCAATAGCTGCGACAAGTTCTTCGGAATGCTGACTCACATAGTAAGCTGCTGCTCCAGTTGATGTAGCATAGTCATATGTAATGCCTTTAAACGTTTTATGCAAAAATTTATGACATTGAGCAATAGCATGGGAATGAGAATAAACACGATTCACTTGTTCCCACTTCTCTCTATTAGCAGGATGAACCATAAAGTGTTGCTCGATTGGTGAAACAATTTCCCCTACTATATATAATGGTTGCTCATGGATTAAATAGTCTATCGTTAAATTTACTGATCCTTCAAGTGCATTTTCGGTAGGTACGACGGCAAAATCAATCTCCCCACCAGCTACTGCATCAATACATTGCGGTATTGTGGAGTAAGCTACTTGCTCAATGTCATCTCCAAAATATGATTGAACAGCTAAGTGGGTAAATGTTGCTTTCGGACCTAAAAAACCTACCTTAATTGCCAACTTCCATTCAACTCCTTATGCTCCTTGCCCTAAAATCTCAACCTTTTCAACAAACTCTAATCTTCTTAGCTTGGACATAAGCTGATTTATTTCTTCTGTCATCCCATTAGTATTAAGTGATAGCGTTACATTAGCACGGCCTTGAATTGGAATCGTTTGATGTATCGTTAACACATTACAACCAGCATTTGCGACAACAGATAACAAATGAGAAAGTGTACCACTACGATCTTCTAAGTGAAAAAAAAGGGTAATCAGTTTTTCTTTAACCATTGTGTGAAACGGAAACACAGCATCTCGATATTTATAAAAAGCGCTACGGCTCATATCAACACGCTGCACAGCTTCAGCTACAGAGTCTACCTTCCCTCTTTCTATTAACTTCTTTACCTCAAGTGTTTTTTTCATCGCTTCAGGTAATATATCCTCACGCACCAAATAAAAGGTATCGTCCTTCATGATTTCCCTCCCACTTTTTTCTCAATGTAGATAATTTATCACAATATTGGCTAAATTTCTTCCTTTTTTCAGAAGAAAAACGAAATTTCCTTATAAATTGACCAAAATATATGTATAGGTTTTAATTAAGACATAAAAAAAGAGAGCTAACGTTCAGCTCCCTACTAGCTTAGTTTAATCTGCTATTCAACGAATTCAAATTCATAATCCATTAATTTAACAATGTCTCCATCTTCTGCTCCACGTTCACGCAATGCTTCATCAACACCCAAGCCGCGAAGCTGACGTGCAAATCGTCTCACAGACTCTTCTCGAGAGAAATCTGTCATTTTGAAGAGTTTTTCGATTTTCTCTCCTGTTAGAACATATGCCCCTTCACTGTCACGAGAAATAGCAAAATTCGGCTCTTCTTTCTTGAACTCATACACAACACGATTTTCTGTTTCTTCTTCTTCATAAAGAGGAAATTCTGGAGCTTGTTCAATTGCATCTGCAACTGCGTATAATAGTTCTCGAACACCTTCTCTTGTGATGGCCGAAATAGGGAAAATTTGTAGATCTTCCTCTAACTTTTCTTTAAATGATTTAAGATTTTCCTCAGAATCAGGCATGTCCATTTTATTGGCTACAATAATTTGCGGTCTTTCTGTTAAACGTAAGTTATATTCCTTTAACTCCGCATTAATCGTTAAATAGTCTTCATAAGGATCTCTTCCCTCTAACCCGGACATATCAATCACATGAACAATAACACGCGTTCTTTCAATATGTCTAAGGAATTGATGACCTAAACCAATACCCTCATGAGCTCCTTCAATCAATCCTGGAAGGTCTGCCATAACGAAGCTTCTTCCATCTTCCGTTTCGACCATTCCTAAATTTGGAACTAGAGTTGTAAAGTGATATTCAGCAATTTTAGGTTTTGCAGATGACACAACGGATAATAATGTAGATTTACCTACACTTGGAAACCCAACTAATCCAACATCAGCTAATACCTTTAATTCTAAAATAACATTTCGCTCAATACCTGGTTCTCCGTTTTCTGAAAGCTCTGGAGCAGGGTTTGCAGGGGTAGCAAATCGACTATTCCCTCTACCACCACGGCCACCTTTTGCTATAACCGCTTGTTGTCCATGTTCAGTTAAATCGGCGATAACTTGTCCTGTTACTTCATCTGTCACAACAGTCCCTGGTGGAACTTTTACAATCATTGGTGAAGAATTTTTACCATGTTGATTTTTTGACATGCCATGTTCTCCACGAGGTGCCTTAAAATGACGTTTGTATCTAAAGTCCATTAACGTTCGTAGTCCTTCTTCTACTTCAAAAACAACGTCAGCTCCGTTGCCGCCATCACCACCAGCAGGACCTCCCTTTGGAACATACTTCTCGCGACGAAAGGCAACCATTCCGTTTCCACCGTCGCCACCTTTTACATAAACCTTGACCTGATCGACAAACATTTGTCTTCCTCCGTTCTACATACCTATACATAAAGTAAGCTTATATTCAGCTCACTATTAAAGAAAATGAGTAATTGGAATCACATGAGTGATAACGCCACCGTTATCTGGTATGTACTAATTTCCAGTTCATCTACCTGAATAGCATGATTCCCTGATCTTTCAAACCAATTCTTTATTTGCTCTTTATCTTTTAGTATGCCTTCAAAATCAAAAAAGAAACGAATTCCTTCTTCATTAGAATGACCTGTATTCAAAGTAATACTTACATGATTTTCACCCGAGTAATCAACGGTGTTATCTAGTATATCCAAAAATTCCTTACTCCATTTTGTAATTGGTTCATCATAGTGTGAAAAGCTCTTTATATCACCTAAAACTTCATATTCTAATGTAAAATGATGACTATACCAATTAAACGTCATGAGGTAACTTGCAAATAAAGGCATGTGCAGATTACACAACTTTGATTCTTGCTGTGCTTCAATGACAATCTCTTCAATAATATCCTGAACACGATCATATTTTTGTAGTGACATATTACCCTTAATTAACTGCAATTTATTCATCCAGTCATGCCGGGAATGACTTAAAAGATCAATAATATTCATATCATTTTGATTGTTTTTCATACAATTTCTCCTACTATTTAATTAAAATCATTTTCATAAAGGAGTTATACTTATTTTTAGGCTGTATTAAAAATTATAACAAACATTGTATTAGAACTTAAGGAGTAATTTCTAATTTAAGAAGAATTGTATTAAATGAAGTTGAAAATACGTGACGTGTAGTAGAGTTGAATAAGAATAGAGAGCTTATGTACTGTTCTAATTGTTGTTTTTTATCACTATAGATTCAATTGGATATTACTACATGAACATAACCATTTAATTAAAAAACTCTAACCTAGCCGGTTAGAGTTTTTCGTAAAATTAAGCTTCTTGAGCTACTGGATATACGCTAACTTTTTTACGGTCACGTCCGAAACGTTCGAACTTAACAACACCATCAACTTTTGCGAATAGTGTATCATCACCGCCACGGCCAACGTTTTCACCTGGGTAAATTTTTGTACCGCGTTGACGGTAAAGAATTGAACCACCAGAAACGAACTGACCATCTGCACGCTTAGCACCAAGACGTTTTGAGATAGAGTCACGACCGTTTTTAGTCGAACCTACCCCTTTCTTAGATGCGAAGAACTGAAGATCTAATCTTAACATGAAGTTTCACCTCCTGCTTAATGATGAGTTACCGAAATATATTGTCCATACTCTCTTTCAATTGTTTGTAATGAAACAACCATACCTTCTAATAACAATTGAACTTTGTCACTTGTTGATGCATCGAGATTTTCGGGGATTTCTACTTTGAGATATCCTCCTTCTCCTCCTTGATCAATTTGTGGTTCAATGTTTGTTAACGAGAGAACTGCATTAACAGCTCCGAAGGTAACAGCAGATGCTCCAGCGCAAACAATGTCTTTGCCGTATTCATCGAATTCAGCATGTCCAGATAAGATGAACGCTGTAATTAGTCCCTCATTTGAACGATAAATTTTGGCATTTATCATTTCAAATCGCCTTACGCGTTGATTTTTTCAATAACAACTTTTGTGTAAGGCTGACGGTGACCTTGCTTTTTACGGTAGTTTTTCTTAGCTTTGTATTTGAAAACAGTGATTTTCTTTTGACGACCTTGTTTTTCAACTTTAGCCGTAACAGAAGCACCACTTACAGTTGGGCTACCAACTTGAACGTTGTCTCCACCTACAAATAAAACTTTGTCAAACGTAACAGTTTCACCTTGGTCAGCAGCTAGTTTTTCAACGTAGATAACTTGACCTTCTTCAACCTTGATTTGTTTACCACCAGTTTCGATAATTGCGTACATTCTCTGCACCTCCTATAGACTAAGACTCGCCAAAATCAGGTGAATGCCATAGCATTACTTACTACCATATTTTGAGCGGTTGTAGCACGGTGCGCTACAAGTCATAACATTAAACATATTATCAAAAACATAAAGATTATGCAATAGATTTTTCTTTAAACTTTATTTTACTTTGAATATGTGCGAACCCTTTCCATTATTGATTGATAATCGCCAAACTGTTTTATCCGATAGCTTGGGTTCGAGGTATGATACTCAGAACATATAATAGTTATTTTTAATATTTCCTCAAGTTTTATAAGATGTTCATTATTTTCACCGGCTAACAAGTGTATAACATCATTAGTTGCTTCAATCCACACAGCTTCCTCATCCATAAACTGATATTCCCATAGTTCCCGTTCAAGCTTAAAAGCGATAGCTTCTGCTGATGGCATTCGCCCTGTACCTTTGCAAAGTCTACATGGTTCGGTTATAGAAATATCGACAGGTTGTCGAACCTTTTTCCTTGTTATTTGTAAAATATTTAACTCGGTAAATCCTAAAACCTTATGCTGTACACGGTCTTGTTTCATTTGTTTCTTTACTGTTTCTTCAATAAACTGTCGATCTTCCTTTTGCTTCATATCAATAAAATCAATTAAAATAATGCCACTATGATTACGAAGGCGAATTTGTTTTGCAGCCTCAATTGCGGCCAATTCATTTGTTTTCAAAACGGTGTCACGCATCGATAATTTCCCGGAAAATTTCCCGGTATTTACGTCAATTATCGTCATGGCCTCTGTTTGCTCAATAATGATGTATGCACCGTTCTTTAACCAAACAATTTGTTTCAATAATTTCTCTATTTCCTGCTCGATTTTATAAAATGAGAATATTCCCTCCTTTTTATCATGATAAACGATTGATGACTCGGGGTATTCTGTTTTAAGGCTCTGCACACGTTCAAGTTGATCACTAATTAACGTGTCTTCCTTCCTGATAGACATTTCATTCATAAGACGATCAACAAAACTCCTTGCTTCATATACACATTGTGGCTTCGAAATAGCTATCTTTTTCACTTGTTCAAACTTCATCTTCAGACTATTATACTCTTCTTCTAAATCTTTCTTGGATTTCCCTTTGCTTGCCGTACGCAAAAGAATCCCCTCTTGATTCTTACAAAATTCCTCTGTAAGAGCCAAAAGGCGATTTCTCTCTGTTTCATCTGTGATCTTTTTAGACACAGCTTTATAATTGCCATAAGGCATATACACTAAATGACTGCCACCAAATTCAATATTTGTTGTTAGTTTAGGTCCTTTTTGATCTGTTCCGCTTTTAACCACTTGAACAAGCAGCAGCTCACCTTCTCTAACATAATGAGAGACGGATGATTTTGTAGAAGATTCGGCAAGTTGAAAGCTCACCAAATCATTACGATGCAAATAGCCGTTATGAGGTAATCCGATATCAACAAACGCAGCCTGCATACCTGGCAAAACCTTTTTAACACGACCTGCAAAAATATTTCCTACAATTTCATCTTCTGAGGAATATGATTGATGGATTTCAACGAGTTGCTCTTCCTCAAGAACAGCACATCTTGTTTCTTTTGTTTTTTCATTTATGATTATTCTTCTCACAGTTATGAACTCTCTTTCTCTAACTTAAATTCAACGTAAGTGTAATTTTACTATACCATAACATGGACAAGAGAATTAATAGGCATACACAAGATCACCTATTTTTGAATCTGTTAATTTATCAGCAAAATAAGCATGCAGTAACTCATTTTCATCCATTTGAGAAATCTTCACGCCATCTCTTTCAACAATTATTAAGTGCTTACAGCCTCTTTGAAATTGAAGAAGCACATCATAAATGAGCTCATTTTCTTCCACAACAATTGGCTTTATATGATTAATTGATGCCTGTTTTCCATAATATCTTTCCATTAAAAATCGTAGACAACTGTACATTCTGTTTTTATGTTCATGATACAAACTATAAATAAGGAAAGTAGTAATGATCCACATATTAAGATGTGTTGGTGAAAACAACACCGTACTCACTACGTATAATCCTAAAAAGATAAGAGAAGAAATCATCATATGAAAGTGGGCTTTTTGATATGACCAAAAATTTGAGAATAAAATAAATAACAGCTTTCCGCCATCAAGGGGCCAGATTGGTAATAAATTAAAAAGAAGAATGGTCATATTATAAAACGAAAACAGTTGATAATCATCCGGGTTTACGAACCCGAAAAAATACAATAGAAAAACTGTACCTTGAAGCCAAAGATGCTGGATAGGACCTGCAAGCACCACAATAAACTCTTCTTTTAATGAGCGATTACCATGTTCATCAACCTCGGCAACCCCACCAAATGGGAGAAGCATAATATTTTTTATCCTCCAAGAAAAAAAATGAGCACTTATTGCATGGCCCATTTCATGTACAAAAATAATAATCATTAAAAAGAAGAGGGGTTTGAAATTTGCAGTAACGATACTAATAGCAATCATGACCCATAACAAAGGATGTATATGAATTTTTTGTAGAAGTGAAAGATATTTACTCAAATTGAATCACCTGAATTGGGTCTATAAATGCATCGCCCTTTTTAATCGCAAAATAATACGTTCCTTTTTGATTTTCAGAAAGTTTTATTTTACCTAACTCCTTACCTTTTTCAACATAGTCATAAAGAGCAACATCCACTTTATCTAAGTTTCCATACCATGACTTTGTGCCATCAGCATGTTGAAGAACAATCGTAAGCCCTGTTTGATCTTTTTCGCCAGCTTCGATGATAATCCCCTCATTCATCGCTTCAACAGATGGTCGATTCGTTTCCACCATTATTCCTTGTCCATTGTCTTTAAATGACTCTAACACCTTACCTGAGGCCGGTACAGCAAGTTGTACCATTTGAGTATCGTTCTCTGTCTCTGTTTTGTTTTCGTCCTTTGGTTGAAATAAAGCTAGTGGTTCTCCAAACTGATCTTGATACCATTTAGATACAGTCGCAAATTGAAACTCTTCCTCAAGTGAATAATTGATTACCGATTTAGCTTGATCAAACATCGGTGCTCCATTTTTAAAGACAATCGCTGTGACAAGAACCAATATAGCAGAAAATAAGATCTTAAACATAAATACTTCTGTTCGAAAGAGTGGGTGTCCTCCGTTTGGCTTGCCAGGTCCCCCCTCATATGTAGGAGGAGAATAAATACCACCATATCGCTCTTCATCACTTATAAATAAGGAGGTACGACTTGGTTCGTGACTATTTCCATTTGATAAACCTTTTTCGCGTTTCCGCTTTGCAATTCTTTTTCTTACTTCATCCGCTCGATGACTCATCCCCATCCATCCTTTTAGCAAGTTTGTACAAGTGTATGCCTTGTCCTGCCAGGATATGAACAAAAAATGACCGGTATCAAAATTCACCATTGTAAAATGGTTAGAATTAAGACACCAGTCATTTAATCTATAAATCTAGTATTTAAACTCGTACACCGAAGAATTTTTTTAGTTTTACAAACATCCCTTTATTTTGATCTTCTAAAGATTGTAATGGGACGGATTCTCCAAGAATTCGACGAGCAATATTTCTGTAGGCAATTGCTGCACGGTTATCTGGATTCATCGCAATCGGCTCACCATTGTTAGATGCCTTAATAACATCATCATCATCAGCGACAATGCCGATTAAATCAATCGATAAATGTGTCACTATTTCATCTACATCAAGCATATCTCCATTTTTCACTAAATGGTTGCGAATTCGATTAACAATAAGTTTAGGTGGTTCAATTTCTTCTTGTTCTAGTAACCCAATAATTCGGTCTGCATCACGAACAGCTGAAATTTCAGGTGTTGTAACAACAATTGCTTTATCCGCACCGGCCACCGCATTTTTATATCCTTGTTCGATGCCAGCAGGACAGTCAATAACGATATAATCATAATCTTGTTTTAATTCATTAATGAGCTTTTTCATTTGTTCCGGTTTAACAGCCGTTTTATCACTTGTTTGCGCAGCAGGTAATAAATATAGTAAATCCTCAAAACGCTTGTCCTTTACAAGTGCCTGATGCATTTTACAACGACCTTCAACCACATCTACTAAATCATAAATAATTCGGTTCTCAAGCCCCATTACAACATCCAGGTTTCGAAGACCGATGTCTGTATCTACTAGACAAACTCGTTTGCCTAATATAGCTAAAGCTGTCCCAATATTTGCCGATGTCGTTGTCTTACCAACGCCACCTTTACCTGAGGTAATGACAATTGCTTCACCCATTGTTAGATTCCCCCTTCAAACCTCGTTAAATTCGGTCGTAGATGAGTAAGTTGCTGTAATCTCTCAATTACCATTTCTTCGTCTTCATTAATATAAGCACATTCCATCTCATTACCTTCGTTTGGTATATGATCTGGAGCCCGATTAATAACCTCACCGATGCGCAGCTGTGTTGGCTTCATTATTGAAGCAGCAATTACAGCTTGTTGATTTCCATTTACACCAGCATGCGCAATACCTCTTAACGCTCCTAGAACAAAAATATTCCCAGTGGCACTTACTGTTCCACCTGGATTCACATCACCTATTAGCAGTAGATCTCCATTCACCTTAAGAACTTGACCGGAGCGCACAATTTTCGTAATAGAAACGATCTCCGTCTCTCTTTTTAATCTTAGTGCCTCATCCTTCGTCATAACATTACTATCAATTGACTCTACCAAAAGATTCCGCTTCTGCTTAATAACCGATTCTAGTTTTTCTCGCTGATTCTTATCTATGAAACGATTTCCAACCTTTACATTAACTCCAATAACCGGACCGCCTTGTTGAACATATTGCTTTAAAGACAGCATTTCCTCAAGCTCCTGGAGCAATTGGTCAAAAGAACATGAATCATCGAGATGTAACGTTAAGCCATCTTTAGTGCCTTTTATCGTAACATATTGCTGTTTTTGGACCTTCATGACGTTCACCTCAACGATTTTACTATTCGACAGAAATGCTCTAAATCCTTTTTATACTATCAAATAATATAAGATTTTAGGAAAGATAGTATATGAAAAACTAAGACTTTTGCCATAGAACTTGATAATAAGCCGAGTTTTTCTAATGTAATCATATCATTCATTTTATATTGAATGTTATAGGAACCTCATTGCCAGTTAATCTTAATCCTCTGACTCTGCCAACTTTAATTTCGTTAAAAATGTTTTTAATGGATAAATAAATAAACCAGCAACAACAAGATTCATTGCCAAGGTTGGAAGTAACCTTAACGTTGTAAAATCATAGAGAGACATTTTTGTTGCATCAATTAAATAGTTAATTCCATAAACATAGTATTCAAGCACAGATATAGCTAAGAGAGTAAGAAATAATACAATTAATACGTGTCCATGTAGTACCTTCATTGCCTTTGATATAAGATAGGCCAAGAATCCGTATGCAAAAAGATAAATTCCCATGACTTCAATATAAATAATATCGTGTAAAAGTCCAAATATAAAGCCAAA
This sequence comes from Metabacillus sp. B2-18, assembly GCF_021117275.1. NCBI lineage: Bacteria > Bacillati > Bacillota > Bacilli > Caryophanales > Bacillaceae > Metabacillus > Metabacillus sp. B2-18. Next base: position 3,585,175 of record NZ_CP088245.1, read on the forward strand.
TAACATACCTTGGGTACGATTTAAGTATACAGTTATGAAAATGACAAAAATTAAAATAAATCTCGGAACAAATATATAATCTTCGGATATAAATGAAAGTGAAACTAAATGTGCAAAGATGCTTTCACTTATAAAAGAAAAAAAGACAAGAAAAGGAAGAATGAAACGTCTCAAGATTCCTCCTCCTCCTCTTCAGCCAATGCTTCCACCGGATCTTCTGATGCTGCGTTTCGCTTCGCTACCCATACCCGGTCAATATCGTAAAAATTAGCTGCAGGCTTTACATAGGCCATTTGTTCCAACCCATAAGAATCAGGCTCTACTTCGGTAATCTCCCCAATAAGAATTCCTCCAGGGAAAACTCCTCCTATGCCTGCTGTTATGACTTTTTGACCTTCCACAAGCTTAACATTTGATTCAATTCGACGAAGCAGAAGGGCTCCTTTTTCTTCGTCATAACCTTCAATTAACCCTGTAATTTTCTCATTATTTTTAGTTGTGTCGTTTTCTTTTTCATCACCATCTGCTACTGGCAGTGGTTGCACCTCAGCTGATATTCGATTTTTCAAATCTGTTGCACTTAAAAGTTGTACAGTCGATGTGAATTGAGAGGTTGATTTTACTTTCCCAACCAGTCCCTGTGCTGTGACAACAGCCATGTTCGGCTCAACCCCGTCTTGTTCTCCTTTATCAATGGATACATAGTCATACCATTTATCTGGATTTCGACCTATAACAGCTGAAAATATTGGATTATAATCCCTTAAATCGGCAACCTTTCCAAGCTCAGCCTTTAGTTTTTCATTTTCAATTTTGTACTCTTGTAAATCAGCTTCAAGCTGCATATATTCATCAAGTCTACTTTTTAGTAGCTCATTTTCTTCATACGTATTTTTTAAATCGTTCACATTTTCAAAGAAGTTTGATACGTATGTTGCAGGCTTATGAAAAATTGATTGAAAAACACTTACGGTGTCTTGCAAAAATTGTTCCGGCCATGATAGCTCTCGATTATCTTTTAAAGAAAAACCAATCAATGCCACTAAAACGATCACACTTACTAGTAACAAGATAAGGCGTTTATTTAGAAAAAACTGTGGCATGATGAACACCCTCTTATTTCTAATTTAGTAGAAAAACTCGGCTTAGCGCCAAGTAGAATGGCGAAAACCTTTGTCTTTTTTATCCTATTATTGCAGGAGAATCTTATTCTTCTTACTAACATAAAACAGAGCCAGCACTGCGAGTCAGTACCAGCCTGATTTATAAAACTATTGCTTACAAAAGTTAACGACTGTCTCTAGCTTTATTTTTAAACAAATGAATATGCTCTAAAGCTTTACCTGTTCCGATTGCAACACAATCTAACGGATCTTCTGCAATTAATACCGGCATATTCGTTTCTTCACCAATCACCTTATCAAGGTTGCGAAGAAGGGCTCCCCCTCCTGTTAACACAATTCCACGATCCATAATATCCGCAGCAAGCTCTGGTGGAGTTTTTTCCAATGTATTTTTCACTGAATCAACAATCATATAAACCGTGTCTTTTAGGGCTTCGGCAATTTCCTCAGCCGTAATCTCAATTGTTTTCGGTAATCCTGTTAATAAGTCACGTCCACGAATATCCATGTTTTCCACGCCATCAGGAGAACCTGCTGAACCAATTTCTACTTTGATCGCTTCAGCCGTACGATCACCAATCATTAAGTTATATGTTTTGCGAATGTATGTAGTAATAGCCTCATCCATTTCATCACCGGCAACACGAATTGATTGACTTGTAACAATTCCACCTAGTGAAATAATGGCTACTTCCGTCGTTCCTCCACCAATATCAACAACCATACTACCTGTTGGTTCCCAAACAGGCAGATTTGCACCGATAGCAGCAGCAAATGGCTCTTCTATTGTATAAGCATCACGGGCACCTGCTTGTCTTGTTGCATCAATAACTGCTCTTTCCTCTACCGCTGTTATACCTGAAGGAACACAAACCATAACATAAGGCTTTCTTGAGAAAACACCTTTTGTTTTCGTTGCTTGCTTAATATAATACTTCATCATTGTTGCTGTTGTTTCATAATCCGCAATAACGCCATCCTTCATTGGTCGAAGGGCAACGACATTTCCTGGCGTACGTCCGATCATGTTTTTTGCATCATTACCAACGGCAACAATTTGCTTTGTGTCTGTTTGCAGAGCAACTACAGATGGCTCCCTAACAACAATTCCTCTTCCTTTAACAAACACAAGTGTGTTTGCAGTCCCCAAATCTATTCCAAGGTCTCTTGTACCAATACCGAACATAGGGTGTATCTTCCTTTCTGAAACGAAATATGCTTTTGCTTATTTTTATGAAAATTGACAGAATGCAACTTTCTTCTTTTTGAGGTTAGCTTGCTCGTTACTAACAAGTGAGTTCTTTTTCGTAACTTTTCTTCATCTTCCATAAAAACATGAGCTTTTTTGGTGACCCTAAAAAACCCATAAGACTTATTATATCGTAATTGCTCAAAAAAAAAAGTATTACATGTAGCCTTTTTCTTTCAGACTAACAAATTTTTGTTCACCAATGATAAGATGGTCCAAAAGTTCTATGCCTAACACCTTTCCACATTCTGATAACCGTTTTGTTACCTCAATGTCTTCTCTACTCGGTGACGGGTCACCAGAAGGATGATTATGGATGCATATTAAAGAAGCTGCAGATCTTTTTAAAGCTTCCTTAAAGTAGGGTAAGAACCCGGCGCCTTGCTTAGTTGCCTAAGTAGGTTTCCAAGAACTCCCCTCCAAACCGTACGTACTCCTCTCAGAGTATACGGCTTTCCATTTATCAATCTAACTTTCCATTGTGTAAGTCATGGTGGCATTTTACACACATGGCAATCGTCTTGCGATTTCTTGCAATCATGGTTTGTTCCCATCGTTTCTTACCTTTTAAATCTTTAAGTTTATTGACATGATGCATTTCTAATGGAACATTTTCTGCACCACACCATTCACACTTTTCAGCTAAGAGGCGTTCAATGAGGCTTGTTCTGCCACCGTAAAGTAACGTATTTTCAATTATATCGACTGATTGTTTATTGATTTCCGAGTTCTTTTCCATTCGTTGTTCCGTAAAAAAGGCAATTTTAGGACCATCCTTCGTTTTATAATGTATACCGAATTTCCCGTTTATCGAAAATTCTGTAATGATTTTACTAACGGTACTTTTATATTTACTGGCATACGTTTTAATCATGCTGTATTTCATTGTTTGACGGAAAGATTGAAGTACATGCACATTGCTTGCTAGACGAAAATAATGATATAATCCTTCAATTTCCGCATTATACGTACGAAGAATTTCAAGGTCATCGTTATGCACTAGATACGGACGATGAACAGGTTTCCACCCATTGTTGCTGCCAATTTTTAATGCACCTAAATTGATGAGTTTTTTGATATATTTCTCATGTGGTACGAATAGCTTCGTTTGATAGTTGAACTTTCGCTTTTTCGTACCATTTGACATTTTCATTCTTTGCCAATCTCTTGCTACTCGAATGTCGTATCCTAGAAATCTAGCGTTTGTCTTACTATTTGTTATCAACGTTTTTTCAGCACTTAATTCTAATTTGAGTTTATCTGCTAGGTAATCTGTTAAATCCTTCTTGATTTGTTCAGCTTCTTTATTACTGCCAATAACCCCGATAATAAAATCATCAGCGTATCTCACATATTTCATTCGACGGTAGTTCGGGTCAAAGAGGTCTTTGCTCTCATGGCTTTGTAACTCTTTATATAGAGCTTTTAATTTTCTAAGCCTTTCAGCTTTTTCTTCTTCAGTTAACCGTTCCCAATCACGTTTATTTTTACTTTTACTATGATTAATCTTTGATGCTACGTTATGATAGATAAGATTATGTCTGCGCTTTTTACCTTTGTTATAGTCCAGTGCATATTGTTCTACATATTTATCTAATTCATGCAGATAAATATTCGATAATAACGGACTAATTATGCCACCCTGAGGGGTTCCACTGTAAGTTTTGTGAAAAGTCCATTCTTCTACATAACCTGCTCTAAGGAATTTCCAAATTAAATTAATTAATTTCTCGTCCCTGATACGTTTTCGTAAAAGCCCAATTAATACATGATGGTCGATATTGTCAAAGAAACCTTTTATATCACCCTCAATAAACCATCTCGTACCTGTAAACGTGTTACGTATTTCTTTTAAAGCCGTGTGACAGCTACGATTTGGTCGAAAACCATGCGAATGATTTGAGAATTGTGGCTCATAAATACTTTCTAAAATGCTCCGAACAACTTCTTGCACTAATTTATCCTCAAAAGTCGGGATACCCAAAGGTCGTGGCTTTCCATTTTTCTTAGGGATATATGTTCTGCGCGCTGGTTTTGGTTGATAAGACTGCTCTTTTAATTTTTCAATCAAACGCTCGATTCTTTCTAAGCTTATTCCATCAATAGTGTCATTATTGACACCTTTTGTATTGCTTCCTTTATTCGAATAGAGTTTGGCATAGGCTGCTAGATAAAACTCGGTATTATACAAATTTCGATACAACCGTTCAAATACGTACGTTTTATTTTGAGCTTTGGAAGTTAGACTGTTTAACACTACTTTTGGATTTCTCATAGAGCCTCACGCTCCTTCCCAATTTGGTATTAAACTAGATAAACTGCTCCCCTTCGCCATGTAATAGGCTTTCCCTATCTCGGACTACTACGAGAGCTCCGTTGCCATATCAGATATTCAGCATCATCTTTCTTGCCTTTCAGCTTGAAATTTTTCATCCAATTGGACATTATGCATAGCTGTATTTACAGCGTTCTGACTTAGGCAATCCCCATTTAGACATATAGAAACATAGCATTTCATAGTTTCGGATATGATTTTCACTCGTTTCTTCCATATAGAAGATGGACAAAGCAGTATCACTTCATATTTCTCGAAGTTTTTAAGAAACATGCATACTTCGCACAGCGTAAATCGTTACCTCCCGCTGAAGGTCCCCGTAGTCCTCCTTGAGCTATCATTCAAGCAATTCAGCTTTCATCCTTATCTATGAATTTCATCTCGCCATTCAGTCGTGCCTTGGTAACTAGACAACTTATGGCTTTTCCAACATGCTACACTCCCCGCTTGGTTTCCCTTACGGATAAGTTGGCTGATGATAGGGTAAAGAATGTGATATTTCCCTACTGCTTTGCTAATGCAGATTTTCTAAATGTCCTTATGGGCGCACAACCTCCCTCGGATGTACAATCGATGCGTTAAGACTGCCGATAAACACGGTTTGTTTATGAAGCACTTGATTTTTTGTATTCAAGTATAGACAAACAAAGTGTTCTTGACTTAAAAAGCGCATTTCTTCCATCACATAATTTGCACCATCTTGCGGAGAGCGTATAACATAACGATCTTCATAAGTTAAACGGTTGAATCTGCGACCAAGTTCAAGAGCAGCTAATATTTGGACGGCCTTAGCCGTTCCAATCCCTGAAATTGTCGTGATCTCCTCAACAGATGCGTCTTTTAACATTCTTAAGCCTTCAAAATGCTTTAACAGTTTTTGTGACAAATCTAGTACAGATTCTTTCTTTGTGCCTGTTCGTAACAAAATGGCTAATAGTTCCTGATTAGAAAGTTTATCTGGACCTTCGTTTAACAAGCGTTCTCTCGGTCGTTCATCTTGAGGGAAATCCCGGATTTTAAAAGTTGATGTTTCCATTTATCCTCCTTCATTTCCCTTTCTGCTCTGTTCATTCTTTTCTCTATGTGTAATAGAATGTTTCCTTTGTTACCTTTTTATGCCACAAAATGATTTACAATTTTCCTCTTACCATGTGAACCCCGCTGCAACAAGCTCTCTTTTTGTTCTAGCGATCGGCAGACCAACTACTGAATAATAATCACCATGTATTTCCTTTACAAGCAATGATCCATACCCTTGAATTCCGTATGCACCTGCTTTGTCCATTGGCTCACCTGTTTGAACATATTCATCAATTTCCTTATCTGTTAAAGAATAAATCGTTACGCTCGTTTTTTCAGAAAAACAACGCACATCATCGTTGTTTATAAGACATACTCCGGTATACACCTCATGTGTTTTTCCTGAAAGCATTTTAAGCATTTGCACGGCTTCAGAGAAGTCCTTAGGCTTACCTAGCATTTTTCCTTCATAAACAACAAGCGTGTCTGATCCAATAACAAAAGCATTTGAAACATTTTCGGCTACACTTTTGGCTTTTTGCTCAGCCAATGATTGAACCATTTCGGCAGGACTGAGCTTCTCGTCAACAACCTCCTCCACCTCACTGGCAATCACTTCAAAAGGAAGTTGGAGAAGCTCTAGAAGTTCTTTTCTACGGGGAGAAGCTGAAGCTAAAATGAGGTTTTTTTTCATGTCAAAACATCCTTTCTTCGTTTCAGATTAGAAGATACTTCTATATCTTACCAAAGGATTTTTTTTAGGACAATTTTGTAATATTAAATTTTAAAGTGTCGAATTTTAGTGATTGCTCAAATAACAAGTTGTATAAAAAAAAGACTGATAAAAGAGTAAAAATATCTTTTATCAGTCTCTTATTCTACGATTGTAAGCTTGCAACAACCTCTAAAATCTCTTGCTGAGCCTCCCAGCCTTTATTAGCTTTAACATTTGCAGCAGCTTCTGAGAGCTTGCTAAGTAAAGACTTTTCTGTGTCGTTCGCAGTTTCAATCTCTTTTAATTGTGACTCAACAGCTGATACTTCATCTTGATTCACACTTTGCCCGTTTGTTGCTTGAGAAGCTAGTGAAGATAAAGTAACAATTGAGCTTACCCATTGATCAGGGGTCTTTGTAGTTGCAATAGAAAGGGATAACTGCTTTCCTCCCCAAAAATCATTAAACGAGTTCTGTTTATATAGATTGTTTAAGGCTTCTGTTTCGGCTTTCTCTTTCCCAATACCAGCTAAAACAGTGAAAGATCCATCTGCCTCAATCACTGTAGAAGCCAACCCTTTATTTTTTATAGTAGACGAAACTGTATCTGCTCCCTCTTTCGTTGAAAAGATCCCACCTTGTACAACGTAAAGCTGAAGAGTAGCTGTAGAGGTTGAAGCTGCTGCTGGCTCCTCTGTATTACCACCCTCGGTTGAAGCTGCATCAGGTGTGTCATTTGTGACAACCGTAGGAACAGACGCTTCTGGCATATCTTTATTAGATAAAAAGTTTAATGCAATATAACCAAATCCAACTCCTAGAAAAATAGCCATAAGAATCACTGTGAACATTTGTTTTAAAGGAAATGTGACAAAATTACTTTTGCTTTTTGCTTTTTTCGAATAAACAAAAGGTGCAACTGTTGAATTTGATAAAATTTTCTTTTTCTTAGGAGTTACTACCTTAGGGTCATCTTCAAAAATACTGTCATCTTCATCAGGCAAAAGCCAAGGAAAATCTTCTTCTTCTTTTTTAGCAGAAGCCATTTCTTTTTCAGCTTGTAGCTTCTCTTCCCATGACGATATTTGATATTCTTCGTTTTTTGATTCTTTATCTGACACAGGACGATCTTTACCATTTATTTTGATTTTTACTGTGTCTGAGGTCTGCTTGTCCATATGCCTACCACCCTTCTTTGAAAACACGACCACTCATAATGATCTAATGCTAACAGAAGGATAAAAAAAAAGAACAAGACATTTGTCGTCTCATCCTTAATTTTTTTCGTCATTTTTTTTAAAATGCTATGATCGATCTTCGTCTTCTTCTTCAATCGCATTTGTAAAAGGATTTTGTTTGTCACTTGGCTCAGGCGTAAAAATTGGTGGTAGCTGTTCTCGTAACTCTTCCAAACTAGGTAAATAAAACGTCGAAACAACAACATTGTATTCATAATCAGTTTCTTCACTATCTTCAAGCAGATGAACGAATTCAGGATTTCCTTCTACTGATACAGATTCAATTTGTGTAATTCTTTTAGAGTTTTCCAAAATTCGGATAAAATCCTCTAATTCATAATAGCTTGGAGATGTTACGGTTAACTCAACCGTTAACTTTTCTAATCCTTGCGGCATTGGCTCTGTTTCTACTTCTTCAGAGGCTTCTTCATTACCCTCATTCTCTGCATCAGGATCTAGTTTCTCGTCATATGCTTCAACAAGCTCATCCCCATCTTCTTCAGCAGTGACCTGCTCTCCTTCTTGAAAGGTTAACGACGTAATCATGCTGTTCGAAATGGTCTCCGCCTTTTCTAAGTCTAGAAGAAATTGCTCTTCAAACGGACTAACAGGCAGAATTTTTTGTAATTCAACTGCAGAAAGCATCGCTTCATTAATATTTGATCCAGAACTAGACTTTTGCAAAGTTTGAATAAGTGTATTCTCCGTTTCAATTTGACTTTGCAGGCTCTCTATTTGTTGAGCTTTTGGTTTTATTAAAAGTAAATAAGAAAAATAAACAACAAGAGAAGATAGAACAAGTGTAAGGACGATGATTATTGTATGTTTTTTTCTCCATTCAATCATTCTTCACTGTCCTCCTCTTTAAAAGCCTTTAGGGCAGCTCTGTCAGTAAGCAGTTTATACCCAGCGAGATATCGCGGAACAGAATCTTCTTCTGCTACATCAATTGGTACCGTTTCTACTGTTAGTAATTTCACTTCTTTTAATAAGTCAGATTCTTTAAGTCTTTTTAAATAATAGGCTGTTTCACTAGATGACTCAAACTGTACAATCAATTCCAGTGAAGAGCTATCCAAGTAATCCATTTGATAGAAATACCCTTTTTCAGGTAGCTGTTTTGTTAATTCATTTAATAAAGGAACAAAATCTACTGGATATTCTTCAGACCATTGAATGGCTTTTTCCAAATCTGATACGGCATCGGAATCAGTACTTTGACTTGCTTGCTGCTGCAGTACAGTTGTCTGCTGCTGAGCTGTATCATATTCTTGTTCTAATTGAGCTATTTGTTCATTTTTCTTGTTCAGTAATGAAAAAATAGTCAGCGTTGCACAGAGTATCATGATGGCCACAATTAAGATAACAAGGAGATTGGTGTAATTTCGTTGCTGTTTTTGTGGGAGTAAATTAATTTCCGCTAACATGATGTTTTACACCTCTTTTAATGCTAATCCAAGCACAGTATGAAACTTAGCGGGAACAGCTATGTTTTTATGTGTGTATACACGATCTTTGAAAAGAGAAATAGTAATGGATGTTCCCAGTTCTTTTAAGTCCTTCTGTAATTCATGTATATACGGGTTATCACCTAATAATTCAATATGTGTAATTTGGTGATCTCCTTGATGAAGACTAAAACGATAGAAATTGATGATTTTTTCAATTTCTTTCACTACATCCCGAAATTGAAGAGAAAGCTCTTCAGGTTCTTTACATTCATATTGATAGTATAATTGCGTTTCCGGCTCAAGTTTGTACGACCATTTTTTCAACATTCCCTCTAACGGCAAATGACGTGTAAAAATTGGCTTACAATCTTCAAAAATACTAAAGTTTACCGAGTCAAGCTTTACTTCCACTAGCAATGTGTTATCTTTACTTTTCACATGCTGTTTGTTATAAAGCAATCTGTAATTAGAAAGTGCCGATAAATCTGCAGCAATTGCTTCTAGCTTCAAATCATCAAGCAGTTCTGTGTATTGCTTAATCATAGCCTCTGGTGCTGCAAAGAGAAGAATTTCCTTTTCAGTCTCTGTTTCTTGCAGAGGCACAAAGTCAAATACAGGCTCTTCAAAAGGAAGATGAATATTGTTTCCAAGCTCTAAATAAAGATAGCCTTTTATTTCATCATCTTTTAAATCTGCTGGTACCTTCACTTTCCGAACACTGACGAATGCATCTGGAGTAATAAATCGTACCTGTTTACGTTTTATTCCCCAGTCACTCATACACTGATCCAAAATCATCGCAAGCTTATCTGCATCCTTAATCTGCCCGTCAACGACAATTCCTTCAGGTAAATACGTTTCAACAAAATGGTTCACAACAAGTGGATCTGTGCTTTTAAGCTCAAGCAGTTGAATGGAATAATTTGATATATATAAGTTAATAGAATGTTTAGTTTGTCTAAATAAAGGAAGAGCCATTATAAAAACCCCTTCTTAATATAAGTAAGAAAAGAATGTAGTCATGTATAGCGAGATAAGTTCAGAACCAAAGAAATATGCCACCAAAGCACCGATAACTAGAAATGGACCAAAAGGGAAAGGTTTGCCCTTTTTCACACTACCTGTCAGCATCCCAACTACTCCTACTATGGTACCAACTAATGTGGCGATAAAAAAGGTTAGGAGCACAAGTTTCCAGCCAAGCACAACACCAAAAACAGCTAAAAGCTTCATATCTCCGCCACCCATACCACCTCGACTGACCAAAATAATAACGAGAGGCACAAGAGTCCCAACAATTAGACCCGCAATTGGATCCCACCATGGTTCAGTACGTATGAACATTCTCTCAATAAAAAATAAAACAAGAAAAAACAAATTCACCTTATCAGGAATAATCATATATTTCAAATCTGATACGGTAACAATCATGCAAAGTGAAATAAGTGACCATGCTATAATCAATTCTTTTGACCATCCCACCAAAAGCGGTGAAATCGTAAAAAGAATCGCTGTTAGTAGTTCCATAGATGGATAAAATGGTGAAATAGACGTTTGGCAGTTTTTGCATTTACCCATTTGCAGTACGTATGACAATATTGGAATAAGTTCAATTGGTGATAGTTTTTTATCACATACTGGGCATGCTGAGCTTGGGTATGCGATGGATTTCTTTATTGGGACACGTAGTCCGACTACGTTGAAAAAGGAGCCTAGTGTTGCGCCTAGTATGAAGATGTAGGTGTGTAGGATCGTTGTGATTAACATTAAATGGGCTCCTCCCTTTCCTTTCAATAGAAAGATAGATAGTCCTTTTATTAAGAACTATCTATCTTCCTATCATTACTCTATTTTATATCTGTTCTTACTAAATCATTAACATCTTTACCACCAGATACAGTTTGATCTGTATATTCTTTACCAGCTGTTTGACCACTAGCTGCGGCTTGTAGTTTAACAAAATATTGATAATTATTATTAGCTGTTTTCTTTATAATAACTTTAGTATTTGTAGGATCATATTTTGCATTACCAGTCCCATTTGGATCTTTAATATTATCTTCTAAATGTCCTTTAGAAATTAAAGTTGAAATATCAACTGATGTACCAGTCGTGTCTACTGTTATGTTGTCAGTTGTCACATATAACCTCGCTGAATTAGCTATTTGCTTAGCGTTAGCAATATGAGCATCAGCCTTAGAATTCGCAATCATCCCACCAATCGCCGGAATCGCAATCGCAGCAATAATCCCTAAGATTACAACTACCGCTAAAAGCTCGATTAAAGTCAATCCGCGCTCATTTTTCATAAGTTTTTTTAACATTTCTTTTCCTCCTAAAAGCTTAGTTCTAATTCCCTAAATCTATGTTAATTATACATCAATTGTTTAGGTAGTGAATATAAAAATATTGTAAATTTACATCTGCACATGGTTAAATATGTCAAACATTGGAACAATAATAGCTATGACAATCGTACCAACTATTCCTGCTAATAAAACAATCATTAACGGCTCAATTAGTGACTTTAGTCGGTCTGTACTATTTTCTACTTCTTCTTCATAAAAGTCCGCTACTTTTCCAAGCATTTCATCTAGTGAACCAGTTTCTTCTCCAATGGCAATCATTTGAGTAACAAGCGGTGGGAATGCCCAGTGCTTTTTCATTGGTTCAGTTAATGACAAACCATTTTCCAAGGAAACACGAGAATTAGCGATCACCTTTGCCACCACTTCATTTTCAACGATTTTCTCGACAATTAATAATGACTGAAGAATCGGCACAGAGCTTGAAAATAACGAACTGAGTGTTCTTGTCATTCTTGCTAATACAGCCTTTTGTATCATGCTTCCAAAGATCGGCATACGAAGGGCAACAACATCTAAATAATACTTTGTTTGCTTATTTTTACGTAACGCATAAAAGGTTGAAAAAACAGCAACAAAAAACAAGACAACAATATACCAATATTCCTGCATAAAAATACTAGAGTTTAAGACAAACAATGTAATAGCGGGTAACTGTGCTCCAAACCCTTCAAACATGGAAACGAAGGTAGGAACAACAGAAACTAGTAAAAAGATTACAACAACAACAGCAACAATTGCAACCGCCATTGGATAGGCCAAAGCAGATTGAATTTTTTGCTTTGTACGATGCTGTTTTTCATACTGAACAGCAAGTCGATCCAGCGTTTCTTCCATACTACCGCTTGCTTCACCAGCTTTAATCATATTCACAAACATCGAAGAAAATATCCGTTTATGCTTTGCTGCTGCAACAGATAAGGCTTGTCCGGATTTTAAATCATCTTCCATTTGCTCTAATGCTTTACGTAACGGTTTACTACTAGTTTGCTTCGCTAAGATATTTGTTGCATCTACTATCGTCACACCTGCTCGTAACAAAGTGGAAAATTGTCTAAGATAAATAACAAATTCCTGAAGCTTTACAGGATTACCAATCGCTATATCCTTTGTTAGCAGTGTTTCTGGTATTTCCTCAATATTTGTTATTCTTATTCCTAGTTCACTCAGTTTCATAACAGCTTCACGCTTTGAATTGGCAGTTACTTTTCCTGACTTTTTACCTGTACGGTCACGACCTTCATATTTAAATTTTGCCATTAATCTGTCGTCCCTTGTTTGTATGGTAAAGCTGCTTCAGAAGAAATAATTCCTGCTTTAACATATTCTGAAAGAGAGCTTTCAAAGGTTCTCATTCCTTGTGCCCGGCTTGTTTGAATCACGCTCGGAATTTGGTATGTTTTTTCATTACGTATTATGCTGGCAACTGCCGAATTATTCAATAGGATTTCTGTAACAGCACGGCGCCCTGATTTATCAACAGTCGGGAAAAGTCTTTGTGAAATAACTCCAACTAACACCGAAGCTAGCTGAAGTCGAATTTGTGGCTGCTGGTTAGCCGGAAACACATCAATAATCCGATCAACCGTTGATGCAGCAGACGACGTGTGAAGTGTACCAAGAACAAGATGTCCTGTTTCTGCTGCCGTTATTGCTGTGTGAATTGTTTCTAAATCACGAAGCTCTCCAACTAAAATCACATCTGGATCTTGTCTTAGTGCTGCTTTTAAACCTGATGCAAAGCTACCTGTATCAAAACCAACTTCACGTTGATCAACAATGCATTTATGATGTTTATGCAAATATTCAATCGGATCCTCAAGTGTAATAACATGGCGCTTCATCGTTTGATTCATAAAGGAAATCATCGACGCAAGTGTTGTTGATTTTCCACTGCCGGTTGGTCCAGTTACTAAGATCAGTCCATGAGGCTTTTCCACAATTGATTTTAAAATCGATGGCAACTGTAAATCGTCTATTGATGGAATATTCCTTGGGACAATTCGTACAGCTAAGGAAATACAAGAACGCTGGCGAAACGCATTAACACGAAAACGAGATACACCTGGAATTCCGTAAGAAAAATCAAGCTCTCCTTTTTCTTCAAACAATGACCATTTTGCTGAAGAAATCATTGCCTTTGCCATTTCTTCTGTATCAGCAGGCATTAACATGCTTTCGCCAATTCGAACTAACTCGCCGTTCATTCTCATAACAGGAGGTACACCAACTGACAAATGAATGTCTGAAGCTTGCTTTTCAAAAGCAAGCTTTAATATAGAGTCAATTTTTGCCTTCAATGTTTTCACCTACTCCGCTACAGTTACACGTAATATTTCTTCTGTTGTTGTTAAACCTTGCTTTACCTTAAGCAGACCATCATCAATTAAAAAGATTGTTTTATTTTTTATCGCAAGATCACGGAGCTTTGAAAATGGTTCATTATTCATGATCACTCGCTTCATTTCATCACTCAACATAAGAAGCTCGTGGATGGCTAATCTTCCTTTATAGCCTGTCATATTACAAGTTCCACAGCCTCTGCCTCTTACAACTTTATCAATGGATAAGCCTCTTTTAGCAAAAATCTCAATTTCTCGTTGTGTAGGAGCTTGTTCTGAAGCACAATCACGGCATACTTTACGAACAAGTCGTTGAGCCACAACACCAGTTAAAGAAGATGCAACTAAAAATGGTTCTACTCCCATATCAACCAAGCGTGTAATGGTACCTAATGAATCATTAGTATGAAGCGTGCTTAACACTAAATGTCCTGTTAATGACGCACGTACTGCAACATCAGCTGTTTCACGGTCACGAATTTCCCCGACCATAATAATATTAGGATCTTGACGAAGAATGGATCGCAATCCTTTTGCGAATGTCATTCCAACATTTGCATTGACTTGAATTTGATTAATTCCTTCAAGCTGATACTCAACTGGATCTTCAATCGTAATAATATTTACTTCCTCTGAATTTAAGTGATTTAACGCTGCATACAAAGTGGAAGATTTCCCTGAACCTGTTGGACCTGTAATTAACATAATCCCTGTAGGATTTTCTATTAATGTTTTGAATCTTTTTAAATTTAAGCTATTAAAACCGAGCTTGTTTAAGTCATTTAAGGTACTGCCCAAATCTAAAATACGCATAACAATCTTTTCACCGTAAATCGTCGGAAGTGTTGAAACCCGAAGATCAATTGGGTGAAATTCGATATGCATTTTAATTCGACCATCCTGTGGAACACGGTGCTCGGTAATATCTAAATTTGCCATGATTTTCAGACGGGCAACTAAAACGCTTTGCATATGCTTTGGAAATGTTCGTTCATTTTTTAGAACACCGTCAACACGAAAGCGAATTAACACTTTTGTTTCCTGAGGGTCAATATGAATATCACTGGCTTTTTGTTGAACAGCATTTTGAAGAATTTGATTAACAAGTCTAACAACAGGTGAATCATCACTTGTGATTTTTTCTTCCTGAACCTCATCTTGAACGGTTAATTGGTTCATAATATCTGACATGCTGTCATCGATTTCATAGTACTTATTGATTGCTCTTAAAATATCATCTTTTGAGGCAATAGCTGTTTCAATTTGAAATCCTGTTGCTAGACGAAGATCATCAATCGCATAGAAATCCATCGGATCTGCCATCGCAACAAAAAGCTTATCTCCCTCAACTTTGATTGGAATTAATAAATTTCGCTTAGCCATTTCTTTTGATACAAGCTTAACTAATTTTTGATCAAACGGAAAACGATACAAGCTTACATGCGGAATTCCTAACTGAAATTCTAGAACCTCAATTAATTGCAGCTCTGTAATAAATCCTCTTTCAAGCAAGGCATCCCCTAATCGCTGCCCCTTTTGTTTTTCTGCTAGAGCCGATTGTAGTTGTTCTTCTGTTATAAGTCCTGAATCTAGTAATAAGTCTCCCAATCTTTTTCTAGTATCGTTCATCCATAATCCCTTCTTTAATTCAGGTTATTTTTCAATCGCATTTTTAGCTGGAGTTTCCCAAATGCCTTCGCTGTTAGACTTCTCTTCATTATCCGTTGTATTACTGTCTTCTTTTACTGATTCCTTATTTTCACTGTTATCATTTTCTGTTGTCTCCTGCTCAGTGCTTTCTTTCTCTTCAGTGAATACTTCGTTTGAAGATTCATTATTTAGTAATCTATTAATTAATCCGGTTTCAATTATTTTATGAGTAGGAGGATAAAAATCTTCAGCAATTTCTTCCGATTTAATAAAGACTCCTTCTAGATCAAACACTTCACGAGTGATTTTAACTGATAAACCATCTTTTCCTTTCTGAACAACCTTCTCTTGGCCTTCTTCTAGAAAACTAGTATATCGAATAATAGATTTTGGAGGATATGATGTTTTTTCCACTAAGTTCACTTTATAGCTATTTAAAAATGGTGCCCCATTTACTCTTGCAAATAGTCCAGCATTTGTTAGCTCTAATGAAATCGTATATTCTGTTGAATTTGGGTTATACCATTTTAAATCAGACTTATCTTTTATAATATTTGCCTCATACCCGAGTTCAATCGTTTCTGGCAACTGAATACCTGTATGTCGTTCAACTATAACAAAATTAGTTGAGAGGAATGTTTTATAAAGTGCAGATGCCACAACATTTAGTCCATCCTGCGGAAGATTTTCCGAATCTTTTATTACCTCAAGAAATGAGACTTGCGATTGAGCCGGTATGATGATTGTTCCAATTGAGTCAACCACCTTTTGAACCATAGCCTGATCAAATGATGATGAAACAAAATTTTCAGCTGCTACCGTATTTAGATCACTTTTCACATATGCCCCAATCGAGAAAAACTGATTTTCTGTTGCCATTTTCTTCACAGCATCTACCATGACTGCTTGAAGTTGTTCATGATCAATTGTTTCGTAGCGCTTATTAAGAAAAGTTTTTAGCTGTTCTTCATAGACAGTTTGATTAACAGATACAATCAACTCATTACTTGTTTCACTTGTAATGGAATCAACAGTTGCTGGAAAATCAAAGTTAAAAAAGTCCTGTCCAATCACTGTAATTTCTTCATTAATTGAGAGCTGTAAATACTCACCTTGAAACCATGCCGTTACTTGCTGTTCTAGCTCATTTATAGCCTGCTCTTTTGTCATATTCTCAATATTAACGGAGCCAATTAAAGTTCCTGGCTCAAATGTTCCTTTTGTTAGAAACGCATCATAAGCCTTCACACCCATTTGTGAAAAACTAACTAAATAAACAGTGGAAATAAGTAATACTAAATATATTTTCAACCCTCTGTTTAAGTTCAAAATTGGTTGCTCCTTTTTTACATTTCAGTATTCATAGACAGTTCAACGAATGTACTTGGGCCATCATTTTGGGCCTTTTTAATATCATCAATTGACAATACTGTACCACTTTCAATAAGTAACTCTTGATTCGATCCATAAATATCTTTAATGACTCTTTTTCCTTCTAATAACTGAATTTGTTTTTCCTTAATCACATCAATTTGTTCATTATCCAGATCCTCAAATTGATCGTCCTTTTGTACTGGAGATAGATCTTCTAATAATTCTTCTACCGTATTATTTTGGTTTTCTGTTGAAACTTCCTCTTCAACAAGGTGTTTTGCAGACTCCAGTAATGCTGCGGCAGCATCTTCACTTACAACTAATATATCTTTTCCGAACGTTAAAACATTTTCAGACTTTACATAAACATCTTTATTATTCACAAACAAGTGAAGGCCGATAATAACACCAGTTTCTTCATTAACGTAATACTCTTTGGCTTCTCCGAGTAATTGACCTTTTCGAGTAATAACACGAGTATCGGTAATTTTAATTCGCTTATTAACAAGCTGATTAGCGATTGGTATTTCATTAAGGTCAATAATGGCATTATCTGAATCGATTGTAACCGCAAATTCACCAATTCCAATTACTTTACTAAACGGAATAGCCTTAACACTAACCTGCCAGTCATCATGTTCAACAGTTAAAAAATCAACCGTCCCTTTTTCAGGATTCACAACAAGTGATTTTACATTGCCGAGCTCTACCCCAGCTGTAATACTAATAATTGGTAAACCTACGATTTCACTACTTTTTTTCATCTGTGTCACACACCTATTCTCTATTTTTGCTATTTATTTAAAGAACTTATCCAGGTTAACTGTTCAAGTAGAACAGGGTATTGGTTTAATTTTCGCTTCATATCTTCAAGTAATACATGATAATCATTTTCTTTATTTTTTTCGAAATAATGCTGTAAAAGCTCTTTGGCAAATAAGTAATAATCTTTTTCAGTTGATGCCTCAGAAACAGCTTTTTGAAGAACCGCTTCATATTCAAGATTAGAAAGGTTGTTCTTATAGTAATGAAGTTGTTCTAGCAGCATATTTAGAACGTTATTTGATAACTGATTTTGGTTCTTTGGTTCTTCTACTTCAGTAGGAAGTTGCTGATCATCAGTTTCTTCTTCGAGCAGATGATCTTGTTCAAAGGTGTCAGCTATCTCATTTTCTTCTTCAAGATTATGCTGCGCAACAGATTCTTCTTTTGCGGATCCTTCGGTGTCTTCAATCATTTCCTGATCCTCAGTATAAAGCCTCTCTTCGTCTTCTTTCATTTCTGAAGCCGATACTCTCTCCTCATCATTCATTAACGTTTCAAACAATTCGTTCATTTCGGAGTATGGCTCTGAGTCTTCCAGCTCATCTTCCGTTTCTTTGTTGTCATTTTGAATTCCACTGATTTTATCGACTTCATTATTATCTAGGTCGACCACATCTCGACCCTCAAAAAGCTCAAGTAAAAAGTCATCCCCTAAATCAGTTTCCACCTTATCTTTAGAAGATGCTTCCTGCTCATCATTTTCTTTAGAAATAGCAACTTCTTCTAGTGTCTTAGATTCAGGTTGTTCATCGTTTTGACTTGCATCTAATTGATCAAAAAATTCCTCAAGAAAATCTTGTTCATTCTCATTCTCTGATGTTTCCGATTCGAATTCCACAATTACATCATTTGGTTCTATTTCAATATTAGAAGGTGAAACTTCTATCTCCTCTTCGATGATGATATTAGATGGAGATTCAACATTTTCTTCTTGAAGTTTTTCGTTTTCTTCCTCATGTTG
Organism: Metabacillus sp. B2-18; assembly: GCF_021117275.1. Lineage (NCBI taxonomy): Bacteria > Bacillati > Bacillota > Bacilli > Caryophanales > Bacillaceae > Metabacillus > Metabacillus sp. B2-18. Next base: position 3,603,824 of record NZ_CP088245.1, read on the forward strand.
TAATTTTTCTTCTTTTGAAACAAATGACTCATCCTGACTAAATTCATCTGTGTTTTCTCCATGTTCCAATTGAAAAAGAGCCTCCCTTTTATTCAATAAATACCCTACTGCTACTAGAAGAACTAAGATAGCTGGGGCTGCTTGCCATATGGGCATTAATTGAATGGTGAAGGAAAAAAGCGCAGCACATAGTAAAGCTACACCTGCTAATACCATCTTACCGGTTTTATGTAACCCGAACGGAATAAAAAACAGAATTGGCATCAAAAGGATAAAACCAATTACTAACATTAAATATACCTTCAAAATATCACCCCATTTAGTGATTAAGTAATTTTTCCTATATTTCTATCATTTATCCATGTATTTAACTAAAAAAAGACAAAAATCGACTATAACTTATTGTATAATAAAGTCGACCTATTTGAAAGAAGGGATTGGAATGAAATTCAAATTGGTAAAACTTTTCACCTATAACAAAGGTTTTACATTAATTGAAGTATTATTGTCTATAGTTATTTTTAGTATTTTAACTTTAGGTATGCTAGCACTTTTTTCACAGGCCATGACATACACACAAAAAAGCGAAAACGATACTTTAGGAGTATACGCTGCTAGAAATATGTTGAATTTTATGGAACAACAAAGCTTTAACACGATAAAAAAAGACTATGTAGATGCTTTAACAGATGAAGGAGAAGGGTCAACTGTTATGATTACTAATGAAGTTTGTCCTATATGGTTTAATGGTGATAGCGATGAAATAAAAAAGAAACGAGAAAGATGTTACATTACTTTTAGTCCTAATTTAAATAATCGCCAATTGAATGTAAGTGTAGAACTAAAAAAACATACTGATTCCACACTTCAAACTTCATTAATTCCAATGAAAATTTTAGTTGAGTGGGATGAAGGAAACGAATCAAGCTTAGAGGGGTTTATCACAAATGAAAAACTTCGTTAAAGCCATTAAAGAAGAAAGAGGTGTGTCCCTATTAGAAGTAATGGCCACCATCTTAATTTCTTCAATTATTTTGGTTGTTGTTTATAATGTTTTTATTATGGGAATCAAAACTTACGAAAAAGTAGGAGTCGAAATGCAGTTAAAAGATGAAGCAGATCATATTGTCGCTTCTATACTTAAAGAATTGTATGAAACACCAATCGACTCGGTCAAACCTTGTGATGGTATTGAAAACTGTATAACCATTAGTCATGATAAAAAATTAAAAGCAAATGAGCAATTTCCTTCTGTTATTGAGCCAACAGAGCTTGATGCAACACACATAATTGAAATTGCACTAGTGGAGAACGAGCTAAAATTAACAGTACGTACTGATGAAACCGTTCTTTCTACAAGCAATCTTTTAAATAAAAAATATGAACTGCTACTTGGGGATGAAATCGATCAAAATGAACGATCACGACTAGAGATTATTGATTGTATTGATGAAGATAACGAACCTAACACATGTGAAAAAGGCCTTATCCAAATTTTTCTTCATCTTCAAGACAAAAGTTTCACAAAGGACAAACTCATCTCTGTCGATCCTATTAAACTTGAAAGTAAATTCGGTTTTTAACCGCTGGAGGTGTACAAATTGAATAATGAAAAAGGACAAGCTCTTCTTACCGTCCTTCTCGTCTCCTTAATCTTTACGGTGCTGGGGCTAACGATCGTTGCAGCATCTATTAATAGTAACCAGAGAACTGGAGTCCGTATCGATGATATAGAGTTAACTGCTGAAGCAACACGAACTCTAAATGAGGCCATTGCCGTATTTAGTCAAAAGGTTTCAAGTAATATAAATTTATCTGAGCCTAATTTATTAAGTGGTAAATTGGATAATGAACTGTTATTGGAAATAAGAACAGATCTAACAAATAAATTTTCGGAAAATCTTGAAATTGAAGATATTACAGACAACGGTGAATTTGGTGCAATTAATAAATCAAAACACCTAACCCGGATCTTTCGCTTCTCTTATACTAACGAAAATACCGATGGTCGTGCAAAAATCATAAAAAAAGTATCTCGAATCGTCTACTTGGCACCAACTCCTAGCTTCTTAAAATACGCAATTGGTTCAGGACCTGAAGGTAAATTATACCTAAATGGAGCTACTGAAATTGTTGGAGACTTACACAGCGGTTTTATCTTTACCGACGATCTTGCATGGTTCACTGACACTGATGATTCCTTACGGAGAAGTAATGAGACCTTGTTACCCCGAATACTACCTAACAATGATCAGACTGGAGGAAACATATTCTATCGAGAAGAAATAAATAATCTAACTGACTCACCATCTATTATTAAAAATATTAATGATCACTTTGATGAGCCAAAGCCAACTATTATAAAAGATACAGCTGATTTTATTAGTGTAAATTTCGAAAGCACATTGGCACAAATATTTAATGATATTATTGGAAATAGTAAATTCACCGCCAGTGACTTTACCTCAACTTATTCTATGACAAATGCTGTCAATGAGCTTAAAAACGATAGCTTAGTTCAGCAAATTGATTATTGTGAAGAAACCTCTCCACAAGGGGCCCAAAGAGCTCAAGCATACATTTACAACTCAAATATTATACAAGGAAATAGTTGTAATCATTTTCTTGAAAATAGCTGGTTTATCATTGATGGAGATCTGCAAATTCCAAGAGATACTGAAATCCCCGGGAACATCATAGTCACAGGAAATTTAATTATACAGGGAAATGAATTTGATAATAGCCAGCCCGATAAGCTAGAAGTAGAAGAGGATGACAATATTTATTTTAACTCTACTATTTATGTAATGGGAAAAACGAGCATTACTAATACAAATATTAAACGTTTAAATAATGCTCAAAGCTCTAAACTCCTTTTGTTAACCAAAGGAAATTTATCAATTTACCGAATAAATGAATTTAACACGAACAATAAGGACATTGAGCCTCTAGATGCTTTCTTCTATACTGACTCGGAAGCAGACCTATATGGTGTTGCATCACTTTTTAAAATTAATGGAGGTCTTTTCGCAAATAAAAAGCTAACTGTTAATGCAATAAGACAAAACTCATTTTCTAAAACAACGAACGATTTAAAAAGTGTTATAGATCCTGTTATTTTACAGAGAAATAGCGAATCAAGGTTTTTCGTAGAACACGACAGATCGGTTCTCTTAGATCCTGACAGATTAAATTCATTGCCAAGAGTAGATAAATATCAATTATTATATGATCAGGTTATTGTGGAAAATGGGGAAGTAAGCAGTTCACCCTAAGTAAAAAGGCAGATTCAAAAAGAATCTGCCTTTTTACTTACCATTTATTTTCTTTGTCGTAGGTATTTCCACCACCATTCTCAGAACCATCACCTGGATCCGAGCCACCTTCTTGGTCATCTTCACCTGTTTCTCCACCGTCGCTAAAATCTGTATTACGTTTAACAACAACCCTCATAGTCGCAGAGATATTTGAGTTTTCATCAGCAATTGCTTTAATATCTGTGTATCCAATATCTTTGCCTGTAATATACCATTCATGTCCAATTCTATCGATAATTATTGGAACATTATAATCTGTTGTTACATTTCCAATCAGTTTATTTGTCGCATCAAAAGGTACAAATGAGAGATAATCCTCTACTTTAAATTTTTCACCTACATAAATTGTTTTCTGCTTTGGATTAAAAGAAATACTTTCTAATGGAATGTTACGCTCTTTAACTTTCACTGTAAAAGGAATACCTTTCTTCGTGACATTTCCTGAATTATAAAGGATATCAAATGAAAAATTATAATCCCCAGTTGCTGTAAATGTTACAGGTAATTCATAATACAGAGATCGGTCACCAGCATTAGGTGGATTTGGATTATACTTTATATCTTTTAAATTCATAATAACAGAATCATCAACGATGGACACTGCATCTGTTTGTTGAACTGTTACACCGCTTGGAAGCTTAAACCGTATAAAGCCGTTTGAAAGAGATGGATATTCAGCAGAGATATTTGTAGAAATATCTTCAAACATCTTTACGAGGTTATCACTTGTTGCTCTTTCAGCTTTCCCATTAGACATACTAGATAATTCGGCTAAATAATTCATATCCAACTGATCCCGATCTCCAAAACCTATTGATAAAAGCGTTATCTTGTTATTGTTTATACTTTGGGCTTGTTCTCGTCCATGCTGTTTGATTGCATTCGGCACTGACTGGTTGTAATGTGAATGATAATAAAGGTTATTATTATGTTCTATTGCCATTGTATTTCTATCGCCGTTAGAATCATAATACATCGTTTTAGTACCACTTATAGCTACTTTTGAATCAGATATGACATAAGTGTTATTTCCTATCGAAACAAATTTCCCATCATAGTACTTTTCATAGTATTTTTTATAACCATAGTAATAGTAATAGTCAGAATGCTCTATTAATCTAAAATAATTGCCATTAACAGCAACTTGTTTGGATGAATTCGTTGGTTTTCCGTCTGTCATAAAAATAATGTATTGATCACGTTCACTTCTATTTGTTGAGTTTTTTAAGATATTTTCAGCTATCTTTAATGCATCTGTGTAATTTGTCCCACCCTCAGCAGGAGCATTTTTTATTTTATCTATAATTTTATTTGGATCTGATTGGAGGGTACTGATTGTATATGTGGAGTTCACATCTGAATCAAAGGCTACAATCCCATACCGATCATTACCATTTTTAGAATTTGTTTTAAACGTATCAACTGCTTTTTGAACAGCTTCTTTTGCTAACTGAAGTTTTGTTTTTCCTTTACTGACTTCTTCTGACATCGAACCGGATTTATCAAAGACAATGACAACATCCATCGGCTTACGTACATTTGCTTGAGCCGTTCCTCCGGGAAGTAAATCAAACGTTACTGTAGTTGTTACTTTACCATCCCTACCGATTTCCAAAGTTTGCTGTCCACCAACTGTCGCATTTATCGAGAGGCCATCAACAGCTGACGCTTGATTAAAAGGGACAATGGATTGAACGATTAATAGAACCATCATAAATACTGCGAAAAAATATTTGTACATATGTAACCTCCCACGACATGTCCTACTACGAAAGATCTATAGTAGTTAGATAGTTCAATTATATCAGACAAAAGAATCAAATATAATAGCTTCATATAATTTTTACATAAATACTACAATATTAGACGTTTATTGCGCAGGAAATATTCTCTTCTTCACAAGTAAATGCTAGCTAACATATCCAGCTACCCTATTACGTCCAGCTCGTTTTGCACCTATATACATCGCACGGTCTGCATGGCGTATTAGTGATAATGGATCATCTGCATCATTTGGTGCTGTCGCCACACCAAAGCTTGCTGTTACAAAAAGAGCTTGTGTATGATTTGAGTTTTGTAGTGTGGATTCAATGATAAATGGTATATTAGCTATTTTTTGTCTTAGCTCTTCAGCTATTTGCAGGCTGTCTTTGTTGCTATAACCAGGCAGAAGAACAACAAATTCCTCTCCACCATACCTAGCAACTGTTCCATTTCCTCCTACAGCCTCCACAATTCTATTTGCCAATTCTATTAAAACCTCATTGCCGGCATGATGCCCGTATGTATCATTTACTGACTTAAAATGATCTAAATCTATTAGAATAATAGAAAGGGATTTATTTTCCTGACTGCTAATTAATTCAAATTCTTTCTGAAGTTCATTTTCTATAAAGCGATAATTATATAATCCAGTAAGAGCGCAGTGCTCACTTTGTTTTTTTGTTTTCTCATAGTTTCTAGCATTTTCTATAGCAACACCGAGATATGTTGAAAGTAAGTCAATTAACATTAGCTGAGTTCGATCAAATGCCCTCTTTTTGTTGCTTGCTAAAATAACGATTCCAACCAAATCTTGATTTCTCTTCACAGGTACTCCTATAACACTTTCAACAGACTCAGGGAGTTGAGAATGCTGTATATTTTTCCATTGCGCTCGAGAATGAAAAAGAACACTTTCTCTCATAGCGTACACATATCCAGATATACCTTTTTTAGTTGATTTATTCGTTTCTGGCTTTAGCTGAATAAAACCACTTTCAAACTCTCTTACAATTTTAAGCTTTTCTTGATCATAAACATCTATAATATAAGCTGCTTCAACAGGAATCATTTTCGTAATCTTTTCAATAAATATATTGAGAACTTCATTCTTTTGCAGCCTTTCTGTTAACTGGTGACCAATTTCACTTGCTTGCTGCAAATAATGATTAATTTGCTTGCTTTTGTAGTAAAGAGTCAGAATGATAGATAATGTTAATAGTGGAATACCTATAAATAGAATGGAGGAAATCCCGACTTCAAAATATAGAAAATATAAAGCTACTGCAAATGGAAACACGATGATGGAAGTAACAAATTCCCATAGAAAGCTTTTTGTTAGAATATCAAACTTTTCCTTAAACAAAAGTGATTTAATTGCATTCAGTAACAGCTGATTTGAAAGGAATATAGTTGCTTCATAAGCAATGATTGCAGAAAGAAAATGAGCACTGTATCCATTTCTCCCATGTGTTCCACCTACTAAATAGTAAACGATTGCGCCTATTATTGAGATTGACAAAAACAGCAACGAATTAAGAGGCACTCGATACAGATCTTTTCTTCTTAATCGAAGCTTACTTAACAGGACAATCACTGCAATTTGAGTGAAAATGATCTCAACGAACAATCCAAAATAAAGAAAAACAACAAGTGAAACACCTTGAATATAAAACACTGGTGTATCATTAATTATAATTGGAAAGAAAGCAACCAAACACATTAATACTAGAAATGAAATAAGATCGATTTCTAGACCTTTAATGGTAGGAGGCGACATTTGATAAGAAATCCATAGTAAAATGGGGGATAAAATGATCCATGTAGCCCAAATAAGAGCCTGTACCTTCTTATTCATCAATCAGCCTCCTTTACAAAATAAGTATTTATTCCTATATTATACTAAATTTAAAGAATATTTCTAAACTTTTTTCACTAAATATTTACACTAGTTTTCGTAGTCATTATGTTCCTTTATTATGATTCTTTTTTATTAAATAGCTCCTTATTTCCGATATAAAATATAATGATCCTGTAACGATAATTATATCTTCCTTTTCTCCCTGGAATAAATGAAGCAATTGATCCAACATTTCCTTCCAAGATTCAGAATAACTCTTTTCTTCATGTTTACAAGCAGAGTAAAGTTTTTCCGCGACTTCTGCCCTAGGAAAATCAAAAGTCGTAAAATGCATGGTAGCAGCAATACTACTAAGGCGGTCAATCATCTCCTCATACTCTTTATCTTTAAGTGCACTAAATAAAATATGAATATTCTTGTCCGAGTAATGACTCGTTATAGTCTCAATTAGACTCTCAATTCCTTCATGATTATGAGCCCCATCGACAATGATAACGGGATTGCTATTAACCTGTTCAAATCTACCTTTCCACGTTGCTCTTAAAAGACCCTTATAGATTTGATCATCTGAGATTGTTAACTTGTTACTTTCCCTTAAATAATGTAAGGCTGAAACAGCTAATGCTGCATTTTTTGTTTGATGCTGTCCCCTCATCTGAATTTTAAGGTTTTCAAAAAAATAGCCTTCTGTTTCAACAGTAAATATTTCACCTCGCTCATAGGTGGAATGTTCAAGAATGTGAATTTCTGAACCAACACTTAAACTTTCTGCGTCTAATTGCTTTGCTTTATTCTTTATTACCTGAAGTGCTTCATCTTTTTCTACCGCTGTTAGAACCGGCACATTTTGTTTAATAATGCCTGCTTTTTCAGAAGCAATTTCAGTAATTGTATTCCCCAATATATTCATGTGATCATAGCCAACATTCGTAATAATGGATAATAGCGGGTTGATAATGTTGGTCGAATCCAGTCGGCCTCCTAAGCCTGTTTCCAGCAGCAGAATATCTGGTTGATTCAACTTACCGAAGTATAAGAACATCATCGTTGTAATAATTTCAAATTCAGTTGGTCCACCGAGGTCAGTTTGTTCAATTTTCTCAACAAATGGCTTTACCTCATTTACGAGATTTAACATGTCTACATCAGAAATTGGCTCTCCATTAACACTGATCCGCTCATTAAATGTTTCAATATAAGGTGATGTAAAAGTACCCACTTTATAATCTGCTTCCTTGAGTATGTGAAGCATGTAAGAAATTGTTGATCCCTTACCATTTGTACCAGCAACATGAATGGTAGGAATGTTCATTTCAGGATGACCCAGTTCTTTTAAAAGCCATTCCATCCTTTTTAATCCAGGTTTAACTCCAAATTTTAATCGACCATGTATCCAATCCACAGCATCCTCGTAACGGTTAAACATTGGTATCCTCCCTTTAAAACAAGCCATTTAAAAACTCGGGGGAACTAAAATTAGCACCACCCGAGTTCATCTCTTAGCCCTTTAGTTCTTGAATTCTGGCTAATACAATATCACGTTTTTCTCTATAATCGTTTTCTTTAGCTTTTTCCTCTTCAATGACTTTCTCAGGTGCTTTCTTTAAGAAGCCTTCATTGCCTAATTTCTTTTGAACGCGTTCTACTTCTTTATCAAGCTTTTCACGTTCTTTTTCAAGGCGTTTAATTTCTTCTTCAATATTAATTAACCCTTCAATTGGTAAAATAATTTCAGCACCTGTAACAACAGCACTCATGGATTTTTCTGTTGAATCAACTTCTGTTGAGATGCTTAGAGAACTTGTATTACAGAATCTTTCAATATAAGCACGGTTGTTTTCAAGCTGTTTTAATACATCTTGATCTTTTGCTTTTATTCTCATTGGAATTTGCTTGCTCATTGGTGTGTTAACCTCTGCACGAATATTACGAACAGCACGTATCACTTCAACTAATAACTTCATTTCTGTTGCTGCCGCGCGGTCTGTTAATTGTTCATTAACAGTCGGCCAAGCTGCAACTGTAATGGATTCACCTTTATGAGGAAGTGATTGCCAAATTTCTTCTGTAATGAATGGCATAAATGGATGCAGCAATCTCATTGTGTTATCAAGCACATAAGCAAGAATTGAACGAGTTGTTTTCTTCGCTGATTCATCTTCTCCATATAGAGGGAGCTTCGCCATTTCAATATACCAATCACAGAAATCATCCCATATGAAATTATATAGAAGACGTCCAACTTCACCAAATTCATATTTATCAGCAAGCTTTGTTACATTTTCAATCGTTTCATTTAAACGAGTTAAAATCCATTTATCAGCAACAGATTTTTCACCAGTTAAATCAATTTCTTCATATGTTAAGCCATCCATATTCATCAACGCAAATCGTGATGCGTTCCAAATTTTATTAGCAAAATTCCAAGTAGATTCAACTTTTTCATAGCTGAAACGTAAATCCTGACCCGGTGAACTTCCTGTTGATAAGAAGAAACGTAATGAATCAGCACCGTATTGATCAATAACTTCCATCGGATCAACACCATTACCAAGTGATTTACTCATTTTACGTCCCTGCTCATCACGTACAAGACCATGGATTAACACATCCTTGAATGGACGTTTACCTGTAAATTCAAGGCCTTGGAAAATCATACGAGATACCCAGAAGAAGATAATGTCATAACCTGTTACAAGTACATCAGTTGGATAGTAACGTTTAAAGTCAGCTGACTCGGTATCCGGCCAATCCATTGTTGAGAACGGCCATAGCGCTGAGCTGAACCATGTATCAAGCACATCATTGTCTTGATTCCAGTTTTCAATATCAGCTGGTGCTTCCTGGTTTACATAAACCTCTCCAGTTTCTTTATGGTACCAAGCAGGTATTCTATGTCCCCACCAAAGCTGACGAGAGATACACCAATCACGAATATTTTCCATCCAACGTAAGTACGTTTTCTCAAAACGATCTGGAACAAAGTTTACCTTCTCATCATCTTCTTGAAGCTTAATTGCTTCATCAGCAAGTGGCTGCATTTTAACAAACCATTGTGTAGAAAGGTAAGGCTCGACAACCGCACCACTTCGCTCACTATGACCAACTGAATGCATATGCTCTTCAATTTTGAAAAGTACACCTGAATCTTGAAGATCTTTTACAATTTTCTTTCTGCATGCAAAACGGTCTAAGCCTTTATAAGCGCCTGCCTTGTCATTCATTGTTCCATCTTCATTCATAACTAAAATACGTTCAAGGTTATGACGATTTCCGATTTCAAAATCATTAGGATCATGTGCTGGTGTAATTTTTACTGCACCAGAACCGAATTCCATATCAACATAATCATCGCCAACGATTGGAATTTCACGTCCTACGATTGGTAGTACAACGTTTTTGCCGATTAAATGTTTATATCTCTCATCTTCCGGATGAACAGCAACAGCTGTATCTCCTAGCATTGTTTCCGGACGAGTTGTTGCGATTTCAATAGAGCCTGAACCGTCTGCTAATGGATAACGCATATGGTAGAAGGCACCTTGAACATCTTTATAAATAACTTCAATATCAGATAATGCTGTTTTTGTTTGTGGATCCCAGTTAATAATATATTCTCCACGATAAATTAAGCCTTTATTATATAGTGTAACGAATACTTCACGAACTGCTTTTGAGAGTCCTTCATCAAGAGTAAATCGCTCACGACTATAATCAAGACCAAGACCCACTTTTGCCCATTGCTCACGAATATGACCAGCATATTCTTCTTTCCATTTCCAAGTTTCTTCAATGAACTTTTCTCTTCCTAAATCATATCTGGACTTTCCTTCTTCTTTTAACTTTGCTTCTACCTTTGCTTGTGTAGCAATCCCAGCATGGTCCATACCTGGAAGCCATAATACATCAAAGCCTTGCATTCTTTTCATACGTGTAACAATGTCTTGCAATGTTGTATCCCAAGCATGACCTAAGTGCAGCTTTCCTGTTACGTTAGGCGGTGGGATGACAATTGTATAAGGTTGTTTCTTTTCGTCACCTGTTGCCTCAAAGTACTTTCCTTCTAGCCAAAAAGAATAGCGATTTTTTTCAATTGCATTTGGATCATATTTTGTTGGTAATGAAACTTGTTGTTCATTGTTTTCCATTTGATTTCCTCCTAAATTTCTTTTACATTTTTTATGTACATGTGAAAGATTACTTGGTACCATTTCACATATTTTCCAATTTTAAAAATAAAAAACTCCTTCCATCCATAAAAGGACGAAAGGAGAATATTTCGCGGTACCACCTTTTTTTATAGACCGTATAAATACTAAAAATATAGCAAAAAGATACAGTCTACACACTCATCAATTTAACGGCTTTCAACCGGCTTCTCCTACTACATTTCAAAGAAGCAACTCCTGGGCGACCTTCCAATGCCTCTACTTAAGAAATCTTCCAGCAATGATTTCTCTCTCTGTAAAGTGATGACGATTGTACTCTTCCCATTCAACGTTTCATCATTATGTACTTTTACTTTAACAACTTATTCTATATTACTAAACAATCCTTTTTTTCGTCAATATTTTCCCCATATTTCTTCCCTTTCATACAGGCACCTATCACAGAATCTTGGCATATTTTACATTAAGTGGTCCTTTGCACGAACATTTCTTTATTTTAAACACATAATATGAGCTATTTCTGAAAATGTGAGTAGTTTTATAGAAAAGCTTAAACGAGGAGGAGTTGTCATATGAAGAGGCGGTATAGCCCTTACACACTCCCGCCATGGCTTAGACAAATTCGGGCGGTCGGCGTACAGATTATTATTCCTTTAACTATCTTCCAGGGCATTCGAACTGTTTTCTTTCCTACAACATTTGATGTTCTTTTGCTCGGTATTTTAATCGGATTAGCCATTGCACTACGGTATGATTGGATTTAACAGTAAAGAAGGAATCGGAAATGTCCGATTCCTTTTCATTTTTTAAGATTCAGTTTGTGCCTCTGCTGCTTCTGCTTCCATTTTCTTTCTGTTTTCTATTTCAGAAACCTTCATTACAAAGTACTCAATATTTTTAAATTGCCAATAAGCTCTCACAAGCTGTTTATTTGCTTCTAACTCAGAGCTCTTTTTCCCTTTTTTTGAATAGTTTTTAATGAATCGACATAGTCGCTCTGGATAAGCCAAATACCCAATAAATAAAAGCATTTCCTCTTCTGTAAATGGGTAGTCTTTTTGATAGGAATAAAACCAATTCACAACATCATCACTTTGAATTGGATACGTTCTCGCAGTTCGATTCAAAAATAATAAAAAATCATCAATAGGACTTGAATAAGACGATTTCTCAAAGTTTGATAAATAACCATTACCATCATCATCATATAAGAAGTGGCGTGCAGATACTTTTCCATGTGTTAACACTACTCTTGAAGACTTTTTATCTGTCATTTTCTCATACCACTCATCGAGTTTTTTACGAGAAAATTCAATGGCTCTTGATACCTCAGTATAGTAAGTAACGGCTTGCAACTCAAATGGAGATAAATAAATCTTTTTCTCACATTGTTCAACAAATGTTTCAAAACGTGCTTTTTCTTCATCCCACTTATTCGTTAGTTTTTCATAATGAGTTGTTGCCTCTTGACCATCAAGTGATATTTTCTTTTCTGTTCGTTTGTGAAGGTTTGCTACCTCTTTAAATAGAAGCTGATGACGAGCATCACGCTCTTCTTCTTGTTCATTCACAAGCCACGGCATTAAGTAATAGTACTCCCCATTATATTGAGAAATAAGCTGCTGCTGTTTATTCCTTAAAAGGGGAACATAATTTGAATACTTTTGTTCATTTAAGATTCGAATAGAATCAACAAAATATGGATTAAATTCACTTGATAATTTCTTTAATACATAAGGACCTGTATCTGTATATACCTTAATTGTTTTCTTGGTGATTTCCTCTGTATATTCAGGGTGTAAATCGTAATTTTTTAACAAAGGCCTTACTTCGCTTAGCTGCATCGACATAGATCATATCACCTCTACTCCTTAGAAAGAAAATTGAAAAAAACAGCCGAGGAAAAAGATGCCCCATGCTGTTCTTTGTCTTTCAAATAAATAATAAATGTTATTTACTTGTTGAGTATGCAGGGATATAAAGAATTTGTCCTTCATATACATCTTGATCTGCATGAAACTCATTTACACGTAAAATTTGTTGAATGGAAATTTCATATTTCTCACTAATTAATTCAAGTGTATCTCCTTGTTGAACAATACACATTTTCACTCTGGAGAAATCTTCTTCTTCGTCTCTTGCAAATAAACTTGTTAAGTAATGAGCATCCTTTGTTTCTCCCTCTTCACGACCAACTTCATCTTTCTTTTGTAAATCTTCATCTACATTTGTTGGCTCTTCTTCGGTTTTAGAGAAAAAGGAATATTGTACTTCTTTAGGTTCTGGAGTTGGTTCTTCTCTTCTTACTTCCACAACAAATGGATCATAAACCTCTTCTTCAGTTTGTCCTTGCTCAACATTAACTTCTTCTTCAACAGCCGGTTCAGGCTCTACAATTTCTTTATCGTATTCAGCAGGTGACGTTTCAACCACTACTTCTTCTACTTCTTCTACTTCTTCCTCACGCTCTTCAACTACATCCTGTTCTTTCGTGACAGAGAAGGATGGTGATAATTTGTCCACGTCTTCTTCATCTAACTTTCTTTCCTCATAGAAAGAAGAAAAAGGTGAAGGTGCAGGCTCTATGCTTGAAACAGGCTCGGAATTATTATGTTCTGCAGTGTTTTGTTCTTCACGGAAAAGAGCTTCAAATGCTTCTTCCTTAGGTTCCTCTGCAGGTCTCACCTCTTCTTCTTCCGCTGTCTCTCCATTCGAAATTCCGCTTATAGATAAATCAGCTATTAATTTTAAGCAAGCATGTTCGGGTAAATCATAATCAAAGGATTCGATCGAAACATACACCTCGTCTAGCTGTTGAATTCGATTTCTAGGAATCGTAATATCAACAGGGAAACGATGATTTAAGACGCTCACACCATCTTCACGTGTATCAACCTCATTTACATAACGTACATTTGCATATTCGAACGTTTCCTCTTCAGAACTTTCCGCTTCTATTTTATATTCCCCAGTAAGCTGCAGGGCACCACGAATTGAAATGTACTGATCATGCTCATGAATGGCAATATCCGGATCTAAAGAAATAGATAAAAGTTCAGATACTTCCTGTCCTTTTTGAAACCAAACAGACTCTTCTACTGAGAAACGTAGTTGTTGTTGTGACAAAAATATTTCCTCCTTTCAAATACCTAGCAAAATAACTATGACATTACAGATTTATGTGTGAAAGGAGGAATTTATGATGAAATTTTAAAAAACAAAAAAATCCACCACAAATGTGATGGATTTTTTCTAATTATTTTTTTAATTCAGCAAATGCCTTCTTAGCAGCTTCTATTGTATGATCAATGTCCGCGTCTGTGTGTGCTGTTGATAGGAATAATCCTTCAAATTGTGATGGAGGAAGGAATACTCCTTGATTTGCCATGCTACGATAGTAGCTGGCAAAGAAATCAAGATTTGATGTTTTCGCTTTTTCGTAATTTGTTACATCTTCATTAGTAAAGAAAAAGCCAATCATAGAGCCGGCACGATTGATTGTATGCGGAATTTCATACTCATTAGCAGCAGCTGACAGTCCTTCCTCAAGACGATCTGCTTTACGAATAAATTCCTTATAAGAATCTCTTGTTAGCTGTTTTAATGTTTCATATCCCGCTGTCATCGCGAGTGGGTTTCCTGATAAAGTTCCTGCTTGATAAATTGGTCCACTTGGAGCAATTTGCTTCATAATTTCCGCTTTACCACCATAAGCTCCTACAGGTAAACCTCCACCGATTACCTTGCCAAGGCATGTTAAATCAGGTGTTACACCGTAATAGTCTTGAGCACAGCCATAGTCTACACGAAACCCTGTCATAACCTCATCAAAGATTAATAAAGCACCATATTGTTCTGTAATTGCTCGTAATCCCTCAAGAAAACCTGGTTGAGGTGGAACAACTCCCATGTTCCCTGCTACAGGTTCTACAATGATCCCTGCAATATCTTCTCCAAATTGTTCAAATGCATATTGAATGCTTTCTAAATCATTGTACGGAACGGTAATTGTATTTTTCGCAATTCCTTCAGGTACACCAGGACTATCTGGTAATCCTAACGTTGCAACTCCTGATCCTGCTTTAATCAGTAAAGAATCACCATGACCATGGTAGCAGCCCTCAAACTTAATAATTTTATTTCGTCCAGTATAGCCCCTTGCTAATCGTAATGCACTCATCGTTGCTTCCGTTCCTGAGCTTACCATACGGACGATTTCAATCGAAGGCACACGATCTATTACAAGCTTTGCAAGTTCGTTTTCAATCAGAGTAGGAGCACCAAAGCTTGTACCTGACTCTACAACTTTTTTAATCGCTTCAACTACAGTATCGTTTGAATGACCATGAATAAGCGGTCCCCAGGAAAGAACATAGTCAATATATTCGTTTCCATCGATATCATAAATTTTTGAGCCTTTTCCTCGTTCCATGAATATAGGATTCATTCCAACAGATTTAAATGCTCTTACAGGACTATTAACACCACCGGGCATTAATGATTGAGCTTCATGAAATGCACTTTCGCTTTTTTGATAGCTATTCATTTTCATTCCTCTTCCTTCCTCTTGTAAAGTAAAAGGCTTTCCCTTATTGATCTTCCCTTATCCACCGTGCTGCGTCTTTTGCAAAATATGTAATAATTAAATCAACACCTGCACGTTTCATTCCGACTAACATTTCCATCACCAATGCTTTTTCATCAACCCATCCATTTTGTGCAGCTGCTTTAATCATGGAATACTCACCGCTAACATTATAAGCTACAATAGGAACGTTAAATTGATTTTTCACATCACGGATAATATCTAAATAAGATAATGCTGGCTTTACGATTAAAAAGTCCGCACCCTCTTCTAAATCTGACTGAGCTTCTCTTAATGCTTCATCACGATTAGCAGGATCCATTTGATATGTTTTTCGGTCACCAAATTGTGGTGTGCTGTGCGCTGCATCTCGGAACGGTCCGTAAAAAGCACTTGCATATTTAACTGCATAAGACATAACCGGAATATGTTCAAAGCCAGCTTCATCTAACCCATGTCTAATTGCTGCTACAAAGCCATCCATCATGTTTGAAGGAGCAATAATATCTGCACCTGCTTTTGCTTGACTGATAGCGGTACGTGCAAGCAAATCAAGGGTAGGGTCATTTAATACTTGTCCATTTTCAACAATTCCACAATGTCCATGATCTGTATATTGACAAAGACATGTATCCGCAACAACGACTAATTCAGGGAAGGACTCTTTTACCTGTCTAGTTGCACGTTGAACAATTCCGTTATCATGATAAGCTTGAGTTCCTACATCGTCCTTTTCATCAGGAACACCAAATAAGATAACAGACTTAACCCCTAACGAAATAACTTCTTCAATTTCCTGATTCAATAGATCTAAAGACAAGTGATACACACCTGGCATTGATGGAACTTCGTTTTTCTTATTATCCCCTTCTACAACGAAAATTGGATAAATAAAGTCCTCTGGGCGAAGATGTGTTTCTCTCACCATTGCTCTTAGGTTATTACTGTTACGTAAACGGCGGTGTCTTGTAAATTGAATATTCATTGATTATCCTCCCGGTTTTGTTCTAGTTCAACCATTAACTTCACCATGTCATCAATTGTATAGGAAACAGGCATAACACCTGTAAATCCATATTCTTTTAATGTGTTATTAGTAATCGGGCCGATACATATGAAAGTAACTTTACTCAAATGCTGAATGAGTTCTGATTTATGTAGTACTTTCATAAAGCTGTCAACAGTAGATGAGCTTGTAAAGGTTATGTAGTCTAGCTGATCTTCTTTGAGATATGAAATAAGCTTAGCAGCTTCTCTTTTATT
This sequence comes from Metabacillus sp. B2-18, assembly GCF_021117275.1. NCBI lineage: Bacteria > Bacillati > Bacillota > Bacilli > Caryophanales > Bacillaceae > Metabacillus > Metabacillus sp. B2-18. The sequence goes on from NZ_CP088245.1 coordinate 3,620,780, forward strand.
ATGTAATGTTTCATAGACAATTAAATCTTCTGTGTTGAAACCTTGTTTTTTTAATTCTGTTATCAGAATTGGTCTTGATAGATTTCCTCGAATCACTAGGATTTTCGAAGATTTAGAAAGCTTTTCCCCTATGCTTTCTGCCAGCTTTTCCGCCACAAATTCTTCTGGTATAACAGAAACATTGAGATTTAGTTTCTCCATTTGCTTACTTGTTTTTCTTCCAACAGAAGCGGCAATCATATGCTGTAATGTTTCATAAGGAATTCCAAATTGATCTAAGAACTTTTTAAAGTATTTAACACCATTTGCACTCGTAAACACAATGCAATCAAATTTATGTAATCTTGTCAGCGTCTGGTGAATAATAGATTCACTCGATTTTTTTGGTCTTATTTCTAGAAGCGGAGCTGAAATTCCAACTCCGCCTTCTTCTTCAATTTTTTGAATAAATTCTTCTACTTGAGACTTTGCTCTAGTAATCAAAACCCGTTTCCCTTGTAAAGGACGGATCTCTCCCATTATTGATCTAACTCCTCTTTTACCCGGTCGATTAGGGCTTTAGCTCCTTGATTTGTTAATGTTTCCGCGACTTTACTCCCTAATTCTACCGGGTCTGTTCCTGTAACCCTTTGTTTATACACTTCTTTCCCGTCAGGTGAGGCAATAAGACCTGTAAATTCAATTTCTTCCTTTTCATTTACTGTTGCAAATCCAGCGATAGGTACTTGGCATCCACCCTCCATTTTAGTAAGGAAGGTTCTCTCAGCAGTAACGGCTAATTTCGTAGATAAATCAGTGAATTTTGCAAGAAGATCTAACAATTCTTGATCATCCGCACGACATTCAATGGCTAAGGCACCTTGCCCTACTGCTGGCAGGCAAATTTCCGGGTCTAAGAATTCAGTAACAACATCTTTACTCCAGCCCATGCGTGCCAGGCCTGCTGCAGCTAGAATAATGGCATCATAATCTTCTGTTTTCAGCTTTTCTAAGCGAGTATCTATGTTTCCTCTAATCCATTTAATTTCAAGGTCAGGTCTTTCAATTAAAAGCTGCGCACTTCGTCTCAAGCTGCTTGTTCCGACAATTGCTCCACTTGGCAACTCTGAAAGCTTTACATGATCTTTAGAGATAAGAACATCGCGGTGATCTTCACGGTTTGGAATGCAACCTATTGTTAAACCCTCAGGCAAAATTCCCGGCATATCCTTCATACTATGAACAGCCATATCAATTTCACCATTCATCATTGCTTGCTCAATTTCCTTTACAAACAAGCCTTTGCCTCCGACTTTTGATAAAGTAACATCTAAAATCTGATCACCTTTTGTTACAATTTCCTTGATTTCAAATTGGAACGGTAAACCAAAGGATTTTAATTGATTAATTACCCAATTTGTTTGCGTTAATGCCAATTTACTACGTCTAGATCCAACAACTATTTTTCGCATATGTTCCTCCTACTATGTCTAAGGTAACCAATCATGAATCCCAAAAATGAAACCTTGAAAGACTACCAAACAAGAAAAAGTTAATTAACAAAACTAAAAACGATGCTATGTTTAAAAGAGCCACAGACCTGCCCTGTAATTCTTTAACAATTCTTATATAAAGATAGATCCCATACGTCACTAATACCATAAAAGACCCTAGTACTTTCGCATCATACCATTGAAAGTTAGCTACTTTAATATAGGCCCAAATAACCCCTAAAATTAAACTTAATAACAGCATAGGTACGCCGATGACATTTAATACGTATGACATATGATCAAGCTTTGAAAGATCTTCTAATCGAAGAAGGCGCTTTCCCCACTTTTTCTTTTTGAGTAAATTATATTGAATGGTATAAAGAATCGAAAACACAAACGATAATGAAAACGCCCCATAAGAAAGTATGGCCATCGTAATATGAATTAATAATAGTTCTGAGACAAGCTGACTAGAAACAGCAGCCGACTCGTATTGAGCTGGGGCAAATGTATGTATGGCCATCATGATAAACCCAATTACGTTAGTGAAAAAGATAATAAATTCCGCTTTAAGAAAACGATTTAAAACAAGTGACAATGTCACTAATACCCATGTATAAAAATAGAGCCCTTCAAACACATTTAAAACAGGAAATCTTCCTGTTTCAAACATACGAACAAATAAAAAAATTGTTTGTAATAGCCAAACAATAGAAAGTAACCAGAAGGCAGCTCGTTTCGCCTTCCGGTTATTATTAAGAAAATCTATAAAATATAAGAGTACACAAATAGCATAAAGTATTATGGTTAATTCGTTAATTCTGCTTAAGCTCATCTCCATAATGAAAGGTCCTTTCACTTACGATTGAAGTGAAGCACGATAAATCGGATCGTTTGCATGAATTGTCTGTTTCTCTGATTTATCCATTTTCATTTGCTCTTCAACAGCTTCTTCGATATTAAAGATTTTCATAAATAAATCCAATGATTCCTGTGCATTAGCCTCTGCTGATAGCTCTTTTACCTTCACAATCGGGTCTTTAAGCAATTGATTAATAATGCTTTTCATATGCTTACTTAAAACTTTTCTTTCGCGATCAGTTAAGTTAGGCATTTTTCGCTCGATACTTTCCATCGTTTCAGCTTGAATATTTAAAGCCTTTTGACGAAGTGCTGAAATAACAGGTACAACTCCAAGCGTATTAATCCATTGTTTAAATTGAACAATTTCATCTTCGATCATTAGTTCAATCTTTTCCGCAGCAATTTTACGCTCTTGTAAGTTTGCCTCAACAATTCCTTGTAAATCATCAATATCATAAAGAAACACACTATCTAAATCCGCAAGCTTAGGATCTAAATCACGTGGCACAGCAATATCGACCATAAATAATGGACGACCTTTTCTCATTTTTTCCACATGTGTCATCATTTCTTTAGTAATAACAAAATCTTTGGCACCAGTTGAACTAATAAGGATATCCGCTTCCACTAATCCACACTGAAGTTCGTTTATTCCTTTGGCTTTCCCATCAAAGCGATTAGCAAGCTCTTCAGCTTTCTGCAACGTTCTGTTCATAACAGTAACTTTACCTACACCACTGCCATGCAGATTTTGCACAGCTAATTCCCCCATCTTACCCGCACCTAAAATTAGTACGTGCTTAGAACGAAGGTCACCAAAGATTTTCTTAGCAAGTTCAACTGCTGCATAACTCACTGAAACAGCATTTGCTCCAATATCAGTTTCAGAATGTGAACGTTTAGCCAATGATATTACTTGCTTAAACAGCTGATTGAACACCGTTCCTGTTGTATTGTTTTCCTGAGCCTGTAAAAAGCTAGTACGAACCTGTCCTAGAATTTGAGTTTCACCCAAAATCATAGAATCCAATCCGCATGCTACTCTACATAAATGCTCTAGTGCACCATCTTGTTCAAAAATAGTTAAATACGGTGAAATCTCTTCTTTCTCCAGTCCGAACCAATCTGCCAAGAATGCTTTAATATAATAACGTCCTGTATGAAGTTGATCTACTACAGCATATATTTCTGTACGGTTGCAAGTAGATACAATAACATTTTCAAGTATGCTTTTTTGTTCTTTTAACTGTTTCATCGCATCTGTTAGCTCTTGAGGTTGAAACGAGAGCTTTTCGCGAATTTCAACAGGGGCTGTTTTATAATTTAAGCCGACAACAAGTATATGCATTTTCTTATACACCCCCATGTACAAGGATCTCTACTTCTAGTATATCACGATTGATTTTTTTCTCTGCTAAAAAATGTGAACAGTCTTTGAAACTATATGTTATGATAAAATATGTTTATTATTTCACTGATTCACACCATTTTCAACTTATTAATGGTCGTTTGTAATTGTTCACAAAAAACACGTTTTTTCTATAAAAATTTCTACATGCTCTGACATCATTCTCATACTATTCACTCTGTACAATAACAAAAATCACGCAGTTAATCAAGCTATTGATTTGGACAAGGAAATCATATTAAATATATTCCCCGGCCACGACGGACAGGTTTTCCTTATATACTATTCATGCGAGAGGTGGACAATGAAAAAAATTACATTATTACCAACAATGCTACTACTAGGAATTGGCATTTTTTATTCTATCCAAAAATTAAATATTCATTTATTTGAAGGACAAAACAGTTGGCCTTTTTTATTAATCCTACTTGGACTTACGTTTTTAATTAGTGGTCACTTTGAACAAGATGCGTCAGCCATTTTACCAGGAATCATTTTAGCAGGTCTTGGTATCCATTTTCACTATGCTGGCAAGATTGCCTCTTGGCCTGATCATCCTGCTGCTTTTTTATTTATCTTGTCTCTTGGCATGATTTTAACTGCTACAAAAGCCAAAACTGGTTATCAGCAAGGTTTTATTATATTAGCTATAGGCTTATTTCTACACTTTTTCCATAAAATTATTCAATCTCTAACTATCATCGAAAACGGAGTAGATTTTATTGAAACCTACTGGCCACTTCTTTTTATTGTCATTGGTGCTTTATTGTTAGTGATACGGAGAAGAAAATAAGGTGCCTGTCACTTCCCACATTTTGTTGAAATATGTAGAAGTTGATAACACACCAAAAAAGACTCTGGTATTTTTCCACCAGAGTCTTTTTGTGTATTATACATATACAAAGAACTAACTTTATGATGTATAGTGAAGAATTGTTTTCCAAGCTTCATCTTTGCCTAAGCCGGTTTCTGATGAAAAAATAACCAATGGATCGTTTTTCTCAATTTCCAGGGCATCTTTTATCACCTTAGCATGCTTCTGCCACTTACCCTTAGGAATTTTATCTGCCTTGGTTGTCACAACAATTGTTGGGATGTCATAATGCTTTAGGAAGTTATACATCAGCACATCGTCACTTGTTGGAGGATGTCTAAGATCAATTAAAAGGATAACAGCACGCAACTGTTCACGAGAAGTGATGTAGGTTTCGATCATTTTCCCCCATGCTTCACGTTCCTTTTTACTAACCTTGGCATATCCATATCCAGGTACATCAACAAAGTGTAGTATTTCATTAATAATATAAAAATTTAATGTTTGTGTTTTACCTGGCTTTGATGAAATTCGAGCCAATCCTTTTCTACCTAGCATTTTATTAATAAAGGATGATTTACCAACATTAGAACGACCAGCTAATGCTACTTCCGGTAAATCTCCTTCTGGATATTGTGCAGGCTTAACTGCGCTTATAACGATTTCTGAACTTGTTACTTTCATTATTTCTCCTCTGTTAATGCATGTTTTAACACTTCATCTAAATGTGAAACTAAGACAAAGGTAAGTTCATTGCGAACACTATCTGGAATATCGTCCAAATCCTTTTCATTGTCTTTTGGTGCAATGATCTTAGTCAAACCAGCACGATGTGCACTCAATGTTTTTTCTTTCAAGCCACCAATTGGAAGTACTCTGCCACGTAAAGTGATTTCTCCCGTCATTCCAACTTCTTTTCTCACGGCTCTTCCTGTTAATGCTGAAATTAACGCTGTAGCCATTGTTATACCTGCTGAAGGACCATCCTTAGGTACAGCACCTTCAGGAACGTGGATATGAATATCATTCTTTTCATGAAAATCACGATCAATGTTCAGCTCTTCCGCACGCGAGCGAATATAGCTAAATGCAGCCTGAGCAGATTCTTTCATAACATCTCCAAGCTTCCCGGTTAAAATCAGCTTTCCTTTACCTGGCGTTACTGATACTTCAATAGATAAAGTATCGCCGCCAACTGTTGTATAAGCTAAACCAGTTGCAACACCAATCTGATCCTCAAGTTCAGCTTGTCCATATCTAAAGCGCTTCTTCCCAAGAAATTCTTCAATATTTTTGTCCGTAATAATGATCTTCTTCCGCTCTTCTTTTACAATCATTTTAGCAGCTTTACGACACACTCCTGCTAATTGGCGTTCTAACCCACGAACCCCAGCTTCTCTTGTATAATAGCGGATAATGCTTTGAATTCCATCTTCACGGATTTGCAGATGTGATTTTTTAAGTCCATGCTCTTGTAATTGCTTTGGTAGTAGATGATCTTTTGCAATATGAATTTTCTCCAGTTCCGTGTAACCGGCGATATTAATAATTTCCATACGATCACGTAATGGTCCTGGAATTGTAGCAAGGTTATTGGCAGTTGCAATAAACATAACTTTCGATAAATCATATGTTTCTTCAATATAATGATCACTAAAGTTATGGTTTTGCTCAGGATCTAACACTTCCAGTAACGCTGAAGAAGGATCTCCTCTAAAATCACTGGACATTTTATCGATTTCATCTAAAAGAAACACAGGATTAATTGTTCCGGCCTTCTTCATCCCTTGAATAATTCTACCAGGCATTGCACCAACATATGTGCGTCGGTGTCCACGAATTTCAGATTCGTCTCTTACTCCACCAAGTGATATTCTAACGAAATTCCGGTTTAAAGATTTAGCTACTGAACGGGCTAGTGATGTTTTCCCAACTCCCGGAGGTCCTGCAAGGCATAAAATTGGACCTTTTAATGAATTGGTCAATTGTTGTACCGCTAAATACTCAATTACCCGCTCTTTAACCTTTTCAAGACCATAGTGTTCTTCGTCTAAGATTTCCTCAGCAACATTCACATCTAAACGATCGTCAGTTGCTTTTGACCATGATAGAGACAGGAGCCACTCAATGTAATTACGAATAACGCCGCTCTCGGCTGAACTTGAAGGAACTTTTTCATAGCGGTCCAGTTCTTTTAAAGCCACTGCTTTTATATGTTCCGGCATTCCCGCTTCTTCAATTCGTTCCTTCATAGATGAAACTTCTCCAAGCTTGCCTTCTTTTTCACCAAGCTCTTTTTGGATGGCTTTCATCTGTTCGCGTAAATAATATTCTTTTTGCGTACGCTCCATGGACTTTTTAACTCGCTGGCCGATTTTTTTCTCCAGCTGTAGTACTTCTTTTTCATTATGGATAGTGGAAATCACTTTGTTCAATCGTTCTGTAACATCAAGGGTTTCCAAAATCTCTTGTTTTTCCTTTAGTTTTAAAGGAAGATGTGAAGCAATAATATCAGCCATTCGCCCTGGCTCATTAATGTCAGAAACAGTTGCATATGTTTCAGCAGACACTTTTTTAGAAAGCTTTATGTATTGCTCAAAATATTCTAACATTGTTCGCATTAAAGCTTCTTCTTCTACACTTTTTTCTTCAGGGTCTTTATAAATAGATAACTCGACAGAATAGTATTCATCTTCATCCACAAAACGTTGAATCTTACCACGCTCTATTCCTTCAACGAGTACACGGATTGTACCGTTTGGTAATTTCAACATTTGCTTAATTTTAGTCAGTGTTCCTATTTCATAAATATCTTCTTTATTTGGCTCATCTATCGAAATCTCTTTTTGTGTCGTTAAAAAGATAATATGATCTTCCATCATAGCCTTTTCTAACGCCTGAACAGATTTTTCTCTTCCTACATCAAGGTGCAGTACCATTGTTGGATATACTAACAAGCCTCTTAGTGGTAGGAGGGGGACAATTTGATTATTTGATTTCGCCATGCGTTTACACCTCCATGACATGATAATTCATTCTTGTTCAATTCTATCTTATTCTTTTTCAAGTGTCTAATTAAACTGCTTTAGTCAATAGGTAGTATACCCCAATACCCTCAGTTGAAAAAGGAAAATAAGTAATTCTCATGAATATAAAATTGGAAATGACAAGAACTGACGAAGCTTAAAAAAGGAAAGAGATCTTCTTTATGGTAAAGGAGATCTCTTTAAAATTAACTCTTTTATACAGACTCTTGATGTGGAAATGAAGTTGAATCTTCATGTTGCAACGGTTTTTCAGTTGGTGGATCAACAAGCGCTATATCAAAGACTTCTTGAAGATTTGTTACCGGTATAATCGTTATCCCATCAATTTCTTTTAAAATGGATTGCATGTTTTCCTTTGGAATAATGACTATATCTGCTCCAGCCTTTTTTGCTGCCTTTATTTTCGGAATAACTCCGCCTATAGGCTTTACATTTCCATGAATGCTAATTTCTCCAGTCATGGCCACTTTATTGCTAATGGCAATTTTATGAATAGCTGAGAAAATTCCTGTAGCCATTGCAATTCCTGCTGATGGGCCATCAATTGGTGTTCCTCCTGGAAAATTCACATGAATATCATAATCATCCGCTTGAATGCCCATAGAACGTAGAACAGTTATAACATTTTCAATCGAGCCTTTTGCCATACTTTTTCTACGAATGGATTTAGATCGATCACCAATACTTTCTTCTTCCACAATTCCTGTTATATTAATGGTTCCTTTTTCTTTTTGAGAAGGAATGACTGTGACTTCTATTTCTAATAATGCCCCTGTATTAGGGCCATGAACGGCAAGTCCATTCACTAAGCCAACTCTTGAGTTATCTTCAATTTTCTTTTCAAATCTTGGGCTTAACTGACTTGAATTAATGACCCACTCGATGTCTTCAACAGTAATTTCTTTCCTGTCTTCTGACATAGCCATACCTGTAGCAATCTGCATTAGATTTACAACTTCACGGCCATTTCTAACATAGGAAGTTAAGAGATCAATCCCCTTGTCGCTTACATCCATTTCTACTTTATCTGCTGCTTTTTTCGCTACAACTGCCAGTTCTTCTTGTTCTAAATCTCTAAAAAATACTTCAAGACATCTAGAACGAATGGCTGGTGGGATTTCATTAGGTGTTCTTGTTGTAGCTCCTATTAACCTAAAATCAGCTGGTAGACCATTTTTAAAAATATCATGGATATGTGTTGGTATTTGTGTATTTTCTTCATTGTAATAAGCGCTTTCTAAGAAAACTTTGCGATCTTCAAGTACTTTTAATAACTTGTTCATCTGAATAGGGTGAAGTTCACCGATTTCATCGATAAATAACACACCCCCATGAGCATGAGAGACAGCTCCTTGCTTAGGCTGAGGAATTCCAGCTTGTCCCATTGCTCCGGCACCTTGATAAATTGGATCATGAACAGATCCAATAAGAGGATCAGCAATCCCTCTTTCATCAAATCTTGCTGTTGTAGCATCCAATTCTACAAATACGGCATTTTCTTTAAATGGTGATCTTTTATTTCTTTTAGCTTCTTCTAAAACGAGTCTAGCAGCCGCTGTTTTCCCTACACCTGGTGGTCCATATACAATGACATGTTGAGGGTTTGAACCGCATAGGGCAGCACGTAACGAACGAATACCATCCTCTTGTCCTACTATATCATTAAAACTTTTTGGGCGTACCTTTTCTGCAAGAGGTTCGGTTAACCGAATAGCTCTCATTTTTCTTAATTGTTCCATTTCTTTCTTTGATTCTCTGTCAATTGATATCTTTTGAGTTCGTTGACTCTTTAATAAATTCCAAAAATACATTCCAATAATAATCCCAAAAAACAACTGAATAAACAGCGCGATACTTGTCCAACTCATTGGCGTCCCTCCTGCAAAGATGTCTTGTTACCGCTACGGTGAAAAGTAAACGAAGCATAATACTTTGGTTAAAAGTAACTCTTCGAGAGGTATTAAAAGCTTGTTTTGCCCCTATAAAATGATTTCCACATCTATGTATAAAATGTTCGTTAATCTAAAGGGACAAAAGGCGACTTTCGTTTTTTTGCCTAGAAAGGCAAATTAAAAATGGATAAACCTTGTAAGAAGCGGTTATTTATAGCTAGTATCTCCTAGCTTTAGCAGGAATAAACATGATTTCATTACAAGTATTTACAGGAGGTGGATTGGAAAAAAGCATCAAAAAAGGAAGCCGTATAAACCAGCTTCCTTTTTAAAGATTATGTTATGCAGATGTTTTTTTATCTTCTTGAATAACTGTACCATCGCTAAGTACAAGTTTAGGTGGTGTTTCCCCTAATACTGTTTCAGCTGTAATAATGGCTTTAACTATGTCCTCACGAGATGGTAAATCAAACATCATATCAAGCATGATGCCCTCGATTATAGAACGAAGACCACGTGCACCTGTTTTTCTTTCAATTGCTTTTTTAGCAATTTCAAGAAGAGCTCCATCTTCAAACTCAAGTTCAACACCATCTAAATCAAGCATTTTCTGATATTGTTTAACAAGAGCATTTTTAGGTTTTGTTAAGATCTCAACTAATGCTTCTTCATCTAACGGCTCTAAGCTTGCAATGACAGGCAAACGACCGATAAACTCTGGAATCAATCCAAACTTCAATAAATCTTCAGGTAAAACCTGTGAAAGAAGAGCTTTTTTATCAAGATCAGCATTTTTGTTATCTGAACCAAATCCAATTACTTTTCGTCCTAAACGACGTTTAATAATTTGTTCGACTCCATCAAATGCTCCTCCACAAATGAAGAGAATGTTTGTTGTATCAATTTGAATAAATTCTTGATGTGGATGCTTTCTTCCACCTTGAGGAGGAACACTAGCCACAGTTCCTTCAAGAATTTTAAGTAATGCTTGCTGTACACCTTCACCAGAAACGTCACGAGTGATTGACGGATTTTCTGATTTACGTGCCACTTTATCAATTTCATCGATATAAATAATACCTTTTTCTGCTTTTTCTACATCATAATCAGCCGCTTGAATTAACTTAAGTAAGATATTCTCAACATCTTCACCTACGTAACCAGCTTCTGTTAAAGATGTAGCATCAGCAATGGCAAAAGGGACATTTAAGATTCTGGCTAATGTTTGGGCTAATAACGTCTTACCACTACCTGTAGGTCCAATCATAGAAATATTACTTTTGGATAACTCAACATCATCAATCTTGCTGTTTGAGTTAATACGCTTGTAATGATTATAAACGGCAACAGCTAATGATTTTTTGGCATTATCCTGACCAATAACATATTCATCTAATATTTCATGAATTTCCTTAGGTTTTGGAACATCTTTAAATTCAACTTCTTCTTCTGTACCAAGCTCTTCCTCAACAATCTCTGTACAAAGTTCAATACATTCATCACATATATATACTCCAGGTCCAGCTACAAGCTTACGTACCTGATCTTGTGTTTTTCCGCAAAATGAACATTTTAATTGTCCTTTTTCGTCGTTAAATTTAAACATTGTTTCACCCCTTGTATCTTTATCTAAATCAAAACATTTCCACCTTACCCCTACTAATTCTTTCAACTATTCAGGTTAGCAGGTAGATGTCCCTAATTAAAACAACTAAAAACGGTATGTACTGCATTTTACCATAAGAGAAGCACTGACTGGTAATGAAACCACTCGGCATTGAAAAAGCTTCCAACCTGAGGGCTCTTCCCAAAAATGTTGATGATATTATATTTCTCTTACTTAATGTTTATGTATGTATTAGCTTGCTTATATCATTCCCAAAGGAATATAAATAAAACATGATTGTATAAAACAAGGCACGATCTGCTCGCGCCTTGTTCCTTTTATTATATTATGCAACAACTTTGCTATTTTCTACAAGAAAATCGATCGCTTTGCGAACTTTTAAATCTTCTTTTAAGCCTTCAGCGTTTCCACCAAGTGCTTGTTTAATGTTTTCAACAGGCATGTTGTACATTTCAGCCATTTTCGCTAATTCTGCTTCAACATCTTCGTCAGAAACTTCAATGTTCTCAGCTTTAGCAATAGCTTCAAGTGTTAAATTATATTTAACGCGTTTTTCAGCATCGTCTTTCATTTGAGCTTTTAACGCTTCTTCATCTTGACCTGAGAATTGGAAGTATAAATCAAGATTCATTCCTTGCATTTGTAGACGTTGCTCAAATTCCTGCATCATACGTGAAATTTCATTTTCGATTAATGCATTTGGAATGTCTACTTCTGCACCTTCAGCAGCTTTATCAACTAATGAATCACGCAGGTGGTTTTCTGCTTCAGATTTTTTCGCTTCTTCAAGGCGAGTTCTTGTTTGAGCTTTTAACTCATCAAGAGTTTCAACTTCTTCGTTAACATCTTTTGCGAACTCATCATCAAGAGCTGGAAGTTCTTTTGTTTTGATTTCGTGAACTTTCACTTTGAATACTGCTGGTTTACCCGCAAGGTTTTCAGCGTGATATTCTTCAGGGAATGTTACTTCTACATCCTTTTCAGCACCCGCTTCTAGACCAACTAATTGTTCTTCAAATCCTGGAATGAAAGATCCAGAACCAATTTCTAATGAATAGTTTTCAGCAGCTCCACCTTCGAATGCTTCTCCATCAACATATCCATCAAAATCGATAACTGCAGTATCACCGTTTTCAATCGCGCCTTCTTCTTTTACTGCTAACTCAGCATGACGCTCTTGTAATTGTTTTAATTCGTTGTCAACATCTTCATCAGATACAGTATCGTCTAATTTTTCAACTTCTAGACCTTTATATTCACCTAATTTCACTTCAGGCTTTACTGTAACTTTTGCAGTGAAGATTAAGCTTTTTCCTTTTTCGATTTGTTCAACATCGATTTCAGGACGATCTACAGGATCAATTCCAGCTTCATCAACAGCATTAGGATATGCAGTTGGTAGGATGATGTCTAAAGCGTCTTGATATAATGATTCTACACCAAAACGTTGTTCAAACATTCCACGTGGAATTTTCCCTTTACGGAATCCAGGAATAGAAACTTGTTTTACAACCTTTTTAAATGCTTCGTCAAGAGCTGTTGTGAACTCTTCTGCTGAAACCTCAACCGTTAGAACGCCGTCGTTCCCTTCTAATTTTTCCCATTTTACTGACATGTGTTGTCCCTCCAAAGATCTATAATAATTTGTGCGAATAAGTGATAGGTAATTTGTGGCGCTTGTCCCATTTTAGGCAATCCCCCACGAACATATACCTGTTTTTATGTACGGTAAAAAGTAACCTAGTACTAAACATGCATAGGATTTCGTATTTGAAAAACTTGGCTTTTCTTCAAGACAAATGGCAAAGCTTTAAGTATTTCCCATACCATCAACTTTTTGTCCAAAATAAAAAAGACCTATATACGATGATCACTATTTTGCAACCATTTTATTATAACACAGAATAAATTCCTTTCAACATATAGCTCATATTTGTAAATAAGAAATTTCTTCTATTTGATAGATTTTATTGCATGCTTCTTGTAAATCCGGCAATAGTTGATCATAGATATCTTCTATTTCTTCTTGCTCAATTGAAATCCCATGCATCGAATAACCAACAAGATGCAAAGCTGCTGCCCACAGCTTAGCTTCTGTTGGCTGAGGTAAGAAAGGATATAACACATACAAATGCCTTATCCATAATTCTTTAACTGATTCAAATAATGTAGGATTTTCATTTCCTAGCGTATCATCTAATATAGTTAATACTTTTTTAGTAAAGGGAAATTCTGCAGGATCTTCCAAATTCGCTGGTACGACTGTAAGACTTTCGCCGAACTTTGTTACTTTAATTTCCTTTTCAATTTCATGCTCAATCATTAAATGCAAAATCATTGATTTGATTGTAGGGTGAATATGTTCATTTTCTAACAAGATTTTAAGTGAAGCAAAATGTTTACTTATGTTACGGTCATGCAGTGACTGAACGTAGGCAATTTGTTTATTTGTATCTCTCAGAAGGTCTTCTATATATAATGGCTGTTCAGCTTCCTGGTCTCCTTCATCATCAAGAATATCAACTTCGTTTTGATTCATTTTTCGACTAAATTCCAACAATTTATAAAAGTGTTCAGCACTTTCAGCAGGTAGCTGGTTTTCCTCTAACACCGCTTCGATTGTAGTTTGTACTTCATGATATTCTCGTAGTTGTATTAATATCGTTAGATAAATCTGTAAAACAGTAAAATAATGACCTATGTCTTCTAACAGCATTTTTTTGCAAATATCTTTAGCCTCTGTTAAGTCACCAAGCTCCATAAGGCAAATTGCCATACCGAGATATATTTCAGCTTGATCTTCCTTAAGCTTCTTTGCTTCAGCAAACATTTCAAGTGCTTCATGATACTTCTTTTCTTTCAATAACAGTGTTCCCTTATCTAAATACCTCTCCTTCAAATTAGGAAAGGGAACAACATTTGATTTTTTTTTCGGTTTCATACGTTGGTCAACTCCAGCAACCTTACTTTGCATACAGTTTATCAATCCAAGTCTTGGAAAACAAGTGTGAGGTGGTGCCTGTCACTTCCCGATTTTTGTTGAATGACGTCGCATGAGGCGCCTGTGTACTACTAAATTCTGTGAAATTCGTGAGTTCAAAGTGTTGAAATGACGATTCTATTTAACTTTGAATATTTTCTGAAAGCTTAAGCAGTGCTAGGTTAAGACATATAAAAAGAGCAATCATTATAAAAATGATGCTCTTCTTGTTTCTTCGTAATGTTTAATTTGGTTATCATAATGTAACGTTAAATCAATTTCATCTTTTCCGTGTAAAAGCATATCTTTCCAATATGGATCAACATCAAAGGTTTGCACTAAACCATTTTGATCTGTGATTTCTTGCTTTTCAAGATTAACTGTTAATTCAAAGCCTTCAGCATTTGACTTTTCACGGATAAGGTCTAAAACAGTTTGCTCAAGTGTAATTGGCAGCAAGCCATTTTTCATACAATTTTGGTGAAAAATATCTGCATAAGAAGGTGCTAAAATAGCTTTGAAACCATAATCTGAAAGAGCCCATGGAGCATGCTCACGAGAAGACCCACAGCCAAAGTTTTCACCCGCAAGTAAAATTGTCGCACCTTTACTTTTTTCTTGATTTAATTCAAATTCAGGATTTTCAGATCCATCAGGAAGATATCTCCAATCAAAGAATGCAAACCGTCCATATCCTGTTTTTTCAATTCTCTTTAAAAATTGTTTTGGAATAATTTGGTCTGTGTCAACATTTGTTCTGTTTAATACAGCAACTTTGCCTTTATGTGTAGTAAATGGTTGCATGATGTCCCTCCTAATATGAATACTTTTTCTATGGATGTAACAACACTTTCACACCTAAACAATTTCCATCCTATAGATTAATAAAATTAAAATGACATTGCGTTCTCTTGAATATGACGAACATCTACAAAACGTCCATGTAAAGCCGCTGCAGCTGCCATAGCTGGACTTACCAAGTGCGTTCTGGCACCTTTACCTTGTCTTCCTTCAAAGTTACGGTTCGAGGTAGATGCACAGCGCTCTCCTTCTGGTACAACGTCACTATTCATACTTAAACACATACTGCAACCCGATTCTCTCCACTCAAAGCCAGCTTCTTTAAAGATTACATCTAGACCTTCTTCTTCTGCTACTTTTTTAACCTTTTGAGAACCCGGCACAACGATAGCACGTACATCTGACGGCACCTTCTTGCCTTTTAAGCTACTTATAACTTCAGCTGCCTGTCTTAAGTCTGTTAAACGGGAATTTGTACAAGACCCAATAAACACATGTTCAATCGTAATATCTTCAATTCTAGTATTAGGTTGTAAACCCATATAGCTGTATGCACGCTTAGCTTCATCAACTTCTTCATCATTATGAAAATCATTTAAATCAGGTGTTTTTTGATCAACACCAACCGACATACCTGGATTT
Organism: Metabacillus sp. B2-18; assembly: GCF_021117275.1. Classification (NCBI taxonomy): domain Bacteria; kingdom Bacillati; phylum Bacillota; class Bacilli; order Caryophanales; family Bacillaceae; genus Metabacillus; species Metabacillus sp. B2-18. Next base: position 3,636,327 of record NZ_CP088245.1, read on the forward strand.
GTTCCCCATGTTACCATCGGAGCAATTTCATCACCATTTAATGTGATAACTTTATCGTACTCTGCTCCTTCGTCAGTTCTTAATGTTTTCCAGTATTCAACAGCCTGTTCAAACTCTTCCCCTTTAGGTGCATACTTTCTCCCCTTAATGTAAGAGAAGGTTGTTTCATCCGGTGCAATTAGTCCTGCTCTAGCTCCTGCTTCAATGGACATATTACAGATTGTCATACGCTCATCCATTGATAAGTTTTCAATCACTTCACCTGTATATTCGATAATATATCCTGTACCAAAGCGTACTCCGTATTTTCCAATAACAGCTAGTATAACATCTTTAGCTGTTACACCTTTTTGCAGCTTACCAGGTACATGTATATTCAACGTCTTCGGACGCTGTCTCCATAGTGTTTGAGTAGCTAAAACATGTTCTACTTCACTCGTCCCAATACCAAATGCAATCGCACCAAATGCTCCATGTGTTGACGTATGACTATCTCCACAAACTATTGTTTTTCCTGGAAGAGTTAACCCTAGCTCAGGTCCAATTACGTGTACTATCCCTTGGTCTTCACTTTGAAGATCTGCTAAACGAATTCCAAATTCTTTACAGTTTCTTTCAAGTGCACTAATTTGATTTTTGGCAACTTCATCACTGATTACAAAGCGATTGACTGTTGGAACATTATGATCCATCGTAGCGTACGTTCTGTCTGGTCTTCTTACTTTACGATTCTTCTCTCGAAGTCCCTCAAAAGCCTGTGGCGATGTTACTTCGTGTACTAAGTGTAAATCGATATATAGAAGATCTGGCTTCCCTTGTTCTTGTTGAACAACATGTTCATCATATATCTTCTCAATAATCGTTTTTGGCTTCACGGTCGTAATCCTCCCTTAATAGATGGAAAATGAGGGGCTGACATCTTCCATTGTGTCATACCCCTCAATCCGATAAGCATTGTATCGGTCTCTATATAGTGAATAAAAAGTTATTATAGCTAATTAAGAATAAGCTTCCATTATGTTTAAAATGGCATGGTCATCAGCAAGAGCATTTTTGATTTCTTCGCCCATTTGTTTTGTTGACACGGCTTTTTCACCATTTGCAAGATCTGCTGTACGAGTACCTGAATTTAATACATTATCAACAGCCTTTTCAATTGCTTTTGCCTCTTCTTCTAATCCAAATGATTGACGTAGTAACATTGCAGCAGAAAGAATCGTTGCGACAGGATTTGCTAAGCCTTTGCCAGCAATGTCAGGTGCTGAACCATGAACAGGTTCATATAAATGTAAACCTGATGATGATAAACTTGCTGAAGATAACATTCCAAGAGATCCTGTGATCATTGATGCTTCATCACTTAAAATATCTCCAAACATATTTTCTGTTACAATAACATCAAATTGTCTTGGTGATCTGATAAGTTGCATAGCTGCATTGTCAACAAGCATATGTTCAAGTGTTACATCCGGGTATCTTGCAGACACCTCTTCAGCCACTTCTCTCCAAACTCTACTTGATTCAAGTACATTTGCTTTATCAACAGAAGTTACATGCTTGCGACGCTTCTGCGCAATTTCAAATGCAGATACAAGAATTCGTTCAATTTCAGAACGTTTATAAAATAATGTATCAACAACAGCGTCTTCACCATCACGAACAATACGCTCACTTGGTTTTCCAAAATACAATCCACCTGTTAGCTCTCGTACGATAACGAAGTCTACTCCACTAACATACTCCTTCTTTAAAGGGGAAGAATCTAATAAACTATCAAACGTAGTGATAGGACGTAAATTCGCATATAAATCAAGTGCCTTACGTAGAGCTAACAGCCCACGCTCCGGTCTTAATTCTACAGGATTTTGATCCCATTTAGGTCCTCCAACAGCCCCCAAAATAATGGCGTCAGATTTCTTACAAGCTTCAATTGTTTCTTCAGGCAATGGAGTGCCTTTTTGATCAATAGCGTCACCACCGATTAATCCATAGTTGAACTGAAATTGATGGTTAAAATGTTCTGCAATTGCTTTTAAAATTTCTACTGTTACATCAACAACTTCTTTACCTATTCCATCACCAGGTAATAATGCGATTGTTTTCTTCATGATCTATCCCCCTTCTCTTTAAGGTTTTAATTTAGTAGACTTGCTTCTAATTGAGGAATTTCCGCTAGCAGAGAAATGCGATTTACAGCATTGATGTAAGCTTTCGCCGATGCTTCTAACACATCATGTGCCATTCCTCTTCCACTAGCTTCAGATTCTCCAACTCTTATTTTTACATACACTTGAGCTAGCGCGTCTCTTCCACCACTATTAGATTGAATGCGGTAGTCAATTAGGGTAATAGACTGACCAACACATCTTTCTAACGTATTATAAATTGCTTCAACACTACCAGCTCCAGTAGCTGCTTCTTGAATTAACTCATTATCCTGGTTTAGAAGTGTAATGGTTGCCGTAGGAATTTGAGCTGTTCCATATTGAACCTGTAAAGATTTAAGTTCAAAGGCAGCTTCCTTGTTAGCCACTTTTTCTTCAATAAGCAGGGCTTTTAAATCATCATCAGTGATTTCTTTCTTCTTCTCCGTTAATTCTTTAAAAGCAATAAATAATTTATTTACTTCTTCATCTGAGATTTCAAAACCTAGTTCATGTAGTCTGTTTTTAAATGCATGGCGACCTGAATGTTTACCTAATACCATTGAATTAGTAGAAACACCTACAAGTTCTGGTGAGATAATCTCATAAGTTGTTTTCTCTTTAAGAACACCATCCTGGTGAATACCGGATTCGTGGGCAAATGCATTTCTCCCTACTACCGCTTTGTTTCCAGGAACAACCATACCGGTTAAGCTACTTATTAAATCACTCGTACGCTTTGTTTCTTTCAAATATAAACCTGTTTTTGCTTTATAGTAATCACTTCTAATATGAAGGGCAACGGCAACTTCTTCTAGTGCAGCATTTCCTGCTCTTTCCCCAATCCCATTTACTGTTCCTTCAATCTGACCAGCACCATGTTCTATAGCTGATAGGGAATTAGCAACTGCCATGCCTAAATCATCATGGCAGTGTGCTGATAGAATGACATTGTCAATCCCCTTAACATTTTCACGAAGGTAAGTGAAAATTTCTCCGTATTCTTTTGGAGTAATATAACCAACCGTATCTGGGATGTTAATAACATGTGCACCAGCTTCAATCACCTTTTCAACGATCGCAGCTAGGTACGGCAATTCAGTGCGGCAAGCGTCCTCTGCTGACCATTGAATAATCGGGAAAAATTGTGCAGCATATTGTACAGATTCAACTGCTGTCTGAATCACCTGCTCTTTTGTCTTCTTGAGCTTAAATTCTCTATGAATTGGAGAAGTAGCTAAGAAAACATGTAGTCTAGGTTCTTCAGCATATTTTAATGCTTCCCATGCTGCATCAATATCCCCTTTTACAGATCGAGCGAGGCCAGTTACTGAACTGCTCTTCACTGTTTTTGCAATTTCTTGAACTGCTAATAAATCACCTTTTGATGTAGCAGGAAAACCTGCCTCAATAACGTCCATTCCGAGTTTTTCTAGCTGTTTAGCAATCTCTAGTTTTTCTTTCACATTAAGATTTACACCAGGAGATTGTTCACCATCACGGAGCGTTGTATCAAATAGGTTAATTTTTCGCACTCACACTCACCGCTTCTTTCTGTTTTTGTTTAGATTTTACAAACGGCATCATTGCACGTAGCTTTTTACCAACAACTTCGATTTGATGTTCATTTTCATTATTATTAATTGCATTGAATTGTGGGCGATTTGCTTGGTTTTCTAAGATCCACTCTTTTGCAAATTTACCATTTTGGATGTCTTTAAGAACTTCTTTCATTGCTTCTTTCGAACGACCATCAACTACACGTGGACCTGAAACGAAGTCACCCCATTGAGCAGTATCAGAAATTGAATATCTCATACCAGCCATTCCATCTTCATACATTAAGTCTACGATTAATTTAAGCTCGTGTAAGCACTCAAAGTATGCAACTTCTGGTTGATATCCTGCTTCTACTAATGTTTCGAAACCAGCTTTTACTAGAGAAGTTAAACCTCCACATAATACAGCTTGCTCACCGAATAAATCAGTTTCTGTTTCTTCTTTGAATGTAGTTTCTAATACACCCGCACGAGCAGATCCAACACCTTTAGCATAAGCTAATGCTTTTTCTTTAGCTGAGCCAGAAACATCTTGATAGATTGCGAATAATGCAGGAACACCAGCACCTTCTTCATAAGTTCTTCTTACTAAGTGACCAGGACCTTTTGGTGCAACTAAGAATACATCAACATCAGCAGGTGGTACGATTTGGCTAAAGTGTACATTAAAACCATGTGCAAATACTAATGAATTTCCTGCTTCTAAACCTGGCTTAATTTCTTCTTCATATACTTTTGCTTGTTGCTCATCTGGAAGTAATACCATTACTAAGTCACCTAGTTGTGCTGCTTCAGCAACTGATACTACGTGATGTCCATCTTCAACTGCTTTATTGAAAGAACCACCTTGACGAACACCTACTACTACGTCAACTCCGCTTTCTTTTAAGTTCAATGCATGTGCATGACCTTGTGAACCATATCCGATGATTGCTACCTTTTTCCCTTGTAATACTGCCTCGTTAATATCTCCGTTATAATATACTGTTGTCATGTATAATCTCTCCTTCAAATAATTTTTTGAATAAATTTGATCTATTGCTATATATGAATCTTTTTAACCTGCACCTTGCAGGCAAGATTACAAACGATTTAAACAATTGAGATTGGAACTTCTTTTGTCGTACGTTGTGTACCGCGAGTAAAAGCTGTCGTTCCAGTTCTAGCAATTTCTTTAATTCCATATGGTTTTAACAAATCAATTAACACTTCAATTTTCTCAGGCTCACCTGTTACTTGAACAACCACACTTTCACGGCTTACATCAATAACAGTTGCTCTAAATGGCTGAATTAACCCTTGAAGCTCCATTCTAGTCGCTGGAGTTGACATGACCTTTATTAAAGCAAGCTCCCTAGATACAATTGATTGAGATGTTATATCAACAACTTTCAAAACATCAATCTGTTTATTTAGTTGCTTTGTAATTTGTTCTACTTCTTTTTCTTCTTGAACATTTACAACAACTGTCATACGTGAAACCCCTTCGGTTTCAGCATGACCAACCGTGATGCTTTCAATGTTGTAATGCCTTTTTGTAAACAATCCTGTAATTCTATTTAAAACCCCTGTTTGGTTTAATACTGTTAATGAGAGGATTCTTTTCATAGCTTAACACCTACCATTTCATGCAAGCCTTTCCCAGGCGCAACCATCGGGTACACATTCTCATCTTTTGCAACATGAATATCAAGCAATACAGGTTCATCAGACAAGATAGCCTCTTTTAATTTTTCTTCCCATCCATCTTCCTGAACAATTCGTACACCAGTCATTCCATATGCCTCTGAAAGCTTTACAAAATCAGGCTGAGAAACGAATTTTGAATGAGAATATCTTTCTTCATAGAATATTTCTTGCCACTGTCTTACCATTCCTAAAGCACCATTATTTAAGATTACAACTTTAATTGGTAAGTTTAACTCATGGATAACTGATAATTCTTGAAGAGTCATTTGGAATCCACCATCACCAAGTACTGCAATAACTGTTGATTCTCGATCAGCAAGTTGTGCACCAATCGCTGAAGGTAAACCAAAGCCCATTGTTCCAAGACCACCAGATGTTACCCATTTGTTAGGGTTTTGAAAATTATAATACTGCGCAGCCCACATTTGATGTTGACCAACATCTGTTGTGACAATAGCCTCTCCGTTCGTCCACTTGTGAATAAGTTCTAAAATTTTCTGTGGCTTAAGGTCAGAGTCACTATCTTTATACATAAGTGGATATTCTTCTTTATTAGAAGATAGTTGTTCGTTCCACTCTTTGTTATCACCTTGCTTACCATCCTGCTTAATTAACTGTTCTAGAACTAGCTTTGCATCTCCTACAATTGGAATTTGAGTAGGAACATTTTTCCCAATTTCAGCAGGGTCAATGTCGATATGAGCTACCGTTGCATTTTTTGCAAAATGTTCTAAATTTCCTGTTACACGGTCATCAAATCTTGCTCCTACGCTTATTAGTAGGTCACAGTCATAAATAGCCATATTAGATGTGTAAGTGCCATGCATTCCTGCCATTCCAAGGAACAGAGGATGATCAGCAGGGAAACCGCCTAACCCTAGTAACGTATTCGCAACAGGGATTTGCTGCTGTTCGGCATATTTGATTAACTCTTCAGATCCCTTAGCATGTAAAACACCTGCACCAGCTAAAATAACCGGTTTCTTTGCTCTACTAACTGCCTCTACTAATTTTCGAATCTGTAAATAATTAGGTTCACTTGTAGGCTGATATCCAGGAAGATCTACAGGCATATCATAGCTAAATTCACCTTCTACAATTGCAATATCCTTAGGAATATCAATTAAAACCGGGCCAGGTCTACCTGTTGTTGCAATATGAAATGCTTCTTTAATAATTCTTGGAAGTTCGCTCACTTCACGAACTTGGTAATTATGCTTTGTAATCGGCGTTGTTATACCTAAAATATCTGCTTCCTGGAAAGCATCTGATCCAATAACAGATGAAGCAACTTGACCTGTAAAAACAACTAATGGTAATGAGTCAATCATAGCGTCAGCTAAACCAGTTACTAAGTTAGTTGCACCAGGACCTGATGTGGCAATGACAACTCCAGGCTTACCAGAAACACGCGCATACCCTTCTGCTGCATGTATTCCACCTTGCTCATGACGAGTTAAAACATGGAATAAACCCGAATCATACAGACTATCATATATCGGTAAAACAGCCCCACCAGGATAACCAAAAATAACTTCAACTTTCTCCTGCTTTAAAGCTTCAATAAGCATTTGAGACCCCGACATTGTATTTGTACATTTGGCAGTTGAGTTGTTCAACTGTACATTTGTACTCATGTTCTTTCCTCCCTTATCTGGCTTTCAGCCGTGTTTTTTTAAGAAAATTTCATAAATTCAGCATATAAAAAACCTTCCCACCCCTCATAAGACTCCACAATTCTTTTGTGTGCCAAAGGGGCAAAAAGGTTAATAAACTTTTCGCGGTACCACCCTTCTTCATGGTCAAAAATCAACCACCTTACGAACAGCATTCTGTTCACTTTGATAACGAGTACCGAAGAATGGGACTCGGTTAACCCTACTACATTTCAGATTAACACTCAGAGGCGAGTTCATTTTTGGGAATATCACCGGCTTCCAGCTACCCCGGTTCTCTGTAGATACCTTACCAAAAACTACTTTTCCTCTTCACCGTTTTAACTATATGCATTTGTTTAGCTTACATGAAGGCTTTGTGGGATATTTTCCACTTTTACGCCTTCTTCAACTACTTTCTTTCTAAAAGCTTCCAAAAGTTTCTTTGTTTCTTCACCAGGGACGCCTTCACCAATCGTACGTCCATCAACCTTTACAACCGCAATGACTTCCGCAGCTGTTCCAGTTAAGAAGACTTCATCAGCAGTATAAACATCATGTCGTGTAAATGGTTCCTCTCGAACTTCATAGCCTAATTCATTAGCTATATCAATTATGGCATTTCTTGTTATGCCCTCAAGAGCTCCAATATATCCAGGGGGAGTTAATAATTTCCCATTTTTTAAGATAAAGACATTATCAGCTGAACCTTCTGCTACATAGCCCTGATCATTTAACATCAACGCTTCACTAACATTGGCCAGATGTGCTTCAATCTTTACCAAAACATTGTTTAAATAATTAAGAGATTTGACTTTTGGACTTAATACATCAGGTCTGTTTCTTCTTGTCGCAACCGTTACAATATCAATTCCTGTTTCATATAAGTGTTTAGGAAAGATAGATAGCGGCTCAACAATAATGACCGTATTAGCCCGTTTACAGTTATAAGGATCAAGTCCTAAGTCACCAGTTCCTCTTGAGACTACTAATCGAATGTACGCATCGCTCAAACCGTTCTTACTAACAGTCTCAACGACTAATTCAGTTAGTTCCTCTTGAGAATAAGGAATTGTGAGCATTATAGACTTTGCTGATTGATATAATCGATCCATATGTTCTTTCATTCGAAAGATATTTCCACTGTAAACTCGTATTCCTTCAAAAACTCCATCACCGTATAAAAATCCGTGATCATAAACTGATATTTTTGCATCTTCTTTCTTTACAAAATCATCATTAAGAAAGATCCACTGGTCACCCATAAGAGCACGCCTTTCTTTTAAAAAATCCAAAAATTAGATCACTGAACATTATGTTTGTAAAGGAAAAATGATAAATAAATTCGAATTTTCTATACTTTTTCAAATGTTCGTGTAACTTTTATTTGAACTTATATTACGCTCAATAAATCCAAGTGTCAACAGTGTTTCTTGAATTATTTGATAATTTAGATTACTTAAATAATTTGTATACGCTTACATTGTTGGTATAAGTGGAAAGGCTATTTTAAAAAAATTTAAAACTTTTTTTAAAATCCGCAAATGTGGAGTTGGAGTAAAGGAAATAATTACATCCTTTTTTGTGGGGACTAAATGGGTATCTCTGTTTTACTTCTTATCAAATATTACAATGGATCCTAATTGGAGAAAACAAACTCGTTAGCTAATCTTACAAACTTTTTTTAAAAGAATAGAAATTGATTTACAAAAAACATGAAAAAACCTTCCATTATGTAATAATGAAAGGTTTGTATGTATTAGTTATGGCGTCCCAGGAGAGATTCGAACTCCCGACCGACGGCTTAGAAGGCCGTTGCTCTATCCTGCTGAGCTACTGGGACATAGATATAAAATAATATAAAGTTCTATTGTTCTAAAATTGTAATGTCGTCCCGATTTCAGAAAGTTTATTCAAGGAGCGGCTCAATCGGTACGCTGTAGCATATTCTTTGGAGCCTATTCAATCGTGCTCTATCCTGCTGAGCTACTGGGACATTATTTCTGTAATCCTGATTAATCATCAGCGACATATATTATTATATTTCCCGTCACAACAAAAGTCAACATTTAAAAATAACTTTTTTTTATAAAGAGGGAGTAAGTCTCCCCCTAACTTTTATTTAAGTGTAAAGCTCTTTGAAAGTTCCGGGAATTCCTGACCGTTTACTTCATAGAACGTCACATTTGCCACGTTATTTTCAAGCTCTAGTATAGCATACGTTTTTTGTTTTCGCATCACAGGAAGTCTTATACTGCCAGGATTTATTAATAATACATCATCAATCATTTCAGCGTTTGCTATATGTGAATGTCCATAGCATGCAATTTTTGCGCTAGTCTCCATTGCCCTATACTTTAAGCTCATAAGTGTCATTTTAACATTATATAAGTGACCATGTGTCATATAGAGCGTAATGCCGCCAAGATCTTCAATGATTTCATTCGGAAGATCTGACCCAAAATCACAATTCCCTTTTACACCTTTAAAAGAAATCAGCTCCTTGCTATTTGATGATAGCTCAGAATCACCGCAATGAAGCATCATATCTACTTCAGCTTTATGTCTCTCCTGTATTTCTAAAAGTTCCGTAGTTAATCCATGACTATCACTTAAAATAAGTACCTTCATTTTTTCATTCGCCTCGATTATTATTCATTTCAAAAGTCCTTGAATCTTTTTTAAAGCTTCTGCACGATGACTGATTTGGTTTTTTTCTTCTTTTGACAACTCTGCCATTGTTTTTGTAGAGTTTTTCACCGTGAAAATCGGATCATAGCCAAATCCGCCATCACCACTTGGCTCTTTTGCGATGTAGCCTTCACATTCCCCTATGACGGTTTGTGTTTTCTGACCTGGTATAGACACTGCTAAAGCACAAATAAAACTAGCTGTACGTTCTTCCTTGCTTTGAATATTTTTTAATTTTTCAAGCACCTTGATTATATTCGCTGTATCATCTTTTTCAGGTCCTGCATACCTCGCAGAATAAACACCTGGCTCTCCGTTCAAATAATCAACTGCTAATCCCGAATCATCTGCAATCGTTAATATGTTAAATTGCTCTGAGACAGCCTCAGCCTTAAGAATTGCATTTTCTTCAAAGGTTTCACCAGTTTCTTCAACATCAACTGAATTTGGATAATCTAAAAGAGACTGAACCTGATAACCTAGTGGAGCTAAGATTGCTTCAAATTCTCTAACTTTTCCTTTATTTTTTGTGGCAATAATGATTTGTTTCAATTTGCTGCACCCTGTTTCTTTACATTTTCTTCAACTATAAGTGAAACATCTCCGAGTGCTGCTTTTTGCTCTTCAATAAGCGCTTTGATTCCTATCTCAGCAAAATCAAGCATACTGTTTAATTCATGTCTAGTGAATGTTGCTTCTTCTCCAGTACCTTGTACCTCAACCAAATGACCACTTGATGTCATAATAACGTTCATGTCGACTAACGCACTTGAATCCTCTTTGTAGTCCAAGTCTAAAATTTCTCCATGCTCTGAGTCTATTCCAACAGATATAGCTGCTAGAAAATCTGTAATCGGTAATGTTTTTAATTTGCCATTATTCATTAATTTTTCTAAAGCTATAACCATTGCTACAAATGCCCCAGTAATGGAAGCAGTTCGTGTACCACCATCTGCTTGAATAACATCACAATCAACCCAGATTGTTCTTTCTCCAAGCTCATGTAGGTTAACAACAGCACGTAACGCTCTTCCTATTAGGCGTTGAATTTCCATTGTTCGCCCAGTGATTTTCCCTTTAGATGATTCTCGGATTGTTCGCTGCTCAGTTGCTCTAGGGAGCATTGAATACTCTGCAGTAATCCATCCCTTACCTTCTCCCCTCATAAAGGGTGGTACTCGATCTTCTATACTTGCATTACAAATTACCTTTGTGTTACCAACAGTTATTAAGACAGAACCTTCCGGGTGAATGATAAAATCCTTCATTATTTCTACTTTTCTTATCTGATTTCTTTCTCGGCCGTCATGTCTCAATTTTTTCCCTCCAGTAAAAGCTGCTTATTCATTATGTAAACAAGAAATAAGAGGTAGCTTAAATAAGCATACCTCTCTTTACCCATTATATAGTATATCAAAAACCTGTTATTAAAAACTACCTGTATTCACTTTAGTAGGTCTTGTTACAGGCTCTGTTAACTTTTCTCCATTTTCGTTGATTAGTTCTGATTTTCCATTAACTGTTACAGCCACACTTTCAATACCATCTTGCTCTGTTAATGTTAAAACCAATGCTTCAAGCACTTGAGAAGATATAATTTTTTGCTCTTCATCAAGACTTCCATAAATGGATTCATTAAAATCAAGTGTTACTTTACCATTTTCGTACTTAGGAGCACTTAGAAGTTCAACACCTTCCTGGAAATCACTCATTAACCCTGTAGATGCAGATGGTCCTTCTGCAAGCTCATTTACAGCTGCAACAATTGGATCCTTTTCTTCATTGCTAATTCGCTTTGTAACAGGAACATAATATTGACTACCGTCTGATTCTGCTAAATAATAAACAGTTAATGGATGACTGTCAGTAATATCAACTACATCGCTGGAATCATGATTAATTCCATCTTCTCTACTAACACCATTTTGTATCGGAGTACCGTTTACAGGCATCTCTTTCTGTTCATGACCGTTTACCCAAATTTTCACATTCTTAACTGAATCAAATTGTGTTAATGTCCACGTAATGGATTGAAGAATTTTAGCTTCATCTTCTTTTTTATAGTTATTAAATTCCTTCGAAAAATCGGCAATGGCAGTACCATCTTCTGTTATATTTACTCCCAATACTTGTGTATCCTGCGGAAGTACAGCTCTAAATCCATTCGGTAGCATATTTGAGACAGGACCACCTTCAACTAAATACTCTAATGATTGTTTTGCAACACTGTCAGTTTTAGGTAGGTTCATAGCGTACGGAACAACAAATCCGCTTTTGTCTATTAAGTAGAGCTGACTTGTTACTGATTCCTCTGCTTGATCACTCTTTACATCTTCCACACCATTTTCAGTTTCTACCTGTGCACCATCTTCCATAATGTTCACATCTTGTGGTGGATCAATTTCTTTAGTAGCTTCTTCTGCATTGAACAAACCACAACCAGAAAGTAGCAATGATGATGCAATAACCGTGACTGCAATCTGTTTGTTGTATTTAGACATTAAAATCCCTCCAAAGGCAGTTTGTACTAATATGTATACGAGCTATTTCTCATTTTAGACCGATTTTTTGTACAAACTTTTCAAATGAAGATTTGGAGAGATAAATAGGTATAATAAAAACACAGTGCATCACTGTGTTTTTATAATGTACGATGTTTCTGATTCATCTGATTTAACGTAATTGATTCTACATGTTTAACAGGTTGCTCGAACCATTTTGATGCAATTTTCTCGAACAACTGCTTTGGACCTGTTGTTAAAAAACGGTGATTCTTTTTTCCTGAGAATAAATTGAGAGTTTTATTGAATGATAATATTGTACTAACCTCTCTGGCTGTTTCATCTCCAGAACAGATTATTTTCACGGCTTGTCCCATGTACTCTTCAATTTGTGATTGCAAGATAGGATAATGTGTACATCCTAAAATTAATGTATCAATTTTACTCCCCTTAAAAGCTGAAAGAGAGTCGTTAACAATCTTTTGAGCCTCTTCCCCTTCAAATTCACCACTTTCTACTAACGGAACAAATTTAGGGCAAGCAAGACTCTCAACAAATAGCTGATTATTTAATGTTTTTAATGCCGTTTCATATGCGGCACTTTGAATGGTATTAATTGTACCGATAACCCCGATATGATCATTCTTTGTTACCTTTACAGCTGTTCTTGCCCCTGGGAAGATAACACCTATTACGGGAATATCCACGTTTTCCTGAATTTCCTCTAAGGCTATGGCTGTTGCTGTGTTACAAGCAATAACCAGCATTTTTATATGGTGATTTTCTAACAAATAATTGGTCATTTCCCAAGTAAACCTGCGTACTTCTTCAGCTGGTCTTGGTCCATATGGACAACGTGCTGTATCACCTAAATAGATGATTTCTTCTTTTGGTAATTGTCTCATGATTTCTTTTGCGACAGTTAACCCACCTACGCCAGAATCAATGACACCGATTGGTCTTTTCAAATAATCGCCTCATTCTTAACTCATTTCTTGTTGTAGTTTTATTAACGATTTTTCAAGTGCTACTAATTCTTCTTCTTCAAAGTTAACCAGCATGTCTCTTAAATAATTTTGTCTTTTTTGAATAACTTCCTCGATAATCCGCTCGCCCTCTGCTAATAAGTGTATTCTTACAATTCTTCTGTCATGAGTATCTTTTACTCTGATAACCAATTGGTTCTTTTCCATACGATCCACTAAATCAGTTGTCGTACTACATGCTAAAAACATTTTATTAGAAAGCTCTCCAATTGTTAAGTCACCATTTTCCCATAACCATTGTAGGGCAACAAACTGAGGTGGTGTTATATGATAGTCATTTAAAATTTCTCGACCTTTTTGTTTAATAATTCCTGATATATGACGAAGTGCCTTTTCAAGATCAGATACCGTTTGTGTTTTATCAATTCCTTGATTTATGCTCAACTTTAACCCTCTCTAAACCATTATAATGTTATCTTTTTATATCAATGTTATTTTCCCTGTTTTTTTAATAAATTGCAAGTTACATATTTTTTAACAAATGATTGATTAAACAAGAACAATTATCTTTTTATCATACCCTATATATAAATTTTAATCATTTTTTATAAAGTAATAACCGGCTCCCTTTATGAAAAGGATAGCCGGTATTGGTTAGAGCTCGAGTTCACCCATTCGAAGGAGCTCAACAACCGCTTGAGAGCGTCCCTTAACACCAAGCTTTTGCATCGCATTTGAGATATGATTTCGAACCGTTTTTTCACTTATAAAGAGCTCGCTAGCAATCTCTTTCGTCGTTTTGTCTTGAACTAACAATTCGAATACTTCTCTCTCTCTTTTCGTGAGTAGTGGCTTTGATTGAAACTCTTTCTCTTTCAAGTATTGTAACCCTCCTTGCTAAGGTGAGAGGTGAGAGCTGATCTAACGGATGGGTATATATTTAGTCAACATATACTATGTGTAACCGAAGAGGACTGTGACAGATTCAGAACGGAAAAGATGTTTAACTGCGTCCATTTTATTAGTTCGTTATAGCTTCATATGCTGTTAAACATTTTTTATCTTCTTCAGACCATGGAACACTCTTTCCTGTTCGCTGTGAAATCTGTACAATTGTTCCTCGGCCAACAAAAATACTCTCCCTATGATCGTTTACTCCTAAGTAATGCAAATCAACCGAAGATGTGCCTATACGGTTTATTTTGACAAAAAGATTTATCTTGTCATCAAAGTAAGCTTGATGTAAAAAATCACATTGCAAATCTGCAACAACAGGAATACTTTCGCCATTTGATTGTAACCATTTCTGCATCATCCCGGTTTTTTTGAAGAATTCTATCCTTCCTTCTTCAAAGTATGTAAAAGGAGCCGTATTGTTCATATGTCCAAACATATCTGTTTCAGAAAATCGAATTTTTATTGGATGTGAAAAGCTAAAGCTGTCTTTATAGGCTGAATCAAAGCTCTCTATATACGGTATTTTTTTCATCATGCTCTTCCTTTCATTTGTCTTTAAATAAAAAAGGAACTGACACGGAAGTCAGTCCCTTTTTACAGTTATCCTTGGTCACTACCAAAGAAATTACGGAATGATTGAAATGCTGTATCACGATTTAATGCTGCAATCGATGTTGTTAAAGGAATACCTTTTGGACAAGATTGCACACAGTTTTGTGAGTTACCACAGTTTGCTAATCCACCGTCTCCCATAATTGCTTCAAGACGCTCAGACTTATTCATTTCACCAGTAGGATGAGCATTGAATAGACGAACTTGTGATAGTGGAGCAGGACCAATGAAGTTTGATTTACTATTCACGTTAGGGCAAGCTTCTAAACATACTCCACAAGTCATACATTTTGATAGCTCATAAGCCCATTGACGCTTTTTCTCTGGCATACGTGGTCCAGGACCTAAATCGTAAGTTCCATCAATCGGAATCCAAGCCTTAACTTTTTTAAGTGAGTCGAACATACGTTTACGATCAACTTGTAAATCGCGAACAACAGGGAACGTACGCATTGGTTCAAGTCTGATCGGTTGTTCAAGCTGATCAACTAGAGCTGTACAAGATTGTCGAGGCTTTCCATTGATCACCATTGAACACGCACCACAAACTTCTTCTAAACAGTTCATATCCCAGTTAATTGGCGTTGTTTGTTTCCCCTCAACATTTACTGGATTACGACGAATTTCCATTAACGCCGATATAACATTCATATTCGGACGATAAGGTATTTCGAATTTTTCCTGATAAGGGGCTGCTTCTGGTGATTCTTGTCGGGTAATAATAAACTGAACTACTCTATTTTCACTCATTAGTTATCCCCCTTTTTGCTTTTAGAATAATCGCGTTTACGTGGTTTAATTAATGATACATCCACATCTTCATAGTGGAATTTAGGTGCAGTACGGTCACCTGCATATGTTGCCATCGTTGTTTTTAAGAATTCCTCGTCATTTCGCTCTGGGAATTCAGGTTTATAATGTGCTCCACGACTTTCATTACGGTTGTAAGCACCTAGTGTTACAACACGTGATAGCTGAAGCATATTTTTTAACTGACGAGTAAAGGCTGCACCTTGATTACTCCATTTAGCAGTATCATTAATATTGATGTTATCAAAACGCTCAATAAGTTCCTGAATCTTCTCATCTGTTTTTAGAAGCTTATCATTATGTCTTACAACGGTAACGTTATCTGTCATCCATTCTCCTAATTCCTTGTGAAGAACATAAGCATTTTCAGTACCATCTAAGCTCATGATATTATTCCATTTATCTTCTTCCTGTTTTACATGGCTCTCAAACACACTAGAAGAAAGATCTTCAGCACTCTTCTCAAGTCCATTAATGTACTTAACAGCATTAGGACCCGCTACCATACCACCGTAGATTGCAGAAAGCAATGAGTTGGCACCTAGACGGTTTGCACCGTGCATAGAGTAATCACACTCACCTGCTGCAAATAAACCTGGGATATTTGTCATCTGGTCATAATCAACCCATAATCCACCCATTGAATAATGAACTGCAGGGAAGATTTTCATTGGAACTTTACGTGGATCATCACCCATGAACTTTTCATAGATTTCGATAATACCACCTAGTTTAATATCAAGTTCTTTTGGATCTTTGTGGGATAAATCAAGGTAAACCATGTTTTCACCATTGATTCCAAGCTTTTGCTCTACGCAAACATCAAAGATTTCACGTGTTGCAATATCACGAGGTACAAGGTTTCCATAAGCTGGATACTTTTCTTCAAGGAAGTACCAAGGTTTCCCATCTTTATATGTCCAAACTCGTCCACCTTCTCCACGAGCAGATTCACTCATTAGACGAAGCTTATCATCTCCTGGAATTGCGGTCGGGTGAATTTGAATGAATTCACCATTTGCATAATGAACACCTTGCTGATAAACAATCGATGCTGCAGATCCAGTGTTGATAACAGAGTTAGTTGATTTTCCGAAAATAATTCCCGGTCCACCAGTTGCCATAATAACAGCATCTGCCCGGAACGATTCAATTTGCATAGATGTTAAGTTTTGTGCAGTAACCCCGCGACAAACTCGATCATCATCAATAACCGCACCTAAGAATTCCCATCCTTCATATTTTGTGACAAGACCCGCTACCTCATGACGTCTTACTTGCTCATCTAAAGCATATAGTAACTGCTGACCAGTCGTTGCTCCAGCAAAAGCTGTACGGTGATGCTGAGTACCACCAAAACGTCTGAAATCTAGCAATCCTTCTGGAGTACGGTTGAACATTACACCCATTCGGTCTAATAAGTGTATAATTCCAGGTGCTGCTTCAGCCATTGCTTTAACAGGTGGTTGATTTGCTAAGAAATCCCCACCATAAACAGTGTCATCAAAGTGCTCCCAAGGTGAATCTCCTTCACCTTTTGTATTAACAGCCCCGTTAATACCACCCTGCGCACACACTGAGTGCGATCTTTTAACAGGTACTAATGAAAATAAATCTACTTGAACGCCGGCTTCAGCAGCTTTAATAGTAGCCATCAAACCAGCTAACCCGCCTCCGACAACGATAATTTTACTTTTACTCATTAAGCCCACTCCCTTTAATAGCTATTGCTGGATTAGACGAATGCAAAGATTGCTCGAACACCCACGAATGATAACGCTAAGAAGATACCGAGCGTGACATAAGTAGAGATTACTTGTGAGCGAGGAGTAACTGTGATTCCCCAACTAACTCCAAATGACCATAAACCATTAGCAAAATGGAACACGGTTGAAATAACACCAATTAAGTAGAATACAAGCATAAAAGGACTACTTAAGATAGAAGCCATCATGTCATAGTTTACTTCTGCTCCAAGTGCAGCAGCAATTCTCGTTTCCCATACATGCCAAGCGATAAATATAAAGGTAATAATTCCTGTTACACGCTGTAGCATGAATAACCAATTTCGAAGATAGCCATAGTTACTTACATTGTTTTTTGCTGTAAATGCAATATAAACTCCGTAAATCGCATGGTATAAAAGTGGAAGGAAAATAATTACAATCTCAAGCACATACCTAAATGGCAACATTTCCATAAAGTGTGCTGCATTGTTAAATGCTTCTGCACCTCTTGTGGCAAAATGGTTGACGATTAGATGCTGAATCAAAAAGATCCCTACCGGAATTACTCCAAGTAATGAGTGCAGTCTACGATTAATAAACTCTCGGTTTCCAGCCATAAAACTTACCCCCTAGTATCAATAATGCGCTCACTTTTTTAAAACTAATTTGTTTCCTGATAAAGTTTACCAAATGTAATAGTGGTCTACATTACAGTCAGCAAAATTTACGAATATAAACTAGCAGTCTAGTAATCTTTCATGCCAGTTTAAAAGTAGGTAAATGCAACAAGTACATTTTACTCCCTTAAAGAAAGAGCGTCAAGAAAACGTGTTCATAAATTATAATTTTTCGACAAATACTAATTACATGTAATTTTATTTTATCAGTATACCTTATTTTAAAACAACCTACTTTAGCATCCTATTCTGGAAATTTCATACTCATTACTAGTTCTAACTTACGCAGTTCATAATTTTCCTTAATATTTCATGTTTTTCACCTTGGATGTTGATATATAATATGAAATAGAAAGAGGGGAATACCGTGAACAAACAATCCGCAAGACTTGATAAGGACAAATTAGAAAATATCCAAATGCCTGCATTCGGACTGGAACTACTTAGGGAAGTTTTAATCCCTGACATTCTCGGCCAAGACTACCAGCAAATGCTCTATTGGGCAGGTAAAGGCTTAGCACGAAAATACCCTGTATCCTCTATTGAAGAACTCTCTGATTTTTTTCAAGCAGCAGGATGGGGACAGCTTACTTTGCTACATAATAAAAAAAATGAAATGGAATTTGAGCTAAGTGGAGAACTAATTTCTATTCGTTTTTCTAAAAGTAATGAATATACGTTTCAGTTAGAAGCAGGGTTTATAGCTGAACAACTTCAGATGATGAACAAGCATATAACTGAGACATATGAGCAACTAAAGAAGCGTGCGAACAAAGTTGTGTTTACTGTAAAGTGGGATAGCAAAGACATTCTTGATGATGCACCGTTAGGTAAAAGAAGCCAAAGGTGAATAATAATAGAATAAGAGGGGCAATCTCCCCTCTTATTCTGAATTACACGGTTGCAGCAGGTTTTGAGAGCTCAAACGCATTGTGCAACGTATCAACAGCAGATACCATATGCGCTTGAGAAATAACCGTTGAAACTTTAATTTCAGATGTACTAACCATCTTCACTTCAATACCTTGTTTTGCTAATACATCAAACATCTCTGCAGCTACACCAGGGTTTGAAACCATTCCTGAACCTACAATAGAGACTTTTGCTAATTCAGATTCAGATTCAACTCGTTCATAACCTAACTCTTCTTTATACTGCTCCAATACACGAATAGTATCTTCAAGATCACCTGTTTTTACTGAAAAAGAAATAGAAGCTTTGTTATCAGTTGTTGTATTCTGAATTATGATGTCCACATTTAGCCCATTTTTCGCTAATGTTGAAAAAATAGTTGATAATGTTGTTAATTCATTAGGTAATCCTAACACTGATACTCTTGTTACTTGATCTTCAAATGCAATTCCTCTAACAATTAAGTTTTGTTCCATTTCCGCTTCCTCCTCAATAATTGTGCCCCGCTCATTTTCCATACTAGAACGAACTTCTAATGGGATGTTATAATTTTTCGCAAACTCTACTGCTCTAGGATGTAAAACACCAGCTCCTAAATTTGCTAATTCTAACATTTCATCGTATGATATCGATTCTAGTTTTCTTGCTTCCTTTACAAATCGAGGATCCGTTGTATAGACTCCAGTTACATCAGTGTATATGTCACACTTGTCTGCTTTCAGTGCTGCCGCTATGGCCACTGCTGTCGTATCAGATCCACCTCTACCTAATGTAGTAATCTGACCTTCTACCGCTACCCCTTGGAACCCGGCAACAACGACAACTTTTCCTTTCTCTAGCTCTTTATTCATTTTTTGTGGATTGATATTAGTAATTCTTGCATTTCCATGCGTTGACTCTGTTTCAATTCCTGCCTGCCAGCCAGTAAATGAAATGGCATCATACCCTTTTTCTATTAGCGCCATTGATAAAAGGGAAATAGTTATTTGCTCACCAGTTGTAAGAAGCATATCCATTTCACGCTTGCTCGGCTTAGAAGTTAGTTGACTCGCTAAATCAACAAGTTGATCAGTCGATTTCCCCATTGCAGAAACAACTACAACCACATCGTTACCTGCCTCTTTCTCTTGTATCACACGATTCGCAACATTTTGAATTCTCTCTACTGAACCCACAGACGTCCCGCCGAATTTTTGAACAATAATACCCAATGATATCTCACCTTCCATTTTGTTTATCAATGATCGATCATTTGTTAGTAGATAAGAAATCACATTGCAGAACAACAAAAAAGCAATGGGCGCATAAGATCCCATTGCTAATTAAACGAAAAGTATTTATTCGCTTATACAATGAGATAGCTCTCCAAGAACATAGTGTTTCTTGACAATTTTACATCTCTTAAATGTAAAACCAGCGATAAAAGTAATGGAGCTTTTATCACTTCGGCAATCATTCCTTTCACTGGTTGTCATTGGAATCCACTTTCCTCAAACCAGTTACTCATAATGACCGCACCTCTACCATCATTTACAAACTAACGATCAATATCAAATTAATAAAATCTTATCAAACATTTTAATAAAGCGCAAGAGATTGTTTGTAAGGAAATATAATGAAATATCAGTTCCCATTTTCCTCTTTTAAATAATCTGTTATTTGCTTTGCTATATTTTCCGGCATACCAGCTTCTTTAAAATCATCGAGACTTGCTTCTTTCATTTTTTTAACAGATCCAAAATGTTTTAAGAGCATCTTTTTTCTTTGTTCTCCAACACCTGGAATATCATCCAAAATAGATTGAAAGGCATTCTTTCCTCTAAGTTGACGATGAAAGGTGATCGCAAAACGGTGAACTTCATCCTGAATTCTTTGAAGCAGGTAAAATTCCTGACTGTTTCTTTCTAGCTGTATAAATTCAGGTGGTGAACCTATAATGAGCTCAGAAGTTCGGTGTTTATCATCTTTTACTAATCCCGCTACAGGAATAGATAATCCTAACTCATTCTCTAGCACATCCTGAGCAGCTGCCAAATGCCCTTTTCCACCATCAATAATAATCAGGTCAGGTAATGCTAATTGTTCTTTTAAAACTCTTGTATAACGTCTTCTGACAACTTCCCTCATAGACTCATAATCATCAGGACCTTTTACACTTTTTATTTTATACTTGCGATAATATTTTTTTGCCGGCTTTCCATCCTCAAACACAACCATTGCAGATACAGGGTCAGTTCCTTGTATGTTTGAATTATCAAATGCTTCAATTCGGTGGGGAGTATGGATTCCTAATTTATCACCTAAATTTTCAACAGCCTTAATTGTTCTATCTTCATCTCTTTCAATTAAAGAAAATTTCTCTTGAAGAGCAATCTTTGCATTTTTGTGAGCTAATAATATAAGGTCCTTCTTTTTACCACGCTTAGGCTGAAGTGTTGTTACGTCTAACAACTTTTCAACTAATTCGAATTCGATACTATCCGGAAGAAGGATTTCCTTTGGGATAAAGTGACTCGTTTTAGAATAAAATTGACCTAAAAACGTTAGAAACTCCTGTTCAGGACTATCATAGATTGGAAACATTGAAACATCACGTTCAATTAATTTTCCTTGTCGGATAAAAAAGACTTGTACACACATCCAACCCTTATCATATGCATACCCAAACACATCGCGATCAACAAAATCATTTAACGTCATCTTTTGTTTTTCCATCGTTGCTTCTATATGAAGAATTTGATCTCTAAACTCTTTTGCCCGCTCAAATTCAAGCTCTTCTGCAGCCTTACTCATTTTTTCCGATAATTCATTCTTAATATTTTTATATCCACCATTTAGGAACTTCGCAATTTCTTCTACCATTTGTCGATTTGTTTCTTCTGACACATCTTTTACGCACGGTGCTAAACATTGGCCCATATGGTAATAAAGACAAACACGATCAGGCAATGTCGAGCATTTTCTTAGCGGGTATAAACGATCTAGTAATTTTATTGTTTCACGCGCTGATTGAACGTTAGGATATGGCCCAAAGTACTTTCCTTTATCCTTTTTAACTTGTCTTGTTACAAGGAGTCTAGGGTGCCGTTCATTTGTAATTTTAATAAAAGGATATGTTTTATCATCCTTTAACATCACATTGTATTTAGGATCATATTTTTTAATAAGATTTAATTCCAATATTAATGCTTCTAAATTGGAAGAGGTAATAATATATTCAAAGTCAGTAATTTCATTAACTAAGCGTAAAGTTTTTCCATCATGTGAGCCTGTAAAGTATGAGCGAACGCGATTTTTCAGTACTTTTGCTTTCCCTACATAAATGACAGTTCCCTGTCGATCCTTCATGATATAACAACCAGGTTGATCAGGAAGAAGTGCAAGCTTTTCCTTAATATGCTCTATCATAGCAGACACTCCTTTTGTAATTAGTAATTGACAATAAGATAGGCAGTAATTCCCCACTTTAATTTTGAATTAAAAAGGCGAATTACTGCCTATATAAAAATAGCTATAGACCATTTTATCATGTACACTTTCTTTCGTCCTTTGTTAATTTGTCGTATTCTATGAAATTCTTTCCTATAATGCATTCATTGTAAAAAGGATTGACACTAGGTCAATCCTTTTTCTTAACAGCATGATAACAATCAATGTAATTCTTATACGTGCTTGTTTAAAACCTCAGCAAGCGCTTCTTTTGGCTGATATCCTACAGCTTTATCAACAACTTCACCGTCTTTTAGTACTAGTAAGGTTGGGATACTCATAACGCCGAATTTACCAGCTGTTTCTTGGTTCTCATCAACATCAACCTTAACAATTTTCACTTTATCTCCCATATCTGTATCAAGCTCTTCAAGAACTGGAGCAATCATTTTACAAGGTCCGCACCATGGTGCCCAGAAATCTACTAATACGACACCTTCGTTCGTTTCGTTTGAAAATGTTTGATCTGTTACATTTGTAATTGCCATTCGTAATTCCTCCTAAATTGTAAGGGTAAATATGTTTAAAGTATAGCATTCCAGTGCTAAGTAAGCTAATGATTTGCTTCAGTATTACTTTTCCCTATGTTGAGAAAGAATAACATGTTTTTTCAATAAACGACATAATATGTATAAAATAAGTTGTTTTGAAGCAAATACACCTTATACTACTTTATTTCTCATTCCGTGTGAAAATAGTTCGTTACATTGCGCTACAGACACTCGCTTTCCGCGGGGAGGAAGCTGAGCCTCCTCGGCTTTGCCTGCGGGGTCTCAGCCTTTCCTCTGCTCCCGCAGGAGTCGAGTGTCTTTCGCTCCATTTCACTCTTGTTTAAAACAATAGTGAAGAGCAACATAATTTACTATTATTACTAAAAACGGTCCGAAATAAAAAGCACGCTTTGGAAACGTGCTTTTTGGTTAGATTAAATTATGCATGAACCTTTAATTTTCTAAACTCTTCTGTTAATAGTGGAACAACTTCAAATAGATCTCCTACGATTCCGTAATCAGCTACTTTAAAGATGTTCGCTTCAGGGTCTTTGTTAATTGCCACTATAACTTTAGAGTTTGACATACCTGCTAGATGTTGAATAGCACCTGAGATTCCGCATGCAATATATAAATCAGGAGTTACAACTTTTCCAGTTTGACCGATTTGAAGAGAGTAATCACAGTATTCAGCATCACATGCTCCACGTGAAGCCCCTACTGCTCCCCCTAAAACATTTGCTAATTCTTTTAAAGGTTCAAAACCATCTTCACTCTTAACTCCACGACCACCTGCAATAACAACTTTTGCTTCTGACAAATCAACACCTTCTGAAGCTTTACGAACAACTTCCTTTACGATTGTTCTTAAATCTTTAATATCAACAGATAGTTTACTCGTGTCTCCACTTCTTGAATCATCTTTCTCAAGTGGAGCGATATTGTTTGGACGAATAGTGGCAAAGATAACTCCGTCAGTTACAATTTTCTTTTCAAATGCTTTTCCTGAATATATCGGACGAGTAAATACAACATTTCCTCCTGTCACTTCAATAGCTGTTGCATCTGAAATTAACCCTGAGCCTAATTTTGCTGCAATTTTAGGTGACAAGTCTTTACCAAGTGCTGTATGACCAAAAACAATGCCTTCTGGATTTTCTTCTGAAATCACTGACAATAAAGCTTGAGAGTAACCATCTGGTGTATATGTTTGTAATTTTTCATTTTCCACCGCTACAACACGGTCAGCACCATAATGAATTAATTCGGTTGATAATGCGGAAATATTATCTCCTAATAAAACAGCAACAACCTCTCCACCCTCTGCAATTGTTTTTCCTGCAGCAATTGCCTCAAAAGATACATTACGTAATGATTGATCACGAACCTCACCTAATACAAGTACTTTTCTTGCCATCATTATTTCCCCCTGTTCAACTATTTAAAATTTCTCTCCCAGACACTTCAGAACCTTCTCTTTCAATTAAACAACTTTCGCTTCATTTCTAAGTAATGAAACTAATTCTTTTACTTGATCCTCTATTTCACCTTCTAATACTTTTCCAGCCTCTTTTTTCGGTGGTAAATAGATTTCAATTGTTTTTGTTTTAGCTTCAACATCGTCTTCGTCTAAATCCAGATCATCTAATTCAAGCTCATCTAATGGCTTTTTCTTCGCTTTCATAATTCCAGGTAATGATGGATAACGAGGCTCATTTAACCCCTGTTGAGCTGTTACAAGAATTGGAAGAGATGCTTCAATAACCTCAGAGTCTCCCTCTACATCTCGAACAATCGTTGCTTTGTCTCCATCGATTTCAAGCTTAGTAATTGTTGTGACATACGCAATATCCAATAACTCAGCTAGTCTTGGACCAACCTGACCAGATCCACCGTCAATAGCTACATTTCCACCAAGGATAATATCTACTTCTTGATCTTTAAAATATTCAGCTAAAATTCTTGAAGTTGAATATTGATCACCATTTTCTAAATCATCTTCAGTATTAATTAAAACAGCTTTATCACACCCCATAGCCAAAGCTGTTCTTAATTCTTTCTCTGAATCCTCTCCACCAATTGTGACTATTGTTACTTCTCCCCCATTAGCATCACGTAATTGAATAGCTTCTTCAATTGCATATTCATCATAAGGATTAATAATAAACTCTGCTCCATCTTCATTGATTTGTCCATTTTGCACAGCAATCTTTTCCTCAGTATCAAACGTTCTTTTCATAATTACGAAGATATTCATTTTCCATTCCCCCATGTTAAGTTAAGTATTTTAAATAGATATTCTATTTTCCCGTAAAATTTGGCTTTCTCTTTTCAATAAAAGCTGTAATCCCCTCTTTTGCATCAGCACTATTAAAAAGTTCCCCAAAAAGCTTAGCTTCCTGTTTCATTCCTTCTTCATAGGTGGAAATTTTGGAAGCATTTAAAAGTGATATGACTGCTTTAACTGACCCTGGACTTTTTTGAGCAAACTTGCCTGCTAATTTCTTCGCTTCTTCTAACATACTCTCTTGCGGGTATGCATGATTTGCAAGACCAAGTTCAACTGCTTCCTTCCCTAGGATTGGTTCACTTGTTACCATCATTTCTAATGCACGGCCCTTACCGACATATCTTGGTAGCCTTTGAGTACCACCAAAACCTGGAATAATTCCTAGCTGTAATTCCGGTAATCCAAGCTTTGCATCTTCTGTTACAATTCGTAGATGACAAGACATTGCAAGTTCTAATCCTCCCCCTAATGCAGCTCCATGTATGGCTGCAATAATCGGCTTAGGGAAATTTTCAATTCTTTCAAATATTTTCTGTCCCTCATGCGCTAATTTTGAAAACTCTCCGTCTGATGAAACAGTAACAAACTCCTTTATATCTGCTCCAGCAGAGAAAAATCTTCCTTCACCATGAAGAACGACTGCTCGGACCTGTTCATCTTGTTCAATTGAATCAAGTAAAATTGAAAGCTCTTTCAAAACATTTGATGAAAGCGCATTTGCTGGTTCATGATTAATCGTTACAACAGCAATATGGTTTTCTTTGGTTTGCTTTAACAGCTTCATCTAATTTCCTCCTATTTACTAAAATCTACTTAAATGTATTTTCTTTATAGTAGGAAAATGCATTATTTATCATGTCCCTTCCCTTATTTACAGAAGGGAACAAATTTTACGAAGGTTTAGGAGTCACAAAACCGTAAACAAATAAATCATGAACTTTCTTTGTTTGATTAACCAAACTGTATTTTTGTTCATTCATGACCCATGTTGTCACTGTTTCATCAATGGTTCCAAAAATCATTTGTCGTGCTAATCTTAAATCTAAGTCTTGTCTAAATTCTCCGCTTTCCTTTCCTTCTTGAATAATTTTGTCAACAACATTGAGGTAACCCTTTAATACCTCGTTTATGCGAAGTCGTAAGTCCTTATTAGACTGTCTTAACTCTAGTTGTGTAACAACGGCAAGTTGATGATCCTCTGAAAGCAGTGTAAAGTGTTTTTCTATCAGAGAATACAACTTATCAGCTGCATTCGTTTTATCTTTTATTTCTTCTTCAATTTTTTCTATAAAAACTCCCATCTTCTCTTGGAAAAGAGAGACAAGGATGTCTTCTTTATTTTTAAAATATAAGTATATGGTTCCATCGGCAACTCCTGCTTGCTTTGCAATCTTAGATACTTGTGCTTGATGATAACCATTTTCAGCAATGACAATTACAGCTGCATCAATGATTTGAATAAACTTCGGTTTCTTCTGTCTCAATGTAATGTTCGACTCCTTTTTCTTAATGAATGAACCATCATTCATAATTTAATCTTAAGTTTTCCTTAGCTTTATGTCAAGCCCTCAATTAGCAATTTTTTATTTTCATTTTTTAATTATGTAATCGAGAGGGTCTTTAGTATAAACCCTCTCGACCTCTTTATTTTGTCTCAGTTTGCGTTTTTCATTTTTTCTTTTTCCTCGTCAACTAATGCACGTCTTAATATTTTACCAACAGCTGTTTTAGGAAGGTCCTCTCTAAATTCATAAATGTGAGGTACCTTATATGCAGCTAAATGTTTACGCGCATATTCATTAAATTCCTCTGCTGTTGCATGTTGATGATCTTTTAAAACGATATAAGCTTTTACTGTCTCTCCACGGTAAGGATCAGGAATTCCAGCAACAACTACCTCTTTGACTTTTTCATGTTCATATAGAATTTCTTCAATCTCACGTGGGTAAATATTAAACCCACCAGCAATTATCATATCTTTCTTACGATCTACAATATAAAAATAACCTTCTTCATCCATGTAGCCAATATCACCTGTTAGCAGCCAGCCATCTTTAATCGTTGCTTCTGTTTCTTCTTTTTTATTCCAATATCCTTGCATAACTTGAGGACCTCTAATTGCAATCTCTCCAAGTTCATTAGGCTCAGCAATTCCCCCATTTTCATAGGAAAGAACAACTGAGTCTGTGTTTGGCCATGGAACACCAACACTGCCTTTCTTTCTTTTCCCCCAAATAAAATTTGAATGAGTAACAGGTGAGGCTTCTGATAAGCCATAGCCCTCTACTAATTTTCCACCTGTAATTTGTTCAAATTTTTCTTGTATCTCAACAGGAAGTGGAGCCGACCCACTTATGCAGCATTCGATTGAGGAAAGATTATACTTATGAATATCAGGATGATTTAAAAGTGCAATATAAATTGTTGGAGCACCTGGAAATAATGTTGGCTTTAATTTTTCAATTGTTTTTAATGTATCTGTTGCATCAAACTTTGGTAAAAGAATCATTTTAAAGCTTTGCATCACAGATAAGTTCATAACCGTAGTCATCCCATAAACATGAAAGAACGGAATAATTCCTAATACAGATTCTTCGCCTCTTTTGCATTTGTACATCCATGCAGCACACATCTTTGTGTTTGAAACAACATTTTCATGTGAAAGCATAACACCCTTAGGAAAACCTGTTGTACCTCCAGTATATTGCAGGAGAGCCACGTCTTCTGAAGGAATATATGATGGTACTTCAACAGAAGGCTTTGATAATTCCATAATTTTTTTAAATAAATGAGTGCTACCCTCATGTTCTACTTTTACAACGATTTGATTTTGCTTCTTTTGGACAAAAGGATACAATAAATTTTTCGGAAATGGCAAATAATCTTTAATGCTTGTGACGATAATATGCCGCAATTTTGTTAACGCTTTCATTTTAGAAACTCTCGGATATAACAAATCAAGCGTTACGATAAAAGTGGACTCGCTGTCTTTTAGCTGGTATTCTAATTCTCTTTCCATATATAAAGGATTCGTCTGAACAACAATACCGCCAGCTAGTAACACGGCATAATAAGAGATCACTGCTTGTGGACAATTTGGAAGCATTATTGACACACGATCTCCCTTTTTTAACCCTAAGGATTGAAAATAATTCGCCAGCTTTAAAGATTGATCGTATAGGTCTGAATAGGTTAACTCCTTTCCTAAAAAATGAATAGCGATTTTATTAGGAAATTCTAGTGCAGATTGCTCTAAATAATAATGCAGTGGTTTTTGGTCAGTATTAATTTGATGAGGAATTTCGGTAGGATATAATGATAACCAAGGCTTCTGACTTTCCATTTTACTCTCCTCCTCCTGAGGGATATATAAGCAATGAGGAAATCTAATTTTTTGAAAAATATTCATTTGCGTTTCCACTTAAAAAAAGTATAGCAGATTTTTTTATTTTCAGAAATATAAAATATTTATAAAAGGCATACTCACTATATAGCAACTTAATTAAACAAATAAAAAAGCCTGACATATAGCCAGACTCATTGATCAATATCATCTAAAAGAAAACTAAATAAATAACCCCAATTAAAATAAATAGACCGCATAAACCGAACATTACCTTTGCCAACGTCTCCAAAATTATACACTCCTTATATTGCTGCCCCTATAACAAATGATAAACCTACAGATATGACTAACGAAATAAACCCTACTGCACGATTATCCTTTTGAATTTCTTCATCTATTTTAAATTTAGGCGTCATAAATTCATAAATAAAATAACCTAAAAGTAACAATATGAAGCCAAATAAACCTGAGCCCATCATTTCCAGTAAGCTATCATGTTGATTAATAGAAAATCGAAAGATATTTGCAATCCCAAAAATTTTCCCACCAGTAGCCATTGCAACGGCAAAATTACCATTTTGAATTTCTTCCCAGTTTTTATATTTCGTAACGAGTTCAAATATGGTCAAAAATACAATGATACATAGTACAACAACACTATAGTAGGCAGCAATTTGAACAAGCTCATTTTCCCAAAATGTATTCATATCATCTTCTCCCCACTATTTGAGTTCAACTATTGTTACACCTGTACCGCCTTCACCAGCTTCTCCAAATCGTGTATTCTTCACGCTGCGATGATTCTTTAATAGCTCCTTAACACCTGTTCTCAGTGCACCTGTTCCTTTTCCGTGGATAATGGATACTCTTGGGTATCCGGCTAAAACTGCGTCATCCAAGTATTTTTCTACTCTTAATAAGGCATTTTCATATCGTTCTCCACGTAAATCCAATTCAAGTGAGACGTGATAATCTTTTCCTTTTACAGCAGCTAATGGCTTTGCTTGTACCTCCTGCTTAGGACGTTTAATGTATTGAAGATCTGCTTCTTTAACCTTCATCTTCATAATCCCCATTTGCACTTGCCATTCATTATCACTAACTTTATCAACAAGATGACCCTTTTGGTCAAAACTAATCACTTTTACTTCATCACCAGGCAGGAACTCCTGTTTAACAGGCTCCTTTTTCTCTACCTTTTTGCTTTTCACAAAATGAGGCTGAGCTTCTTCCAGTCGTTTTTTTGCATCAATTAATTCATGCTCCTTTACTTGAGCATGCTGTTCTTTGCGCATCTTTCTTAAATCTCTAATAATTTGTTCAGCTTCTTTGTTTGCCTCTTCTAGTTTTTCTGCCGCACTACGTTCTGCTTTTTCATATAAAGCGTCACGTTGCTCATTAAATTCAATGATTTGTTTTTGAAGCTCTTTATGGAGCTTTTCAGCTTCTTGACGAAATCTCTCCGCCTCAACACGTTCATGTTCAGCTGATTTTTTGCTTGTTTCTAATGAAGCAATCATTGTATCAACTTCATTACTTTCGTCAGTCATTTGTGCCTTTGCCATGTTAATGATTTGTTCTTGTAATCCTAGTCGCTTGGAAATTTCAAAGGCGTTACTACGACCGGGAACACCGATTAAAAGTTTATACGTTGGACTTAAGGTTGTGACATCAAACTCAACACTCGCATTAATTACGCCTGGACGATTGTAGCCATACGCTTTTAATTCCGGATAATGAGTTGTTGCAACAACTCTTGCTCCTCTGTTATACACTTCATCAAGAATAGAGATAGCTAATGCTGCCCCTTCTTGCGGATCAGTTCCAGCTCCAAGCTCATCAAACAACACAAGACTTTGGTCATCTGCTTTTTTAAGAATATCAACAATATTCACCATATGTGAAGAGAATGTACTTAAACTTTGCTCAATTGACTGCTCATCACCAATGTCGGCATATACTGCTTTAAAAACAGTCACTTCTGAACCATCTAGTGCTGGAATTTGTAACCCGGCCTGTGCCATAAGTATACATAATCCAAGAGTTTTCAGAGCAACTGTTTTCCCACCTGTATTCGGTCCTGTAATAACGATTGTTGTGAAATCAGTTCCTAATTCAATATCATTAGCAACAACTTCGTCTAAAGGTAAAAGTGGATGTCGAGCCTTTAGCATCCGAATAACACCATCTTGATTCACTTCCGGCTTCGTCCCTTTAATTTGCTTTGCATATTTAGCCTTTGTAAACATAAAATCCATGTCTGCTAAGCAATTGACATTTTGTAAAATGTCATCGCCTTGCTCCGCAACTTCCTGTGATAAAAGCGTTAAAATTCGATCGATTTCTACTTTTTCTTTTACCTTAGCCTGCTGCAGAACATTATTCAATTCTACGATAGCTTGAGGCTCAATAAATAACGTCGCACCAGAGCTGGATTGATCATGAACAATCCCACCATACGAAGCTCGATATTCCTGTTTAACTGGTAAAACAAAACGGTCATTTCTTATCGTAATGATTGCATCTGATAACATTTTAGAAGCAGAAGAAGAGCGGATCATTGATTCTAATTTATCTCTAACTCTTGCTTCATTTGTTCTTAATTGTTGACGGATTCCTTTTAAAGTCACACTGGCACTATCAAGTACATAGCCATTATCATCAATACATTGATTTATATTTCTCTCTAAGTCATGAAGAATAACAATCTGCTCTGCAAGTTGTGGCAAATGTGTTAATTCGATTTCTTCCTCTACCATTTTTTCAACAAACCGCTTCATTTGACGCCCAGCATATAAAGTTCCGGCAACCTCTATTAATTCCACCGAGCTTAACATACCACCAATTTTCGCTCTTTTCACCGTTGACCTTACATCAACAAGTCCACCTAATGGTATGTTTCCCTTCAGCCTGAGCACCTTTGCAGCCTCATCTGTTTGCTCTTGGAGAGTGACAACATCCATGTAATCACTTGAAGGAATAAGTGCCTTTGCCTTCTCTTTTCCAAGAGAAGATGAAGCATGCTTTATTAGTTGTTCTTTTACTTTTTCAAACTCTAACACATGTAAAACTTTTTGCTGCAATGTGGTTTACCTCCTAATTAGAACAAACATGCCATTATTTTAGTAGGCATGACTTTCTATAAAACAAATGTATAAAGTGTTACTCACTATGATGTCTATTTAAAAATGATTTAAGTCTGTCAAGATCCCAAGTGTTCATAACATTTTCACTCTCAATCCAACCTTTTTTAGCTGTTGAGATACCTATTGTCATATCTTCTAGCATTTCCATATTATGCGCATCAGTATTAATCACAATTTTCACTCCAGCTTCTTGAGCTTTCCTTACATATTCTGAGTTTAAGTCTAAACGATGAGGATTTGCGTTTAATTCAAGCGCGGTATTCGTGTCTTTTGCCAGCTGTATTAATAGATCAATATCCACATCATATCCCTTACGCTTACCAATAATTCTTCCTGTTGGATGTGCAATAATATCAACATGATGATTTTCAAGAGCTGTTTTTAATCTTTTCATAATCACATCCTGTGATTGTGAAAAACTAGAGTGGATAGAAGCTATAACAATGTCCATTTCCTTTAGTAGCTCATCATCATAATCTAATGTAGCATCAGGAAGTATATCCATTTCTACTCCAGCAAGGATTGTTATATCGTCATATTCTTCGTTCAGAGCATCAATTTCCTTTTTTTGTGCTCTTAATCTTTCAGGTGTTAAACCATTTGCTACTTTTAAATATTGAGAATGATCAGTAATAGCAATATATTTGTAGCCTTTCTTACGACAAGCCTCTACCATTTCCCTAATCGTAAATGCACCATCACTCCAAGTTGAGTGCATATGAAGATCTCCCTTTATATCTTCTAAAGAGATAAGCTTAATTTGATGATGAAACGAATCTACCTCTGTTCCATCTTCACGAATTTCAGGTGAAAAATGTGGGAGGTTAAAATACTGATAAAACTCTTCCTCCGTTTGAAACGTTTTGATTTCATTTGTTTCTATATTTTCTACACCATATTCACTTATTTTTTCGCCACGTTCTTTTGCAAGCTGTCTCATTCTTACATTATGATCCTTTGAGCCCGTAAAATGATGGAGAGTTGTAGCAAATTCTGCAGGCTTAACTAAACGAAAATCAACACTCACTTCATATTCATATTGCAATTGAACTGAAACCTTCGTATCTCCACTCGCAATAGTGTCTGACAGCTTCGGTAAAGCTAAGAGCTGATCTCTTACCTTACCAGGCTCATTTGTAGAAATAATAAAGTCCAAATCTTTAATTGTTTCTCTCATACGACGCAGACTTCCTGCTCTTGAGTAACTTTCAATTCCTTCACATTCTTCAAGATACGCTTCAATTTCTTCAGCTATTGGCAACATGAAAGACAATGGTAACCGTTCAGGGCGACTGCCCATTTCCTCAATAGCCGCTAGTATTTTTTCTTCTGACTTTTTTCCGAAGCCAGCTAATCCTTGGATTTTATTTTCTTCACAAGCCTGTTTTAAAGACTCTACACTATCTATATGAAGTTCTTTATATAGCTTGGCAATTTTTTTGCCACCTAACCCTGGAAGCTTTAATAATGGCAGTAACCCTTCTGGTACTTCTTTTTGCAATTGGTCCAAAACCTCTGATCTTTTTGTCTCAACAAATTCTTTAATTACGGCAGAAGTGCCTTTTCCAATCCCCGCTATCTTTGTAAAGTCATCAATAAGAGCCAAGCTTCGATCGTCCGATTCTAAAGCATTTGCTGCTTTTCTAAATGCTGATATTTTAAAAGGGTTTTCGCCTTTTAATTCCATTAGTACTGCTATATTTTCTAATAGTCGAATAACATCTTTTTTATGAATATCCATTTTTTCACCTCTATATCTAACACTTCTATAAAAATGATACAAATAATTAAAGAAAATGTACAATTTTGACCCATTTCATAACATATCAAAAGAGACTGACTCAAACCAAGGGCAAGATCCTCTGGTCTCATAATTGCTGAGTGATGGAGGGATTACCCTTTTGAGTCAGTCTCTTTAGGACATATATTGAATCCAAAGCTCATTAACTTTATCTGAGAAGTAAGGAGTATGATTCACGATTAAATTGGCTAAAACTGATTGATCTAAAGCAGTTTGTATCTGTTCCATAGGAATTAAGGCTGCAATAAAAAGTAAGATAAATAAAACAAGATATGATTCCAAAAAGCCTAATATAGATCCAGCCCACCTATTTAATTGCTTTAATATCGGCAACAGCGCAACAAAATCAAGCATTGTCCCGATAATTTGCATCACAATTTTCGTTCCTATAAATAGAATAACAAATGCTACAGCACGATAATAAGCACCTTCAAGATCCTCTCCACTTAACAACGAGAGAATAGCTGGTCCATCACTTGTAGCTGGATAAGGTACCCATAATTTCAATTTGGGTGCAAGATCATCAAAATACTGGTATGCTACTATGTATGCGATAATAAATCCTGTCAAATGAACAAATTGAAGGATAAAACCGCGTTTTAAGCCGACTAGTATCCCGAATAGTAGAATAATAAATAATACGAAATCTAGCATTTCTTAGCTTCAATCCTTTTCTATTAGTTGTTTCTCCAGTTTTTCATAATCTTCTTTTAATTTTAAATAATCATGAACAACATTGACTGCTGTTAAAACAGCTAATTTATTAATATCAAGAGAAGGGTTTTTACTATTAATCTCTCGCATTTTATCATCAACCATTGCAGCAACAGCTCGAATATGGCTTGTGCTTTCAGTCCCAATAATTGAAAATTGTTGACCATATATATCTACTGTTGTTTTAGACTTAGGGCGATTTGACAACGATAAATCCTCCATTTCCTGCAAATCCTAATTCTTATCATAACACGAAGCTTTATCATATGGGAAGAATATCGATAGCCATTACTTTTCTAAAAGAGTATATAACGAAAGGATGTTTCATATGGCCAACTCAGTCATTAAAGTAAATTCGACAACGATCACTCAAATGGAAAAACACTATGAAAACAATAGAACAGAGAAAACTCCTCAAGGTGCTGTTTTTTCAGCAAAAACCAATGGCTGTACAATAACTGCGTACAAATCGGGTAAAGTTCTTTTTCAAGGAGCTTCAGCCGAAGTGGAAGCAGGCAAATGGGGTACGGTTAGTCCTTCAGCTAAAAAGAGTCCGTCAACAAGCAAAACGCCAACTGGTTTTCAACCACCTTCCAATATTTCAAGTCTCTCTATTATCGGTTCAGATGAAGTTGGAACTGGAGACTTTTTCGGACCAATGACAGTAGTAGCAGCATACGTTAGAAAAGAGCAAATGCCGTTATTACAGGAGCTTGGTGTTAAAGATTCCAAAAACTTAAAAGATCCTCAAATTTGTGAGATTGCGAAGGACCTTATAAAAACAATCCCTTATCATTTACTAGTCCTTCATAATGAAAAATATAACGACTTACAACAGCAGGGAATGTCACAAGGTAAAATGAAAGCTTTATTACATAATCAGGCAATAAACAAGCTACTAAGCAAGATTGATCCTGAAAAACCAGATGGACTTTTAATTGATCAATTTGCCGAGCCCGCTGTGTATTTTAAGTATCTTCAAGGAAAAAAAGTGTATAAAGAAAATATTTATTTTTCAACAAAAGCGGAGGGTGTTCACCTTGCCGTTGCCGCTGCATCTATTATTGCAAGATACTCCTTTATTAAAGAATTCGAAAAGCTATCTGAAAAAGCAGGTGTTATGATCCCAAAAGGTGCAGGCGCACAAGTTGACGTTGCCGCTGCAAAAATTATTCAGAAAAAAGGGCCTGAATTTTTAGCTACTATTACAAAAAAGCATTTTGCAAATACCGAGAAAGCAGCAAAGCTGGCTAGAAGGTGAT